>NZ_JACIAP010000006.1:0-266558 GCF_014194875.1 Sphingomonas sp. BK481 | reverse complement strand
CGTCCCTAACCGGACCGTCGCGGGGTGGAGCAGCCCGGTAGCTCGTCAGGCTCATAACCTGAAGGTCACAGGTTCAAATCCTGTCCCCGCAACCAAATTACCTAAGCTCATATACCGCACCCCGAAAGCGTCCGCTTCCGGGGGCTTTCTGCGTTCGCGGGCCAATGCACTGGTGAACCTCACCCCGAGGGGGCGCGTGAGCGTGTCAGCCGTTGGCGTCGTCGATGAGCCCGTGGATGCGCCCGAACGTCTGCGCGTAACGGGTGTCATCTTCGAGAGCACCGATCACCCGCTCGACCCTATGGCGCCAACAGCATGCCGATTAGGTGTTCAGCCGCGATCCTATGCCCGAGCGTGGTGCTTACGGCTCCGACCGAGGGCGCGATCGGCGCTGGGGGCACCGGGCACCGACAACGCCCGGTCGCTGGACCTCGTCATCGTGGGACGGCTTTCGTCGTGGGGGCCATCCCACACGGCTCGACAATCACACGCGGGATGTCGGGCGTGCCGGCAGCGGCGGTGGTCTAAGACGCGTGTCCGCTGCTTCGGACGTCGTGCTGGAATGCGGGGCGATCGATGCCCGTCCCCGACATCGCGGGGGGCGTATGGCCACACGGGCCGAGATTAGTCGTCGGTATCGGTCAATCGACTGCGCCCGGGCGCAGCGGCCGCCCCCGACGGGTGAGGGGACGACACGAGTGTGTTGCGAGGGGCAGGCCGGCCCATGGCCCGCCTGCCCCTGCGTCCTGGTTCAGAAGCGCATCGTCCCGCCGAAGGCGACGGTGCGGCCGCTGACGGTGTTGGTCATCACCCGCTTTGCGGTACCGTCGGCATATTGGACGATCGGCTCGTCGGTGATGTTGATCACGTCGAGTGTCAGCTTGAACCGGGGCGTCAGATTGACATAGGCCGAGGCGTCGAGGTTCGTGGTGCCCTTGATATATTCGCCGATATTGCCGTTGCCGCCATCGCCCCAGCGATAGCGCGAGCGCGTCGCGATCGAGCCACGCGCGCCCCAGCGATCGGTGTCGTAATAGAGCGTCGCGTTCGACGACAATTTCGACAATGTCGGCAGCGGCAGGCGGACCGGCACGCCGGCATAGAAGACGTCGGTCGACCCGCTGGCGACCGTGACGTTGCCGAGTATGCCGAGCTTGTCGAACGGTGCGGGCAGGAAGTCGAAGTCGCGCTTCGCGGCGACCTCGATCCCCTTGATCGACGCGCCGGGGCCGTTGATCGGGCGCGTATAGTTTACCAGCACCGCAGGGTCGACGCCGACGGGCAGCAGCGCCGCCGGATAGCCGGTCGAGGCATAGGATACGAGCCGCGTTTCCGACGTGATGTACGAGTCCATGTGCTTGTAGAAAGCGCCGATCGCGAGCGATCCGCGCGTGCCGTCATAATATTCGAGCGAGGTTTCGATCGAATCGGCGATGAACGGCTTCAGATTGGGATTGCCGGCCGCGATCGTGCCGCCGAACGAGGCGAGGTTGAGCGTTCCGGCCGCGCGCATGTCGCTGAGCGCAGGGCGGCTCAGATTGCGATTGCCGCTCAGCCGGAAGACGATCGACCGGCTGAGGTCGAAGGCGAGGTTCGCCGCGGGCAGGAAGCCGTCATAGCGGTTGGTCACGCTGACCGGGACGAGCGCGCTGCCGACCAGCGCGGTCCCTGCGGATCCCAGATCGGTATGGTAATAGCGCACGCCGACATTGGCGCGCAGGCCGATCGCGCCGAGCCGGGTGGCGAGGTCATATTGCAGATAGGCGCCATAGGTCCGTTCGGTCAGGTCATAGGCGGTGCCCGCGACGGTGCTGTTCGCGTCGACGGTCATGCTCTGGCCGAGCAGCGCATAGGTGCCGGCGACATCGCCAATCACATAGGGGGCGAGCGTGCTGTCGGTCAGGACGCTGGTCGGGACGTCGGGCACGCCCGGCTTGTTCTCGTAGCTGGGCGCGACCTTGCGTTGCCAGCCGCCATTGGTGAAGCGCTTGAACCCCGCGCCCGCCTTGATCGTCGACCCCGTGGCGACGGTCCAGGCAAGCTCTGCCTTGCTGTTGTAGAATTCGCTCTCGATCCGGTCGGCGCGGGTTTCGAGGCCCTGCAGGTCCCATTGCGACGCGTCGGTGGTGTCGAAGCCATAGTCGGTCCGCGGCGAGGCGGTGTTCAGTCCCGAAAAGGAATAGCTCTTGCCGACCGCCTCGAGATAGACCTGGGCATAGCGCGACGCGAAGGTCGATCGCGACCAGCCGCCCAGAACGTTGAGCGTCAGGTTGCTGGCGAGGTCGGTATGCGCGTTGAGCGCGGCCTGCCAGAAGGTCGTCTGGTCATGCGTCACCTTGGATTCGGTGCGCATGTCGACACGGTCGAACGATGCGCCGACGATGTCGTTGAAATCGTCGAAGGTGACGCCGGTCAGCAGCTGCGTGCCCGTGACGTTGTTCGCGGCGACGCCGTTGGTCCCCGCGGCGCCGATCACGCCCGAGCGCCGGTCATTGTTCAGCCGGCCATAGAGCAGGTCGAGCGAGACATCGGTGCGGTCGTCGGGATGATATTGGAGCGCGGTGGTGACGCCGAGCCGTTCGCGCTTGTTGAAGAATGTCGCATAGGTCTGCGCACGGCTGTTCCAGACGCGTGCGGCACCCGTCGCGCCCACCAGGAGCGCGCGGTCGGCCGCGGAGACGGCGGGCCCGACATTGGCCGCGCCGAAATTGATCTGCGACCAGTTCCAGTTGCGATAGCCGAACTCGACGGTCTCGGCGGTGCTGTACGCGACCGAGGCGAGGACGCCGAAATCTCCCCAACGATCGGATATCAGCCCGACGAGGCGCGGTGTGACCGTCTTGGTATATTGGTTCGCCTGGCCGCGGGCGGAGGCGACGACGGTGAGCCCGTCATAGTCGAACGGCTTGGCGGTGTGCAGCCCGACCGTGCCGCCGATGCCGCCCTCGTCCTGCTGCGCCGCATAGGATTTCTCGACGACGACCTTGTTGAACAGCTCGGATGCGAAGATGCTGTAGTCGAACGCGCGCGACCGGCTGACCGACGAGCGGCTGTCCAGCCCCGACGAGGTATTGGTGAGCACCTCCATGCCGTTCAGCTGCGTGCGGGTGAAATCCGCGCCGAGGCCGCGTAGCGAGATCTGGCGACCCTCACCGCTGTCGCGGGTGATTGCGACGCCGGGGATGCGCTGGAGCGCCTCGGCGAGGTTCTGGTCGGGAAACGCGGCGATGTCCTGCGCCAGAATCACCTCCTGCGACCCGGTTGCGGCCTTCTTGATCTGCTGCGCCTTGGCGACGCTCTGGCGGTAGCCCCGGACGACGATGTCGGCACCGTCATCGGCGAGCGGGTCAGGCTGCGCGGCCTGCGCGATTCCCTGGGCTTCGGTCCCGCCGGGGTACGCGGCAGGAGCGTATGCCGTCGTCACCGGCCCCATGTGCCGCGCGACGGTGACCGTGCCGCCGACGATCCTGCCGTCGACCGCGCTGCCCGCGGTGATCCGCGCGAGCGCCTGTTCCGCGGTCATCCGGCCGCGCAGGCGCTGGCTGCGTGCGCCCTGCAGCAGCGACGGCGACGTCGCGAGCTGCAGCCCGGTCAGGCGCGAGAAGGCGAGGAGCGCGTCGGCGAGACCCTGTGCGGGAACGTCGAAGCTGAACTGGCGTGGTGCCGGTGGTGCGGTCTGCGCGATCGCAGGCGCGCAGACGAGGCCGGACAGTGCGACGGACGCAAGCAGACGCCGCGCCAGACGAATTCTATGAAACATGATTTCCCCCCGAGATGGTTCGAGGGCAAGACGGGCAGGCGCCCGGAAACCCGACAAAGTATTTGGTTTCAGTTATATGACAGCGAAGTCTGATGCAGGTCGGCGTTTATACTGACGGTGGTGCTGCGCAATTTGGGGGATCGGGCAGCGTCCGCGCGAACTCCTTGTCGCACCCTCTCCGAAATTGTCACAAACGCGGCCTAGGTCGCCGGGATCAACAACCCGGACGAGCCATGCCAGCGACGCTTCCCCAGATCGACACCCGCGCGGGCGAGCCCGCGGTCGAGGACTGGCGCGCGATCGCGGCGACGCTGAGCCGCTATGTCCGCGCGCGGACCAGCCGCGTCGATGTCGTCGAGGACGTCGTGCAGGAGACGCTGTCGCGGCTGGTGCACCAGGGGCGCGTGCAGAAGCTGGTCAGCATCTATGCGCTGGGCTTCCGGATCGCCGCGAACCTGCTGGTCGACCATCATCGCAGGGACCGCCGCTATGTTGCCGAACGCGCGGAGGAGCCCGTCAGCCAGGCGCCCCTGCCGGACCGGGTGCTGGTCGGCCGCGAGGCGGTCGCGATCCTCCGGGACGCGCTCGACGCCATGCCGCCGCTGCGCCGCGACGTGCTTGTCCGCCGGCGTTTGCAGGGGCAAAGCTGTGCGGCGATAGCGAGGGATCTGGGGTTGAGCCCGAAGGCAGTCGAGAAGCACATCACCCGCGGCCTGGCAGACCTTCACAAGGCGATGCCGGGAGAGGCGATCGCGTGCGGACGCGGGCGATGAGCCGCGAAAGCCAGATCGCCGAGGACGCCGCCGCGTGGATCGACCGGCTCAACCAGCCGGCGTTCGATGCCGCGGCGGGGCCGGATTTCGATGCGTGGATGGCAGCGTCGCCGCGGCACCGCGCGGTCTTCGCCGAGATGCAGGCGCTCTGGCAATCGGAGGCGCTGGTTGAGGCGCTCGGGACCGCGGCGTGCGCCCCTGCGGCCGCGATCCCGCCGGCCCCGCGGGTCGATCGCGCGCGTCGGGGGCGGCGATCGGCGCCGTGGCTCGCCGCTGCGGCCTGCGCGATGCTGCTTGTGATCGCACTGCTCGGGCCGATGCTAGCGACGACGCGCTATCGCACTGGTCCCGGCGAGATCCGCACTGTGATGCTCGCGGATGGGTCGCGCGTCGATCTGAGCGGCGACACCGAGCTGCGCGTGCGAATCCTGCCGTGGCACCGCGGTGCCGAGCTCGTCCGCGGCGAGGCCTATTTCGACATTCACCACGAACGCAGCCGGATGTTCCGGGTCGCGAGCGGCACCACATCCGTGCGCGTGCTGGGCACCGCGTTCAACGTCGATCGCCAGTCGCCGACGCGAACCGCCGTGGTCGTCTACCGCGGTGCGGTCGAGGTCGGCGTCGCCGGGGAAGCGGATCTGGTGCTGCACAAGGGCGACGGCGCACGCGTCGTCGACGGGCAGGTCACCGCGCAACCGCGCATCGCGGCGAGCGCGCCCGAGTGGAAGTCGGGGTGGTTCGAGGCGTCGGACGTCCCGCTCGCGGTGCTGATCGGCAAGGTTCAGCGTTACTCGGCGCGGCCGATCCTGTTGGAGGATCGCCACCTGCAGGCGCTTCCGATCAGCGGCCGCTTCCATATCTCCGACACCGACCGCGCATTGCAGGCGGTGCAGGCGGCCTATCAGGTCGATGTCGCTTACGGGAAAGACGCGATCGCCATCCGCCCGGCGGGTGACCCCAGGAATCCGTAGGATCGCCGCCGCCCGTTCTTTTGTTTGTCGGGTTTTGCCCGGCTGCTCCGTCTTTCCGGCATAGCAGGTCGCGCTGCGACGCCGGTCGGGCGCTGCAGGCGCGCGCTGCCGCAGGGAGTGTCCTTATGGCTCAGTTCGATCGCCGCAATCTGGTCAAGGCCGGCCTCTCGCTCGCGGTGCTGGGCGGGGCGGGGGCGCCGCGGCTGCTCGCGAAGGCGACGTTCACGCGCGATCCGTTCACGCTGGGTGTCGCGTCGGGGGATCCCTGGCCCGACGGGTTCGTAATCTGGACCCGGCTGGCGCCCGAGCCGCAGACCCCGGACGGCGGCATGCCGCCGCATGATGTTCCGGTCCGCTGGGACATCGCCGAGGACCCCGGTTTCCGCAAGATCGTCCGGACGGGCGCGGCGGTCGCCGACGCAACGCTCGCGCATTCGATCCATGTCGAGGTCGACGGGCTGCGATCGCACCGCCCCTATTGGTATCGCTTCCTTGTCCAGGGCGCCGGATCGAGCCCGGTCGGGACGGCGCGCACCGCGCCTGCGGCGGGCGCGTCGCTCGACCGGCTGCGGCTGGCGATGCTGGGGTGCCAGGATTTCGAGACGGGCTTCTTTACCGCCTATGCGCATGTCGCGCGCGAGCCCGATCTCGACGCGGTCTTCCATTATGGCGACTATATCTACGAGATGGCGACCCGGACCGAGCCCAGTCCGCGCAAGCACCTCGGCGCCGAGACCCATACGCTCGACCAGTATCGCCGCCGTTATGCGCAGTACAAGGCGGATCCCGACCTGCAGGCGGCGCACGCGGCGGTCGCGTTCATCATGTCGTTCGACGATCACGAGATCGACGACAATTGGGCGGGCGAATTCGACAAGGACGGCAACCCGCCGCCGGTATTCGCCGCGCGCAAGGCCGCGGCGTTGCAGGCCTGGTACGAGCACGTCCCCGTCCGCTGCGCGCAACGGCCGGGGACCGGGCGCGCCTATCGCCGGTTCGATTACGGCACGCTGGCGCGGATGCACGTGCTCGACACGCGCTCGGCCCGCAGCGACCAGCTGTGCGAGCGGCCCGGGATCGCGCGGGGCGAACTCGACGCCTGCGTGCCCGTCGACCAGCCGGGGCGCACGATGCTGGGGGCCGCGCAGGAGCGCTGGCTCGACGACGGGCTCGCCAATGACGCCCGGTGGAACTTCATCGCGCAGCAGGTGCTGTTCATGCCCTATGACGCGCGCAAGGACGGCGCGACGACGCCGGTGGTCGGCAAGGACAATTGGAACGGCTATCCGCTCGCGCGGCAGCGGCTCGTCGACGGCATCGCGCGGCGCGGGCTGACCAATGTCGTGATCGGCAGCGGCGACCTGCATCAGAATGTCGTCGGTTCGGTCCCGCGCGACGCGAACGACCCGGGCGGTCCCGCGATCGCGACCGAGTTCCTCGCGACCTCAATCTCGTCGGGCGGCACCGGCGGTGCGCGCTATGCAGGCGAGACGCGCGCGCTCGACCATAATCCGAACGTCAGCCTGCTCAACAACCAGCGCGGCTATCAGCTGTTCACCGTGACGCCGGACCGCTGGCTTGCCGAGGTGAAGGTGATGGATCAGGTCGATCGGCCGGGCGGGTCGGTCTCCACCTTCGCCAAGTTCGTGGTGGATCCAAAACAGCCCGGGCCAAAGCCGGCCTGACGCAGTTGCGCGACCCCCGTGCGGACGCTCAGGGGTTTTCGATCGAGGCCTGCGTGTCGGTATGCGGCGCCTCGAACGTCGCCCATTCGCCGTCGCGATCCGGGTCGGGCCGGGGCGGTGGCCCCGCAATGCCGTCGTGATCGGGGCGGTCGCCGGTGCGCGCACGGTGGAGATGGACCTTGGCGATCATGTTCGCCGAAATCGGCGCGGTGATGAACAGGAACAGCGAGATCAGCAACTCGTGCGCGGTCCAGACGCCGAGCCGGACCTGAAAGAACACGACCGACGCCAGCAACAGCCCGCCGAGCCCGAGCGTCGTCGCCTTGGTCGGGCCGTGCAGCCGCTCCATCGTCGAGGGGAGGCGGACCAGCGCCCAGCTGCCGATCAGCACGAATGCCGCGCCGAGCAGGATCAGGCCGGCGATGACGATCTCGACGAGGCCGCTCATTCGACGATGTCCCCGCGCAGGAGGAACTTGCAATAGGCGATGGTGCTGACGAACCCGACCATCGCGAGCAGCAGCGCGGCTTCGAAATAGGTGTCGTTGCCGCCCATCATGCCGATCACGACGATCACCGCGATGACGTTGATCACCATCGTGTCGAGCGCGAGGATCCGGTCGGCGAGTGCTGGCCCGCGGTACAGCCGCCAGCCGTTGAGCAGCAGCGCGAGCGCGATGGCGATGGCGGCGATCTGCAAGGCTATGGCGATCATGCGAAGATCCTTAGCAGCGGCGCCTCGTAGCGGGTCTTGATCCGCGCGATCTCGGCGGCCGCGTCCGCGACGTCGAGCGCGTGGACCAGCAGGAAGCGCCCGTCAGCGGACACGTCGGACGAGACCGTCCCCGGCGTCAGGCTGATCGTCGTGGCGAGCACGGTGATCGCCTCGGGCGACGACAGCGCGACGGGCACGACCAGCCAGCGCGAGCGGAGATCGCGGTTGCGCCGGAACAGGATCAGCCGCGCGACCTCGAAATTGGCGACGACGATGTCGTAGAGCACGAGGCCGACATAGCCGAGCAGCGCGCGGCCGAAGCGGACGCGGGGTCGATCGGGCCAGAAGGGCTCGGTGAACTTGGGCAGGACGATCCCGAAGACCAGACCGAGCAGGATCCCGCCGACCGTGATGCTGTTCGCCATCAGCAGCCAGACGACGACCAGCATCGCGGTCAGCGCGGGGTGAGGGAGAAGGCGCTTGATCATCGCGTCGCCTCCGTCAGGACCGCCGCGGCATAGCGATCGGGGGCATAGATCTGCGCGGCGGTCGCCTGTGCCTGCGCGGTCGCCCAGCCGGCGCCGAGCGTCAGCAGCGCGAGCAGCACGATCAGCGTCGCCGGCGCGATCAGTTCGGCGCGCGACCGGTCCGCGCCGGCGATCGGGTCGGCATCGTCGGCCGCCTTCCAGAACAGCGTACTGCCGCTGCGGGCAAAGCCGACCACGCCGATCAGCGTGGTGCCCAGCACCGTCGCCCAGATCAGCGGCCATGGCTGGGCCGTGACGCTGCTCTGGAGAATGAACAGCTTGGCGACGAACCCCGACAGCGGCGGCAGCCCGACCGCGGCGATCGTCGCGGCGAGGAACAGCAGCCCGGTCGCCTGCTGGCCCGCGAAGCGCGGGCTGGGGACGATCGCATCGCCATATTGGCCGCGGCGGCGCAGCGTCACGTCGGCGACGAGGAACAGCGCCGCGCCCGCCAGCGTCGCGTGGACGAGATAGTAGAGCGCGGCGGCGGTCGTCGCCTGCGTCCAGCATGACACCGCGAGCAGCAGCGTCCCGGTCGAGCCGAGGATCGCGAACGCCGCCTGTTCGCGCATCGCGCGCGCCGCCAGCACGCCGACGAAGCCGATGATCGCGGTCAGCACGGCGGCGGGCAGCAGCCAGGGCGCCGGCACCCAGGCGGCGGCGCCTGCGGCATCGCCGAAGATCAGCGGCACGACCCGGATCATCGCATAGACGCCGACCTTGGTCATGATCGCGAACAGCGCGGCGACGACCGGCGCGGTCGCGGCATAGGTGCGCGGCAGCCACAGATGCAGCGGCACGACCGCCGCCTTCAGCGCGAACACCGCGAGCAGCAACAGCCCGGCGAGCCGGATCAGCCCCTGGTCCGCCGCGCCCAGTGCGGCGATGCGCTGGCCGAGATCGGCCATGTTGAGCGTGCCGGTCAGCCCGTAGAGCAGCCCCAGCGCGATCAGGAACAGCGCCGAGCCGACGATGTTGACGACGACATAGGCGACCCCCGCCTTCAGCCGCGCCGCGCCCTGGCCGTGGAGCATCAGCCCGTAGGAGGCGATCAGCAGCACTTCGAAGAACACGAACAGGTTGAACAGGTCCCCGGTCAGGAACGCGCCGTTCAGCCCGAGCAGCTGGAACTGGAACAGGGGATGGAAATGCCAGCCCTTGCGGTCGACCGCGGTGACGACCGCATGGAGCATCACCACCAGCGCCAGCACCGCCGCGAGCACCAGCATCCCGGCCGACAGCCGGTCGAGCACCAGCACGATCCCGAACGGGGCGGGCCAGCCGCCGAGCGGATAGGCGCGGATCGCGTCGTCCTGCGCGATGCCGAACAGCGCAAGCGCGACGACCAGCATCGCGACGCAGCCGGCGAGCGACAGCGCGACGCCGACATGCCGCCGCCGCCGCATCACCATCAGCGTCAGCGGCGCGACGATCGCGGGGATCACGACCGGCGCGATCACCAGATGGTCGAGCAGCGTCATGCGCGATCCTGCTCCGGGCCGGGGACGGCGTCGGCGATGCCGTCGACCTGATCGGATCCGCTTTCGAGGAAACTGCGCAGCGACAGGATGACGACCAGCGCGGTCATCCCGAAGGTGATCACGATCGCGGTCAGCACCAGCGCCTGGGGCAGCGGATCGGCATGGTCGGTCACGCCCTTGGCGAACAGCGGCGGGCGGTCGACGACGAGCCGGCCGATCGCGAACAGGAACAGGTTCACGGCGTAGGACAGCAAGGTCAGCCCGAGCACGACCTGAAAGGTGCGCCCGCGCAGCGCGAGATAGACGCCGCCCGCGGTCAGCACCGCGATTCCGCTGGCGATCAGGAATTCCAGACTCATGCCGATGTCTCCTCGTCGGCCTGATCGCGGCTGCGCGCCGCGCGCTGCGCGACGTGGCTGAGCTGGGCGAGCGCCATCATCACCGCGCCGACGACGACGCAAGCGACGCCCGTATCGAAGAACATCGCGGTCGCCAGCTCGACCTCGCCGACCAGCGGAATGTGGAAATAGCCGAAGCTGCTCGTCAGGAAGCGTGCGCCGAAGACGAGCGAGCCGAGCCCCGTCGTGGTCGCGATCAGCACGCCGACCGCGATCAGCGGATGTTCGCCGATCCGGCGCCGGTCGTCGGTCCAGTCGAAGCCCGAGGCGAGATATTGCAGCAGGATCGCGATCGAGACGACCAGCGCGGCGATGAACCCGCCGCCGGGCTGGTTATGCCCGCGCAGGAAGATGTAGAGGCCGACTAGCATCGCCAGCGGCAGCAGCAGCCGCGTCGCCATCACGAACATCATCGGGTGGCGTTCGGGCGAATGCGGCATGTCGTGCCGCCATTCGCGCAGGCGTCGCCCGGCCGTGCCGCGCGCCGCGGGCTCGAGCAGCGCATAGATGGCCAGCCCCGCGATCCCGAGCACGATGATCTCGCCGAGCGTGTCGAACGCGCGGAAATCGACCAGGGTCACGTTGACGACATTGGTCCCGCCGCCGCCCGAATAGCTGTTCGCCCAGTGGAAGGACGAGACCGTGTCGCGCAGGTCGCGGGTCATCACCGCCCAGGCCGCCCAGCCGGTGCCGATCCCGGCGACCGCCGCCAGCAGCGCATCGCGGCTGCGGCGCGGCAGGCTCGAGAGTTTCGGCGGAACCTTGGGGAGCAGGTGCAGCGCGAGCAGCATCAGCAGGATCGTCACGACCTCGACCGCGATCTGGGTCAGCGCGAGGTCGGGGGCGGAGAGGTGGACGAAGGCGAGCGCGATGACGAGGCCGATGACACTGATGAAGACCAGCGCGAGGAAGCGCTGACGCTGCATCACCACGACGATGCCGGTCGCGACGACCAGCGCGAACCAGGCGACGACCGCGACCGGCGACGCGGGCAGCGTCGCGCGCGTCCCCGCGGGCAGCCCGCCGGGCGTCAGCGCGGCATCGATCCCGAACAGCACCGCCACCGCGAACAGCATGAACAGATAGCGTTGCAGCGACGGCGCGTGGATCGCGAGCGAGGCGTCGCGGCTGCGCGCGACGATCGCCGCCATCGCGCCATCGAACAGCCGCTTGGCATCGAGCGCCGGCCGGCCGTCCAGCCAGCGCGCGACCGGCGCGCGGCGCCACAGCAGCAGCGCACCGATCACGACCGCGAGCGCACTCATCCCCAGGGCGGGGTTGATCCCGTGCCACAGCGCCAGATCCAGCGCGGGCGGCGTGCCGCCGATCACCGCCCCCGTCGCGGCGCGCACCAGCGGCCCGGCGATCGTCATCGGCAACAGCCCGAAGCCGAGCGCGGCGAGCACGAGCACGATCGACGGTCCGATCATCGCCATGCCGGGATCGTGCGGGGCGGCGACATCCCCTGTCGCGCGAGGCCCGAAAAACTGTGCGGTGGCGTAGCGCAGGGAATAGGCGACCGACAGCGTCGCCGCGATCGTCGCGAGCAGGGGCACGAGCCAGGACCGGCCGCCTTCCGCGGCATGCAGGCTCTGTTCGAGCATCATTTCCTTGGAGATGAACCCGCCGAGCGGTGGCAGCCCCGCCATCGCCGCAACCGCCAGCGTGCCGAGCGTCGCGGTCAGCGGCATCAGCGCGGCGAGCCCGCCCAGCCGACGGATGTCGCGCGTCCCCGTCTCGTGATCGACGATGCCCGCGTTCATGAACAGCGCCGCCTTGAACGCGGCGTGGTTGAGGATGTGGAACACCGCCGCCGCGGCCGCCGCGGGCGTGCCGAAACCGAGCAGCATCACCATCAGCCCGAGCTGGCTGATCGTCGAATAGGCGAGGATCGCCTTCAGATCGTTGCGGAACAGTGCGACGCCCGCGCCGAACAGCATCGTCACGAGGCCGGTCGAGGCGACCAGATAGAACCACAAGTCGCTGCCCGCGAGCACCGGCCACAATCGCGCGAGCAGGAAGACGCCTGCCTTCACCATCGTCGCGGAATGGAGATAGGCGCTGACCGGCGTGGGTGCGGCCATCGCGTGCGGCAGCCAGAAATGGAACGGGAACTGCGCTGATTTGGTGAACGCGCCGAGCAGGACGAGCGTCAGGATCGCAGGATAGAGCGGCGACGCCTGGACGACGGTACTGCGCGTCAGGATCGTCGCGAGCTCATAGGATCCCGCCGCCTGGCCGAGCAGCAGCATTCCCGCGATCAGCGCGAGCCCGCCGCCGCCCGTCACCGCCAGCGCCATCCGCGCGCCCTGCCGCGCGTCCGCGCGGTCGCGCCAGAAGCCGATCAGCAGGAACGACGACAGGCTGGTCAGTTCCCAGAATATCAGCATCAGCAAGATGTTGTTCGACAGCGCGATGCCGATCATCGCGCCCTGGAACAGCATCAGGAACGACAGGAACCGCCCGGTCGGCTCAGCCTTGGCGAGATAGCCCTGCGCATATATCACGACGAGCAGGCCGATGCCGAGGATCAGTCCGGCGAACAGCAGCCCGAGCGGATCGAGCCACAGGCTGAGATCGAGCCCGAGCGCCGGGATCCACGCGATCCGCGCGGTCAGCGGGGTTCCCGCGAGGACCGCGGGCGCGGCCAGAAGCAGCAGCGCGAGCCCCGCCGCGCTCGCACCGGCGGCGATCCCGACATGCATGCGACGGCCGCCACGTGCGCCGAGCGCCAGCATCAGCGCCGCCGCGAACGGCAGCACCATCAGGAGCATCAGGGGCATGGCAGATCGTTTCCCGGCGACGTCACGAGACTTGC
Source organism: Sphingomonas sp. BK481 (assembly GCF_014194875.1). Taxonomy (NCBI): domain Bacteria; kingdom Pseudomonadati; phylum Pseudomonadota; class Alphaproteobacteria; order Sphingomonadales; family Sphingomonadaceae; genus Sphingomonas; species Sphingomonas sp. BK481. Next base: position 253,431 of record NZ_JACIAP010000006.1, on the reverse strand, counting down.
CATCGCACGATATGGCTTCCGGGTCGACCGGCCGACGCCGCGCGACCCTGACGATATCCCGGGGGCATCGACCCGCGATGCGCGTTGATGCCGCATCGGGAGCCTCGCGCCCCGGAATAGCGGAGCGACCATGCGCACGATCGACTTCAGTTCCTGGCAGACCACGTTGCTGACGCTGTTCGGGCTCGCGCTGGTGACCGCGATCGGCGTCGGCATCCGCCTCGTCACGATGATGACGATCCAGCAGCGCCGCGAGCGGATCAACCGGCAGATCAACGAACGGCTGCGCACGCTGATCGCCGCCTACAAGACGCTGGGCGGCTCGTTCACAGGCACGCTGACGGTCGACCCCGCGCACCGGCGCGATCTGCGTCGCCGGGGCGAGGCGGTCCCTGCCGATGCCGCAGATGTCGCGATCGACACCGGATCGGACCGCGGCCGGCGGATCCGCGACGCGGTCGAGGCGGCGCTGTCGGACATCATCCTGCTCGGCACCGACGAGCAGGTCCGGCTGGCGGCGCAGGCCGCGGGCGAACTCGCGGCAGGCCGCCCGGTCCCGACGCACGCGCTGGTCGTGTCAGTGCGCGATTTCGTGCGCGCGGCGCTCGATCTCGCGCCCGTCCCGACCGACCTCGTCCTGCCCGCGCAGGGCCCGACGCGGCCGGCCGCCGGCGGCGGACGCGGCAAGGGCGAGCGCGAGGGGGCCGCTGCAGGCCGGGGTTCGGGCGGGGGCGGTGGTGGACAGGGCGGAGGCGGCGGGGGCGGCGACACGGTTGCAGCGGGGGAGGACGCTCCGGCTCCCGGTACCCGCGCGTAACGCCGTTACGGCGCGACCTCTGCCCCATAAGCGCGCGTGAACAGATCGAGCGCGCGCGCCGCCTGCCGGCGCGCTTCCTCGGGACCGGGCATGCCGACGACCCCCCAGAGCCGCAGATTCTGCTGGGTCTGGGCGAGCAGCAGCAGGTGCATCGCCGCCTGCACCGGATCATCGGCGCGCAGGTCGCCGGCGTCCATCCGGCCGCGCAGATAAAGTGAAAGCTGCTCGATCACGATCTGCGGGCCGCGGGCATAGAAGATGCGGCCGATCTCGGGAAACCGCCCGCCTTCGCCGACGATCAGCCGGTGCAGCCGGATGTTGTCGGGGTGAAGCAGCTTGCCCTGGAAGCGTTCGAGGAAGTCGAGCAGCGTCGTCGCACAGTCGCGCCCCGGGCGCAGCGCATCCTCGAGGCTCTGGCGGAAGTTCGACGTGACATCGTCGAGCACCGCGCTGAACAGATCCTCCTTCGACGGAAAATAGGCCCAGAGCGTCCCCTTCGATCCGCCGAGCTGCACGGCGATCGTCGACATCGAGGTGGCGGCATAGCCATGGTCGAGAAACGCCTCGCGCGCGGTCGCCACGATCGTCTCGCGACGGGCTTCGCGGTTCAGATCGCGGCGGGTTTTCGGCTCGGACATAGGCGTACTATACGGTACGATTATTTATTGACAAGTCCACGACCCGGGACCATCTGCCGAGCGTACGCAGGAGTACGATGATTCAATGCGACTGATTCGATTCGCCGGCTGCACTGCAATCGCAGCCGGGCTTGCCGGCTGCGCGGTGCCCGATCTGGGACCGCCGCCCGTCCTGGCATCCGCGGACACCTATGCATCGCGCAACAGCCTCGCGTCGAACGGCCCGGCGTCGAATGCGGCGTGGCCGGCGACGCAGTGGTGGCGGGGTTACGGCGATGCGCAGCTCGACACGCTGATCACCGAAGCACTGGCGGGATCGCCCGACATCGCGATCGCGGCGGCCCGCGTGCGGACGGCGCGCGGCGCGGTGCAGCAGGCGGGCGCCGCCAACCAGCCGCGGCTCGACGCCGAGGGCACGGTCGGGCTCAACAAGCAGAGCTACAATAACGGCATCCCCGCGGAATTCATCCCGAAGGGCTGGAACGACACGGGCCGGCTGGCACTCGACGCAGGCCTCGATCTCGACTTGTTCGGGCGCAACCGCGCGGCGCTGGTCGCGGCGACGTCGGAGGCCGAGGCGGCGCGGCTCGACGGCGAGCAGGCGGCGCTGACGCTCGCGACCGATATCGCCGCGCGCTATGCCGATCTCGCGCGGCTCTATGCCGAACAGGATGTGCTGCAGCGGGCGAATGCGGTGCGCAGCGCGAGTGAGCGGCTGGTGAACGAGCGCGTCGCGATCGGGCTCGATACGCAGGCCGAGCTCAAACAGGCGCGCTCTGCGGTGCCGGCGTCGCGGGTCGACCTGGCCAGCAACGCCGAACAGATCGCGCTCGCCAAGAACGCGATCGCCGCGCTGCTCGGCGCCGGGCCCGATCGCGCATTGTCGATCACCCGGCCGGCGGTGCCCGTGCTCACCACCGAACTCCCCGCCGACGCGGCGATCGGCCTGATCGGCCGGCGTCCCGACGTCGCCGCTGCGCGCGCGCGCGCCGAAGCGGCGACGAGCCGGATCAAGGTCGCCCGCGCCGATTTCTACCCCAATCTCAGCCTGTCGGGGCTGATCGGGCTGCAATCGCTCGGCCTCGACAACCTGTTCAAGGGCGGATCGAGCATCGGCAATGTCGGCCCGGCGATCAGCCTGCCGATCTTTCGCGGCGGCGCGCTGCAGGGCCAGTACCGGCAGGCGCGCGGCCAGTATGACGAAGCGGTCGGCAGCTATGACCGCATCGTGATCAACGCGCTGCGCGAGGTCGCGGATGTCGTGACCAGCCGGCGCCAGGTCGCAGCGCAGATGCGCGATGCGCGCGCGTCGCTGGTCGATGCCGAAGGCGCGTATCAGGTCGCGCAGCTGCGCTATCGCGGTGGCCTGTCGACCTTTCTCAACGTGCTGAGCGCCGAGGAAGCGGTGCTGACCGCGCGGCGTTCGGTCGCGGCGATCGATTCGCGCCGGTTCGCGCTCGACGTGCAGTTGGTGCGCGCGCTCGGCGGCGGCTTCCAACCCCTTATCCAGACCAGCGGGACACGATGATGGACACCCCATCCCACGACAGCGACCAGACTCCTGCCGAGGAGCCCAAGGCCGATCCCAAGGACAGCCCCAAGGTCGACACCGCAAACCCGGGCAAGCGCAAGCGGCTGCTGCTGATCTTCGCGGCCGTGCTGGTCGTGATCGCCGTCCTGTATTTCGTCTACGATGCGCTCGTGCTCTCGAAGCGCGTGACGACCGACAACGCCTATGTCGCGGCGGAAACCGCGCAGGTCATGCCGCTGGTCAGCGGGCAGGTGATCGCGGTCACGGTGAGCAACACGCAGACCGTCAAGCGCGGGCAGGTGCTGATGCGGCTCGACGATGCCGACCTGCAGATCGCGGTCGCGCAGGCCGAAGCCGATCTGGCGGGGGCCGAGCGCCGCTATGGCCAGACCGCGGCGACGGGCGATGCACTCCAGGCGCAGGCCAATGCGCGCGGTGCCGATATCGGTGCCGCCCGCGCGCAGCTGCTGCTCGCCCAGGGCAATCTCGAGCGTGCGCAGATCGATTATCAGCGTCGCCAGGCGCTGGTCGCGGCGGGCGCGGTATCGGGCGACGAGGTGACCGCAGCGACGAACGCGCTGCGCACCGCGCGCGCCAATGTCGCGATCGCGCAGGCGGGGATCGCGCAGGCGACCGCGACGCGTGCCTCCGCGCTCGAGGATCGCGCCGCCAACACCGCGCTGACCCGCGGCACGACGCGCGACAACGCCCCCGAGGTCCTCGCCGCGCGCGCCAAGCTGCGCCAGGCCCGGCTCGACCTGTCGCGGGCGGTCGTCCGTGCGCCGATCGACGGCGTCATCTCGCAGCGCAACGTCCAGATCGGCCAGCGGCTCGCGCCCGGCACCGCGGCGATGGTGATCGTGCCCGTCGACCAGCTCTATGTCGACGCGAACTACAAGGAAGGCCAGCTGCAGCATGTCCGCGTCGGCCAGCATGCGACGCTGATCTCCGACCTGCACGGCGACGACGTCGTCTATCACGGCCGCGTCGTCGGGCTCGCCGGCGGGACCGGCGCGTCGTCCGCGCTGATCCCCGCGCAGAACGCGACCGGCAACTGGATCAAGGTGGTCCAGCGTCTGCCGGTACGCATCGCGCTCGACCCCAAGGAGCTGCGCGATCATCCGTTGCGCGTCGGGCTGTCGATGGACGCCGAGATCGACATCTCGGGCGATCGCTAGGAACGGATCGATGGCCGCCGACACGTCCGCGCCGGTGCTGACCGGCCCGCGCCTCATCCTTGCGGGCTTCGTGCTGGCGCTGACCAACTTCATGGTGGTGCTCGACACGACCATCGCCAACGTGTCGGTGCCGCATATCTCGGGCGGGCTCGGCGTGTCGCCGACCCAGGGGACCTGGGTCGTCACCTCCTATTCGGTCGCCGAGGCGATCTGCGTGCCGCTGACCGGCTGGCTGGTCCGGCGGTTCGGGACGATCCGCGTGTTCATGGCGGCGATGATCGGCTTTGCGGTCTTCTCCGCGCTGTGCGGTCTCGCCTCGTCGCTCGGCGCGATGGTCGCGTTCCGGATCGGGCAGGGCTTTTGCGGCGGCCCGCTGATGCCGCTGACGCAGACGCTGCTGCTGACCATCTTCCCCCCGCAGAAGCGCGCGGCGGCGATGGGCGCCTGGGCGATGACGACGGTCACCGCGCCGATCCTCGGGCCGATCCTGGGCGGGACGATCAGCGACAACTGGTCCTGGCCGTGGATCTTCTACATCAACCTGCCGATCGCGATCTTCTGCATCGTCGGCGTCTTCACGCTGCTGCGCAAATCCGAGACCAAGACCGAGATCGTGCCGATCGACCGCTTCGGCCTGTTCCTGATGGTCGTGTGGATCGCGGCGCTGCAGATCATGCTCGATCTCGGGCGCGAGCATGACTGGCTTGGGTCGAGCTTCATCGTCGGCTGCGCGATCATCGCGGCGATCGGCTTCGTCACCTTCCTGATCTGGGAGCTGACCGCGGGCAATCCGATCGTCGACCTGCGCGTGTTCCGGCACCGGGGGTTCACCGTCGCGGTGACCGCGCTCGCCTTCAGCTTCGGGACGTTCTTCGCGTCGGTCGTGATCATCCCGCAATGGCTGCAGTCGACGATGGGCTATACCGCGAGCGATGCGGGCTATGTCACCGCGTTCAACGGCGTGCTCGCGGTGATCTTCTCGCCGATCGTCGCCAAGCTGAGCAACAAGGTCGACCCGCGCGCGCTGGTGTGTTTCGGGATCTTCTGGCTCGGGCTGACGTCGGTGCTGCGGACCTTCTGGTTCAGCGGTGCGGATTTCTGGATCCTGGCGGCGCCGCAGCTCGTCCAGGGGCTGGGCATGCCGTTCTTCTTCATCCCGCTGACGATCATCGCGCTGGGCGCGGTCAATCCGGAGGAGACCGCGTCGGCGGCGGGCGTGATGAGCTTCCTGCGGACGCTGGCGGCGGCGATCGGCACGTCGATCGGCAGCACGATGTGGCAGAACAACGCGCAGACGAACCGCGCCGAGCTGACCAACATCCTCAACAATGGCGATCAGGTGATCGCCAACGCGCAGCAGCACGGGCTGAGTGCGGAACAGGGGCGCGGGCTGATCGAGCGGGTGGTCGAGCAGGAAAGCTTCGCGCTGGCGACGAACCACCTGTTCGCCTTTGCCGCGCTGATCTTCTTCGTGTCCGCCGCGATCATCTGGCTGGCGCCGCGGCCTGCCCGGCCGGTCGACCCCGCCGCTGCGCACTGATCCGGTGGTGAGATGACGGGGGGCACCGCGGCGCCCCCCGCCCGGTCTCAGTATTTCACGCGCAGACGCGTATAGTAGAAGCCGCCGTTGAAGCCGAACGGCCCGCCGTTGCGCGGATAGACCTGGCCGTCCGACGTGCCGCCGGTCAGCGGATAGATCTGCACCGTCGAGGTCGGCTTGAGCCGGTCGGGATGCTCGTCGGTGAAGTTCTGCGCGCCGACCGCAACCGTGAAATGCTCGGCGAAGGTGTAGCTGAGCTCCAGATCGGTGACGAACTTGCCGCTGAACACCTGGTTCGGCACGCCGTTGGTCTGGCCGTAATCCTGCGCGCTGGTGAACGAGCTGTAGTAATTCTCGCGCACGTTGAGGCTCAGATTGTCGAGCGTCCAGCCGGCATTGAAGACGACGCGGTGCTTTGGCGCCAGATTTTCCGCGTCGATCAGCTGCGCGGTGCCGACCACCCGGGCATCGAACTCGGTAACCTTGGTGTCGTTGTAGTTATACGCCAGCGAGAAGTTCAGCTCCGCCTCGCTGAACCGCGTGCGGTAGGTGCCGACGACGTCGATGCCCTGGGTGCGCGTCTTGAAGCCGTTGGTGAAATACTGGACCTGGCCGCCGACACCGACCGGCAGCAGCGCCGGCTGCGCGGCAAGGTCCGCCGCGGTGACGATGAAGGGCGAGGTCAGGCCGATCCGGTTGCGCAGGTTGATCCGGTAGCCATCGACCGTGACCGTCATTCCGCGGACCGGTTCGAGGATGAAGCCGAGGCCGTAATTGGTCGACTTTTCCGGGGTCAGGTTGCTCGCGCCATAATATTGCGCGACCGCGGTGTTGGTCGGGTAGGTGCCCGCCTGGAACGCGACGCCGTTGTTGAACGAGGTCGTGACGATCGAGACGTTCGACTGGCCCGGCGATGGTGCGTGGAAGCCGGTACCGAAGCTGCCGCGGACCGAGAAGGCGTCGGCGAACTTGTACAGCGCGTTCACCTTGCCGACCCAGGCATCGCCGAACGTGTTGTAATGTTCGTACCGGCCCGCCGCGCCGACCGTCAGCGCGTCGGTCAGATCGGTTTCGAGCCCGACATAGGCGGCATAGGCCTTCTGGCTGAACTTGCCTGCGGTGGCGGGGCTGGTGCCCGCATAGCCGCTCGCGCCGACGCCCTGCGCCGCGGTCGTGCCGGAGGCGACGTACACGCCCGGCGCGGTCTGGGTGAAGAGCTGTTGCGCGATCGCATAGGGTCCCGCGGCATAGGATTGCGTGTCGCCCGCAGTCTGTTCGTAGGTTTCCTTGCGGAACTCCCCGCCCGCCGAGATGGTCAGCGGTGCGGCAAGACCGAGGTCGGCGGCATAGGTGAAGTCGGCGTTGAAGTTGGTTTCCTTCTGGATCAGGTCGCCAAAGTCGAAGCTGGTCTGCGTCGCCGGGCCGTAGGAGAAATTGGCCGAGTCATACATCGACAGCGACAGCTTGTTGCGCGCCAGCGTGCCCGACAGGTCGTAGCTGAAGGCGCCGGACGTGCCCTTGTAGCCGAGCACGCCATACGCCTCCTGCGTCTTGCCGACGAAGCGCGGCGTGAAGCCGGCGGGGTAGAGCGTGCCGAAGCGGAAGGTGTTGCCGTCGCGAACGAAGCCGCCGCTCGGGCAGGTCGCGTTGCCGGCGGGGCAGGGGGTGAGGAAGAAGGTGTTGTTGAACGCGCCGTTCGCGCCCTGATTGCGGACCACGCCGTTCGTGTCGACCGCGGTGCTCGACACCGAGGCGCGGTAGTTGAAGCTCTGATTGCCCTTGCTCTGCGCATAATTGGCAAAGACGTAGATCTTGCTGTTGTCGGTGACGTTGATCGCCGAGTTGTAGACCGACTTGAAGCCGTGCGAGGGCGAATTGCCCCAGATCTGCACGGGCAGCGGATAATTGGGGAGCTGATTCGCGAGCGCCGGGAAATTCTGCGCGAAATTGGCGGCCGACGGGCGGGTGCGGCCGCGGCTGGTCTGGCCTTCGTCGACATATTCGCCGGTGACGTTGATGAAGCCCCAGTCGCCCTTCACGCCCGCATTGCCCGCGATCTGATAGCTTTCGCCGTCGCCCGCATAATATTGGCCGGCGCGACCGACCAGTTCGATCCCCTGATCCTCGCGCAGGCCGTAATTGAGCACGCCGGCGATCGCGTCGGAGCCATATTGCGCGGTCGCGCCCTCGCGCAGCACCTGCAGATTGCCGATCGCGAGCGACGGGATCGCCGAGATGTCGGGCCCCTGCGCACCGCGGCCGAGCCCGGTGTCGCTGCCGCCATAGACCTGGACCAGCGCGGAGCGGTTATAGCGTTTGCCGTTGATCATCACGAGCACCTGATCGCCCGACAGGCCGCGCAGCGACGGCGAGCGGACGAAGGTCGAGGCGTCCGAGATCGAATTCTGCCCGGCGTAGAAGGACGGCACGATATTCTTGAGCGCGTCGATCATGTTGGCGGCGGGCTGCGACGTCAGTTCGGCCGAACTGATCACGTCGACCGGCGACGGCGACGTGGCGAGCGTGCGATCGGTCCGGCGCGTGCCCAGCACGACGATGTCGTTCGACGGCTCGGGGGTCGCGCTGGCGGCGTCGGGGACGCTTTCCTGCACGGCGCTGGCCGGTGCGGGCGTGGGCGCGGCGCCATCCTGGCCGCTGCCGGGCGTCGCTGCGAAGGCGGCGGACCCGGCAAGAAGTGCGACCGCCAGTGCGACGGTCGAGGTCGTGTATCTGATCATCCTAAGCCCCCTTTGAAAAGTGGCTCTCAGGATCCTCCCCCATCATCGCCGTTCCAGACCGCCGATTCCCCTTGGCGCGCCTGCGGAAATTGCCCTGTCACACGCAAGGACGGCCGCCTGTCCGGCTTCGTCCCTGACCTGTCCTGGCAACAAACGGCCATAGCGGTCCCGTCTTTGCAACCGAAAATACGCACGACTTTCATATGGACGTCATAATGTTGCAGAATTGACGCAATCGATTGTCCCGGTTCCAGCCAAGCAAGGGGCGGCGGACGTGGTGGGCCGGCCACCGCCACCGGGGCCAAAGCCGGGTCGCGGCGGATCGGCGGCGTGCGACCGGCGGAACCCGAAACGCGGCGGATGCGGCAGCTTTCGGGTTCCGCGCAGCGCTCAGCGCGCTAAGCAGCGGACAAGGGGAACTTATCGTGCCAATTTCAGTGTCTCATCGCCTCGCCGGGATCCTTGCCGCGGTCACCAGCCTGGGCGCGTGCGTTCCCGCGGGGCGCCAGCCGATGCGTCCCGCACCGCCGCCGCTGACCGTCACGACCGTGGCGCCGGCGCCCCGGCCATCGGCGCCGACGCGGCCGTCGACCAGGCCCCAGCCCGCGGCGGACCTGCTCAACGCGGTCCAGGCGCTCGGCGCGAGCTTCAAGGGACAGGTCGGGATCACCGTGCGCGACATCGACGAGGGCTGGGTGGTGGCCTGGGACGGTGACACGCGGCGTCCGCAACAAAGCGTCAGCAAGCTGTGGGTGGCGATCGCGGTGATGGACGCCGTCGACCGCGGGCAGATTTCGCTGTCCGACCGCGTCACGCTGACGCGTGCCGACCTGACGCTGTTCCATCAGCCGATCCGCACGCTGATCGGCCCGGACGGTTATACGACGACGATCGACGAGCTGTTGCGCGGCGCGATGACGCGCAGCGACAATACCTGCAACGACGTGCTGCTGTGGCGCGTCGGCGGGCCCGCGGCGATCAACCGGATGCTCGACGCCAAGGGTGTCGAGGGCGTGACCTTCGGCCCGGGTGAACGGGTGCTGCAGGCGAAGACCGCGGGGCTCGAATGGCGGCCCGAATGGGCGGGGGGCTGGGGCTTTCTCCAGGCGCGCGCGGCGATGACCTACGAGGCGCGGGCGAAGGCGCTGAACCGCTATCTCGCGGCGCCATACGACGGTGCGTCCGCCAATGGCGTGACGCTCGGCCTGTCGCTGCTCGCGCAGGGCAAGCTGCTGAGCGCGCGCTCGACCGCGTCGCTGCTGACGCTGATGCGGTCGAGCAAGACCGGGCCGTTGCGGCTCAAATCGGGGCTGCGGCCGGGCTGGTCGCTCGCGCACAAGACCGGCACCGGGCAGGATCTGGGCAGCCTGTCGACCGGCTATAACGATATCGGACTGCTCGTCGCGCCGAACGGCCATCGCTATGCGGTCGCGGTGATGATCGCCAGCACGCGCGAGCCAATTCCGGTGCGGATGCGGCTGATGGGCGACGTGACCCGGGCCGTCGTCGCCTCGGCGGGCAATTGATCGTACCGGCCGGGCAAGGGGCCCTATCAAGCCGTTTCGGTTATAACTTTCTTTAATAAATTCATGCGATTGGGAGTTACGTCCTGAGAGCAAAGATCGTGGTACCCCTTTTCAATCTTCATTTCGAGCATTCGGGGTCGCTGGTCGCCGTTGCAGTCGGGATCTGCCTGACCGCGAGCTGGTCGGTGGCGATGCTCGCGATCGATCTCGACCGGACCGCGGCAGAGCCCGGCGAGCCGCTCGGCTGGCGGCATGCCGCGCTCGCGCTCGCCGCGGGGCTCGGCGTCTGGGCGACGCATTTCATCGCGATCCTCGCCTATCGACCCGATCTCCTGCTCCGCTACGACGTGCCGATCACGATCCTGTCCGCGCTGGTCGGCATCGCGCTGGTCGGCGTGCCGCTGGTCGCGGTCACCCGCCTGCGCCGCCGCGCCGCGCGGATCGCTGCGGCGACGATCGCGGGCGCGGGCATCTGGTGCATGCATGCGGTCGGGCTGACGGGCATGACCGATTGCGTCCACGTGTTTTCCTGGCCGACGAACATCGCCGGGCTGGTGCTCGGGACGGTGCTGATGGCGACGTGGCAGCTCCACCGCGGCTGGGCGCGGTCGCGCACCGCCGCCTGCATGCTGTTCGCGCTCGCGATCTGCACGACGCATTTCGTCGCGCTGTCGGGCGATATCGTGATCGGCAGCATCGGCGACGTGCGCGGCAGCCTGTTGTCGCCGGGCCTCGTCGCCGCCTGCATGGCGTTTGGCGTGTCGGTCACCTGCCTCGCCAGCCTGCTGACCTTCGAGCGGTTCAGGACGACGCGCGAGGAAGAGGGGCACACGCTGAGAGCGGTGCTCGAAAGCATGTCGGACGGGCTGGTGTTCATCGACGGCCATGCCCGGCTGCAGCATTTCAACCACCGGTTCCTCGAGATGTACGCGATCCCGGACGGGGCGATCGCGCCGGGCATGACGATCACCGCCTGTATCGACATCGTCGCGCGTCATCGCGGCTGGCGGCCCGAGCGGCGCGCCGAGATCCGCGCGGCGATGCAGCAATGGATCCGGACCGACGCGACGTTCGACCGCGAATGGGCGATGGACGATGGCTGCGTCTATCGGATGCAGTGCCGTCCGATGCAGTCCAAGGGCGTGGTGCTGACCTTCAACGACGTCAGCGCGGAGCGGCAGGCGCTGCGCAACCTGACGCATCTGGCCTATCATGATCCGCTGACCGGGCTGGGGAACCGCCGGTCGCTGCGCGAGCAGAAGGAGGCGCGGATCCGGATCGGCACGCCCTTCTCGCTGCTGATGATCGACCTCGACGATTTCAAGCGGATCAACGATGCCTTTGGTCACGCGGTCGGCGACCAGCTGCTGGTCCATGTCGCGGCCGAGCTGACGCGGCTGCTGCCCCAGGACAGCTTCATCGCGCGGATGGGCGGCGACGAGCTCGCGATCCTCGCCAGCGAGACAGGTGACGCGGCGGCGGCGCTCGCCGATTCGATCGTCGCGCAATTGAGCGGCGCGGTCGTCATCAACGGCTGCCGGCTGCTGCCGAGCTGCAGCATCGGCATTTCCCACTTTTCGGGCGCCTGTTCCGCCGACGACCTGATGAAGCGCGCGGACATGGCGCTGTACGAGGCCAAGCGGCTCGGGCGGCGGCGCGCGCAGGCCTATCTGCCCGGGCTCGCCGAACGGCTCGCCGAACGTCAGGGGATCGTCGACGACCTGCACGAAGCGGTCCAGACGGGCGGCTTCGCACTCGCCTTCCAGCCGGTCGTCGATCTGCTGACCGGGGGCACGACGGGCTATGAGGCGCTGATCCGCTGGAACCACCCGGTGCGCGGCTGGATCCCGCCGGGCGTCTTCATCCCGATCGCCGAGCAATGCGGGCTGGTCGAGGATATCGGCCGCTGGGTGATGATGGAGGCGTGCCGCCACCTCGCGGGCTGGTCGCCGCATCTCAACGTCGCGATCAACATTTCCGCCGCGCAGCTGAAGTCGGAAGGGCTGCTGCACAGCCTGACCCAGGCGATCCTGATCCACGGCGTCGCCCCCGAGCGGGTCGAGATCGAGATCACCGAGACGGCGCTGATCGACGATGCGGGCCGGACCGCGGTGATGCTCGACCGGATCCGCAAGCTCGGCATCAAGGTGTCGCTCGACGATTTCGGCACCGGGCAATCGTCGCTCGCGCATTTGCGCGACTTCCGTTTCGACCGGATCAAGATCGACCGCAGCTTCGTCGCCGAGGCGGCGAATGATCCGCGCTGCATGGCGGTGCTGCGCGCGACCGTCGCGATCGGCAAGGAACTGGGCGTGCTGACGCATGCCGAGGGGGTCGAGACGCGCGAACAGCTCAACGTGCTGCACGATATCGGCTGCGACGTGGCGCAGGGCTATCTGCTCGGCCGCCCGGTCGTCCCGTTCACCGATGCGACGGCGGACTTTGCCGAGCTGCCGGGGGACACGATCATCGGCGCACCCGGCGATACCGACCCGCAATCCTCGGGGGTGACGGTTACCCGGCTCGCCGCCTGAGCGTCAGACCAGCGGCGGTCCGAACACCGACCAGCCGGTCCGGTGCGCGATCATCTCGAGCGCGCGGATGCCGAGGATGCTGTTGCCGTGCTGGTCGAGATTGGGCGACCAGACCGCGATCGCCGCACGGTCGGGCACGATCGCGAGAATGCCGCCGCCGACGCCGCTCTTGGCGGGCAAGCCGACCCGCACCGCAAAATCCCCCGACCCGTCATAATGGCCGCAGGTGATCATCAGGCCGAGCACCGTGCGGTGGCGCTTGGCGACCGCGTCGGCCTCCGGGTCATCGGGCGTCCGCCGCGTCGCCGCGAGATACGCGCCCGCTTTGGCAAGGCCACGGCAATCGAGCGCGATCGCGCAGTTGCGGACATAGGCGGCCATCACCGCGTCGGGATCGGCATGGAGATTGCCGTGATGCCGCATGAAGCTCATCATCGCGCGGTTCAGGTCGCCGCCCTCCTGCTCGGACGCCATCACGTCCTCGTCGAACGTGACGGCATCGGACCCGGTCTCGCGCCCGATCAGCCGGGCGACCGCCGGATCGTCGCCGTCCTCGGGCCGGTGCTCGACCAGGATATCGACGACCGCCAGCGCGCCTGCGTTGATGAACGGGTTGCGCGGCACGCCCTTGGTCCGTTCCAGATCGACGATCGAGTTGAACGGGTCGCCCGACGGCTCTTTCCCGACGCGCGCGAAGACGTCGTCGCCGATCGCCGCGAGCGCGAGGTCGAGCGCGAACAGCTTCGAGATGCTCTGGATCGGGAATGCCGTCGTCGCCGCGCCCGCGGTCAGCAGCGTGCCCGACGTCAGCGCGACCGCGATGCCGATCGGCCCGGGCGCGGCCTCCTCCTTGCGGTCCGCCGATGCCTCGATCCGCGCGGCGTCGTCGGTGATCTCGGCGGCGATCTCGGTGATGATCTGCGCGATCGTGCTGGGCATGCGGCTCTCCTGGTGAACAGGTTGAACTCGCAGGCGGCGCGCATGATCCGTGGGCAAGGGCGCGGGGCGGCCTAGTCCAGTCGCGTCGACGTCCGCGCCGCCTGTCCCGCGGTCAGCAGGTCGCCGATCGCGCCCGCGGGTCCCGCCGCGGACAGCGCGGTCATCGCGGAGTCGAGCCGCGCCGGGTCGAAACCTCCGACCGGCGCGGTCAGCATCGCGAACACGGGCGCGGTGGGGAGCGCGGCGAAGGCGCGGGCATAGCGCCGGTTGAGCCGCGCCAAGGCGGCTTCCTGTCCGAGCATCGCATGGGCGATCGCCTGGCGCAGGACGATCGCCTGGCCCTCCGCGGACAGGCCGCCGCGCGCTCCGGGGGCGGGCAGCAGCGCGGTGCCGCTGGCGGCTAAGCCCGACCAGTCGCGCGCGTGCCAGTCGAATTCGGCGCGGATCGGCGTCGCGTCGCGGATGTCGGCGAGCGTCGCCACCGCTTCGGCGTGGCGGCCGAGCAGTTCGAGCGCGACCGCCTGGAGGCGGCGGCGCTCGTCCTGGATCGCGTCGGGATAAGGAATCATCGCGGTCTCGCGCAGCACGCGGACCGCGGCGTCGGGCGCGCCCGCCAGAATCCGCAGCGTCGCGACGCGGATCGACAGGGGGCCCTGTTCGACGTCGCGCTGTGTGGTGGACAGCCGGCGTTCGAGCAGTTCGGCGGCGCGGCGATAGAGCCCGGCCTGTTGCAGCCGGTCGGCGAGCATCCACACCACGCGGTCGCCGTCCGCGCCCGTCGGCATCAGGTCGCGGTAATCCCAGAGCAGGCCGGCGGCGGTGCCGAGCGGCATGGTCGATTGTGGCGCCACCAGTGCGACGAGATGCGCCTGGACGGTCGCCGACAGCGGCGCGGCGTCGGCGCCGACATTGCCGTAGCGCAGCAGCGCGGCGGCGGCCGCCAGCAGCGCGGGTTCGTCGCCGCGGCGGGTGGCGAGGCTCATCGCCAGCGTCAGCCCGCGGCGTTCGACCATGCCCCCCCGCCAGCGGAACAGCAGCGCCGCCAGACGCCGCGCCGCGGCCGGCGGGGCGAGCGTGCGCGCGGCCAGATCGGTCTCGATCGTGCCGAGCGTGGCTGCGGCGCGCTGTTCGGGATCGCCGGTGCGTGCGGCCAGATCGAACCAGCGACGGCTCGTCGCGGCGGCGCCGAGCGCACGGTCCGCCTCGCCGTGCAACAGCGCGGCCGCCGCGTCGGTCGCCGGGATGCGATCGAGCCAGTCGCGCGCCGGGCCAGGCCTCCCTGCGTCGATCGCCGCGCGCGCGGCAGCGAGGATGAAGGGGCGGCGCGCCTTGGCGCCACGCGCGTTCAGCGCAGGCATCGCACAGCCGAGCACGCCCAGCGCCGGCGCCGCACGACCCGCCTCCGCCAGGATCCGCATCCGCCACATACAGGTCTCGGGATCGGTCGCGAGCGCAGGGTCGTCGAGCGCCGCGATCGCCGGATCGGTCCGCCCGAGCCGCCCGAGCGCGACGCCGCGCGCGCGCCGCCACGCGGCGACCTTTGCAAGCCCGGTATCGTCGGCCGCCATCACGTCGAGCACGCCGAGCGCCTCGCCGGCGCGGTCGCGCGCGATCAGGGCGACCGCATAGCGCCAGCGTGTCGCCTGCCGCGTCGCGGGCGTGGCGGTCGCAAGCGCCGCCCAGGCCGACTGCTCGCTCATCGCGGTCCAGGCGGTGCGCGCCGGCGGCAGCGGCTGCGCGGCGAGCTCGGCGGCAAAGGGTACAGGCGCCGGGCGGGCGGGGGCGGGTGGCGACGGTTGCGCGGGCGTCGGCGTGCCCGGGTGGGGCGTGCTCGGGTGCGGCGCGCTCGGATGCGACGGTTCGGCAGCGCGCGCGGGATGCGGTCCGGCCAGCCCCGCGCCGATCGCCAGCGCGATGGCGAGGCGGATCATGCGAAGGCCAAGGTCACCGCGACCGCGGCAGCGGCGGCGGCGCCAAGGAACAGCAGCGCGAACACGATCGTCGCGACCCTGTTTCCTGCAGCGGCATGATGACCATCGACCGGTCCGGTGGTCGGCATCGGCGCGATCGCCGTTGCATCGCCGCGCCGGCGGGCGTCCGTCTCGGCACCGTTCGCGACGATCCTGACGCGCGCGGGTTTCTGATCGTGGCTCACTTGCGCTCCATCCCTCCGCTATCCTCCTATTATAGAGGCAAAGACCTGCGGATCGTCGGCATCGGCCGGCATTCGGGGCGACGTCCCGACGAAACCACAAACCGGAGCCCGAGCGATGCGCACCCGCCCTTCACCCAAGCAGATCGCGCTGCTGATCGCGGCGCTGCTGACCGCGCCAGTCATGGCGCCGGGCGCGGCGGCGTCCGAAGGGGGCGGGGCGGAAGGAGGCGGGGCGGAAGGTGAATCCGTACGGCCGTCGCCGCTGTTCGTGATGCTCGATCCACTCGACGTGCCAATCGTCGAGGGCGATCGCGCGGACGGACGGCTGAAGGTCAAGCTCGTGCTTCAGGCCGCCAATGTCGCAGGCGCGGGCGCGATCGAGACGCGTCGGCCCGAACTGCGCGAGGCGGCGCTGGTCGCGTCGATCGAATTCGCGCGGTTGCATGCCTCCGCGTCGACGCCGGTCGATGCACGACGACTGGCGCAGGACGTCTCCACGGCCCTGCGCCGGGTCGATCCGACGATCGCGGCGGTGTTGCTGGTCGAGGTGGCGGCGCGCCGCGCCTGATCGCGCTGGCGTCCGCGCGCTGCGCCGAACCCCGGCCCGGCGTGTCTCAGGCGTTGGCGTTCAGGCCGTGCCGCGTCGCGCGGGGGCGGGTCGGCAACGGGGTGACGTCGGCCACGCGTTTGGGCCTGCCGGCGCGACGGCAGGCGAAGTCTTCGATCCGCGCGCCGGTGATCCGCGGCGACAGCAGCAGCAGCGCGATGCAGTCGGCGATGTCGGGATCATGCTCGCTGCCGATCGTCTCGACGACGTCGTCGAGCGTCATGCCCGGCGCGGTCAGCGCACAGGCCGCCGCGGCGGACCACAGCGCATGCGGGTCGGTGACCGAGAGCGACAGCGAAACGCGGTAGTCCATGACCTCATCCTCTCCGGCCGTTCGTGGCTGGCCCGCCCGCCGGTTCGCTCGACCCTAGTCGAACCGGGCCGCACGGCTATTAAGGGATTACCCGTATCCAGGCGCGCCGCCGCCTGAAAACAGGCATGAAAAAACCGGGATGGCCGATCGGCCACCCCGGTTTCCACGACCCCCCGCCGATGTGCTTGGGGGACTTGGCGGGATCGTGTCTCGTACCGGCTTACCGGAACAGCGAGGTGATCGTCTGCGGTGCCTGGTTGGCGATCGACAGCGCCTGAACGCCAAGCTGCTGCTTGACCTGCAGTGCCTGCAGCTTCGCCGATTCCTTGGCCAGATCCGCGTCGACCAGCTTGCCGACGCCGCTTTCGATCGCGTCCGACAGCTTGCTGGTGAACGTCATCTGTGCGTCGATCTTGCGCGACCCCGAGCCGAGATCGCTCAGCTTGGTGTTGAGCGAGCTGCCCAGCGTGTCCAGGGTATCGACCATCGCCTTGGCCTTCGCAGCCGTGTCGATTTCCGAATCCTGGCCGAGCACGCCGGTACCCACGCCCGCGGACGCGGTTTCCGTCGCCGGCAGGTCGATTTCCTGGTTGGCGATGGAGAGCGTATCGGGATCGTAGGTGTCGGTGCCGGTTGCCTTGTTGGTCAGCGACTGCAACGCACTCACGGTGCCGCCGCCGGTCTTGAGCAGGTTCGTACCGTTGAACTCGGACGAATCGACGATCGTGCTGATCTGGTCGCGAAGGGCGGTGAAGTCCTTGTTGTACGCAGCGCGGCTCTCGTCGCTGATGCCATCGTCCGACGCCTGCTTGGCGAGCGTCTTCATCTGGTTGACGACGTCCGAGATCTGCTCTGCGCCTGCGACCGCAACGTCGGCCACGCTCTTCGCCCGGCTGAGCGAGGAGTTGACCGCCTTGAGGCCACCCAGATCGCCGCGAAGGCCCTGGGCAATCGTGAAGGCTGCCGAATCGTCCTTGGTCGATGCGACGTTCAGGCCGCTGTTGATGCGGCTCTGGACGACGGACAGACCCTTGCTGGTCTCGTTGAGGGCCTGGAGGGCCGCCATCGCGCCAACATTGGTGTTAACGGACATTCCCATGATATTCTTCCTTCTGGAATAGTCGGTCGCTTCTGCGTCCTTGAGCCGTACGGCGGCTCGCCGACGGAGCGGTCAGATCCGACCCGCTCCTTATTCTGGGAAGAAATCCGGCTAGTTGGTCGCGCTGCGCGGATTATTTGCAGCGCGGGCGCGCGCCTCAGAACGGAAACAGCGCGTCGTAGATCTGCTGGCCCCAGCGTGCCTGCTGCGCCTGCGTCAGCTGGCCGCGGCCGCCATAGCTGATCCGCGCCTCGGCGATCTGCGTGTGGCGGATGCTGTTGTCGCGGCTGATATCCTGCGGGCGGACCATGCCGGTCACGATCAGCTCGCGCAGCTCGTAATTGACGCGGATCTCCTGGCGGCCGCGGATCATCAGATTGCCGTTGGGCAGCACGTCGGTCACGATCGCCGACATCGTCATGCTGATCGTCTCGGAGCGGCTGATATTGCCCGATCCGTTGAACTGCGACTTCGAATTGCCGGCGATCAGCGGGTCGGGCGTCGCGACGCCGAGCCCGAGTGCTGCGGTCAGCCCCGCATTCTCGGAGCCGCCGCGCGTGCGTGCGGTCGTGTTGCCGACCTCGGCGCGATCCTGAACGTTGATCCGCACGGTCAGGATGTCGCCCTTGCGCGCGGCCCGCTGGTCGCCGAGAAACGCACCAGCGCCCGCGCGGAACAGCGATGCGTCGGGTGCGCCAGCGCCAGTGGCGGCGCGGCCGGGCGACGGCTCGGCTGGCCGAGCGAATCCTCGGTCAGCGGGGTGTCGACCGCGGTCATCTCGCTGAGTTTCGGCGCCTTGCCGATCGTCTTGAGCTGGCCGATCGTGCCGCAGCCCGACAGCGCGGTCGCGCCGGCGAGGATCAGGAACAATGTCGCGGGTCTGGTCATCGAAACTCTCCTCATTGCGCGGCGACGCGGACGCTGCCCGCGCCGGTGACGACGCCATCGACGCTGTGGTTCGTGGACAGCGCGACGACGCGGACGACGTCGCCCATGCCGCCCGCCGCCAGCGCCCGCGCCGCGGTGGTGATCGCAAACCCGCGCCCCTGGAGCGACAGCGTCACCGCCTCGCCGCGACGCACCAGCCGGGGCGCGACGAGATCGCCGGCGCGGACCATCGTGCCGGCGGGCAGCGCGCGCACCGCCTCGCGTCCGCTCGCCGCATCCGCCGCCAGCACGCCGCGCGCGGCGACTGCGGCCCGCGGCTGCAGTTCGAAATCGGCCGCGCTCAGGATGTCGCCGCGCGCGATCGCGCGGGTGAGCACCGCGACGGGCGTCTCGGCGGGATCCGCCGCGTGTGCCGGGAGCGCGATCCCCGATGCGAGGACGAGCGCGACGGCGATTGCCAGGCGGCTCACCGGAGCTGGCTCGAGGTCGCGAGCATCTCGTCCGCGGTCTTCACCACGCGGCTGTTCATCTCATAGGCGCGCTGCGCGGTGATCAGCGCGGTGATCTCGGACACCGGGTTGACGTTCGACGCCTCGACAAAGCCCTGCAGCGTGTCGCCAAAGCCCGGCTGGCCCGGCGCGGCGACGGTTGGCTGCCCCGACGAGGCGGTTTCGAGGAAGAGGTTGCCGCCCTGCGCCTCCAGCCCCGCCTCGTTGACGAAGGTCGCGAGCTGGATCTGGCCGACGGTCTGCAGCGCGGGATCGTTGGCGAGCTTGACCTGGACCTCGCCAGTCTTCGAGATCGCGACGTCGACCGCCTCGGGCGGGATGACGATCGCGGGTTCGACGCGGAAGCCGTCCGCGGTGACCAGCTCGCCCTGTTCGGATAGCTGGAACGATCCGTCGCGGGTGAAGCCGATCTGCCCCGAGGGCAACGTCACCTGGAAATAGCCGCGCCCCTGGATCGCGATGTCATAGCGGTTGCCGGTCTGGTTGGGCGCACCCTGTTCGGTGATGCGGTAGACGCCACCGGTCTTCACGCCCGCGCCGATCTGGATCCCGGTCGGCACCTTGGCCTGGCCGTCACCGCCCGCCGCCGAACCGGGGCGCGTTTCCTGCTGATAGAGGAGGTCCTGGAACGCCGCGCGCTGGCGCTTGAAGCCGGTGGTGTTCATGTTGGCGAACGTCAACACGCCGGGCTATGCGCGCGAGACGGTCGCATTGCAGACGGGGGTCACCGCGGGCCGCGTCAACGGCGTGGTGGTCGGCGAACCCGGCCGCGTCGCGGACAAGTTCCTCGAAGCGACCGTCTATGGCCGCAGCGGCGATGCGGGCCGTGCGGAGGTCGAGGCGGGCTATCTCGACCGGTTGCAGTCGCTGCTCGGCGCGACCGGGTCCGAATCCGCGCTGCCCGCCCGGCTCGACGCGATCGCCGCGACCGCGACCGCGATGGCGGGCGCCAATGGCGGCTCCGCGGTCACCGCGCCCTTTGTCGGCATGGTCGAGGACGCGATCGGATCGATGCGCCAGCTCGGTCGCGACGTCGACGTTCTGCGCGGCGATATCGAGGGCGAGGTCGGCGACACGGTCGAGCGGGTCAACGCGCTGCTGCGCACCGTCGACACGCTCAACGATTCGATCTCGCGGCTGCAGGGGCTGGGGCGCAGCGCGTCTGGCCCCGCGGACCGCCGCACCACCGCGCTCGAGGAGCTCAGCGCGCTGATCGGCATCACCGCGCGCGAACAGCCGAGCGGGCGGGTGACGATCGATACCGCCTCGGGCGTCCCGCTGCTCGACCAGCGGCTGCGCCAGCTTTCCTATCCCGCCAGCGGAGTCGGCAGCGCGCAGCCGGTCTATCCGACGATCGACGTGCGGTTCGCCGAGGCGGACGGCACGCTCGGCGCGGCGACCGGGACGACGCTCGACACGCCGGCGATGGGCGGGCGGCTCGGCGGGCTGCTCGACCTGCGCGACCGGCAGTTGCCGGCGTTCTCGGCGCGGGTCGAGACGCTGTTCGCGGGGCTCGCCCGGACGATCAACGCCGCGTCCAACACCGGGTCGGCGGTGCCGCCGCCCGCGACGCTCACCGGCCGCGCGACCGCGCTGACCGGTGGCGACCGGCTGGGGTTCACCGGCGCGGCGCTGATCGCGGTGACGCGGTCGGACGGCACGATGGTCGCCGGCACCACGCTCGACTTCGACGCACTCGGCGCGGCGGCAACCGTCGACGATGCGATCGCGGCGATCAATACTGGCCTTGGCGGTGCGGCGACCGCGTCGTTCGCCAACGGCACGCTCACGATCGCCGCGACCGGGGCAGGGACCGGCGTCGCCATCGCGCAGGACACCGCGCGGCCGAGTGCGCGCGCGGGGATCGGCCTGTCGCACTATTTCGGGCTGAACGACATCGTCCGCAGCGACACGAGCATGCTCGTGCCCTCGGGGTTCACCACCGCCGATCCGCATCGCTTCGCCGCCGGCGAGGCGGTCGATTTCGCCTTGCGCGATTCGTCGGGTCGGCTGGTCGCGCGCTATGCGCTGACGGGGGCGACGGGGCCGAGCTATGGCGACCTGATCGACGAGCTCAACGCCAGCCCGCTCGGCGGCTATGGCCAGTTCGCGCTCGACGATGCCGGGCGCCTGCGGTTCTCGGCTACCCGCGCCGAATCGGGGGCGATGCTCTCGGTCCTGTCCGACACGACCGACCGCGGCGGCACCGGGCGCGGCTTTGCGGCGATCACCGGGCTGGGCGCGGCGGGGGCGGGGCTCGACAGCGCCGGGGTCCGCCGCGACGTGCTCGCCGACCCGACCCGCCTCCCGCTCGCCCGGCTTCAGCCCGTCGCGGTGGGGGCCAAGGCGCTCGGGCCGAGCGATCGGCGCGGCGCGACCGCGCTGGTTGATGCGCTGGCGAGCGCGGTCGATCTCGGCGATGCGGGGACGATGACGATCGCGCGCTTTTCCGCGGTCGTGCTGGGCGATGCGGGATCCGCCGCGTCGCGCGCCACCGATCGCGCGGACCAGATGGGCGCACGCCGCGACGACGCGATCAACCGCCGCGACAGCGTCTCGGGCGTCAATATCGACGAGGAGCTCGGCCAGATGGTCGTGCTCCAGAACAGCTACGCCGCCGCCGCGCGCGTCATGACCACCGCGAGCGAGATGTACGAAACGCTTCTCGGCATGATCAGATAGGACCAGCATCGATGACCCGCATCGCCACCATCCCGCTCCAGCGGACGCTGACCGACGCGGTCCAGAAGGCGCAGCAGCGGCTCGCGCAGACGCAGCTGCAGCTCAATTCGGGCAAGAAGGCGAAGGACCTCGCCGATCTCGGCAGCGCCGCGGTCCGCACTTTGTCCGCGCGCAGTGCGCTGTCGATGCAGGCGGCGCAGAGTGCGGCGACGACCCGGCTCGGCACGATCTTGTCGCTGTACGAGGCCAATATCACCGCGATCGACACGATCGCCGGCGATCTCCGGACACAGCTGATGACCGCGGTCGGCACCGGCGCGACGCCCGCGCTCGGCAGCGCGATCGAAAGCGCCTTCAGCCAGTTCCGCTCCGCGCTCAACGCGACCGACGGCAGCGAGCCGCTGTTCGCCGGCGCGCAGGGCGACGCGATCCCGTTCAAGCCCGCGACGCTCGCCGAGACCGCGGGCACGACGACGCAGGCCGCATTCGGCAATGACGACGTCCGCGCCTCGGCGTCGATCGGCGGCGGCGCGACGCTGACCTACGGCGTCACCGCGAGCGAGCTCGGCGACGGCGTGCTCGCCGCGTTCCGGACGCTGGCCGAGGCCGGGCCGATCGGCGCCAGCCCCAGCGCAGGTCAGGCCGCGGCGCTCAAGACCGCGATCGCGCAGCTTGACGCCGCCTTGCCGCAGGTCCGCGGGCTCAACGCCGCCAACGGCCTCCGCCAGGCGCAGATCGAGACGCTCGGCGCGCGCGCGGCCGATCGCGCCGCGCTGCTCGAGAAGATCGTCTCGGACAATGAGGATGCGGATTACGGCCAGATCTCGATGGACCTGATGCAGCGCAAGACGATGCTCGAGGCGAGCTATTCGGTGTTCGGCAAGGTCGCCGGCCTCAGCCTCGTCGCCTATCTGCGCTGACGCCGGCGGCTCGGGCACCCGGCGCCGCAGCGGTTGCGCCTGCCGCCTGCGCGAATTACGGCGAGCTTTTCCCGTTCGGTCCGGAGACCTCCCCTTGAGCACGCCTACCTATGACGTCGTCGCGATCGGCAATGCCATCGTCGACATTCTGAGCACCGCCGACGACGCCTTCATCGCCGAGATCGGTGTTGCCAAGGGCTCGATGCAGCTGATGTTCTCGTCCGAAGAAGCCGACGCGCTCTACGCCAAGATGGGGCCGGGCATGGAAATCTCGGGCGGATCGGCCGCCAACACCGTCGCCGGCGTCGCTGCGCTCGGCGGCAAGTGCGGTTTCATCGGCCAGGTCGCCGACGACCAGCTCGGCCAGGTCTTCGCGCATGACGTGCGCAGCATCGGCATCGAGTTCGCGACCCCGGTCCGCGCCGGCGACCCGACCACCGGCCGCTGCCTGATCTTCGTGACGCCCGATGGCCAGCGGACGATGAACACCTTCCTCGGCGCGGGCCAGTATCTGCCCGCCGCGGCGATCGACACCGCGATGATCGCCGACAGCGCGATCCTGTATCTCGAGGGCTATCTCTGGGATCCCGAAGAGCCGCGCGCCGCGATGCGCGCCGCGATCGATTGCGCGCGTGGCGCCGGCCGCAAGGTCGCCTTCACGCTCAGCGACGTGTTCTGCATCTCGCGCCACGGCGGCGATTTCCGCCAGCTGCTGTCGGACGGCCTGATCGACATCCTGTTCGCCAATGAGAGCGAGCTCGCGGCGCTTGCCGAGACCGAGGATTTCGACGCGGCAGTCGCGAAGATCTCGGCCCAGGTCCCGACCCTGGTCGTCACCCGCGGCGAACACGGTGCCTGCGCGATCCAGACCGGCACGCGCGCCGAAGTGAAGGCCGAGCCGATCGCCAAGGTCGTCGACACGACCGGCGCGGGCGACCTGTTCGCGGCGGGCTTCCTCCACGGCCAGGCACAGGGTCACGACCTCCACGCCTCGCTCAAGCTCGGCGCGGTCTGCGCGGCCGAGATCATCAGCCATGTCGGCGCCCGCCCGATGGTCGACATGAAGGCGCTGGCCGCCAAGCATATCGGCTGACGAACCGAACCGTCATTCCCGCGCAGGCGGGAACCCATACTGGCCGGCCGCGCGATAGACTCGCAACCGCTGGAGGATAGGGATCCCCGCCTTCGCGGGGATGACGCGTTCGGTACTACGCACAAAAAAAGGGCCGCGGGAGTTTCCTCCCGCGGCCCTTTTTTGCGTCCCGTCTCAGTGGCTGCCCGGGGGCGCCATGTCGATCGGCTCGCCGCCATCGGCCATCCCGCGCCCGAGATAGCTCTTGCGGTAGCCATAGAGGAAATAGATCACGAGCCCGACCGCGCCCCAGATCGGCAGCACCGCCATCGCCTCGTAGGGAAGCGAGAAGTACAGCCCGATGCAGCCGACGATCGTCAGCGGCGCGACGATCCAGGCCGCCGGCGTGCGGAACGGACGATGCCGGTTGGGCTCACGCTTGCGCAGGATCAGCAGCGCGATCGCGACCATCATGAACGCGTAGAGCGTGCCCGCATTGGCGATGTCCGCGAGCTGCCCGACCGGCAGGAACGCGGCGGCGAACGCAACGAACACGCCGGTGATCGCGGTGACGATATGCGGCGTCTTCCACTTGGGATGCACGCGGCTGAGCACTTCGGGCAGCAGGCCGTCGCGGCTCATCACGAAGAAGATGCGCGTCTGGCCGAACATCAGGATCAGGATCACCGACGGCAGCGCAAGACCGGCGGCATAGCCCATCCAGTTGCCGACATTGGCATAGCCGACCTGACGCAGGACATGCGCCAGCGCCTCGTTGGAGCAGACCAGCGCCTGCGCGTTGGCGGGGATCAGACAGGCGCGGGCGAGTTCGGCCGACCCGGTGGTGAACGGCACGCCGTCGGCGCCGAACAGCGGCTGTCCGCCGATCGTGCCGATCGCGCCCGCTGCGACCAGCATGTAGAACACGGTGCAGATGCCGAGCGAGGCGATCAGCCCGATCGGCACGTTGCGCTGCGGATCCTTGGTCTCCTCGGCCGCGGTCGAGACCGCGTCGAAGCCGACATAGGCGAAGAAGATCGTCGCCGCCGCGCCGACCACGCCCAGCCCGTTGCTGCCGAGGATGCCGGTGGGGAGGAACGGCTCGAAATTGCTGCCATGTGTCTTGGGCAGCGTCAGCGCGACGAACGCGGTCAGCGCGACGACCTTGATCGTCACCAGCACCGCGTTGACGCGCGCGCTCTCGGTCGTGCCGATCATCAGCAGCCAGGTGATCAGCAGCGAGATGACGACCGCGGGCAGGTTGATGAACCCGCCGGGCATGTACGGCCCGTGCGACAGCCAGGTCGGGAGTGTTATCCCGAACGTCTCGTGCAATATCGAGCCCGCGAAATAGCCGGACCAGCCGACCGACACGGCGCTCGCGGCCACCGCATATTCGAGGATCAGCGCCCATCCGACCGTCCAGGCGAGCAGCTCGCCCATGACCGAATAGGTGTAGGTATAGGCGGAGCCCGCGACCGGGGCCATCGCCGCGATCTCGGCATAGCAGAGCGCGGCGACGACGCAGACCGCGCCGGCGACGACGAAGCTCAGGATCATGCCCGGCCCGGCCTTCTGCGCGGCGGCGGAGGTCAGCACGAAGATACCCGTGCCGATCACGCAACCGATGCCGAGCATGGTTAGCTGGAACGCGCCCAGCGATCGGTGGAGCGATTTCTTCTCCGCCGTCGCCAGAATGGCGTCCAGTGACTTAACGCGACCAAAAATCAATTCGGTTCCCCCCGGGGGTTGTGAGGGCCGGTTCACTGGCCCCCTTGCTCAAGCCGGGAAGCCTAATGGCAATTTTATCACGCGCAATCCTTTAGTGGCGGAAAGCCGCGCTATCCGGCCAGCATCGGGCCAAGCGGACGCCCGCCAAAGACATGAACGTGCAGGTGCGGCACCTCCTGATGCCCGTGCTGGCCGATGTTCGCGAGCAGGCGATAGCCCGGCTCGACCAGCCCCGCGGCGCGCGCGACCGTCCCGACCGCGCGGATGAACCCGGCGATCTCCGCATCGCCCGCACGCGCGGAGAAATCGTCCCACGAGACATAGGCGCCCTTGGGGATCACCAGCAGATGCGTCGGCGCCTGCGGGTTGATGTCGTGGAACGCGATCGCGAAGTCGTCGTCATACACCCGCCTCGACGGAATCTCGCCGCGCAGGATCTTCGCGAAGATGTTCTGGTCGTCATAGGGCTGGGTGGCGTCGATCGGCATGGGGCTTGCTCCTTTTCAGGCATCCTACCAACCTTCGTCATCCCCGCGAAGGCAGGGATCCATATCCTCGGCGGATCGCGATCAATCCGCGTGGCCAGCCAGTCTGGAGTCCCGCCTCCGCAGGAATGACGGAGGTGGCGGGTCAGCCGGTCCGCGCCGCCTTCTCGACCAACCCGCCGACTCCTTCGCGCCGCTCCAGCTCGGCCCGCACATCGTCGAGGCTCAGCCCGGCGTCCGCCAGCAGCACCGCGAGATGGAACATCAGGTCGGCGGCCTCGGGGACGATGCTCGCCTCGTCGCCCGAACACGCCGCGATCACCGTCTCGACCGCTTCCTCGCCGAGCTTCTGCGCGATCTTGGGGCGGCCGCGCGCGAACAGGCTGGCGGTGTAGGAGGTGTCGGCGGGCGAATCGCGGCGCGCGCGGATGGTCGCCTCCAGGCGATCGAAAACGGGGTCTGCCATGCCGTGCGTGCTGACGCAGGCGTGCGGGCGGGTCAATCCTTTGCGCGCGGCGGCCGCTTCAGGAACCGCTTGCGCAGCGCGCGGCGGACCAGCCAGACGCCGATCGCGGCGACCGCGAACAGCGCGATGTCCGACGTCTCGGGGCCGGTGCGCGGATGCACCACGCCGCTATGTCCCGACTGCACCGCGACCAGCGGCAGCGTCGCCATGCCGGTCAGGCCGACCGCAAGGGGGTCCGCACCGGGATCCCCGCAGCCGCCAGCGCGGCATGCGCGTCGCCGATCGACGCCTGCCCGAAATGGAAGATCGATGCGGCCAGCACCGCGCTGGCATGCCCGTCGCGGATCCCGGCGACCAGATCGTCGAGCCCGCCGACCCCGCCGCTTGCCACGATGGGCACCGCCACGCGGTCGGCGATCGCGCGGATCAGGTCGAGGTCATAGCCGCTGCGCGTCCCGTCCCGGTCCATCGAGGTGACGAGCAGCTCGCCCGCGCCGAGGTCGGCGAGCCTCACCGCATGCGCGATCGCATCGATCCCGGTCGCCCGCCGGCCGCCATGCGTGAACACTTCCCAACCTTCGCCCGAGCGCCGCGCGTCGACGCTCGCGACGCAGCACTGGCTGCCGAAGCGCTCGGCGATATCGGCGACGAGTTCGGGTCGCTCGACCGCGGCGGAGTTGACCGCAACCTTGTCCGCGCCCGCCAGCAACAGCGCGCGCGCATCGTCCGCGGTTCGCACGCCGCCGCCGACCGTCAGCGGCATGAAGCACACCGCCGCGGTCCGCCGCACGACGTCGAGGATCGTGCCCCGGCCCTCATGGCTCGCGCCGATGTCGAGAAAGCACAATTCGTCCGCCCCGGCGGCGTCATAGGCGCGCGCCTGCTCGACCGGATCGCCCGCGTCGCGCAGCTCGACGAAGTTCACGCCCTTCACGACGCGGCCATCGGCGACGTCGAGACACGGGATCACGCGCGCGCGGACGGTCATGCGGGGTCTCGAAGAAGTGGTTCACGCGGAGACGCGGAGACGCGGAGACGCGGCGGAGCCGCTAAGAAGGCTATTTCGCGCAGAGGCGCAGAGGGCGCAGAGAAGAGAGAGAAGCGCGTGCCTGCAGCAGCATGTAGGACTCCATCGCTTGCGAGGATGGAGGGACCGCTGACGCGGTCGGCTCTGCGTCCTCTGCGCCTC
This sequence comes from Sphingomonas sp. BK481, assembly GCF_014194875.1. Taxonomy (NCBI): domain Bacteria; kingdom Pseudomonadati; phylum Pseudomonadota; class Alphaproteobacteria; order Sphingomonadales; family Sphingomonadaceae; genus Sphingomonas; species Sphingomonas sp. BK481. Next base: position 225,874 of record NZ_JACIAP010000006.1, on the reverse strand, counting down.
TGCGCGAAACCACTATCTCCGCGGCTCCGCGTCTCCGCGTGAACCCTCATGCCGCCTTCGCCACGCTCAACGCCGCCGCAAGGTCGAGCCGCCCGTCGTACAACGCCCGCCCCGTGATAACGCCCTCGACGCCATCACGGACATGCAGCGCCAGCACGTGAATTTCGGCGATCCCCTTCACCCCGCCGCTAGCGATCACCGGAATGTCGACCGACCGCGCCAGGTCGACCGTCGCCTCGACGTTGCAGCCCTTGAGCATCCCGTCGCGCCCCACATCGGTGAACAGCAACGACGCCACGCCCGCATCCTCGAACCGCCGCGCGAGATCGACCGCGCTGGTGGTCGAAACGTCGGCCCAGCCCTTGGTCGCGACCATGCCGTCCTTCGCATCGACCGCGACGACGATCCCGCCGGGGAAATCCTTCGCCACGCCGCGCACGAAGTCGGGATCCTCGAGCGCCGCGGTGCCGATCACGACCCGCGACACGCCCAGATCGAACCAGCCCTCGACATTGGCACGCGTGCGGATCCCGCCGCCCAGCTGCACATGCCCCGGAAACTGCGAAACGATCGCGCGCACCGCGTCGCCATTGACCGAAGCCCCAGCAAACGCGCCGTCGAGATCGACGACGTGCAGATGCTCGGCACCTGCATCTGCGAACAGCATCGCCTGCGCCGCGGGATCGTCACCATAGACGGTCGCGCGGTCCATATCGCCCTCGGCGAGGCGGACGACTTGCCCTGCCTTGAGGTCGATCGCGGGGAAAACGATAAGGCTCACGGCCGCCACTCCAGAAAACGTTCAAGCAAGGCCAGGCCGTAGCGCTGGCTCTTCTCAGGGTGAAATTGCACGCCGATCATCGTGTCGCGGCCGATCGCCGCGGTGACGGGGCCGGCATGATCGGTGGTCGCAAGCACATCGGCGCCTTCGAAGCCGAAGCTGTGCAGGAAATAGGCCTCGCCCGGCGCGATCAGCGTATGCGCGCGGGCCGGCACGACGTCGTTCCAGCCCATATGCGGCACCTTCGCGTCCATCGTCCCCGGCTCGAGCCGCCGCACGCGCCCCGGCACCCAGCCGAGCCCGGCATGCGTCCCCATTTCCTCGCCCGCGTCCGCCATCAGCTGCATGCCGACGCAGATGCCGAGGAACGGCGCGCCCTCGTCGCGCACGCGCCGGTTCAGCGCCTCGACCATTCCCGGCACCGCACGCAACGCCGCCGCGCACGCGCCATACGCGCCGACGCCGGGCAGCACGATCCGGTCGGCCTTCGCGACGACGTCCGCGTCGGCGGTGACGATCAGGTCGCTACAGCCCGCGGTGCGCAGCGCGTTCTCGACCGAATGCAGGTTCCCCGCGCCGTAATCGATCAGCGCGAGCGTCACAGTATCCCCTTGGTCGACGGAATAGCGTCGGCCTTGCGCGGGTCGATCTCGATCGCGGTGCGCAGCGCGCGCGCGACGCCCTTGAACGCGGCCTCGGCGATATGGTGGTTGTTGGTGCCGTACAGCGTCTCGACGTGCAGCGTAATGCCCGCGGCCTGCGCGAAGCTGTGGAAGAAATGCTCGAACATCTCGGTGTCCATGCCGCCCAGCCGGCTCTGCGAGAACAGGTCCTTCCAGACGAGCCAGGGCCGTCCGGAGATATCGAGCGCGACCCGCGTGAGAGTCTCGTCCATCGGCGACAGCGCATCGCCGTATCGCGCGATGCCCCGCTTGTCGCCGAGCGCCTGCGCGAACGCCTGGCCGATCGCGATGCCGGTATCCTCGACGGTGTGATGCTCGTCGATATGCAGGTCGCCCTTGGTGCGGACGTGCAGGTCGATCAGCGAATGGCGCGAGAGCTGCTCGAGCATGTGGTCGAAGAAGCCGACGCCGGTCTCGACGTCGTAAACGCCGGTCCCGTCGAGGTTGATGGTGACGTCGATCGCCGTCTCGGCGGTGGAGCGGGAAATCGTGGCGGTGCGCATGCCACCTCCCATAACGTGCGCCACGACGCATGCAATCTTGACCGCCATCCGAATACCGCTACCCAAGGGGAATGAGCGATGGACTGCCCGATAGCCTGATTCCGTACGACGAGATCGTGCAAGAAGCCCTGCGTGCCGTCGTCGGCCGCGTGCTCGGTTCCGTGTCGGAGGCCGGCGGGCTTCCCGGCGAGCATCATTTCTACATCACCTTCAAGACGCAGGCGCCCGGCGTCGACATCCCCAAGCGGCTGATCGAACGTTTCCCGGACGAGATGACGATCGTCATGCAGAACCGCTACTGGGACCTCGTCGTCGACGACGAGCGCTTCTCGATCGGTCTGTCGTTCAACCAGGTCCCGTCGAAGCTGGTCATCCCCTATTCGGCGATCACCGCATTCCAGGATCCCGCGGTCAGCTTTGAACTGCGCTTCCAGGCGCAGGAGGGCGCGGACGAGTCGCTCGGCGAGCATGACCCGGCCGAGAATGACGGCCCGACCGCGGTGCCGATCGAAGACGGCTCGAACGTCGTCGCCGTGGATTTCAAACGGAAGAAGTGAGCTGGAGCGAGGCGATCAGGCAAAGCTGATCGCCGGTCGCAAAGCGACGCGAACGGCCGGCCGACGCGCACCGCGCGGTCGACGACATGGGATTTACTCCCATGTCGGCCTTCTGCTCTACGCAGCCATACCGGAACAAGCCCGGCATGACGACGTAGGTAGGCCATGACCAACACCCGCACAGAAACCGACTCGATCGGCCCGATCGACGTTCCCGCCCAGGCCTATTGGGGCGCGCAGACCGAGCGATCGGTCGAGAATTTCCCGTTCGGTACCCGCGAACGCATGCCGATCGAGATCGTCCACGCGCTCGCGCTCGTCAAACAGGCCGCCGCCCGCGTGAACCGCGCGCACGGCCTCGACGCCACAATCGCCGACGCGATCGACGCCGCCGCGCAGGAGGTGATCGACGGCACGCTCGACGACCAGTTCCCGCTCGTCATCTGGCAGACCGGCAGCGGCACGCAGTCGAACATGAACGTCAACGAGGTGATCGCCGGCCGCGCCAACGAAATGCTCACCGGCACGCGCGGCGGCAAGTCGCCGGTCCATCCCAACGACCATGTCAACATGAGCCAGTCGTCGAACGACAGCTTCCCGACCGCGCTCCACATCGCCGCCTCGCTCGCCGTGACGCGCCGGCTCTTTCCCGCGCTCGACCGGCTGCGGACCGCGCTGCAGGCGAAGGCGGACGCTTGGGACGACATCGTCAAGATCGGCCGCACGCACCTGCAGGACGCGACCCCGCTGACGCTCGGGCAGGAATTCGGCGCCTATGCCAATCAGGTCTATCGCTGCGGCCGCCGGATCGAGCCGGGCGTCACCAACGGCACCAACCGGCTCGCGCAGGGCGGCACCGCGGTCGGCACCGGGCTCAACGCGCCCAAGGGGTTCGCCGCGGATTTCTGCAAGGCGGTCTCCGACCTGACCGGCCATCCGTTCATCCCCGCGGAGAACAGCTTCGAGGCGCTCGCCTCGAACGACCCCCTCGTTCACCTCTCCGGCACGCTCAACACGCTCGCGGTCGCGCTGACCAAGATCGCCAACGACATCCGCCTGCTGGGCAGCGGCCCGCGCTGCGGCTTCGGCGAGATCGACCTGCCGGCCAACGAGCCCGGCAGCTCGATCATGCCCGGCAAGGTCAACCCCACCCAGTGCGAGATGCTGACGATGGTCGCCGGCCAGGTGATGGGCAATCACGTCGCGGCCACCATCGGCGGGATGCAGGGCCATCTCGAACTGAACGTGTTCAAGCCGCTGATCGGCGCGAACGTGCTCCGCTCGATCGACCTGCTCGCGACCGCGATGGAGGGCTTTGCGGAACGCTGCGTCGACGGCATCGAACCCAATCGCGACCGCATTGCCGACCTGCTCGACCGCTCGCTGATGCTCGTCACCGCGCTCGCCCCCGAGATCGGCTATGACGCGGCCGCGAAGATCGCCAAGCACGCGCATGCCGAGGGGCTGACGCTGAAAGAGGCAGGCCTCGCGCTCGGGCTGGTCGATGCGGAAACCTTCGACCGGGTCGTGCGGCCCGAATCGATGCTCGGCCGCTAACGCCTCCCCCGACCCCGTTCGTGCTGAGCGAAGTCGAAGCACCGTCGCTTGCGGCACACCCTTCGACGTCGCTCGGGGCGAACGGAAGGGGGAGGGGCGCACCTGCGGGAACCCAAACGCGGTTCGCGCGCTAACCCGCCACACGCGACGGAGAAATTACGTGGGCGCAACGACCATAGGCGCGCTGATCGGCGCAGGCATCGACTCGCTCAGCGGCGATGACGGCAATGCGGACGGCGCGATCATCGGTGCGGTCACCGCCAACGTGCTCAAGATCGTCGTGCCGCTGGCCGTGACCTACGCGATCGGCTGGGCGGTGCTGCGCGGTGCAGCGGAACTCAAGGACCAGGTTTTCGGAGAGGTTAAGTCATGATCGGACGTATCATCAGTGCATTGGTTGGCCGCGAAATGGGTCGGCGCGACGGTTCGGGCGGCGCATCTGGCGCGGTCAAGGGCGTGGTCGCGATGAGCGTGCTGCGTCGCATGGGCCCGCTCGGCATGATCCTCGGCGGCGGCTATGCGGCCAAGAAGGCCTATGACCGCAACCGGGCACGCAAGTCGGGCTACTGATCCGCCGCCAGAATGACACGCGCGGGCTGTGCATGGGTTGACGCCCATGCGCAGTCCGCGGCAAGGGCGCGCATGCCCCACACACTTCCGTCCGACCCGCATGGTTTCCGTCGCCGCGGCGTCCTGTTCGTCCTGTCCTCGCCATCGGGCGCCGGCAAGTCGACGATCGCGCGCCGATTGCTCGCCGACGAGCATGAGCTGGAGATGTCGGTCTCGGTGACGACCCGCGCGATGCGCCCGGGCGAAGTCGACGGCAAGGATTACCATTTTACCGATCTCGAGGGCTTTCGCGACATGGTCGCGAAGGACGAGTTCCTCGAATGGGCGCATGTCTTCAACCACCGCTACGGCACCCCGCGCGCGCAGGTCGAGGAGATGCTCGCCGCCGGCAAGGACGTGCTGTTCGACATCGACTGGCAGGGCGCGCAGCAGCTGTTCCAGATCGCCGGCGGCGACGTCGTCCGAGTCTTCATCTTCCCGCCGTCGATGGAGGAACTCCACCGCCGCCTCACCAGCCGTGGCACCGACTCGACCGAAGTGATCGACGCCCGCATGTCGCGCGCCGCGAACGAGGTCAGCCACTGGGACGGCTATGATTACGTCCTGGTCAATGACGACGTCGACAGCTGCATCCGCGGCGTGAAGACGATCCTCGCCGCCGAACGCCTCAAGCGCTCGCGCCAGACCGGCCTGATCGGCTTCATCCGCCGCCTGACGCGCTGACCCCCCGTCATCCTGGATCGAGTCCAGGATGACGAAACCCTACAGCATCCCCAGAAACGCCACGCCGCGCGCGAATTCCTGGCGCTTGAGCTCGCGCAGCTGCGCCGCCTGCCAGTCCTCGCCCCACATCTCGATCGACCAGTCCTCGTCGATCCCCGCCGCCGCCCAGGCCGCATCGCCGTCGATCTCTCCCTCGACCAGCGCCAGCCCGATCACCAGCGACCCCGTCAGCGTGACGACCGGCGACAGCCCGGCAAGGTGGAAATCGTCATGCGCCGCGACCGCCTCGTGCAGCCGCGCGATCGTCGCCGGGGCCTGTGCGACGTGCATCACCCCCGCCGTCACCGCGAACGTCACATCGTACCGCGCGCGCGCCCAGTCGAGCAGCGGGTCCCAGCGTGCCGCCTGCCGCTCGACCAGCGGTGGCGGGCCGTCCGCGCGGTAGCAGAGCAGGTCGCTCTCGCCATAGGCCGCCAGCCGTGCGGCGAACTGCGCCGGATCGTTCGCGATCGGATCGGTCGCGGCATTGGCGAGGCCGGTCAGCGGCATCATCCGCGGATCGATCGTCTCGCCGACGCTGCGCCATTCCTCCGCCACCGCCTGTGCCAGCGCATCGGTCGGCAGCGCGAGCGGCCGTCGCCCGGGGGTGCGGACCGGCTTGCCGTCGAGCGTCACCACGCGATCCGCATCGATCGCGACGTCTGTCCAGAATCTCTTCATGCGTCCTGTCCGGTCATTCGGTGGGCGTGCGCCAGCGCTGCGCCAGGCTGCGCGGCACGATCGCGATCATCGCCATCGCCGACAGCACGATCGCGGTGCCGAGGATCTTCGGCCCCCAGCTATAGGCGCGTGCGATCAGCACCAGCCCGAGCACCGCGCCCGCCACGCCTGCGAGCCGCACGCCGACCAGCACGAACCAGCGCCGCTGCGCAAGGCGATCGGCCTCCGTCACGATGCGCTCACCAGATGGCGCAGCGCCGGCACCGTCTCGGCGACGACGTCCGCACCGGCCTCCGCCAGCTCGTCGACCGCGTGATAGCCCCAGGTGACACCGACCGCGCGCGCCCCCGCCGCGCGTGCCATCGCCATGTCATAGCTCGTATCGCCGATCATCGCGGTCATCGCGGGGGTCGCGCCCGCCTCCTTGATCGCCGCGAACAGCATCGCCGGATCGGGCTTCGACGGATGCCGGTCCGCGGTCTGCAACGTCACGAACCGGTCGGCGATGCCGTGCGCGGCGAGGACATGCGCGAGCCCGCGGTCCGACTTGCCCGTCGCGACGCCCAGCATCCAGCCATCGTCGGCCAGCGTCGCCAGCACGTCGGCGATCCCCTCGAACAGCGGTTCCTCGATCAGCTCGCCGCTCGTCCGCATCGCATGGAACGCGGCCTTGTAGTCCGTCGCGAGCGTGCGGTGCAGCGCCTCGTCGCCCTGCGGCACCAGGATCTGCATCGCCTCGACCAGGCTGAGCCCGACGATCCGGCGAATCGCGGCGCGCGGCGGCGGGACGAGCCCGGCCGTCTCGAACGCCCGCTCGCACGCGACGCAGATATTCGCCTGACTGTCGACGAGCGTCCCGTCGCAATCGAACACGGCGAGGCGGATCATAAGATTTTCCAGCGCATCCCCGTCTCGTAGATCAGCCGGGCGAACGAGGGAACGCCAAACCGGAACGCGCGTCGTCATGTTCCCCCGCAAAGGCGGGGGACTCGGACCCAAGCAGGGCCGCCGATCGTGGCCCCTGGACCCCCGCCTCCGCGGGGGAACGGGTAGGGGGGCACCCCCACCACCACCACCCCGGCGAAGGCCGGGGTCCAGTTGGGGGACGGTGCTAACGGTGCGCAGCACCCGGTTACTGCAACCTCCCCAACTGGGCCCCGGCCTTCGCCGGGGTGGTGTCAAGAGAGCGTAGCCGTCGACCTGCTAGATCACCGCGACCCCGGCCTGCTGCAGGGCCCGCTCGGCTCGCTCGCCGCCTTATTGTTCTCAACCACACCGCGCACGCGGTGTTCGGCACGGTGACTGAAGCCGTGCGGTTGCGGCTGTTGCGGTGCCGCTCGCGCTGATCCGTTCCCCCGCGAAGGCGGGGGCCCAGGACTCAAGCAGCGTGCCATTCGTGGTCCCTGGACCCCCGCCTCCGCGGGGGAACGGGAGGGCACCCAACAATCACCACCACCCCGGCGAAGGCCGGGGTCCAGTTGGGGGACGTTCCTGACGAAACGCAGCACCCGGTTACTGCAACCTCTCCAACGGGACCCCCGCCTTCGCCGGGGTGGTACTGGATATGGGCGAGACCACCCCGCTAGATCACCGCGACCCAGGCCCGCTCCTAGGCCCACTCGGCTTCCCCCCCGGACGACCCCGGCCACCAGGCTTGGCACCCTCGACCCGCGGCCCACTCCTAGGCGCACCGAATTTCGACCCCGCGCCGGTCCGCGAACCACCCGTCTTCGGCCCCGCAGGCTTGCCCCCCGCCGTCTTCTCCTCGACCACACCGCGCCCGCGCCGTTCGCCGCGGCGTTCCTTGCGCACCGACTTGGCATGCGCCCTGGCGCGCGACTTGATCTCCTCGCGCGACGGCGCGGTCTTCTCGTCGAGCACCAGCGCGTCGCCGAGCGACTCCTCGAAGCCCAGCTGCTTCAGGCTTTCCGCAAAATGCGTCGGCAGTTCGGCGGTCACGTCGATCGACCCGCCATCGGGATGGTCCACCTTGATGCGGCGCGCATGGAGATGCATCTTGCGCGAGATGCCGCCGGTCAGGAACGCCGCCGCGCCGCCATATTTGCCGTCGCCGACGATCGGATGGCCGATCGCCGCCATGTGGACGCGCAGCTGGTGCGTGCGGCCGGTGAACGGCTGCAGCTCGACCCAGGCGGCGCGGTTGCCCGCGCGCTCGATCACGCGGTACCGGGTCCGCGCGGGCGCGCCCTCGGCCTCGTCGACATGCATCTTCTCGCCGCCGGTGCCGGGCTGCTTGCCGATCGGCAGCTCGATCATGCCGTCCTCGATCGACGGCACGTCGACCACCAGCGCCCAATAGACTTTCCGCGCGGTCCGCCCCGAAAACGCCTTGGCGAAGAACGCCGCCGCGCGGCTCGTCCGCGCCACCAGCAACGCACCCGACGTATCCTTGTCGAGCCGATGGACCAGCTTCGGCCGGCCCTCATTGTCATATTGGAGCGCATCGAGCAGCCCGTCGACATGCTGCGTCGTCTTGGTGCCGCCCTGCGTCGCCAGACCCGGCGGCTTGTTCAGCACGAACGCCTGGAAATCCTTGTGGATGACCATCGCCTGCGCGGCCTCGGTCTCCTCGTCCGACAGGATCACGCGCTCGCGCACGCGCCGCGGCGCGTCGACGTCGGCGGTGGCCTTGTCCGCCTCGGGCGGCGGCACGCGCAGCATCTGGCCCGCCGCGATCCGGTCGCCCGGCGTCGCACGCGCGCCGTCGACGCGCAGCTGGCCGGTCCGCGCCCACATCGCCACCGTCGTGAAGCTCGTCTCGGGCAGGTGCCGCTTGAACCACCGGTCCAGCCGGATGCCGTCATCGTCGAACCCGACGTTGAACTCGCGGAAATTCGTATCGCTATCGTGTTTGCCCGCAGTCATGCGACGGCCCTTACTGCGGAGAGACCCGCGAACAACGCGGCGATCGAACCGATCACCGACACCAGAACATAGCCGAGCGCGAGGCCCGGCGCGCCACGCTCGATCATCGTGACGACGTCGAGCGAGAAGGAGGAAAAGGTCGTGAACCCGCCGAGCACGCCGACGCCGAGCAGCAGCCGCCAGCCTTCGGGCGCCGAATGGCGCGCAAGCACGCCGACCAGCACGCCCATCAGCAGCCCGCCGACGAGATTCACCGCCAGCGTGCCGAACGGATAGCCGGCACCGAGCAGCGCGGTCATCGCGCGCCCGGTCAGATAGCGCGCGCCGGATCCGACCGCGCCACCGACCATGACATAGAGAAGGGGAGACATGCCCGCGCCCTAGCGCGAATCGCGGAAAACGGAAAGCCGCGCTTGACGGGCATGCGCGGCGCTCGCCCTTGGACACGGCGGCGTCGCTCAGCGCCCGGCGTTGGAGACCAGATCGACGTCGCTGACGCCGTCCATGCGCGGCGTGACATACACCCTATAGGCATCGCCGCCGCGCATACCGCCGAGCACGTGCCGGCGGCCATCGCTGCGGTGGTCGGCCGAATAGCCCGTGTCGGCGGTGCGCGTATAATAGAAGTCGAGCAGCCGCTGCGGCGTCGCCCGACTCGAAAAGTGCACGACGCGCAGCCGGCACCCGGCCTGGTCGGAACCCGCCGCCTCCGACAGCTGTGCATCGGGATAGAGCGGCAGGTCGGCGGGCAGGCGATTCGCCCAAAGCGCGGAATAGCCGATCGTCCGCGTACACGCCGCCGCGTTCGGAAACGTCTGCCGCTCGGCCAGCGCGCCCAGCGTCAGCGCCGCGTCAGCCTGGCGGCAGGCGGGACAGTCACCGGCAGCGGCGGGCGCGCGCTTCAGCGTATGCGGATCGACCGTATCGGCGCGGCGGCCAGCTTCCTCGGGTGGCATCGCCCCGCCCATCGGCTCGGGCGGCGGGCGGATCGCGTCGTCGTTCGACGACTGGGTCAGCGTCGGGTCGACCATGATCTGACCCGCGAGCGCGGCGTTCAGCGCCGGGTCGCCCGCATTGCCGTTGCCAAGGTCCGCTTCGAGGCTCGTCGGGTCCTGCTGATCATCGACCGCGGGCTCGCCGCACGCGATCAGCGCGAGCGGCAGGGCAAGCGCGAGGGCGGGGAGGCGGATGGTGCGGGCGGAACGGGTCATCACCCGCCATCAATGCGGGAGTGCGAGTGAAGAAAGCGTTGTCGCGGTACGCTTGGTCGGCCGGCCCGCGATCTTGCCTGCGACCCGTCGAGACGCCATGTTTGGGTCATGCTCAACCTCGTCTCGATCCTCATCGGCCTTGTCACCCTCGCGCTGGGTCTCGTCGCCTTCTTCCCGCTGCTCGGCTGGATGAACTGGCTGGTCATCCCGATCGGCATCGTCGGCGCGGCGGTAGGTGCGCTGTCGTCGAGCAATGCCGGGCGCAATCTGAACATCGTGCTGATCATCATCTTCACGCTGCGGCTGATGCTCGGCGGCGGCATCATCTGATCACAGGAGTCTTGGGGTCAGCGGCAGCGGATCCGGCCGCGATCGACCGACCGGCCGGGCAGCGCACCGCCGCGGGTATCGATCAGCGTGCCGATCAGCCGTGACTCACCGCGCGCGATAATGTTGCCAAGAACGCCGCCGGCCAGCCCGCCGGTGATCAGCCCGGTCGTCCCGTCCTCGCGGCGGCAATAATAACGGCCGTCGGCGCCGCGATACAGCCGATCCGCCCGGCTCAGCCGGCGCACCGCATAATAGCGGCCATCGCGAAAATACCGGTCCGCGAAATAGCCGCGCTGCCCCGGTTCGGGGCGATCATGATCATAGGCGCGGTATCGCTGCCAGTCGCCGGCGTCGCGTCGTGCGCCGCCGGCGATCGTCTGTGCACCGGCCGCGGCGGCACCAGCGACCCCCGCCTCTAACCCCGCACCGAGCAGGACGAGGGCGATGGTCGCGGCGATCCGCATGCCGGCGCGTCGATCAGGCAAGCGTGTGGTCGAGCGTGATGTCGGCGTTCAGCACCTTCGACACCGGGCAGTTCGCCTTGGCATCCGCCGCGATCGTTGCGAACTCGTCGGCCGAGATGCCCTCGACCTTCGCGTTCAGCGTCAGCGCCGACTTGGTGATCTTGAACCCGTCGCCATCCTTGTCGAGCGTCACCTTCGCGCTCGTCTCGAGTGTGCCCGCCTCATAACCCTTGGCCGCGAGCGCGAAGCTCAGCGCCATGGTGAAGCAGCTCGCATGCGCGGCGGCGATCAGTTCTTCGGGGTTGGTGCCGGGCTCGTTCTCGAACCGCGTGTTGAAGCCGTAAGGCGAGTCGGACAGGACGCCCGACTGCGTCGAGACATGGCCCTTGCCGCTCTTGCCGAGGCCTTCATAGCTGGCCGAACCGCTGCGTGTCGTCATTTTCGGATCCTTCGAAACATGAAAAAGGGCGCCGCGGTTTCCCGCGACGCCCTCCTTCAACGCATCAGTCCGCAATGCGGTGCGTGGTTTAGCGGCAACGACGATTATTGTTGCTCGTGCCCTTGTCGATCGCGCGACCGGCCAGGCCACCCAGTACCGCGCCGCCGAGCGTGCCGACCGTGCGGTCGCCGCGCGTGTCGACCGTGCGGCCGAGGAGCGCGCCGCCGACGCCGCCGATGATCGTGCCGGTCGTACCGTTGCTCTTCTTGCAATAGGTCCGGCCGTCGCGACCGCGCCATTCGCGCTTGCCGCGCTGCGCATCCGCTGCCGAGATCGGCACCGCGAGCGTCGGCAGGACGAGGGCGGTCGCGCTGAGTGCCATGATCAACTTACGCATAAAATCTACTCCCGTTTGTAATGATCTGTGTCCGTAACGGCCGGCGTTTACCCCCGGTTGCATGAACCCAAAACAACGTCGCGTTCATCTTCGCTCCGGGCATCCTGGGTCGTGCAGGCACAGCAATCTGTCCCCGTTATCCACAGCAAGTTATCCACAGGCTGTGCACAAAAGGATAAGACCCGGCAAAATTGCGCCCCGGGCACGGGCTGCCCGGGGACTTTTCCCCGTTACCCACAAAAAATTATCCCCACCTGTGGATAAGTCTGTCCTCAGCCGGGAAATCGCGCAAAATCCGGTCGCGGGTGCTCCCTCGCTTGTGTCGCGCGCCACAGCGGCTAGGCCGGGGGGATGCTGCCCGCCACGATCCTGTCGCCCGACGTCCTCCCCGCCGCCGCGCGTTGGCTCGATCTCGCCGGGCTCGCGGTGTTCGCCGCCTCGGGCGCGCTCGCCGCGGCCAAGCGCGGGCAGACCGTCGTCACCGCGATCTTCTTCGGGCTGATCACCGGGGTCGGCGGGGGCACGGTGCGAGACCTGCTGATCGACGCACCGGTCTTCTGGGTGCACGACGCTCGCGCCGCCAGCATGTGCCTGATCGTCGCGCTGGTGATCTGGATCACGCCCGAACGCTGGTGGCGCGACGAGGCGCTGGGCTGGTTCGATGCGATCGGGCTCGCCGCCTATGCGGTGTTCGGCGCGGCCAAGGCGCTCGGTTACGGCGTGCCGCCCGTCCCCGCCGTGCTGATGGGGGTGATGAGCGCCTGTTTCGGCGGGATCATCCGCGACGTGCTCGCGGGCGAACCCTCGATCCTGATGCGTCCCGAACTCTATGTCACCGCGGCGGCGCTCGCCGCGGCGAGCTATGTCGGGCTGGTGCTGCTGGGGGTGCCGATCGGCTGGTCCGCGGTCGTCGCGGCGAGCGCGGGGTTCAGCCTGCGCGCCGCCGCGATCCGCTTCCACCTCGCGCTGCCCGCCTACCGCGCACGCCGCTAGTCCGCAGTCAGCCCCGCACGACGCCGACCTCGGCAAAGCGTCGCGGCTCGACCGGCGGCACCGCGGCGTCGTTCAGCGCGCATTGCCAATGGCCGACATCGATCCACTGGCCGTTCTTGTACCCGACCGCGCGGTAGACGCCCGCGCGGCGGAACCCGACCGATTCATGCAGCCGGATCGATCCGTCATTGGGCAGCGCGATGACCCCGATCGCCTGGGTGAAGCCTTGCGCGCGCAGCGTGTCGATCAACGCCTCGTACAACAGCCGCCCCGCGCCCTGGCGCTGCGCCGCATCCGCGACATAGACCGTGGTCTCGACGACGAAGCGATAGGCGGCGCGCTCGCGGAACCGCCCGGCATAGCCGAACGCGATCACCCCGCCCGCATCCCCCACCGTCGCGACCAGCCAGGGATAGAGCCCGTCCGACGCTGCCATCCGCGTCCGCATCTGCCGCGTGTCGGGCGCCTCGGTCTCGAACGAGACCGTCCCCACCAGCACGTGCGGCGCATAGATCGCGGCGATCGCGGTGGCGTCCTCGGGTCGCGCCGCCCGGATCGTGATGGCCCCGGCCGTCCCGATCGTGGGCGACGCGCCCGGCATTACAGGCCGATCCGCGCGAGCAGCAGGTCGAGCAGCCGCGCATCGCCGCCGTCGCCGGCACTCGGGCCGATGCCGCCGCATTCGAGGCAGCGTGCCTGGATCGAGCCCGAGGTCGCCAGCCGCTTCATGTCGCCGACCGCACGCGCGACCATCTGGCGGCGGTCGAGCGCGATCCGGCCGAACGCGTCGCTGCCGGTCGTGGTGTCGTCGTCGCCCGTGTCGAAACCGGCGGCGAGCTGGGCAAGGACGCCCGGCGGCTTTTCGAGATATTCGGCATGGATCTTGGCCGGATCGAGCTTGGCGCGGCGTGCGGCCTCGGCGATCGCGTCCTTCAGCGTGCCGAACCGGTCGACCAGCCCGATCTGGCGCGCGGTGCCGCCATCCCAGACGCGGCCCTGGCCGATCGCGTCGACCCGCGCCGGGCTCAGCTTGCGCGACGCGGCGACGCGCGCGATGAACTGGCGATAGCCATTCTCGATCCCCGCCTGGATCAGCGTGTCGAACATCGGCGTCGTGCCGGCGGTGATGTCGGGCTGGCCCGACAGCGGCGTCGTCTTCACGCCGTCGGTGGTGACGCCGATCTTGGCGAGCGCGGTCTCGAACGTCGGGATGATCCCGAAGATGCCGATCGACCCGGTGATCGTGCCGGGTTCGGCGAAGATCACGTCGGCGGGCGTCGACACCCAGTATCCGCCCGACGCGGCGAGCCCGCCCATCGACACGACCACCGGCAGGCCCTTCTTCTTGGCCTCGAGGATCGCGAGCCGGATCCGTTCGGACGCGAGCACCGACCCGCCCGGCGAATCGACGCGCACGACCAGCGCCTTGAGGTCCTTCTTGGCGAGGCCGTCGAGCATCGCCTTCTCGATCGTCTTGCCCGCCGCGGTGCCGGGGCCGCCTTCGCCGTCGACGATGTCGCCCGCCACGGTCAGCACGCCGATCGCGTCGCCGCCGGTCGGCAGGGGATTGGCCTTGACCCAGGAATCATAGGTGATGGTGTTGAAACTGCCCGCAGGCTTGCTCGTGTCGGCGCCGGCGATCGCGGCGACGCGCTTGCCGAACGCGGTCCGGTCGCCGAGCTTGTCGACGATCCCCGCGCGCAGGTTCGCGGTCGCGATGTCGCCATTGGCGGCGAGCACCAGGGCGTCGGGACGCGCGAGGAACTGCGCGATCTGCGCCTTGGGGCGGGCCTTGGCGACCGCTTCGCGCCACTGGTCGTACAGCGTGCCGTACAGCGCCTGGCTTGCCGCGCGCGCATCGTCGCTCTGGTCGGTGCGCGTATAGGGCTCAACGAACGACTTGTAGCGGCCGACGCGGTAGACATGCGTCGTGATCCCCAGCTTGTCGATCAGCCCCTTATAGTAAAGCTGGTTGCCGCCCGGTCCCATGAACAGCGTGCCGCCCAGCGGATTGACCCAGACCTCGCTCGCATTGGCGGCCAGCCGGTAGCTGCCGTCGGTATAGGCGGTCGCATAGGCGAGCACCGGCTTCTTGGCGGCGCGGACGCGCGCGATCGCATCGCCGATCTCGCCCAGCGCGGCGGGATACGCCCCGGTAAAGCCGTCGAGGTCGAGCACCAGCGCCTTCACCCGGCCATCGGTCCGCGCGGTATCGATCGCGCGCACCACGTCGCGCAAGCGGAACTGCTTCGGCGTATTCTGTCCCGACAGCGCGGCAAAGGCGGCGGGTTCGGCGGGCTGCTCGACGATCGAGCCGTTCAGGTCGAGCACCAGCGCGCCGTCCTTGATCGCCTTGGTCCCCGGCCGCGCGTTGAGCGCCGCGAAGACCAGACCGAAGAACAGCAGCATCGCGATCAGGACGAGTGCGTCCTTGATCCCGACCAACAGCTTCCATGCGCCGCGTACCAGCTTCACCTGCGTCTCCTCATACCGGCACGGCCGGTTGGTGCGATGCCGGCAACGCCGGTTCACCGTCGACGATAGCCGCGTGTGTCATGCGGGAGCAATACGCTTATCTTTCGCACGGCGGTCGCCGGCGGCACCGGCCCCCACGCCCCAACCCCGCACGCCCCGGCCCACGCGCCCCGCCACCCCAATCCCGTCATCCTGACGAAAGTCAGGATCCAGAGCCAAGCAGGCCAGCGCCCCGCAACCCTGGATCCTGACTTTCGTCAGGATGACGAACGGGGAAGGGCAGGGCCGCCAACCCCGCCGCAACGCTCGCCAAACAACCCGCCGCCCCGATCACACCGCACCCCCACCCCAATTCCGTCATCCTGACGAAAGTCAGGACCCAGAGCCAAACAGGACAGCGCCCCGTAACCCTGGGTCCTGACTTTCGTCAGGATGACGAAGGGGGGGCAGGGGGGCGGATAACCGAGGTGGGGGGGGCGACCCCAGCCGCCCTCAAAGGACCAATCCACTGGCCAGCCAGCCCCGCCAGCCCGCCCGACCCACCCCAACCCCCGCACACCACCCGCACAGATCCCAGGTGTCCCACGCCGCAAATCCCGCTAGGGGCGGCCGGGTGATCGAACCCGTTCCCATCGCCACCGGCCCGGCGCCCGCCGATGCCCGCGCCGAGTTTCGCGCGCTGCTGCGGCTCGCCACGCCGCTGGTCGGGGCGAACCTGATCCAGATGGCGGTGTCCGCGGTCGACGTGATCTTCGTCGCGCGGCTCGGCACGGTCGATCTTGCCGCCGCGACGCTCGGCGTGTTCGTCTTCAACCTGCTGATGTTCGCGCTGATCGGGCTGACCAGCGCGGCGGCGCCGCTGATCGCCGCCGAACTCGGCCGCCGCGCGCATGCCGTGCGCGAGGTCCGGCGCAGCGTGCGGATGGCGCTGTGGCTCGGGATCCTCGGCTCGCTCCCCGTCATCCTGATCCTCACGCAGGGCGAAATGCTGATGCGGCTCGCCGGCCAGGACCCGGAGGTCGCGCGCCGCGCCGGCCGGTTCATGACGATCATCGCCTTTGCGCTGCTGCCCGGCGTGCTCGCGGGCGTCATGCGCACCGCAGCGGCGGCGCTCGGCCGGCCGGGCTGGGCGTTTCTCGTCACCGGGCTGTCGCTGCTCGTCGGGATCGCGGGCAACTGGCTGCTGGTGTTCGGCAATCTCGGCTTCCCCGCGCTCGGGCTGGAGGGCTCGGCGCTCGCCAGCGTCGCCAGCCTCGGCGTGATGATGATCGCGTACGGCGTGATCCTGACGACCGACCGGCGGCTGCGGCGCTTCCACCTGTTCGGCCGCTGGTGGCGGACCGAATGGTCACGCTTCCACGAGATCGTCCGGCTCGGCACGCCGATCATGCTGACCTGGATCTTCGAAGGCGCGCTGTTCGGCGGCGCGGCGCTGCTGATGGGGCTGATCGGCGTCGCGGAGGTCGCGGCGCACGCGATCGCGCTCAACATCGCCGCAGTCGCGTTCCAGGTCCCGTTCGGCGTCGCGCAGGCGGCGACGATCCGCGTCGGCATGGCGTACGGCGCGCAGGACCGGGTCTGGATCACCCGCGCGGGCAATGTCGCGCTGGTCGTCGGGATCGGCTTCATGGCGGCCAGCGCGCTGCTGATCTGGGCGGTGCCGCGGCTGATGATCGGCGTCTATGTCGATCCCGACCTGCCGCAGAACGCGGTCGTCGTCGCGCTCGCGCTGCGGTTCCTTGGCGTGGCCGCGGTGTTCCAGCTCGTCGACGGCGCGCAGGCGGTCGCGGCGGGCGTGCTGCGCGGGTTGCAGGACACCCGGACGCCGATGCTGATCGCGCTGTTCGGCTATTGGGTGATCGGCTTCGGCACCGCGATCCTGCTCGGCTTCCGCACGCCGCTTGCGGGCGAGGGGGTGTGGTGGGGGCTGTTCGCAGGCCTTGCGGTCGTGTCGGTGCTGCTGCTGTGGCGCTGGTCGCGGCGTGATCGGCTGGGGCTCGTCCTGACCCGCGGAATGTAACGATTGACGCGATTTTCGTTTGGACGCCCGTTGACGATGCCGGGGACGCGGCACATATGACGGCGGTTGGCACTCGATATCGTCGAGTGCCAGAAATCTGTCACAAACCTAAAGGACATGGATCCCATGAACTTTCGTCCGTTGCACGACCGCGTGCTGGTGAAGCGCCTCGAAGCCGAAGAGAAGACGGCTGGCGGCATCATCATCCCCGACACCGCCAAGGAAAAGCCGCAGGAAGGCGAAGTCGTCGCCATCGGCACCGGGACCCGCGCCGAGAACGGCACGATCACCCCGCTCGACGTCAAGGCTGGCGACAAGATCCTGTTCGGCAAGTGGTCGGGCACCGAGGTCAAGGTCGACGGCGAAGATCTGCTGATCATGAAGGAATCGGACATTCTGGGCATCGTCGGCTGACGCCGACGTGGCCTGGATCGCTCTTTAGGGCTGGTCCGGACCGCGCTCAGAAATACCGTTTTCGTCTCAACATTCACAACATTCGTTTGAAAGGGTAGCTGACATGGCTTCCAAGGACGTAAAATTCGGTCGTGACGCGCGCGAGCGCATCCTCCGCGGCGTCGACATCCTCGCCGACGCGGTCAAGGTGACCCTGGGCCCCAAGGGCCGCAACGTCGTCATCGACAAGAGCTTCGGCGCACCGCGCATCACCAAGGACGGCGTCACCGTCGCCAAGGAGATCGAGCTCAAGGACAAGTTCGAGAACATGGGCGCGCAGATGCTGCGCGAAGTGGCCTCGAAGACCAACGACATCGCCGGCGACGGCACGACCACCGCGACGGTCCTGGCGCAGGCCATCGTCCGCGAGGGCATGAAGTCGGTCGCAGCGGGCATGAACCCGATGGATCTGAAGCGCGGCATCGATCTCGCCGTCGTCAAGGTCGTCGAGGACGTCAAGGCGCGTTCGAAGCCGGTTTCGGGTTCGAAGGAAGTGGCGCAGGTCGGCATCATCTCGGCCAACGGCGACCGTGAAGTCGGCGAGAAGATCGCCGAAGCCATGGAGAAGGTCGGCAAGGAAGGCGTGATCACCGTCGAGGAGGCCAAGGGTCTCGAATTCGAGCTCGACGTCGTCGAAGGCATGCAGTTCGACCGCGGCTATCTCTCGCCCTACTTCATCACCAACCCCGAGAAGATGACCGTCGAGCTTCAGGATCCCTACATCCTGATCCACGAGAAGAAGCTGTCGAACCTGCAGGCGATGCTCCCGATCCTGGAAGCCGTCGTCCAGTCGGGTCGCCCGCTCCTGATCATCGCCGAGGACATCGAGGGTGAGGCACTCGCCACGCTCGTCGTCAACAAGCTGCGCGGCGGCCTGAAGGTCGCAGCGGTCAAGGCACCGGGCTTCGGCGATCGTCGCAAGGCGATGCTCGAGGATATCGCGATCCTGACCAAGGGCGAGATGATCTCGGAAGACCTCGGCATCAAGCTCGAGACCGTCACGCTCGGCATGCTCGGCACCGCCAAGCGCGTCACGATCGACAAGGACAACACCGTCATCGTCGACGGTGCCGGCGATCACGAGACGATCAAGGGCCGTACCGAAGCGATCCGTCGCCAGATCGAGAACACCACCAGCGACTATGACAAGGAGAAGCTCCAGGAGCGTCTTGCCAAGCTCGCCGGCGGCGTTGCCGTGATCAAGGTCGGCGGTTCGTCGGAAGTCGAAGTCAAGGAGCGCAAGGACCGCGTCGACGACGCGCTGCACGCAACCCGCGCAGCCGTCGAAGAGGGCATCGTCCCCGGTGGTGGTACGGCTTTGCTGTACGCGACCAAGGTCCTCGACGGCCTGACCGGTGCGAACGAAGACCAGACGCGCGGTATCGACATCGTCCGCAAGTCGCTGACCGCTCTGGTTCGCCAGATCGCGCAAAATGCGGGTCATGACGGTGCGGTGGTTTCGGGCAAGCTGCTCGACGGCAACGACTCGAACATCGGCTTCAACGCCGCGACCGACACCTACGAGAACCTGGTGGAAGCCGGCGTGATCGATCCGACCAAGGTCGTCCGCACCGCGTTGCAGAACGCGGCATCGGTCGCAGGCCTCCTGATCACGACCGAAGCGGCTGTGAGCGAAATGGCCGAAGACAAGCCTGCCATGCCCATGGGCGGCGGCGGCGGCATGGGCGGCATGGGCGGCATGGACTTCTGATCCTGGACCGGGGCAGGGCAACCTGCCCCGAACGCAGGATCAGAACGGCCGGCGGGCTGGACGGCGAAAGCCTCCAGTCCCGTCCGACGAAAAGGGCCGGCTTTGCCGGTCCTCCGTTCCGACCAAGACGACCCAAAGCAAAAGGGCCGGGGAGCAATCCCCGGCCCTTTGTCCGTTCTCACTATTGGCGGTACCGCCTCAGCGGTTCTTCATCGCCGCGATCAGCTTCTTCACTTCCTGGCTGCGACCGCGCGGCATGATCAGCACGTCGTTGCCGCTCGCCACCACGATCAGGTCCTCGACCCCGACCAGCGCGACCTTGACGCCGTCGCTGCGCACCAGGCAGTTCTTCGTGTCGATCGCCAGCACGCTGCCATCGCCATCGCCGCGATGCGCATTGCCGTCCGCGTCGCGCGCGCTGATCGCATGCAACGCGTCCCAGCTGCCAACGTCGTTCCACCCCATCGCCACCGGCACCACCGCGACGCGGTCGGCCTTTTCCATGACCGCATAGTCGATCGAATCATCGGGCGATGCGGCAAAGGCCTCGGCGTCGGGATAGACCCGCGTCCCTTCGCGACGGGCGAGCTTCATCGCATCGGTCGTCGCGACCAGGATGCCGGGATCATGCTGCGCAAGGGCAGCGAGATAGGCATCGGCGCGGAACAGGAAGATGCCGCCATTCCAGGCATGATCGCCCGAAGCCAGCATCGCCTCCGCCTTGTCGAGCGGCGGCTTCTCGACGAAGCGCGCGACGCGGTGGACGCCCGCGGCCAGCTCTTCGCCGACCTGGATCCAGCCATAGCCGGTTTCAGGCGCGTCGGGGGCGATGCCGAACGTCACCAGCCAGCCCTGCGCGACCATCGGCAGCGCCGCGGCGATCGCGGCGTGGAAAGCGGGCAGGTCGGCGATGACGTGATCGGACGGCATGACGAGCAGCGCGTCGCCGCTGCCGGCACCGGTCTCGCCCGCGGCGATCGCCGCGAGTGCGATCGCGGGCGCGGTGTTGCGGCCCATCGGCTCGAGGATCAGCGCCTGTGCCTCGGCGCCTGCATCCTTCAGCTGCGCTTCGACCAGATCGGCATGCGCGGCGTTGGCGACGACGATCGGCGCGGCGAAGCGTTCGCCCTGCGCGCGGCCTGCGGTCAGCTGCAACATGGTCTGCTCCGCGGTCAGCGCGAGCATCTGCTTGGGCATTTCGGGACGCGACATCGGCCACAGCCGGGTGCCGGAACCGCCGGACAGAATCACGGGTATAATCGTTCGAACTGTCATGCGACCTCCACTCGGGAGACCGTATAACGACCAATCCGGGACTTCCAATCGCAAACCACCCCGCCAGCGCGCGGTCTTCAGCCTTTGTTTGCGAATTGGTGCAAAGAGACAGCTAGGTGTCGGGTGCGTTTACAGTCACCCTGTCGGGATCCCGCCGAACGATGATCAGGCTCTTCAAACACTACGTCCCCTATGCGGTGCTGCTGCTCGGCATCGTCGACGCCGTGCTGCTGGTCGTGGCAGGGGAGATCGGCTGGGTCGTCCGCGCGCATCAGATCGGCATGGCGGTCGAGCCGATCCACACGCGCGTGCTCCAGCTCGCGACCTTCGCCGCGGCGTTGCAGATCGCGCTGGTCGCGGTCGGCGCCTATGGCGTCGCCTCGTTCCTGTCGCTGCGGTTCGCCGCCGCGCGGCTCGCGGTCGCCTTCTCGCTCGGCGTTATCTTCCAGTCGCTGATCTTCTTCCTGGTCCCCGCGCTCACCTTTTGGCGGTCGAACCTGCTCTATGCGACGCTGATCGCGGCCGTCCTGCTGGTGACGGTGCGCGCGGTGCTTGGCCGGCTGCTGGGTGGCGACACGTTCAAGCGACGGGTCGTCGTGCTCGGTGCGGGCCATCGTGCCGCGCGCATCCTCGCCCTGTCGCAACAGCCTGGGATCAACTTCGTCGCGGCGGGCTTCGTCGCGATGGGCGAGGCGGAGGCGGTGGTCGACGGCGCGATCCCCCGCGCCGACATCCCGAACCTGGCGGCGCATATCGTCGACCTGAACGCGGGCGAAGTCGTCCTCGCGCTCGAGGAGCGGCGCAATGCCCTCCCGCTCAAGGATCTGCTCCGTGTCCGCACGACCGGCGTCCAGGTCATCGAGATTTCGACCTTTCTCGAACGCGAGACCGGGCGGATCGATCTCAACAGCGTTAATCCGTCCTGGCTGATCTTTTCCGACGGTTTCGCCAGCGGCCGGATGCTGTCGAGCGTGTTCAAGCGCGCGTTCGACATCGTCGCCAGCCTGATCCTGCTCGCGGCCACGCTGCCGGTCATCCTGGTCACCGCGCTTGCGATCAAGCTCGAGTCGCGCGGCCCCGCCTTCTATCGCCAGCGGCGCGTCGGCCTCTACAATCAGGGGTTCGACATTCTGAAGCTCCGTTCGATGCGGCAGGATGCCGAGATTGCGGGCAAGGCGGTCTGGGCGGCAGAGGACGATCCCCGGATCACGCGGATTGGCCGTTTCATCCGCAAGGTCCGCATCGACGAACTGCCGCAGACCTGGACCGTGCTCCGCGGCGAGATGAGCTTTGTCGGCCCGCGCCCCGAACGGCCGCAATTCGTCGA
Source organism: Sphingomonas sp. BK481 (assembly GCF_014194875.1). Lineage (NCBI taxonomy): Bacteria > Pseudomonadati > Pseudomonadota > Alphaproteobacteria > Sphingomonadales > Sphingomonadaceae > Sphingomonas > Sphingomonas sp. BK481. The sequence goes on along the minus strand of NZ_JACIAP010000006.1, from coordinate 203,799 downwards.
CGAACTTGAGACCCAGCTGCCCTATTATGCCGAGCGTCACATGGTGAAGCCGGGCATCACGGGCTGGGCGCAGATCAACTATCCCTACGGTGCATCGATCGAGGATGCGCGGCACAAGCTCGAATATGATCTCTATTACGCGAAGAATTATTCGCCCTTCCTCGACATGCTGATCCTTTTGCAGACGCTCCGGGTCGTTCTGTGGCCGACCGGCGCGCGCTGAACGTGGCATGATCGCGCTGCTGATCCTGTGGACGCACGCGCTGGCCGCGCTGTTGTTCGGCGCGCTCGTGTTCAGGCAGGCGCAGCGGCCGGCCGGCGGCTGGTCGAACGCGGCCTTTGTCGGCCCGCTTATCCTGACGACGCTCTGGGCGCTGGCCGTGTCGGGCATAGACTTTCGCGATGTCAGCACCCGGATCGCCGAGAGCGCGCGCTCCATCGCCTGGCTCGGATTCATGTTCGCGCTGGTGCGCCGGGAACGCACCGGCAACCGCGCGCTGGGTGCGGTCTATGGCACCGTCGTGGCGATCGCGGTGATCGGCGCGCTGCTCGCAGTCGTCGAACTGGTGCCGATGGGTGCCGATGCGCAGGCACAGACCGAGTCGGCACGGCTGGTGTTCGGGATGATGGTGGCGATCAGCGCGCTGGTGCTGATCCATCATCTGCATCAGGCAGCACGGGCCTCGCCCGACGCGGCGTGGCACGGCGGGCGTCTGGTCGTGGTCGCGGTCACGATCATGTGGAGCGTCGACCTGCTGCTGGCTGTCAGCGCCTATGTCACGCCGCGCTGGACGCCTGTGATCGTTGCCGCACGCGGTGTCGCGATGATCGGCATGGCGCTGCTCCTGCTCGTCGCGGTCACCCGTCGCGGCGACTGGACGTTCGCGGTGTCGCGGCGCGTCGCCACCCGGTCGCTCGGCGCGATCGCGGTGATCAGCTATGTCGGGATCACCGCCGTCGCGACCAGCGTCGCTGACGCCTATGGCGGCGATCATGCGCGGCTGATCCAGACCGCGATCATCTGCGGTGCGACCGCTGCGCTGTTCGGGCTGTTGGCTACGTCGTGGCTGCGCGCATGGGCGAAGGTGAAGATCGCCAAGCACCTGTTTCGCCATCGCTATGATTATCGCGCGGAGTGGCAGCGTTTCACCGAGACGCTGGGCGCACCGGGCGACGGCGCCGCGCCGCTCGACGGACGGATCGTGAAGGCGGTGGCGGACCTGACCGACAGCCCGGGCGGTCTCTTGCTCGTCCCCGACGGCCTCGGCATGAGCAGCGCCGCCGCCTGGAACTGGGAGATGGCGACGGCGCCGGCACCGATGTCGGATCGGGCGCTGGCCGAGCGTCTTCGTCTCAGCCCGCGGATCATCGAACTCGACCCCGTACGACACGGCACGGCCCCGGCGGAGGAAATTGCGAGCGTGCCGCACTGGCTCAGCGCGTGTCCCGCCGCCTGGGCGATCGTCCCTCTGGTGCATGGCGGTGCACTGGTTGGCGCGATCATCCTCGCCCGTCCGCCGGTCGATCGCGCGCTGGACTGGGAGGATTTCGACCTGTTGCGCGTCGCGGGCCGGCAGGCGGCGAGCTACCTTGCCGAGGACCGCGCGCATGCCGCGCTCGCGGACGCGCAGCGGTTCGACGAGTTCAACCGCCGCTTCGCGTTCATCCTGCACGACATCAAGAATCTCGTCAGCCAGTTGACGCTGGTCGCGCGCAACGCAGAGCGTCACGCCGACAATCCGGCGTTCCGCGTCGACATGGTCGCCACACTCCAGGACTCCGCCGATCGCATGAATGCGCTGCTCGCCCGGCTTTCACAAACGCACGCGGCCCCCAGCGAGCCGTTCCAGCCGGTCGATGTCGCAGCGCTGGTCAACCGCGTCGTCGGCGCACGTCGCGCACAGCATCCGATCGCGGCACAGGCGACCGGACAGGTGCTCGCCCGGGCGCAGACGGCACGGCTCGAACAGGTGCTCGGCCATCTGATCCAGAACGCGATCGAAGCGAGCGACCGCGACGCTCCGATCGTCGTCGCGGTCACGGCAAACGGCGCGACCATCGCGATCGACGTGATCGACCAGGGGTCCGGGATGAGCCCCGCTTTCGTCCGCCATCAGCTGTTCCGGCCGTTCGCCTCGTCCAAGCCGCTGGGGTTCGGGATCGGCGCGTTCGAAGCACTGCAACTGGTCGAGGCGATGGGCGGGTCGCTCGATGTCTTCAGCCGGGAAGGTGAGGGGACGCGGTTCCGCATATCGTTGCCGGCCGCCGATGCGATGGAGGCGGCGGCATGAGCACATCGGCATCCCCTGTGGAGGCGCGCCCGGTGCTTCTGATCGTCGAGGACGATCTTGGGCTGCAGCGACAGCTGCGCTGGGCGTATGAGGGCTATGAGATCGTCGTCGCCAGCGACCGCGCCACCGCGATCGAAGCGATCCGGGCGCACGAACCCGCCGTCGTCACGCTCGACCTCGGCCTGCCACCCGATCCCGACGGCGTCGCCGAAGGCTTTGCGACGCTGCGCGAAATCCTCGCGCTGAAACCCGATACCAAGGTGATTATCGCGTCCGGGCACGGTGCACGCGAAAGCGCGCTGACCGCGATCGCGGAGGGGGCGTGGGATTTCTATGCTAAGCCGATCGATATCGACGTACTCGGGATGATCGTCGCACGTGCGTTCCACGTCCATGGCCTCGAGGCGGAGAACCGGCGGCTTGCGGCGCGGGTAGCAGCGAGCGGGACGGGATTTGGCGGCGTGATCGCTGCCTCGCCCGAAATGGCGCTGGTGACGCGGACGCTCGAACGGGTCGCGCCCGCCAATGTGGCGGTGATGCTGCTGGGCGCGAGCGGAACGGGCAAGGAAGTGCTCGCGCGCGGTATCCATGATGCGTCGCCGCGCGAGCGGGGCAGGTTCGTCGCGATCAACTGCGCGGCGATTCCCGAGACCTTGCTCGAAAGCGAGCTGTTCGGCCATGAAAAGGGGGCGTTCACCGGCGCGATCAAGACCACCGAGGGCAAGATCGAACAGGCGGCGGGTGGCACGCTGTTCCTCGACGAGATCGGCGACGTGCCGCTGACGCTGCAGGTCAAACTGTTGCGGTTCCTGCAGGAACGAGTGATCGAGCGGGTCGGCGGCCGCAAGGCGATCCCGGTCGACACGCGGATCGTCTGCGCGACGCATCAGGATGTCGACGCGATGGTCGCGGCGGGCCGGTTCCGCGAGGATCTCTATTATCGGCTGGCGGAAATTGTTGTCCGGATCCCCTCATTAGCGGAGCGCAGCGGCGACGCGGCGCTGCTCGCGCGGCATTTTCTGGCGAAGTACGCCAGGACAATGAATGCCGGCGTGACCGGCCTCGCCCCCGATGCGCGCGCGGCTATCGATGGCTGGAGCTGGCCGGGCAATGTCCGCGAGCTCGAAAACCGGATCAAGCGCGCGGTGATCATGGCCGACGGCAAGCTCATCACCGCTGCGGATCTCGACCTTGGCGGTACCGCCGACACGGCCGATGGGCTGAACCTGCGGGCGGCGCGGGAGGTGGCGGATCGCAAGGCCATCCGTCGCGCGTTGAGCCGTGCCGGGGGCAATATCTCGAGCGCCTCCAGGCTGCTCGGGATCAGCCGGCCGACGCTGTACGATCTGCTGAAAAGCTACGATCTCCATGCGTGACCCGCGATATCCGCTGTTGCGCCGCGGACGCGCCCCCCGGCGGCGGCGTGTGTTCACGCGGAGCCATGCCCGTCTGCTGGCGATCGCGCTGCTCGTGCTGGCGGTCGCGGGGACGGCGACGCTGCTGACGCTGCGGCGCGATCCCCCCGATGCGCGACGCTTGCTTCGCGACGCGCGGACGACGCTTCAGTCGGGCAATTATAGTGCGGCCCGGTCCAATGCGCAGGCGGCGATCGCGGCGGCGCCGTCGAACGGGCCTGCGCATGTCGTCCTTGCACGCGCCCTGCTCGAACTGGGAGACGGACTCGCGGCCGAGGCCGAACTGACCCGCGCGCGCGATGCCGGCATCGCGATCGCGACGCTCTACCCGTTCCAGGCGCAGGCGCGGCTGCTCCAGAATGATCCGGTCGGCGCGATCGAGGCGGCCGACCGCGCCGCACCGCGCCAAGCTGCCTATGCCCGCCGCATCCGCGCCGCCGCGCTGGCATTGCTCGGCAACGGCGCTGCGGCCCGCACCGATCTTGGTCGCCTGGTGGCAGAGCAGCCGCATGACGGGCGCAGCTGGACTGCGCTCGGTCGCGTGGCGCTGGCTATCGGCGATGTCGGTACCGCCGCGGATGCTGCGACGCGTGCGGTCGCGCTGTTGCCGGATGAGCCCGCGGCGCTGACGTTGCAGGGCGAAATTGTCCGCCGGCGTTACGGCCTGGTCGCAGCACTCCCCTGGTTCGAGCGCGCGCTTGCACGCGATGCTTATTATCATCCGGCGCTGATCGAATATGCCGCCACGCTCGGTGATGCCGGGCGGTATCGCGCCATGCTGGCGGCGACGCGACGCGCGCAGCGGGCGCGACCGGGCAGCCCGCAGGCATTGTATCTCCAGGCGGTGCTCGCGGCGCGCGCGGGCCGGACCGAACTCGCGCGCGGGCTGCTCCAGAAGACCGGCGGGGCGATCGACAGCCTGCCCGGTGCGATCATGCTCAGCGGTGCGCTCGACTATGCCGAGGGGCGGTTTGAACAGGCCGGCGCGATGTGGCGTGGCCTCGCGCGGCAACAGCCGCTCAACGTCAGCGTGCGGCGGCTGTTGGGAGCCGCGCTGCTGCGGTCGGGTGATCCGCGCGGCGCGCAGGAGGTGCTGAGGCCGATCGTCACCCGTGCGGACGCCGACAGCTATGCGCTCGTGCTTTTCGCGCGTGCGGCAGCCACTACCGCAACGACGGATCGGAAGCGCGAGGGTGTGGCGCAGGATCTCGATCGCGCCAACCGCGGTGCCACCGGGATGGCGACGGCCTTCGCGATCGACGATCAGGTCGGCACGCTCGACGCCGCGATCCTGCAGGCCCCGGGGGATCCGGGCGCGCTGCTGGCGGCGATCCGTGGGCGAATCCAGGCGCGCGCACCGGGTGATGCGCTTGTCCGCGCGCGCAGCCTTGCGCGAGCAAGCCCCGGCGCGCCCGCCGCCCAGTCGACGCTGGGCGACACCTTCGCGGTGGCGGGACGTTACGCGGACGCTGCACCGCTCTATGCGCGTGCCGCGGATCTCAGCTTCGACGAACCGACGATGCTGCGCCTGGTCGACGCGCTGAGCCGGGTGTCGCGCCAACGCCAGGCATCGACCGCGCTGGCCCTGTATCTTTCGCAAAATCCGCAGAGCCTGACCGGCCAGCGAATCCTTGGCCATTGGCACGTGATGGCGGGCAACTGGACTGCGGCGATCGAGACGCTCGAGGCGGTGCGCCGGCGGATCGGCAATCGTGACGCGGGGTTGCTTACCGATCTCGCGCGCGCTTATGCCGGGGCGGCGCCGCGTGACGGCGCAGATGCGGCTGCGCTTCGCTATGCGCGCGCCGCCCATGCACTTGCGCCGATGAATGCAGCGGCGACCGACGCCTATGGTATCGCGCTGGCGGGCGTCGGCAAGCTGGACGGTGCGCGGCAGGTGCTGACCAAGGCGGTGGCGCTGGCCCCCGGGGATCGCGCCATCGCCAGCCATCTCGCTCAGCTCCGTTAGACCTTGTCGCACGGCGGCGGTGCCGTCATGACCGCGCGATGACCGACCCGCTCGACAGGATCGCCGCCGCCCTCGAACGCCTCTCGCCGCCGCCGCCGCCAGTAGCGGACTGTCTGGCGTTTCCGGCCTATGTCTGGCGCAACCGGGCGCTTGTCCCGATCCGCGGTTTCGCCCCGCTGCCGCTCGATCTGCTGATCGGCATCGATCGGCAGAAGCATCTGCTGCTGGAGATGGTCCGGCGTGTCGGCCGCGGCCACGCAGCGCATGACGTGCTGCTATGGGGCGCGCGCGGCACCGGTAAATCGGCGCTGGTGAAAAGCGTCGTCGCCGCGGTCCAGGCCGAACAGGGCAATGTCGCGCTGATCGAGATCGCCGACATGACCGCGCTGCCGGACCTGTTTGCGATGCTGGCACCCGTGGACAGCGCCTTCATCGTCTTCGTCGACGATCTCGGCATCGATACTCCGTCTGAGGCGCGTGTACTGAGATCCGTGCTCGAAGGCGGTGCAGAGCCACGTCCCACCAATGTGCGTCTGGCCGTGACGGCGAACCGCCGGCATCTGGCGCCACGCGATATCGCCGAACAGGAGAGTGCCATCAATCCACGCGATTCGATCGACGACCAGCTGGCGCTGGCGGATCGGTTCGGACTCAGTCTGGGGTTTCATGCCGTCGATCAGGACGGCTATCTGGCAATCGTCGCGGGCTATGCCGCGCTGCACGATCTGCCATTTCAGCCCGACGAGGCTCTCACATGGGCAACGCAGCGGGGAAGTCGTTCCGGGCGTGTTGCCTGGCAGTATATCGTTGATCTAGCGGGGCGGTCCGGGCGCGCGATCAGCAAATAACGTAAAAAGGGCCGGCGCCGAAGCGCCGACCCTCAGAACAGCTTAGTTGCTGTCCGAATCGTTGTCGTTGTCGTCCTTGACGATGGCGACAACGCCAATCGCAACGACGCCAGCTGCGATCAGGCCGGCGATCACGCCAGCGCCTGCAGCCTTGTTCTTGCCGGTCGTTGCCGAACCGACGCGTGCCTTCGAAACCGACAGGCTCGACGCAGGGTTGGCAGGCGCCGCAACGGCTGCAACCGACGTGGACATCATAGCGATAGCGAGCGCGCTACCGATCAGGTTCTTCAGCTTCATAAGACTCTCCAAAACGTACAATGGCGGGATGCTGCAACGCGGTAACATGTGTCAAGTTCCAAATGGTTCGGAACGGTTTAGCTGCCGCTATTCGCCAACCTGCTCAGCCAGTTCCAGCCAGCGCAGCTCCGCAGCCTCCTTTTCTGCGCGCGCCGCCTCGATCGCGGCGGTCAGCCTGGCGAAGGTTGCATTGTCGCGCATGTACAGGTTCGGCGCGGCAAGCTTTGCGGCATCGCTCGCGATCTGGGCGTCGAGCGCCTCGATCCGCTTGGGGAGCAATTCATAATCGCGCTGATCCTTGTAGGTCAGTTTCGCGCGGGGCGCGGGGGCCGGCGGCGCGGTCGCGGCGACCTTCTTCGAGGCCCGCTTGCCGCTGGTCTGGGTCGCACGGCGCTTTTCCCAATCCTCGTAGCCGCCGGCGACGACATCGACGGTCCCGGACCCGTCAAGCCCGAGCGTGATCGTCACGGTCCGGTCGAGAAAGTCGCGATCATGGCTGACGATCAGGACGGTGCCGTCATAATCGCCGATCACCTCCTGCAACAGGTCAAGCGTTTCGAGGTCGAGATCGTTGGTCGGCTCGTCGAGCACGAGCAGGTTCGACGGCTTGGCGAATTCGCGCGCGAGCAGCAGTCGCGATCGCTCGCCACCCGATAGCGACCCGATCTTGGCGTCCACCATGTTCGGGTCGAACAGGAATTCCTTGAGATACCCGTGGATGTGCTTGCGCACACCAAGCACGTCGATCCATTCGCCGCCATCGACGACGACCTCGCGGACCGTCTTTTCAGGCGCCATTTGGCTGCGCTGCTGGTCGATCACGACCGCGTCGAGCGTCTGGGCGAGCTTGATCGAGCCGCTGTCGGGCTGGATCTCGCCGGTCAGCAGCTTCAACAGCGTCGACTTGCCCGCGCCGTTGCGGCCGACGATACCGATCCGGTCGCCGCGCGTGACGCGCAGCGTCAGGTCGCCGATGATTGTCCGGTCCCCATACGCCTTGGTGACGTTCTTGGCGTCGATCACCACCTTCGACTTGGTGTCGTCGCTGCCCGTCACGAGATTGGCGGAGCCCTGCGGTCCGACCATCGACGCGCGTTCGGCACGCATCTCGTGCAGCTTGGTCAGGCGGCCCTGGTTGCGCTTGCGGCGCCCGGTGACGCCGCGCAGCAGCCAATGTTCCTCCAGTTTCAGGCGCGCGTCGAGCTTTTCGGCCTGGCGCTGTTCCTCGGCATAAACCTGTTCGGTCCACGCCTCGAACCCGCCAAAACCAACCTCGGCGCGGCGGATCGCCCCGCGATCGAGCCACAGGGTCTGCTTGGTGAGACGCGTCAGGAAGGTACGGTCATGGCTGATCACGACAAACGCGCCGCGGAATCGCTTGAGCCAGTCCTCGATCCATTCGATCGCGCCGATGTCGAGATGGTTGGTCGGCTCGTCGAGCAGCAGCACGTCGGGGTCCTGCGCCAGCGCACGGACGATCGCCGCGCGGCGGCGCTCGCCACCCGACGCGGATGCGGCTTCACGCGACAGATCGATGCCGAGCTGGTCGGCGATCGAGTCGGCTTCGTAGCTGACCGGCGCATCGTCGCCGCCCATCACGTAATCGCGCAGGGTCGCAAAGCCGCGCAGGTCGGGCTCCTGCTCGAGGATGACGACCCGGGTGCCCGGGACGATCGTCCGGCGGCCCTCATCGCCCTCGATGCTGCCGCCGAGCAGCTTGAGCAGGGTCGTCTTGCCTGCGCCGTTGCGGCCGATCAGCGCGAGGCGATCGCGCGGACCGATATGGATGTCGAGGTTGCGAAAAAGCCATCCAGAACCCTGGACAAGGCCGAGGCCTTCGAATGCGAGAATAGGTGCTGCCATGTCCGGGTCACCTAGGGTCGCCGGGTGATGCAGGCAAGTTACACTATGCTGTCGTCCTGCTGTCGCCCTCATTCACAGGCTGTTCAATGCGCCGGGCCTATGCCACCTCCATGAAGATGCTGCTGTTCCTGACAACTCTTGCTGCTTTCCCGATACTGACGCCGCTGCTGGCAGGAGTCGCTGTCGCGCAGGCACCAGATCAGCGGCACGGCGACCAGCGATCCGCCTTCGAAGCCCGCAAGACGGGGCGGTCGCTGTCGTTGCGCGAAATCGAGGCGCGGGTAATCCCGACGATGCGCGGCTCGCAGTATATTGGCTTCGACTATGATTCGGGCAGCGCCATTTACACGCTCAAGTTCCTGCGCGATGGAACCGTGATCTGGGTCGATGTCGACGGCCGGACTGGTCAGATCGTCGGCCGCACCGACCGGTAACCCGGTAGCGGGCAATTCAAGCGAGAGGATTATCATGCGCGTTCTGATCGTCGAGGACGAGCCGAATCTCGGGGCTCAGCTCAAGAATACCCTCGAGGGCGCCGGCTATGCGATCGACCTCGCAGTCGATGGCGAGGAGGGGCATTTCCTGGGTTCGACCGAGAATTACGATGCCGTCGTGCTCGACCTCGGCCTGCCCGAGATCGACGGCCTCACCGTGCTCGACCGCTGGCGCAAGGAGGGCAAGGTCATGCCCGTCCTCGTGCTGACCGCGCGCGACAGCTGGTCCGACAAGGTCGCCGGGCTCGATGCGGGCGCCGATGACTATGTGGCAAAGCCGTTCCAGAGCGAGGAACTCATTGCGCGCCTGCGGGCCTTGATCCGGCGTGCGAGTGGTAACGCCTCCTCCGAACTGACCGCCGGCGACATCCGCCTCGATACGCGCAGCGGCAAGGTGACGCGTGCGGGCGAGCCGGTGAAGCTGACCGCGCAGGAATATAAGCTGCTGAGCTATCTGCTGCACCATAAGGGCAAGGTCGTCAGCCGCACCGAGCTGATCGAGCATATCTACGATCAGGATTTCGATCGCGATTCAAACACGATCGAGGTGTTCGTGACGCGTATTCGCAAGAAGCTGGGTCAGGACGTGATCACCACGATCCGCGGGCTGGGCTACAGCCTCGAAGATCCGGACGCCTGATCCCAAATCTATGACCGCGTCGACACTATCAGATGGGCCAATTCGTGTGCCCGCGGCGGTTAAGGGGTCGCTGTCACGGCGCATGATCCTGATCGCAGCGGTGTGGATTGGCCTCTTGTTGAGCGGCGGCGGGTATGCGCTCGACCGGGTCCTGGCCCAGGCGGTGACGCGCAATTTCGATGACCAGCTTGAATACGTCCTGCGTTCGTTGCTCAATTCTTCGGAAATCGGGCCCGACGGCGAGGTGCTATTCTCGCGCGAGGCGGTCGCCGACCAGCGGTTCCTCGAGCCAGGGTCGGGCCTCTATTATCAAGTTGCGGGAAGGGGCGCCGCCGACCTGGACTACACCTCGCGATCGCTATGGGATCGTCGGCTGGCGTTCGGATCGGCGCATGACGATCGCAATGTTCACTTTTACGACAGCATGCAGTTTCCGGATGAAAAGCTACGGATCGTCGAGCGTGACGCGGTTATTCCAGGATCAAAGGTTCGCTGGCGGTTTCAGGTTGCGCAGAGTCGCTACGGTCTTGACGCGCAGATCACCACCTTGCGCCGTACGCTGGTTCGCAGCTTCGCGCTGCTTGCGCTCGGGCTCATCGTACTTGCTGCGCTCCAGACATTCTACGGGCTCTGGCCGCTGCGTCGCGTACGCGAAGAGATCGGCCGGATGCGCGCGGGCCAGTCAAACCGGGTTTCCAGCGCGATGCCGATCGAGGTTGCGCCGATGGTCGAGGAACTGAACGCGCTGATCGAACATAACGAGCGTCAGGCCGAGGAAGCGCGACGGCATGCGGGCAATCTCGCGCATGCGCTGAAGACCCCGCTGACCGTGATCATGAACGCCGCGACTGCGCAATCGGACGATCTGGCCGATACCGTCATTCGTGAAGCGCGGACGATGCGGCGCCAGGTCGATCATCACCTTGCCCGAGCCCGTGCGGTCGGCCGGCGCGGTTCGGCGCATAGTCGTGCCGATGTCTGGCCAAGCCTCGAATCGGTCGAACGTGCGGTCGCCCGTCTGTATCGGCATGTCCGCATCGACATTACCGGCGACAAGACGCTCAAGGTTCATGTCGAACGCCAGGACCTCGACGAGATGCTCGGCAACCTGATCGAGAACGCCGCGAAATATGGCGGTGGCAGCGTCTTCGTGACGGTCGGCGCGCAGGCCGGGTTCGTCGAGTTTCTGGTCGAAGACGACGGCGTCGGGATCCCTGAGGAACAACGCGTCCGCATCTTCGATCGCGGCGTGCGGCTCGATACGGGCAAGCCGGGTACGGGTCTGGGGCTCGCGATCGTCCGCGACGTCGCCGAGATCTACGAGGGCACGGTCGGGCTCGAGGAGAGCGAGGACCTCGGCGGACTCATGGTCCGCCTGAGGCTGCCCGCCGCGAGCTGATCAGGCCGCGATCTTCATATCCTGCATCACGTCGGCGGTGATCGACAGGCTCCGCTTGCGGGCTTCGTGATCGTAGATCGCACTCGTCACCATCACCTCGTCGACGCCGGTACGCTCGACGAACGCGGCGATCCCGCGCGCGACCTTGGCCGGGCTGCCGACGGCCGAGCATTGCAGGACATGGTCGAGAATCTGGTTGCCTTGCGCGCCGACCGACTCGCGATAGCCCGCGACCGGCGGCGGCAACTGACGCGGATTACCGGTGCGGAGCGCGACGAACGACTGTTGCTGCGAACTGGCGAGCAGCTCGGCCTCGGCATCGGTATCGGCCGCGAAGACGTTGAAGCCCGCCATGACGTGGGGCTTTGCCAGCCGCGCGGAGGGGCGGAAATCGCGGCGATAGATAGCGAGGGCCGCATCGAGCGCATCGGGCGCGAAATGCGACGCAAAGGCATAGGGCAGGCCGAGCGCGGCGGCGAGCTGCGCGCCGAAGGTGCTGGAGCCGAGAATCCACATCTCGACATCCGCGCCCGCGCCCGGCGTCGCGACGATGCCGGTCTGGCCGTCATTGGCGAAATAGCTCTGCAGTTCCATCACGTCCTGCGGGAAGGCGTTGGCGTCGGTCTCGAGCGTGCGGCGCATCGCGCGTGCCACCCTCTGGTCCGAACCGGGCGCGCGGCCTAGGCCAAGGTCGATCCGGCCGGGGAACAGCGCGTCGAGCGTCCCGAACTGCTCGGCGATCACCAGCGGGGCGTGGTTGGGGAGCATGATACCACCCGATCCGACGCGGATAGTTCGCGTCGCGGCGGCGATATGCGCGATCACGACGGCGGTCGCAGCAGAGGCGATACCGGTCATGCCGTGATGTTCGGCAACCCAGTAACGCTGGAATCCGACGCTCTCGGCATGGCGCGCTAGATCGGCCGCATTGGCGAGCGATTGTGAAACGGTGCCGCCTTGGACGACGGGAACGAGATCGAGCAGGGAATAGCGTGTCATGCATTGGATATAGGTACCGAGCGGTAGCTTATCCAGTGTCCGGCAAATTTGCTGCGTCGCGCTCCGCGTGACCCGACCGCGCCGGCTTGTCCCTGCGCGCGGCGATGCCTAGAGGTTCGCTCCGATGCTTGCCCGACTTGACCATGTCCGCAACTGGATCTTCGATCTGGACAACACGCTGTATCCGGCGAGCGCCGATCTGTTTTCGCAGGTCGACGCACGGATGACCGGGTTCATCCAGGACCTGCTCGGGCTCGAGCATGACGAGGCGCGGCGCGTGCAGAAGGGCTATTTCCACAATCACGGCACGACGCTGTCGGGGTTGATGACCGAGCATCACGTCGATCCGCACGCGTTCCTCGCGCATGTCCATGACATCGAGATGGACGTGCTGGAGCATGATGCGCCGCTGGTCGCAGCGATCGCCAAGCTGCCCGGGCGCAAGCTGATCTTCACCAACGGCGACACGCCCTATGCGCTGAAGATCCTCGACCGTCTCGGGCTTGGCGCGAGTTTCGAGGCGATCCACGACATCCATGCGATGGACCTGATGCCCAAGCCGCATGCATCGGCCTATGCAGGCTTTTGTACCGCGTTCGACATCGACCCCGCCCAATCTCTGTTCGTCGACGACATGGTCCGCAATCTGCTGCCCGCCAAGGCGATCGGCATGACGACGGTGTGGGTCGACAACGGGTCCGAACAGTCGCCGGGCGCGGAACGCGATCATATCGATTTCACCATCCCGGTGCTCGCGCCGTGGCTGGAAACCATCCTGGAGACATCATGAGCAGCCTGCAGACGATCATCGACGCCGCCTGGGACGACCGGGCAAATCTCGGTCTGGAGACGAAGGGCGAGATCCGCGATGCAGTCGACAGCGCGCTGGCGATGCTCGATGCGGGCACCGCACGGGTCGCGGAGCCCGTCGGCGACGGGTGGCAGGTCAATCAATGGCTGAAGAAGGCCGTACTGCTGTCGTTCCGCCTCAACGACAATGTCGTGATCGACGGCGGATCGGGCGGCGCACCCGCGTTCGACAAGGTGCCGTCGAAGTTCGCGGGCTGGGGCGAGGCCGAGTTCCGCGCGGCCGGCATCCGCGTCGTTCCCGGCGCGGTCGCGCGCCGCGGCAGCTTCATCGCCAAGGGCGCGATCCTGATGCCGAGCTTCGTCAATATCGGCGCCTATGTCGGTGAGGGCACGATGGTCGACGCCTGGGCGACCGTCGGATCCTGCGCGCAGATCGGCAAGAACGTCCATCTGTCGGGCGGTGCCGGCATCGGCGGCGTGCTCGAGCCGCTTCAGGCCGACCCCGTGATCATCGGCGACGGCGCATTCATCGGCGCGCGTGCCGAGGTCGCCGAGGGCGTCCGCGTCGGTGAGGGCGCGGTGCTGTCGATGGGCGTGTATCTGGGCGCGTCGACCAAGATCATCGACCGCGCGACCGGCGAAGTCTTCAAGGGCGAAGTGCCGCCCTATGCGGTCGTCGTGCCGGGTTCGATCGGCGGCGGGGACGGCAAGCCCGCGCTTTACTGCGCCGTGATCGTCAAGCGCGTCGACGCGCAGACGCGGTCGAAGACGAGCATCAACGACCTGTTGCGCGACTAATCCGGCCGCGGTGATGGTCGCGCAGACACTGCTCGCGATCGTCGCCGTCTACGTTTTGGCGATCCTGTGGCGGGGGCGGACGTTCCGCGCTCGCCTGCCAACACGATCAGGGAGCGGCCCTGCAAAGCGTATGACGGCCTGGGCGGTCGGGTTGGCGGTGTCGTTCGGTCTGCCCGCTCTGATTGGCCTCGTACTGCTCGGCCAAAATCCGCTCGCGGCGGCGCAGCCGGCGGCAATCGCGCTGGTGCCGGGCGACTGGCCGCGCCTGCCGATCGCGCCACTGATCCTCGGCATGGCGCTCGGCACGCTCGCGAACGCGGCGATCACGCATGCCTTGTGGCGCCGCGGCCGCCGCGCGTTCCAGATCGGCACCTTCCCCGATGTCCTGCCGAAGACGCGCAAGGACATTCTCCAGGCCATCGCCCTCGCGATCAGTGCCGGGATCAGCGAAGAGCTGTTCTTCCGCCTGTTCCTCCCGCTGCTGATCGCGCTGGTGTCCGGCAGCGCGCTGGCGGGGACGATCATCGCCGCCTTATGCTTCGGCGGGGTGCATCGCTATCAGGGGTGGCGCGGCGTCGTCGCGACGACGCTGTCGGGCGTGGCGCTGTCCGTGGTCTACGGCCTGACGAACAGCGTGTGGATGGCGATCGCGTTTCACATCGCGATCGACATCAATGCGCTGGTCGTGCGGCCGATGGCGCGCGGGGCGTGGCGCGCCTAGTTCTTCATCCGCCAGCCGGTCTTGAAGATCAACGCGATCACGCCAAGGCAGGCGACGAGGAACGCCGCGGTCACCGCGAGGCTGATGCCGACCGCGACATCACCTTGCCCGAAGAAGCTCCAGCGAAACCCGCTGATCAGATAGACGACCGGGTTGGCCAGGCTGAGCGTGCGCCAGGGCTGGGGCAGCATGTCGATCGAGTAGAAGGCGCCGCCGAGAAATGTCAGTGGCGTGATCAGCAGCGCGGGGACGAAGTTCAGCTGTTCGAAGCCGTTCGCCCAGACGCCGATGATAAACCCGAACAGGCTGAACGCGACGGCCGTCAGGATCAGGAAGGCGAACATCGCGAACGGATGCGCGATATGCAGCGGCACGAAACAGGCGGCGGTCGCCAGGATGATCAGGCCGATGATCACCGACTTGGTGGTCGCCGCCCCGACATAGCCGATCACCATCTCCATCGCGGACACGGGCGCGGAGAGCAGTTCGTAGATCGTGCCGGTGAATTTGGGGAAGTAGATGCCGATCGATGCATTCGCGATGCTCTGCGTTAGCAGCGAAAGCATGATGAGGCCGGGGACGATGAAGCTGCCATAGCCGACGCCGCCGACCTCCTGCATCCGGCTGCCGATCGCACCGCCAAAGACGATGAAATAGAGCGACGTCGTGAGGACGGGGGTGACGAGGCTCTGCCACAGCGTGCGCAGGGCCCGAGCCATTTCGAAGCGATAGATCGCCCAGACGCCGTGCCAGTTGAGGAAGGGGGTGTTCATGCGCGCTCTCCGACGAGATCGACGAAGATGTCCTCGAGGCTCGACTTGCTGGTTTCGAGATCCTTGAAGCCGATGCCGAGTTCGGCAAGCTTGCGCAGGAGCGAGGGGATGCCGGTATGGTCCGCCTGTGCGTCGAACACATAGCGCAGGCGCTTGCCGTCATCCTGCAGCGACACGTCCCATTCGGCGAGCTCGGGCGGGATCGCGGTCATCGGCTCCTGCAACGCCAGATCGAGCTCGCGCTTGCCGAGCTGTTTCATCAGCGATGCCTTGTCGTCGACGAGCAGCAGCTTGCCCTTGTTGATCACGCCGACGCGGTCGGCCATCTCCTCGGCCTCCTCGATATAATGCGTGGTCAGGATGATCGTCGTGCCACCCTCGCGCAGGCGGTGGACGAGCTTCCACATGTCGCGGCGCAGCGCGACGTCGACGCCCGCGGTGGGTTCGTCGAGGAACAGGATCTCGGGCTCATGGCTCAACGCCTTGGCGATCAGGACACGGCGCTTCATCCCGCCCGACAATTCCATGATCTTCGCATGGCGCTTGTCCCAGAGCGACAGGTCACGCAGCACCTGTTCGATATAGGCGCTGTGGCCCGAGCGACCGAACAGGCGGCGGCTGAAGGTGACGGTGGCAAGCACCGTCTCGAACATGTCGACGTTCAGTTCCTGCGGAACCAGACCGATGCGGCTGCGCGCCTGCTTATAGTCGTGGATCGCATCGAAGCCCGCGACGGTAATCGTTCCTGCGCTGGGCGTGACGATCCCGCAGATGATGCTGATCAGCGTGGTCTTCCCCGCTCCATTGGGCCCGAGCAGCGCGAAGATCTCGCCCTTGCGGATGTCCAGATCGACGGGGTGGAGTGCGGTCGTACCGCTTTTGTAAGTCTTCGTGACGCCCGCAACGGACAGGATCGGTTCGGTCATTGGGCCCCCTTTTAAGTGAGGGGAAGATGGGGGTGGTGGGGTGTGAAAGTAAGGCCTGACGCGACCCCATCGTCATCCCCGCGGAGGCGGGGATCCATAGACTCGGACGTTCGCCAATATGGGTCCCCGCCTCCGCGGGGATGACGAAATGGGGGTTTGCGAAGTCGGCTTATCCGGCGCGGGCGGCGGCGACCGCCTTTTGCAGGTCCTCGAGCGGCAGCGCGCCGGACAGGATGCGGTCGCCGACCACCCAGCTCGGCGTGCCCGTCATGCCGAGCTTGGCCGCGGTTTCCATGTTCTTGCCGATCTCTGCATCGGCGGTCTTGGTGAAGCCGGCCTGATTGATGTCGACCCCGGCCTTCGCCGCCGCCGCCGCGATCGTCGCGTCGCTGACCTGGCCGCCGGCGTAGAGCGCGTCGTGGAAGGCCGCGAACTTGCCCTGTTGGGCGGCCGCGAGGCTCGCGCGGGCAGCGACGCGGCTTTCCGCGCTGAGGATCGGCAATTCGCGGAAGACGACGCGGACCTTGGGGTCTGCCGCGATCAGCTTTGCGATCATCGGCAGGCTCGCGCGGCAATACCCGCAATTATAATCGAAATATTCGACGAGCGTGACGTCGCCCTTGGGGTTGCCCGCCCAGGCGCTGCCGAACGGCGTGACGATCGCGTCGCGGTTGGCAGCGACCGTCTTGCCCGACTCGCGGTCGCGCAGTTTCTCCATCGCTTCGGGCAGGATCTCGGGATGCGCGAGCATGTAGTCGTGGACGATCGCCTCGACCTGTGCGCGCTCGACGCCACCGCCCTGGCGATCATAGCCCCACACCGCGAATCCGCCCAGGACCGCCCCGACCGCCGCGATGGCGGGCAACATCATCTTGTTCATCTGCGCCGCTTATACTGCTTGGGATTGTCGTCCATCTCGTTCTGCGCGGCCATCGCGATATCCTGCGCGCGGATCCAGTCGGGGGTGTTGGCGGGGATGTTGGCGAGCGCATATTGCGCGCTGGCCGATGCGGTCCGCATGTCGCCGCCCATGCTCGCGCGCTCGGCGGTGGCGAGCGCCGCGCGAGCCGTATCACCGGTCAGCTCGTAGACGGTGCCGAGCTGCATCCAGGCGAACGGATTCTGATCGTCGCGGCCGACTGCGGTGCGCAGGACCTTCGTCGCCTCGGGATAGTTTGCCTTGTTCTCGGTCGCGATCAGCGCGTGGCCGAACGTCGTGGCGATCAGCGGGTTGTTGCGCGAGCCCTCGGTCGCCTCGCGCAACGGGACGAGCGACTCGACCGGCCTGCCCGCCTCGAGCAGGATCTGGCCCTTGATCTCGAGGAAATAGGGATCGTCGGGCCTGGCCTTCACCAGCGCGTCCGCCTCGGCATCGGCTTTCTCGGGATATCCCGATTTATGATAGGCATAGGCCCGGGCATAGTGTGCGTAGATCGACTGGTCGCTCGGCGGATAGCTTTGCAGCGTGCGCGGCGCGGGCAGGACATAGCCGGCAAGCTTGGCCTTCACGCGGCGGAAGCGTTCCTCGAGCGCGGCATCGGGCTTGTTCGCCCAGGCGGGCGACGCCTGGAGATCCGCGGTCAGCGCCGAGACACGCTCGCCAGACAGCGGATGCGACTGCATGAACGGGTCGATATTGGCGGTGCCGAAGCGATATTCCTGCTGCTGCAGCTTTTTGAAAAAGCTCAGCATGCCGCGGCCCGTGACGTTGGCCTCCCGCAGATATTTGGCGCCGCTCGCATCCGCAGTGGATTCCTGCGTGCGGCTGAACGCGAGGTAATTGCCCATCGCGGCCTGTTGTCCGGCCGCCATGATCCCCGCGCCCGCCTCGCCGCTGCCCGCCGCCATCGCCGCCAGGCCGAGCACCATCGACAACAGGTACATGCCCATCGCGGGTTTGGTCCCGCGATCGGAGAGCACGACATGACCGTCGGCGATGTGGCCGAGTTCGTGCGCGATCACGCCCTGGACTTCGTTCGCATTGTCCGCCGCCTGCAGCAGACCCGAATGGACATAGACGGTCTGGCCGCCCGCGACGAACGCGTTGATCGAATCGTCGTTGATCAGCACGACCTTGACGTCGCGCGGCGACAGGCCCGCCGCGGTGATCAACGGGCCGGACATTTCGGCGAACATCGTTTCGGTTTCCGCATCGCGGAGGATCGACTGCGCCTGCGCGGGTTGCGCCCAGAGCAGGAGGGTGGCGGTCAGGGCCGCGACGAAGCGCTTCATATCGCGCAGTATCGTCGATCGGCGGCGGGGGAGCAATGGCGGGGACGACGACGTGGGCGGGTCCGACGCCCGATGGTGAGCCGCAGGACGTAGCACGACCCAAGCGGCCGATCGCCGGAACCAATTGGTCCGAATGCGCCGAAATGAAAACGGGCGCGATCTTTCGATCGCGCCCGTCTCAACGGCTATGCTCTGGCGTCAGCCGAAGGTGCGCTGCCACCAGCCACGGCGCGGCGCGCCGTCGGGGTCGTCGTTCGTGCCCGGCGCGTCGGCGTCCTGCGGCTGGACCTCGACCTGCGGTGGCGTGGTCTCGACCGGCGCGGCGAGCACCTCGCTGGTCGGGGCGGCGTCGCCGGCCTCGATCACCGCGGCCTTGCGCGGCCGACCACGCGGCTTGGCGACCTTGGCAGGGGCCTCCTCGACGGCTGCGGGCTCGACCGCCGTATCGCTCGCCTTGCGACGCGCGCGCTTGGGCTTCGGCGCGGACGCCTCCAGCGTCTCGGCAGGCGTAGCGCCAACCTCGTCCATCGTCGCATCGGCAACCGCCTCGCGACGGCGCCGTGCAGGCTTGCGCGCCGGCTCTGCCGCAACCGGATCGGGAGCGGCCTGTTCCTGCGGCTCGGGCGTGACGGGCACTTCGGATACGACCGGTTCTGGTGCCAAAGTCGTCTCGTCGGCGGTCTCGACCGGACGCGGCTTGCGACCCCGACGCGACTTGGGCGCCGTCTCGGCGACCGGGTCGGCGTTGATCGTCGCGGCGGCGGCACGCGCGCGCGGGCGACGACGCATCTTGGGGGCCTCGGCGACCGGCGCGGACGGCGTCTCCTCGAACACCGGCTCGCCCTCGGACGTCTCGACCGGCGCAAACGCTTCCGGCTCGGGTGCCTCGGCGATCAGTGCCGCGGTGTCGATGCTGCTGACGGCAATCGACTCGCCCGCCTCGGTGCCGGTCTGCTCGCCGCCCTGGTCGTTGCGCCGACCACCGCGACGTCCGCGACGTCCGCGACGACGACGGCCTTCGCCTTCGACGCCATTGGCCTGTTCGGCCGGAGTCGTACCTTCGATCTCCTCGCCACCGCCGACTTCGACGATCTCGCCGACGCCTTCGTCGATTTCCTCGACATTGGTGTCGACGTCCTCGAAAGTGCCATCCTCGTTCGTACCACCGACGGCGCCGTCCTCACCCGGACGTGCCCGGCCCCGACGACCGCGGCGGCGACGGCGCTTCTTGCCGCCCTCGCCATCGGCATCGCGGCCTTCACGCGGCGCGGCCTGTTCGCGTCCGCCTTCGCGGCCCCCCTCACGACGACGCGGCTGCTCGGCCTCGGCCTCTTCGACCTCGTCCTCCTCGATCTCGTCCTCGATCTCCTCGGGAAGATCGTCCTCGTCCTCTTCGATGATCTGGACGAACTTCGGCGGATGCGCGGGCGGCGGGCCACTGGCCTCGACCGTCATGTGCGCGCCTTCCTCGTCCTGGCCGGGGATGATCTCGACGATCACGCCGTAGCGATCCTCGATCTCGGCAATGTCCGCACGCTTGCGGTTGAGGATGTAGACCGCCGCCTCCTGGCTCGCGCGCAGCGTCAGCAACGAGCCGCGACCGCGGGCGGCCTCGTCCTCGATGAGGCGGAGCGCGGAAATGCCCGACGACGATGCGGTGCGGACGAGCCCTGTGCCCTCGCAATGCGGGCAGGCGCGGGTCGACGCTTCGAGCACGCCGGTGCGCAGCCGCTGGCGGCTCATTTCCATCAGGCCGAACGACGAGATGCGGCCGATCTGGATGCGCGCACGATCATTCTTCAGCGCCTCCTTCATCGCCTTCTCGACCTTACGGACGTTGGAATTGTTATCCATGTCGATGAAGTCGATGACGACGAGCCCGGCCATGTCTCGCAGGCGCAGCTGGCGGCCGATTTCCTGTGCGGCCTCGAGGTTGGTTGCGGTCGCAGTCTGCTCGATGCTGTGCTCACGCGTCGAGCGGCCCGAGTTGATGTCGATCGAGACGAGCGCCTCGGTCGGGTTGATGACCAGATAGCCACCCGACTTCAGCTGCACGACCGGATGGTACATCGCCGACAGCTGGTCCTCGACGCCCGCGCGCTGGAACAGCGGAACGGGGTCGGCGTAATGCTTGATGCGACGCGCGTGCGTCGGCATCAGCAGGCGCATGAACTCGCGCGCCTGGCGATAGCCGTCCTCGCCCTCGACGATGACCTCTTCGATTTCCTTGTTGTAGATGTCGCGGATCGCGCGCTTGATCAGGTCGCTGTCGCCGTAGACGAGCGCGGGTGCCGACGCCTTGAGCGTCGCTTCGCGGATCCCGTCCCACAGGCGGGCGAGGTAATCGAAGTCGCGCTTGATCTCGACCTTGCTGCGCTGCAGCCCGGCGGTGCGGACGATGCAGCCCATCGAGGGCGGCAGCTGCATGTCGGCCATGATCGACTTCAGGCGCTTGCGATCGCCCGCGTTGCTGATCTTGCGCGAGATGCCGCCGCCGTGGCTGGTATTGGGCATCAGCACGCAGTAGCGGCCCGCCAGCGACAGGTACGTGGTCAGCGCTGCGCCCTTGTTGCCGCGCTCTTCCTTGACGACCTGAACGAGCAGCACCTGGCGGCGATGGATCACGTCCTGGATCTTGTAGCGGCGGCGCAGGTTCATGCGACGCTCGCGCAGATCCTCGACCGCGGCGTCGTCACCGTTCGACTTGCGCTTGCGACGCGGGGCTTCGCCGGTCTCTTCGCCGCCTTCGTGCTCCTCGGCGACGTCGGGATCTACCCCGCCATCGTCCTCGAAGCGCTCGATATCGTCCTCGTCGTCACCCTCTTCGTCGTCCGCGTCATAGTCGGCGCGCAACGCGGCCTCCTCGGCGGCATGCTCGGCCTCTTCGCGGAGCAGCGCGTCGCGGTCTTCCTTGGGGATCTGGTAGTAATCGGGGTGGATCTCGCTGAACGCGAGGAAGCCGTGGCGATTGCCGCCGTAATCGATGAACGCCGCCTGGAGCGACGGCTCGACCCGCGTGACCTTGGCGAGGTAGATGTTACCCTTGAGCTGCTTGCGCTCGGCGCTTTCGAAATCGAATTCCTCGATTCGGTTACCCTTGACGACGGCGATCCGGGTTTCTTCCCGGTGGCGTGCGTCGATCAGCATACGCGTTGTCATAATAGATTCTCCGCGCGCGCGCCGGGCCCGATGGCAGCCGTCGCGCGCTTGATGGTGGTGCGGTCGGACACGGACGCCCGGACTCGCGGAAGGTATGCGAAACTGCCTCTGCTCGACGCGCATGCCGCGGGAACTCACCCTGCGGCGCCCGCACGACCGCGATCCCGTCGGCGAAGGCCGATCGGTGAGCGGGGCGGGGGGAATGCGTCATTCGAGCGTCAACCTGAAATTGCCGCGCCGTCGAGGATCCGAAGGCGGGCGTTGAGACCGGCGCGTCGCTGGCAAACTCTAGCGACGCACGGGTGCACGGCAGGACTAGCACCGCATTGCAGATCCCGCAACTGGCCCGGCGCGGGGCCGTCCGAAGCCTTGAAACCCGCCATTTTCACAGGCTGTATTTCCGCGCGGCGATCTGTCCGGCAGCCGCGCCGGCAGCCACGGATATGGGAAAACCAAGGCAAACAGGCTATTAACCCTCCTCCGCAAGATCCTCTTGCGGGGGCGTAGCGTAGGCGTCTCGTTTCGGTCGGGCTCGACCGATCCAGGGAGTGTAGAATGGCTTTTCGCTGGACCGGCAGCGCGGTCGCACGGCATGGACGCAGGATGGTTGCGATCAACGCTCTGCTGCTCGGCTGGCTGTCCGGCGTTCCCGCGCTGGCGGCGACCGTCCAGAGCATCGCGATCGGCCGGACGCAGATCGTGATCCGCTTCGATGCACCGGTCGGCAGCGGCGTGAGCCAGATCCTGACCGGCCGACGGCAGATCGCGGTCGATATCGCGAACGCGACGCCCGGCGGAACCGTGAGGTCGGGCGGCGTCGTGACCCGCATCACGCAGCGCCGGCACGGCGGCTCCGGGCTGCGGATGCTGTTCGACCTGTCCGAGCCGGTGATCGTCGCCGATGGCGGGTTCGACTCGCAGGGGCGCGAACTGACGCTGGCCTTGCGCCGCGTCGACGATGCGGCCTTTGCGCAGGCCAGTATCGCCGGCCCGCTGAATTTCTTCCCGGTCACTTTCGCCGCGCGGGCGGCGCCGCGGTACAAGGTGTCGATCCCGGTGCCGCCGCGCGCGCGCGGGATCACGCTGCCGCGGGTCGAGGGCGACGACATGCGTCCGCTGGTGGTGATCGACGCCGGACATGGCGGTGTCGATCCCGGCGCGATCGGGCCTGACGGGCTGCGCGAGAAGGACGTGACCCTCAAGGTCGCCAAGGCGATCCGTGACGCGCTGCTTGCTTCGGGCCGGGTGCGCGTCGCGCTGACGCGGAGCGACGACCGGTTCCTCGTGCTGCGCGAGCGGTACGGCGTCGCACGACGGTTGAGGGGGGACCTGTTCATATCGGTCCACTGCGACAGTACCGGATCCGAAGGCGCGAGCGGCGCGACTGCCTATACGCTGTCCGAGGTGGCGTCCGACAAGGAGGCGGCGCGGCTAGCCGCGCGGGAGAACAAGGCGGATGTGATCTCCGGGGTGAATCTGGGCGAGGCGCCTGCCGACGTGTCGTCGATCCTGATCGACCTGACGCAGCGCGAGACGATGAACGCGTCGGCCACGTTCGCGCGGTTGCTGGGACGCGAGGCCAAGCCGTTGATGCCGCTCAAGCCGAACTTCCACCGCATGGCGTCGCTGATGGTGCTCAAGGCGCCCGACATGCCCTCGATCCTGTTCGAGACGGGCTATATTTCGAACCCGCAGGACGCGGCGTTTCTCGACAGCGACGAGGGGCGGCAGCGGATTGCGGAGAGCGTGACCCGCGCGGTCACCGTGCATTTCGCGCGGCGGATGGTGGCGCGCTGATCCGGCCGGTTGCGCTCACGGCAAGAGCGCGGCATCCTGACGGCTAGGACCCCGGCGGAGGCCGAGGCCCGGTTGGAGGACGTTCCGACTGGGCCTCGGCCTCCGCCGGGGCACGTGTTTCTGGTTAGGACGATCTGATGACCGACGCGACGCGGGGCGTATCCGAGACCGGGCCCGAGACGAGCATGCGCGAGCTTACCTTTCGCGGGGTCGTGCTCGGCGCGATCATCACGCTGCTGTTCACCGCGGCCAATGTGTATCTTGGACTGAAGATCGGGCTGACCTTCGCGACGTCGATCCCCGCCGCGGTGATCTCGATGGCCGTGCTGCGGCTGTTCAAGGATTCGACGATCCTCGAGAACAACATCGTCCAGACGATCGCGTCCGCCGCGGGCACGCTGGCGGCGATCATCTTCGTGCTGCCCGGCCTCGTCATGATCGGCTGGTGGCAGGGGTTTCCGTTCTTCACCACCGCGGCGATCACGATGTTCGGCGGCGTGCTCGGCGTGCTGTTCTCGGTGCCGCTGCGCCGTGCACTCGTCGTCGACACGGTGCTGCCCTATCCGGAGGGCCGCGCGGCCGCCGAAGTGCTGAAAGTCGGCGCGGGCAGTCGTGAGGGCGGCGAGGAGAGCGCGCGCGGGCTCGGCATCATCGTCGTCAACGCGCTGGTGTCGGCCGGGTTCGCGATCCTGACGCAGACCAAATTGGTCGCTGCCGAGGCCGCGACGTGGTTCCGCGTCGGCGCAGGTGCGACCGGAATTTCGGGCGGGCTGTCGTTCGCGCTGCTAGGCGCGGGGCATCTGGTCGGAATCTCGGTCGGCATGGCAATGTTTACGGGCGTGGTGATCGGCTGGTGGATCCTGCTGCCGATCCTGACCTCGGCGGGGAGCGTGACCGGCACCGCGGAGGTGATCGCGACGACCGTGTTCCGGTCGGACGTGCGGTTCTTCGGTGCGGGCGTGATCGGCGTCGCGGCGATCTGGACCTTGCTCAAGATCGCAGGACCCGTGGTCGGCGGCGTGCGATCGGCGCTGGCGGCGTCGGCAGCCAAGCGCGGCGGCGAAGTGCTGGCACTCGAGGAGCGCGACATCCCGATCGGGATCGTCGGGATCGCGTCGCTGGCGATGCTCGTCCCGATCGGGATCCTGCTGTGGACGGTCCTCCAGGGCGGGCCGCTCGAGGCGTCGGCGATCGGGCTGATCGCGGGGAGTCTTGCGTTCATCCTGGTCATCGGCCTCGTGATCGCGGCGGTGTGCGGGTACATGGCGGGGCTGATCGGCGCGTCGAACTCTCCTGTGTCGGGCATCGGCATCCTCGCCATCCTCGCCGCATCGATCCTGCTCGTGTCGTGGTTCGGTCGGGCGGTCGAGCCGGGGACGACGCAGGCGCTGGTCGCCTACGGCCTGATCGTGACGGGCGTGGTGTTCGGCATCGCGACGATCTCGAACGACAATCTCCAGGATCTGAAGACCGGGCAGCTGGTCGGTGCGACGCCATGGAAGCAGCAGGTCGCGCTGCTGATCGGCGTGGTGTTCGGGTCGATCGTCGTGCCACCGGTGCTCAACCTGCTCGGTAGCACGCTTGGCTTTGCGGGTGCGCCGGGGGCCGGGCCCAATGCGCTGGCGGCACCGCAGGCGGCGCTGATCTCCGCGCTCGCCAAGGGCGTGCTGGGGGGCAATCTCAACTGGGCGATGATCGGCTATGGGGCGATGACCGGTGTTGCGGTCATCGCGCTCGACGAACTGCTGGGCAAGGCGGGCAAGCTGCGGTTGCCGCCGCTGGGCGTCGGGCTGGGCGTGTATCTGCCGATGGCGGTGACGTTGCCGGTCACGATCGGCGCGGTGGTCGGCTATGCCTATGACCGCTGGGCAGACCGCGCGCACGATCCCGAGCTCGCCAGGCGGATGGGCGTGCTGACCGCGACGGGGATGATCGTCGGCGAGTCGCTGTGGGGCGTGGGGTTTGCCGGGATCGTCTATCTCACCAACCAGGAGACGCCGCTGGCGCTGGTCGGGGAGGCGTTCGTGCCCATCGCGCTGGTCGGAGGGACCCTGCTGTTCGCGCTGCTGACCTGGGTGATGTACCGGCGGACGATGGCGGCATCGCGGTAGGACGCCGTTTCCCCGCGAAGGCGGGGACCCAGGCTGGGCTCCCGCCTTCGCGGGAGAACAGGATACACGCGTGCGCCGAGGTATTTCGCACCACCCCGGCGGAGGCCGGGGCCCAGTTGGGGAGGTCGACGTAACGGAGGGCCGTTAGTCGTTACTACCGTCCCCCAACTGGGCCCCGGCCTTCGCCGGGGTGGTGGTTGGGGTGCGGGGTAGCCTCACTTCATCGCGGCGAGCATGTCCGTGATCTTGACGAAGGCGAAGCCGATCGAGCTGTCGGCGATCCCGTAGGGAAGGAACAGCGCATCGCCGTGGCGCAGCGCGCCGCAGCTGTAGACGACGTTGGGGACATAGCCCTCGCGATCCTGATCCTTGGCGGCGAGGATCGGCTGCTGCGTGCGGCCGATCACCTTGGACGGGTCGTCCTTGTCGAGCAGTACCGCACCGATCGAATATTTGCGCATCGCGCCGACGCCGTGCGTGAGCAGCAGCCAGCCCTCGTCGAGTTCGATCGGCGGGCCGCAATTGCCGATCTGGACGAGCTCCCACGGATAGAGCGGCGTCAGAATCTTCTCGCCGTCGTCCCAGTCGGTCAGCGTGTCCGACTTCAGCAGGAACAGGTTCTCGCCGTCCTGCCGGCCGATCATCATATACTGGCCGTTCACCTTGCGCGGGAACAGCGCCATGCCCTTGTTGCGCGCGGCGGGGCCAGTCATCGGGACGAGATCGAAAGCACGGAAATCCCGCGTCCGCATCAGTTCGGACTGGATGACCGAGCCGTTATAGGCGGTGTAGGTGCCGATCCATTCATAATCGCCATTGTCATGCTGGAAGCGGACGATGCGCAGATCCTCCAGCCCCTTCGACTGCGCCTGGGTGATCGGGAAGATCACCGTGCCGCTGAGCGTGCTGTCGCGGTGGCGATAGACGGTGACGGGGCCCTGCGGCATCTCGTCCTCGCCGCTGCCGACCGCGTCGGTCGCGGTGGCGAAGGGCGGCTCGGGCGCGAGCTTCATCAGATTCTGGTCGGTGATGATGCCTTCGCGGAAGGCGACCGACGAGATGTGACCTTCGCCGACCGCGCGCATCGACATCAGGATGCGCAGGCTGCCCGGCGGCATCCCGGACTGGTCGAAATGCGGCACTGCGCTGGGGTTCATCAGCGCGGCGGCGGCATAGCTGTATTCATGACAGAAATAGGCGCCGATCAGCTGGCGCTTCTCGTCACCGATATCCGCGCCGTTGAGCCCGAGCATGTCCTCGATCTGGTCGTAGCGCGTCATGAAGACGCGCCGCGTCTGCCAGTGCCGCGCCTCGAAATCCTTCAGCACCACCTCGAGCTGGATCCGCGCCTCGGCGCTCGTCATCTCGAGAACTTCGCCGACCAGTCGCTCGGTACGACTGGGTGCGCCGGCATTGCCGGCCCAGGCGATATGAAAGGGCCGGACGACGACCCGTGACGGGTCGGCGTGCAACCGCAGCTGGTGGGTAAACAGGTCCATCGTGCTTATGCCTCGCGTGCCGTTCCACCTTGGGACGCCGACGCTAGCGAGGCTATGCGACGACGCGCGAGGCTCCTGCCACGCTTTGGGCTGCGTTTGATACCCCCGAAATCGCACAATTGGCCAATTGCAGCGCCAAAATCGACTCTGCACCCTGGTTGCGGTTCAATCCCGTCGGCATCAATCCATCGAAACAGCCACCATCGGCGATGCTCGCGAGCGGCAGATTGAGGTCATTCCCGCCCAGGAACCAGCGATAGGCACGCTCGGCCTCGTCACGCCAGCGCAGGTCGCCGGTGGCCTCGAACGCCGCCATGCAGGCATCGACGGTGGCCTGTGCCTCCAGCGGCTGCTGGTCGAACTGCAGCGGATCCTCATAGGAGCGTCCGAAGCTTTCCGTGCCAACCGCGCGGAAGCGACCCTCGGGCGAGGTCTGCTTGGCGACGATCCATTCGAGTGTCGCCAGACCGCAATCGATCAGGTCCTGGCGGCCGAGCGCCTGGCCCGCACGAATGAGCGCCTGTGGCAGGCGCGCATTGTCATAGGCGAGGACGATCTCGAACCACTGCCACTCGGGACGCCGCGTCTTCTCGAGCAGTGCCAGATGGACATCCGGGAACTTTGCCAGGATCGACAGCGAGAGCTGATGCCCGGGGCTGGCCTCGAGCATCGCCGCAGCGCCGAGCATCGCAAAGGCCTGAGCGCGCAGGCTGCCGAGCTCGAGTGCACAGGATGCGGTCGAGTCATACATCGCCGTCGCCCAGTCGCGATGCTTGGCCAGCTGCGCATCGCGTGCGGTGATGCCGAGCGCCCAGACGGTGCGACCGTTCGAATCCTCGGACCCGACATCCTCGCACCAGCTCCGGTCGAAGCTCATGAAGTTGCGAAAGCGACGCTCGTCGGGGTTCCAGGCATATTGCACGAACGACGCATAGATCGTCGTCCACTTGTCGCGCTGGACCTCATCCATGTCCGGCATCGCGCTCATCAGCATGAGCGCACGGCAATTGTCGTCGATGCAATAGCCATGCCGGCGATCGGGGATCGAGTAGATCGAATGCTGGAGCATGCCCGTCGAATCACTCATCCGTTCGACGGCCGCGAAGTCAGGCGCAAGCGGCTTCAACGGGGGCGAAGGCTTGGCCAGACGAAAAGGGCGTGCCGCGACCACCGCGCGGATCTCTGCCATCGATGTTTCGGCAAGCTGTGGCCAGATCATCGTACGACCACGCGCATAGGCGCGTTCCGCCAGGCGATGACGGTCACGATCGCTCGACAGCAGCATGTCGATTTCGCGCGCAAAGGCAGCGACATCACCGAACGGGACAAGGACGCCATGCCCATCGGCGAGGATCTCGGTCGCATGGACGTACGGGGTCGAGATGACAGGCTTGCCGACGCCGATGGCGTAGCTGAGCGTGCCCGAGGTGATCTGCGCCGGGTTGGTGTAGGGCGTCACATAGATATCTGCCGCCTGCAGATAGCTCAGCAACTCGTCATGTTCGACGAACGCGTCGATGAAGGCGACATTGCCCGCCACGCCACGGGCTTCGGTCAGCGCCTTGAGACGATCACGATACGCCTCGCCCTGATGCGCGACGAGATTGGGGTGCGTCGCGCCGAGCACGACGTAAAGAAGATTGGGATGACGTTCGATGACCGCGGGCAGCGCCTCGATCACTGTTTCGATACCCTTGTTCGGCGCGAGGAGCCCGAAGGTCAGCACGACCTTGCGGCCTTCCCAGCCGAATTGCGCCTTCAGCGTGTCGGGTTCGACGAGGTCACGATCGGGCACGCCGTGCGGGATCATCACGATCTGCCGCGGGCTGGCGCCATAGACGCGCTGGAGGATATCGCGGCCACGCTCCGCCATCACGATGACGCGCGCAGCACGGCGCAACAGGCCTTCCATGACGCGGCGTTCGTCGGGATTGGGGCGTTCGAGGATCGTGTGCAACGCAACGACGACCGGCAGCGTCGTGCGGTCGAGCAGCGCGAGCAGATAGTCCCCGGCCGGGCCACCGTAGATGCCGTATTCGTGCTGAACCCAGATTGCCTGGGCTCCGCTCGCATCGATCTTGCGTGCGGCATCCAGATAGGCGGTCAGATCGGTTTCGGGGATCGTTCCAACGACTTCCGGCGGATACTCGTACAGGCCAGGATGATCATCCATCGCATAGACGTCGACCGCGACCTCGGGAAAGCGCGCCCGCATCGCCGTGAACACGTCCGTCGTATAGGTCGCGATACCGCACCGCCTCGGCAAAAAATTGCCAATGAGTGCCAGCCGCGTGATCTTGGTCCCGTCCGCCGGTAACGCCATACCCTGTCCTTTGTCTGAGCGCGCATAACAGGCTCACCCGGCATCGCGCTCACCCTCAACGGCTGACAAGGTATGAAAGTTGCATTAATATTGCACTGCAACACACGCTTTGATGTTAAACTTTATCAACATCACTGCATGCGACGACGGCGTCAGCCACGCCCGCGATACGGGGCGACGCCCTGATCGGGCAGCCAGAGATCGGCAGGGGGCGCCGAAGACTGCCAGAAGACGTCGATCGGGATCCCGCCGCGCGGATACCAATAGCCGCCGATCCGCAGCCAGACCGGCTTCATTTCGTCGAACAGCCGCTCGCCGATGCCGACCGTGCAGTCCTCGTGAAAGCCGGCATGATTGCGAAAGCTGCCCAGGAACAGCTTGAGCGACTTGGATTCGACGATCGTCTCGCCGGGGACATAGTCGATGACGAGATGCGCGAAATCGGGCTGGCCGGTAACCGGGCAGAGCGAGGTGAATTCGGGCACCGCAAACCGCACCAGATAGGTCCGGCCGACGCGCGGGTTGGGCACGTAATCGAGCACGGCCTCTTCGGGCGAGGCGGGGAGGGCGCTGTTCTGGCCCAGATATAACGGGTTTGTGGGAGCGGTCATGGGTCGCCATGTAGGATGCGATGCGCCCCAAGAAAACCACGCTCGTGCCGATCCTCGGCGACCAGCTCTCGCTGCAGATCGCTTCGCTCAACGGAGCCGACCCGGCGACGACGGTCGTGCTGATGATGGAGGTCGCCGACGAGACGACCTATGTCCGCCACCATCGCCGCAAGATCGCCTATATCCTGTCGGCGATGCGGCATCACGCCGAGGCACTGCGCGAGGCGGGCTGGACCGTCGACTACGTCACGCTCGACGATCCGGAGTCGACCGGCAGCTTTACCGGCGAGGTCGCGCGCGCGATCAGGCGGCATGATCCGGCGCGAATCATCGTCACCGAAGCGGGCGAGTGGCGCGTTGCGGGGATGCTGGACGCGTGGGAAACGCTGTTTGGCCTGCCGGTCGAGATCCGCGCCGACGACCGCTTCCTCGCCAGCCATGCCGAGTTCGAGGCCTGGGCCGAGGGGCGCAAGCAGTTGCGGATGGAGTATTTCTACCGCGAGATGCGGCGCCGCACCGGGCTGTTGATGGACGGCGAGAAGCCCGAGGGGGGCGAGTGGAATTACGATGCGGACAATCGCAAGCCCGCCAAGGCCGACCTGCTGATGCCGCGCCCGCTCTCCTTTGCCCCCGATGCGATCACGACCGCGGTGCTCGCGATGGTCGCGGCGCGGTTCGGCGAGCATCCCGGGAGCCTCGATGCGTTCGACTTCGCGACGACGCGTGAGGACGCGCTGAAACAGCAGCGGCATTTCCTGAAGCACGCGCTGCCGCGGTTTGGGGATTATCAGGACGCGATGCTGACCGACCAGCCGTTCCTGTGGCACGCGGTGCTGTCGCCCTATATCAATTCGGGGCTGCTCGATCCGGTCGACCTGTGTCGCGCGGTCGAGGCGGAATATTCCGCCGGGCGCGTGCCGCTCAACTGTGCCGAGGGGTTCATCCGCCAGATCATCGGCTGGCGCGAATATATGCGCGGCATCTACTGGCGCGAGGGGCCGGATTATGTCGAGCGCAACTTCCTGGATGCGAGGCGTGACCTGCCCGGCTTCTACTGGTCCGGCGAGACCGACATGCACTGCCTGTCGCAGGCGATCGGGCAGACGCTCGACCATGCCTATGCGCATCATATCCAGCGCTTGATGGTGACGGGCAATTTCGCGCTGCTGATCGGTGCGGACCCGAAGCAGGTGCATGAATGGTATCTGGAGGTGTACGCCGATGCGTATGAATGGGTCGAGCTGCCCAATACGCTGGGGATGAGCCAGTTCGCCGATGGCGGGTTGCTGGGGTCGAAGCCCTATGCGGCGTCGGGGGCGTATATCAACCGGATGTCGGATTATTGCGGGCATTGCCGCTATGACGTGAAACAGCGCGTCGGGAAGAATGCGTGTCCGTTCAATGCGCTGTACTGGGATTTCCTGGTGCGCAACGCGGACAAGCTCGATCGCAATCCGCGGCTGGCGATGCCGTATCGCAACTGGGCGAAGATGAAGCCGGCGGACCGGGACGCGACGCTGGCGCAGGCGGCGGGGTTTCTCGCGCGGCTCGATGGGGATGAGAAGTGAGCGGCGTGCGCTGACCCGTTTTACTTCCGTCATCCTGACGAAAGTCAGGATCCAGGGTTGCTGACGTTATGCCTCGTGGCTCTGGATCCTGACTTTCGTCAGGATGACGGGGGAAGGGTGGCGGTATAGAGTTGCGGACGGAGCTAGGGCTGGCGATCGACCGGCCTCGCTTTGCGAGAGGCCTGGAAGGAACAGCGCGATGCCGCATTTCGGCGATTACCAGAACGCGATCTACAACGCCGGTCTGAGCGGCGTGATCCCGAAGCTGCCGGTCGATTACGCGACGCTCGAACAGCGCGCGAGCGCGGCGATGCCGCCATCGGTGCTGGGCTATGTCCAGGGTGGCTGCGGCGACGAATTCACGCAAAACAACAATGCCGATGCGTTCCGGCACTGGGGCATGACGCCGCGGATGATGGTCGATTGCAGCAGGCGCGACCTGTCGATCGACCTGTTCGGGATGCGGCTGCCGAGCCCGATCTTCATGGCGCCGGTCGGGGTGATCGGGATCTGCACGCAGGACGGTCACGGCGACCTCGCCGCCGCGCGCGCCTCGGCCGAGACGGGGGTGCCGCTGATGGCCTCAACGCTGTCGAACGATCCGCTCGAAAGCGTGGCGGGGGCGCTGGGCGAGACGCCGGGGTTTTTCCAGCTCTATACACCAAAGGACAAGGCCCTGGCCGAGAGCCTGGTGCGTAGGGCCGAGGCGGCGGGGTATAAGGGGATCGTCGTTACGCTCGACACCTGGGTGACGGGCTGGCGGCCGCGCGACCTGAACGTCGCGAACTTCCCGCAGCTGCGCGGCGCGGTGCTGATGAACTATTTTTCGGACCCGGTCTTTCGCGCGATGCTCGCCAGGCCGCCCGAGGAGGATGGCGCAGCGGCAGTGCGGCAATGGGCGGGCGTGTTCGGCAAGGTGCTGACCTGGGACGACATGGCGTGGCTGCGCTCGCTGACCACGCTGCCGCTGATCCTGAAGGGGATCTGCCATCCCGACGATGCGCGCCGCGCGATCGATGCCGGCGCGGATGCGATCTATTGTTCGAACCATGGCGGGCGTCAGGCCAATGGCGGAATCGCGGCGATCGACATGCTGCCGGGCGTGGTCACGGCGGCGGGCGACGTGCCCGTGCTGTTCGATTCAGGGATCCGGTCGGGCAGCGACGTGGTGAAGGCGATCGCGCTCGGCGCGCGTGCCGTGGGCGTCGGGCGGCCCTATGCGTATGGCCTCGCGCTCGATGGGGCGGCGGGGGCGGCGCATGTGCTGCGATGCCTGCTGGCGGAGGCGGATCTGCTGATGGCGGTCAATGGCTGGCCGACGATCGCCGATGTGTGCGCGGCAGGCGCGGTGCGGATCTAGCGGGGCACGGCGAGGAAGGCGGCGAGCGCGTCCCAGGCGGGCTGCTTGGCGGCGCGGCCGATCGTGTGGAGCGGGCTGCTCGACGGCAGCGCGACGATTTGCGGACCGAGCGTTCCGAGCCCCTGTCTGAGCCCCAGCTTCAACGCGGTAGCGCCGTTGAACGCGATCGCGCGGAGGTCGGGCAGGCGCGCGACGAGGTCGGCGACCGCATTGTCCTGCGCATCGAGGATCGCGGCGTCGGTGCTGCCGACGCGGTGCGCCGATCCGATCACGTCCCACAGCGCCACGCCCGCATCGCGCAACGCGACCAGCCGCTCGTCATAGGCCAGCGCGACCAGATCGCGCGCCACGACCCCCGACATCAGCGCCCAGAATTGGTTCTGCGGATGCGCATAATAGCGAGCTTCGGCGAGCGAACGGTCGCCGGGCAGGCTGCCGAGGACGAGCAGCCGCGCATCGTCGGCGGCCACGGGCGGGAAGGAGGATTTACGCTTCATCGTGCGCGACGACGTGGCGATTGCGCGCGATCGTGCAAGCATTCTATGCAGACGCGCATGAAGATCCTGCTGTCCGCAAGCCTCGC
This sequence comes from Sphingomonas sp. BK481, assembly GCF_014194875.1. Lineage (NCBI taxonomy): Bacteria > Pseudomonadati > Pseudomonadota > Alphaproteobacteria > Sphingomonadales > Sphingomonadaceae > Sphingomonas > Sphingomonas sp. BK481. The sequence goes on along the minus strand of NZ_JACIAP010000006.1, from coordinate 170,313 downwards.
CGTGCTCGCTCTTGCAAGCGCCCCCGCCACCGCCCGCCAGCTGACCATCGACGATGTCGTCAAGCTGTCGCGCGTGTCCTCGCCCGCCGTGTCGAAGGACGGCCGCTGGCTGGTGTGGGAGCAGCGCGAGACCGATCTCGCCGCTGATCGCGGGCGGTTCGACCTTTGGCGGCTCGACCTGACACGCAAGGGTGCGAAACCCGAGCCGCTGATCGCCGAAGCCGATGTGAACGAGACCGGCGCGCAATTCTCCGCCGATGGCGCAACCGTCTATTACCAGTCGGACAAGGGCGGCAGCGACGCGGTCTGGTCGATCGGGATCGCCGGCGGCACGCCGCGCAAGCTGACAAGCTTCGAGGGCGGTTTCGGCGGGTTCAAGGTCGCACCGACCGGCGACAAGCTCGTGGTGTGGGCCGATCGCAAGCCCGGCGCGCCGAGCCTTGCGCCCGCGATGGTCAAGAAGGACCCGAACGCCGGAGCGGGGCGGACCTATGACCAGCTGTTCGTGCGGCACTGGGACACATGGTCGAATGGCGACCGGTCGCAGCTGTTCGTGCTGCCGCTGACGGCCGCGGGCGCGCAGGGGGACGGCGTCGCGGTGACCGGCGCGCTGATCGGCGACGCGCCGTCGAAGCCGTTCGGCGGCGGCGAGGAAGTGTCGTGGAGCGCGGACGGCAGAACGCTGTATTTCGCTTTGCGCGAGGCGGGGCGGATCGAAGCGACCTCGACCAATCTCGACATCTTCTCGGTCCCCGCGGACGGCGCCGCGGCACCGGTCAACCTGACGGCGGCGAACACCGGCATGGACAATCTGCCGACGGTGTCGCCCGACGGCCGGACGCTCGCCTGGTTCGCGATGGCGCGCGCCGGGTTCGAAGCGGATCGCCAGGTGCTGATGACGCGCGACCTGGCGAGCGGTCAGGTCCGCGCGGTGACGCAGGGCTGGGATCGTTCGGTTGCGTCAATCGCATGGAGCCCCGACAGCAAGCGGATCTACGTCACCGCGGACGACACGCAGGAGACGCCTGTGTTCGCGGTCGATCCCGTGACGGGCAAGGTAACTCGGCTGACGCAAGAGGGCCATGTCGGTGCGGTCGTGCCGACGCCCAGGGGCGTCGTCGTCGCGATCAGCAGCCTGACCGCACCCGACGACTTCTACGCGCTCGCGGTGAAGGGCACGCGGATGCCGAAGCCGGAGCGGCTGACCTCGGTCAACGCGACAAAGCTCGCGGGCATCGACATGCCGACTGTCACGCGGTTCAACTTCAAGGGCGCGAACGACGACACCGTCTGGGGCTATGCGGTGAAGCCGTATGGCAGCCCGGCCTCGACCCAGAATGGGAAGGTCCCGGTCGCCTATATGGTGCATGGCGGGCCGCAGGGGTCGAGCAACAACAGCTGGTCCTATCGCTGGAACCCGGCGGTGTTCGCGGGCGCGGGCTACGGGCTGGTCGCGGTCGATTTCCACGGGTCGACGGGGTACGGCCAGGCCTTCACCGACGCGATCAGCAACAATTGGGGCGGCTGGCCGCTCGAGGATCTGCAAAAGGGGCTGGCGGCGGCGACCGCCAAATTCGGCTGGCTTGACGGCGACCGCGCCTGCGCGCTCGGTGCGTCGTACGGCGGCTATATGATGAACTGGATCGAGGGGAAGTGGCCCGACCGGTTCGAGTGCATCGTCCAGCATGACGGCGTCTTCGATGCGCGCGCAATGGCGTACGAGACCGAGGAGCTGTGGTTCGACGAGTGGGAGCATGGCGGCAAGACCTATTACGAAGACCCCGCCGCGTTCGAAAAATGGAACCCGGTCAACTACGTCGCCAACTGGAAGACGCCGATGCTGGTGATCACCGGCGAGAAGGATTTCCGCATTCCCTACACGCAGGGGCTCGCGAGCTTCACCGCGTTGCAGCGGCGCGGGATTCCGTCACGGTTGCTGGTCAACCCGAACGAGAATCACTGGGTGCTGAAGCCGAAGAACAGCCTGCAATGGTATGGCGAGGTGATCGGCTGGATGGACAAATGGACGGCGAAATAAGGGGCGCATCGGTTGCCGGGGGGCTGTTCCCCCCACGCCGTCATCCTGACGAAAGTCAGGATCCAGGGTAACGGACGCTGACGTTCCTGGCTCTGGATCCTGACTTTCGTCCAGGATGACGGGAATGGAAGGAGCCGCTAGCGCTCAGTGCGCCTTGGGCTTCTTCACCGCGTGGAGGCCAAGTGCGATCGCGCCACCGAGGATGAGGCCGACGACGCCCGACAATGCGGCGTTGACCACCCAGTTCACCACGCCCTTGGCGACCGGCACCGCGGCGGCGGCGCCTGCGGCGGTGTCGTGGATGAAGTGCGGGATCGTCGTCAGTCCGAAATCCTCGATCCCGTGGACGATGATCTGCCCGCCGACCCACACCATGGCGGCGGTCCCGACGACCGACAACACCGACATGACGACCGGCATGCCCTTGACCAGGCCGCGTCCGAACGCCTGGACCGCGGGGCTTTTCCGCTCAGTCAGGTGCAGGCCGATATCGTCCATCTTCACGATCAGCGCGACGACGCCGTAGACGAGGATCGTGATCGCGACGCCGACCAGCGCAAGCACGATCGCCTGTTCCCAGATCGGTTCGGCGGCGACGTCCGACAGCGCGATGACCATGATCTCCGCCGACAAAATGAAGTCGGTGCGGATCGCGCCAGAGACCTTCTGGTCCTCGAGCGTCTTCGGATCGATCGGGGCGGTGGCTTCGGCTTCGGCATGGCCGCCGCCGAGCGCCTCGAGGATCTTTTCCGCGCCCTCGAAGCACAGATAGGTGCCGCCGATCATCAACAGCGGGGTCAGCGCCCAGGGTGCGAACGCGCTCAGCGCGAGGGCGGCGGGGAGGATGAAGAGCAGCTTGTTGCGGAACGAACCAAGCGCGATCTTGCCGATCATCGGCAATTCGCGCTTGGGCGAGAACCCGACCATGTAGCGCGGCGTGACCGCGGCATCGTCGACCACCACGCCGATCGCCTTGCTGCCCGCCTTGCCGGTCGCAGCACCGATATCGTCGAGGCTGGCCGCGGCCAGCTTGGTGATCCCGGCAATGTCGTCGAGCAGTGCGACCAGTCCTGTGGGCATCGATGGGTCCTTCGCGTGATCGGTAAGAGGCGGCAATAGCCGGTCCGCGGTAACGTGACAGCGATGTCATGCAACGGGTTTCGACCTTGCGCAAAGTGCGTGACGCGCGGAATGGTTGCGCGGTGACGCACATCACGACGGGATCGAGCATGACAGACGACTTCATCACCAACCTGCCCAAGGCCGAACTGCATCTGCATATCGAGGGCAGCCTCGAGCCCGAGCTGATGTTCGCGCTTGCCGAACGCAACAAGGTCGCGATCCCGTTCAAGAGCGTCGAGGACGTGCGCGCGGCCTACAGCTTCACCAACCTTCAGACCTTTCTCGACATCTATTATGCGGGCGCGGCCGTGCTGCAGACCGAGGAGGATTTCCACGATCTGGCGCTCGCCTATTTCGACCGGGTCGCGCAGGACGGCGTGGTCCATGCCGAGATCTTCTTCGATCCGCAGACGCACACGCATCGCGGAATCCCGTTCGACGTCGTCGCCAACGGCCTGTTCGCAGGCATCGATGCGGCGCGGGCGAAGCACGGGATGAGCATAGGGCTGATCATGAGCTATCTGCGGCATCTCGACGAGGAGGATGCGTTCAGGACGTTCGAACAGGCACAGCCCTGGCTCGACCAGATGATCGGCGTCGGGCTCGATTCGTCCGAGATGGGGCATCCGCCGTCGAAGTTCGCGCGCGTGTTCGAAGCATCGGCGGAAGCCGGGCTGCTGCTGTGCGCGCATGCCGGCGAGGAGGGCCCGCCCGCCTATATCCACGAAGCGCTCGACATCCTGCGCGTCGACCGGATCGATCACGGCAACCGTGCGCTCGAGGATCCGGTGCTGGTCGCGCGGCTCGCCCGCGAGGCGATGACGCTGACCGTGTGCCCGTTGTCGAACGTCGCGCTGCGCAACGTCGACCGGATCGAGGACCATCCGATCGACAGGATGCTCGATCTCGGCCTGCGTGCGACGATCCATTCGGACGACCCGGCTTATTTCGGCGGCTATATCGGCGAGAACTACCGTCAGACTGTGCGTGCGCGTAACCTGTCGCGCGGGCAGATCGTGACGCTGGCGCGCAACAGCTTCCTCGGCAGTTTCCTCGACGACGAGGCGATCGCCGGGCATCTGGCGACCCTCGAGGCCTATGTGACCGCGCATCCGTGATCCGGCGCTTCCTATCGATCTTCGAGCCGTTCATCCTGATGCTGCTCGGCACCGTCGTGCTGGCGAGCCTGGTGCCGGCGCGGGGACAGGCGGCGACGATTGTCGGCTATGTCGCCGACGTCGCAATCTTCCTGCTGTTCTTCCTTCACGGCGCGAAATTGTCGCGCGCGGCGATCTGGGACGGACTGCGCAACTGGCCGCTCCACCTCGCCGTGCTGGGGGTGACGTTCGTCGCCTTTCCCGCGCTCGGACTTGGGCTGACCGCGCTGCCCTTTGTCGACGCGCGGATGGCGACGGGCGTGCTGTTCCTGACGCTGCTGCCCTCGACGGTCCAGTCGTCGATCGCCTTTACCGCGATCGCGCGCGGCAATGTCGCGGCCGCGGTCTGCAGCGCATCCTTTTCCAACCTGCTCGGCATACTGATCACCCCCGCGCTGGTCGCGTTGCTGATGCGGAGCGCAGGCAATGCCGGCGGGATGTCGATCGAGAGCGTCGAGACGATCATTGTCCAGCTGCTCGTGCCGTTCGTGGCGGGGCATGTGCTGCGGCCCTGGATCGGTGCATGGGTGGCGCGGCGCAAGGCGATGCTGACGATCGTCGATCGCGGATCAATCCTGCTCGTCGTCTATGGCGCGTTCGGGGCGGCGGTGGTCGAGGGGCTGTGGAGCCGGGTGTCGCTCGGCGACCTGCTCCTGATCGGGCTGCTCTCCTGTGCCCTGCTGGCCATCGTGCTGGCGCTGACGCTGACCATCGCACGGCTGATGCGGTTGCCGCGCGAGGATGCGATCGTGTTGCTGTTCTGTGGTTCGAAGAAGAGCCTGGCGTCGGGGGTGCCGATGGCCGGCGTGCTGTTCCCTGCGGCGCAGGTCGGTGTGATCCTGTTGCCGCTGATGCTGTTCCACCAGATCCAGCTGATCGCCTGTGCGGTGATCGCGCGCCGCTATGCAGACCGGGCGGATGCGCCCGTGGAGGCGATGGCGGCGGTGGCGTAACTGCCTTGGCTTATTTGCTTTTCCGCGCGCGAAACGACATGGTCGCGGCTTGAGGGAAAGGCCCAGCATCTGTGACTGATACCGCGTTGGACCTTACGGCCTGCGATCGGGAGCCCATACACATTCCCGGCGCGATCCAGCCGCACGGGCTGTTGCTCGTCGCCGATGCGGCGAGCCTGCGCGTCGTTGCGGGCGCGGGCGATATCGAAACGCGGCTGACCCCCGACTGGCTGGGCGCGGACCTCGCGACGCTGATCGGGCAGGACGTCGCCGCGCTGCTGGCGGAGCGGTCGGGGCGCGGCAGCATGATCGGCGCCGCGGTCGGCACGCTGGTCGCAGGTACGAGCGAGCAGTTCCACATGGTCCTGCATGCGAGCGAGGAACACGTCCTCGTTGAGCTCGAACCCGCCACGACGGCGCCGTCGAGCGCTGCGACCGTGCTCGGCTGGCTCGATTCGATGGCGACCGCGTTCGAGCGATCGGGCAATCTCCAGGCGCTGTGCGAGCAGGCGGCGGTCGCGTTCCGGACTCTGACCGGGTTCGACCGCGTCATGGTCTATCGCTTTCTCGACGATGAATCCGGGCGCGTGATGGCGGAGGATCGTGATCCCGCGCTGCACAGCTTCCTCAACCATCATTTTCCTGCGACCGACATCCCGAAACAGGCGCGCGCGCTGTATGTCCGTAACCGGACGCGCGCGATCCCGCATGCGGTCTATACACCCGCGATCCTGCGCCCTGCTGGGTTCGAGAGGCTCGACCTGAGCGACGTCGCGCTGCGCAGCGTGTCGCCGATCCATCTGCGCTACATGACCAATATGGGCGTCGCGGCGTCCGCGTCGATCTCGATCGTCAAGGACGGGCTGTTGTGGGGGATGATCGCCTGCCACAGCATGACGCCGCGGACGCTGGCGCCCGATATCCGCGCGACCGCGAGCACGCTGGCGAGCAGCCTCGCCCGACAGATCCGCGCGAAGGAGGAGGCCGAGGGATACCGCGAACGCCTGCGGCTGCGGTCGGTGGAAGACGTCGTCGTGCTCAAGATGGCCACCGAGGGCAGCGCACAGCGGACCGCGGCGGCGGTCGGCGACGACCTGCGCCGGATGCTGGCGAGTGACGGCTTCGCGCTCGTCCAGCACGGCGCGGTGCAGCGCGACGGCCAGTGTCCGGACGACAGAGACGTACTGGACCTGGTCGAGTGGATCCGCAGCCGCGGGACAGGCGACATCGTTGCGACGCATGCGCTGTCGACGCTCTACCCGCCTGCGGAACGCTATCGGTCGAAGGCGAGCGGGCTGCTTGCGATGCCGCTGATCGACGAGGGCGCGGTGCTGTTGTGGTTTCGTGCGGAGCGGATCACAGAGATTGAATGGGCGGGCAATCCGCACAAGGCGACCTCCGGGGACCCTGCCGAGCAGCTGACGCCGCGCACGTCGTTCGCGTCATGGACCGAAGAGGTGCGTGGCGAATCGCGGCGCTGGTCGCTCGAAGAGATCGAGGCGGGCTATCGGCTGCGTCGGATGTTCCACGACAGCTATGCGAGCAACCGGATGCGCGCGCTCAACCGTGAATTGCAGCGGACGCTGGCCGAAAAGGACGTGCTGATCGAGCAGAAGGACGTCCTGATGAAGGAGGTCAATCACCGTGTGCAGAACAGCCTGCAGATGGTCTCCGCCTTCCTCGCGCTACAGGCCAAGGCGGCGGGCGACGCGAACGTCACCGCGCATCTTGCCGAGGCGCAGGCACGGCTGTCCGCGGTCGCGCTGGTGCATCGGCGTCTGTACCGCGACGACCAGGTCCAGTCGGTCGACCTCGCGCGCTATCTCGAGGAACTGGCGGGCGACATGAAGGGGACGCTGGGGCAGGAATGGGGCGCGCAGATGCGGCTCGACCTCGCACCCGTGCTGATGCCGACCGACCGTGCGGTCAATGTCGGGCTGATCCTGACCGAGCTCGTCATCAATGCCAGCAAATATGCTTATGGCGGACAGCCCGGGCCGATCCTGATCGCGCTCGAGCAATATCGCAACCAGATCCGGCTGATCGTCGCGGACAAGGGCGTCGGTCAGACCGGCACGCGCGTCGGGTTTGGCAGCCGGATGATGAACGCGGTGGTCGGACGACTGTCGGGATCGATCGCGCAGCATGACAACATGCCCGGGCTGCGCGTGATCATGACCGCCCCGATCGAGGATTGAGGCTCAGCGCGCGGCGGCGGCGCGGCGGTACAGGTCGAAGGTCGCGCGTGCGCCGGTGATCGCCTCGTCGATCCAGACGTCCGATCCCGCAAGCGTCGCAGCGTTGTCGAGTGCGCCGAGCAGCTCGCGCCATTCGCCCGACAGATGCCGCGCGCCGAGATAGGTGGTCGGCAGCCCGTCGGGCACGGTGCGCGCAAGCATGATGCCGCCGAGCCGCGATCCCTCCACGACATAGAGCGCGCCCCAGGCGGCCGCGTCGCCCGCGGGCAGCGTGAAGGGCAGGGGTGGAGGCATCGTCTCGCCCAGCGCCGCGAGGTCGGCGGCGAGGAGGGGCGTGCGGGGGCGGAAGTGGGGCAGGCCCGGGACGGCTTCGAGTGCATCCTCCGCTGCGGGAAGCGCGCGCGCATGCGCATGGAGGAACGCGCGATAGCTGTCGGGCGCGGCGAGGTCGAAGTCGCCATAGGCGGTGTCGACGCGGTCGTGATCGCCGCCGGTCGCGCCGCGCAGCGCGGCGACGATCGAGCGCGGCGGGTCGTTCAGCAGCATCGGCCACCGCCCTTGCCGCCGTAGCGCGCTTGTTCGCGGTCGCGGAAGAACGCCGCGGGGTCCATCGCCGCATGGCCGGGGTGATGCTCGGCCATGTGCCGCAGATAGGCGGTGTAGGAGGGCTGGCCCACCATCATCAGCGCGGTCTCCCGCGCGCGTGCCAGCAGGTGGCGGATGCGCGGCGTCATTCCGCCGGGACCAGCATGGGCGGGACCTCGGTCACGGTCGGGCGATCGACCTTCAGCGCCGCGCGGCAGCTGCGGATGCCGAAGGCGAGGATCGACACGACGACGCCGAGGAACAGCGCGATCAGCGCCGCATCGATGCGGTCGTTGAAGATGATCCGCTGCATCTCCGCCATCGTCTTGGCGGGCGCGAGCATCTCGCCGCGCGCCGCCGCGTCTGCAAACTTGGACGCATGCGCGAGGAAGCCGACCTTCGGATCGTTCGAGAACAGCTTCAACAGCCCCGCGGTGATCGTGCACAGGCACAGCCATGCGGCGGGCAGGATCGTCACCCAGGCATAACGCTGACGCTTCATCCGGAACAGCACGACCGTGGCCAGGATCAACGCAACCGCGGCGAGCATCTGGTTCGAGATGCCGAACAGCGGCCACAACGTGTTCACCCCGCCGAGTGGATCGGTGACGCCCTGATAGAGGAAGAAACCCCAGGCGGTCACGCACAGCGCGGTCGCGACGATGCCCGGGCCGATCGCCGAGGCATTGCGGAACGACGGCACCACGAGCCCGATTAGGTCCTGCAGCATGAAGCGCCCGGCGCGGGTGCCGGCATCGACCGCGGTCAGGATGAACAGCGCCTCGAACAGGATCGCGAAGTGGTACCAGAACGCCTTCATCGCCTGACCACCTATCAGGTTGCTGAAGATCTCCGCCATCGCGACCGCGAGCGTCGGCGCGCCGCCGGTGCGGCTGATGATGGTAGTCTCGCCGACGTCGCGCGCGGCCTGCGCCAGCGCCTCGGGCGTGATCGCGAAGCCCATGTTGGTGACCGCGGCGGCCGCCGACGCCGCGTCGGTGCCGAGCACCGCGGCGGGGCTGTTCATCGCGAAATAGATGCCGGGATCGAGGATCGTCGCACCGACCAGCGCCATGATCGCGACGAAGCTTTCCATCAGCATCGCGCCATAGCCGATGAAGGGCGCGTCACCCTCGCTGGCGATCAGCTTGGGCGTGGTACCGCTGGCGATGAGCGCGTGGAAGCCAGAGACTGCACCACAGGCGATCGTGATGAAGAGGAAGGGGAACAGCCCGCCCGACCAGACCGGACCGCTGCCGTCGATGAACTTGGTGAGCGCGGGCATGCGCAGCGGCGGTGCGACGACCGCAATGCCGATAGCCAGCGCGACGATCGCGCCGATCTTGAGGAAGGTCGACAGATAGTCGCGCGGCGCGAGCAGCAGCCAGACCGGCAGCACCGACGCGACCGCGCCATAGCCGACCATCAGGATGCACAGCTGCACCGGGGTCAGCGTGAAGATCGGACCCCAGAAGGCGGATTCGGCGACCTGGCCGCCGTACACGATCGCGAGCAGCAGGCCGATGACGCCGAGGATCGAGACTTCGCCAATGCGCCCCGGACGGATCCAGCGCGTGTAGATCCCCATCGCGAAGGCGAGCGGGATCGTCGCGGCCACGGTGAACAGCCCCCAGGGGCTGCCCGCGAGCGCGCGCACGACGATCAGCGCGAGCACGGCGAGGATGATGACCATGATCGCAAAGGCACCGATCAGCGCGATCGTGCCCGCCACCGCGCCCATTTCCATGCGGATCAACTCGCCGAGCGAGCGGCCGTCGCGGCGCATCGAGATGAACAGGATCATGAAGTCCTGCACCGCGCCCGCCAGCACGACGCCGGCGAGGATCCAGAGCGTGCCGGGGAGATAGCCCATCTGCGCCGCGAGCACCGGCCCGACCAGCGGTCCGGCGCCGGCGATCGCCGCGAAATGGTGGCCGAACAGGACGTTGCGGTCGGTCGCGACATAATCGAGCCCGTCCGCGCGGCGGATCGCCGGGGTCGGGCGCGTCGCATCGAGCTGCATGACGTTGCGCGCGATATAGCGGGCGTAGAAGCGATAGGCGATCAGGTTGACCGAGACCGATGCGGCGACGATCCACAGCGCGTTGACATGCTCGCCGCGCTGGAACGCGACCACCGCGAGCGCGCACGCCCCGAGCAGGCTCATCGCACCCCAGCCGATCTTTTCGCGTAACGTCATGCGGTTGCTCCCCCGTCCGGTCCGTGTACCAGCCATCGCGGATTTGGCGGGGGAGCGCTAGGGGGGAGCGCTAGGGGGAGCCGCCTCAGGCCTGTGAGTGGTGGCCCTTCAGCTCGTCGCCGACGATCCGGACGACATGCAGCACGTTGGTCGAGCCCGGCGTACGGAACGGCACGCCCGCGAGCACGATCACGCGGTCGCCCGCCTTCGCCATGCCGTGGCGCAGCGCCATGCGCTTCGACTTGGCGACCATGTCCTCGAACGATTCGACGTCGCGGGTGTGGACCGCATGCGTGCCCCACAACAGGCCGAGGCGGCGCGCGGTGTCCTGGCTCGGCGTCAGCACCAGCAGCGGCACCGAAGGCCGCTCGCGCGCGATCCGCCGTGCGGTCGAGCCCGAGGTGGTGAAGCAGATGATCGCGACCGCGGATACCGTCGCGGCGATGTTCTTCGCCGCCTCGGCCAGCGCGTCGGCCGTCGTCGGATCGGGCTTCATCACGGTGAAGTGCATGCGGTCGCCATGCTCGGGATCGGCCTCGACCGACACGCCGATCGCGTCCATCATCGCGACCGATTCGACCGGCCATGCGCCCGCGGCACTTTCCGCCGAGAGCATGATCGCATCGGCACCGTCATAGACCGCGGTCGCGACGTCCGAGACCTCGGCCCGCGTCGGCGAGGGCGAGGTGATCATCGATTCGAGCATCTGCGTCGCGACCACCACCGGGCGGCCCATGCGGCGCGACACCTCGACGATGCGCTTCTGCAGCGGCGGCACCGCCTGCGGAGGCATTTCGACACCGAGATCGCCGCGCGCGACCATCACGCCGTCGCAGGCCTCGACGATCTCCTCGAGCCGCTCGATCGCGGCGGGCTTCTCGATCTTGGCGAGCAGCGCGGCCTTGCCGCCGATCAGCTTGCGCGCTTCCCACAGATCCTCGGGGCGCTGGACGAACGACAGCGCGATCCAGTCGACGCCCTGGTCGACCGCGAAGTCGAGATCGCTGCGATCCTTCTCGGTCAGCGCGGCCATCGGCAGCACGACGTCGGGGACGTTCAGCCCCTTGTTGTTCGACAGCGCACCGCCGACCTCGACGCGCGTCGTGATTTCGCGCGGGCTGTGCGAGACGACGCGCAGCACCAGCTTGCCGTCGTCGAGCAGCAGGCGCGCGCCCGGCTCGATCGCGGCGAAGATCTCGTCATGCGGCAGCTCGACGCGGGTCGCATCGCCCGGCGTCGTGTCGCGGTCGAGCACGAAGGTCGAGCCGGTTTCGAGCACGGTGCGGCCGCCGTCGAACTTGCCGACGCGCAGCTTGGGACCCTGGAGATCGGCGAGGATCGTCGAGGGACGACGATATTGCTTCTCCAGCGCGCGAATCGCCTGGATCACCGCGATCTTCGACTGCTGGTCGCCGTGGCTCATGTTGATGCGGAACGCGTCGGCGCCGGTGCGGAACAGTGTCGCGATCATCTCGGGCGTGCTGCTGGCAGGGCCTAGCGTCGCGAGGATGCGGACTTTGCGCGAGCGGGGTGCGATGGCCATGGTCATGCGTTGCGTTTCCTGGGGGAGGTCTTTGCCGCCACGGGCCTTAAACCCTATCTCGGTGGGATCAACTACGGAGCATACGAATGAACCACGATAGCGACACGCTGGACACACTCGACGATGCCGTAGCGGCGCAGGCCTTTCGCCGGCTGATCCGCCACCTGCGCCACCGCGACGATGCGCAGAATATCGACCTGATGGGTCTGGCGGGATTCTGCCGCAACTGTCTGTCCGACTGGGTCGAGGAGGCCGGTGGTCTCGACAAGGATGCGGCACGCGAGGCTGTGTACGGCATGCCCTATTCGCAGTGGAAGGCGCAGCACCAGGGCGACGCCACGCCCGAGCAGCTCGAGCGGATGAAGGCCAGCGTCGCCAAGAATGCGGTCGTCTGACCCGGGGTCGCTTGAGCCGCGAACGGTTACCGCCTAGACGCGGCGCCGCACTTGCAGCGGCGCGATTCATCGGCGGTCCTCGGGACCCCGGTCGCCGCATGCGGGTCTGTGTTTCGAGCGAATGGGGACGAGTATCATGACGGACGAACGCCAACACGGCATGGGCGGCGGCGCGGTCGCAGCGGACGAACTGCGCCTGCTGATCGAGCGCGCCGAGCGTCTCGAAGAAGAGAAGAAGGGTATCGCGGACGACATCAAGGACGTGATGGCCGAGGCCAAGGGTCGTGGCTACGACCCCAAGGCGATCCGCAAGATCCTGTCGATCCGCAAGAAGAAGAAGGAAGAATATCAGGAGGAGGAGGCGATCCTCGAGGTGTACCTCCAGGCTTTGGGGATGATCTGAGGATCGGTCTCTGCGCGGTGTCTCCCTCGCGATGCGTCATCGACGCCGGGGTGGACGCCGCGTCAACGTCGACGCGGTACCGGTGAGCCATGCTCGTATCGATCGCTGCGGCGTCATTTCTGTTTCTGGTGATCAACGCGGTCACGGTCGCCGCGTTCGCGCTGGACAAGCGCCGATCGCGCGGTGGCGCATGGCGCATCCCCGAATCCCGTTTGCTCTGGTTCGCAGCGCTCGGTGGCAGCCCCGGCGCCTTCTGGGCGCGCCGTCGTTTTCGCCACAAGACCCGCAAGCAGCAGTTCGTCGGCCGGCTGCAGATGATCGCGATCGTGCAGATCGGCGTGGTCGCCGGACTGGTCTTCGCTTTCGCGGTCTAGTTAAGCCGCTTCTGCCGGCAGTGTCGTCCAGCCGAGTCCCGGGATCGTGATAGAGCGCTTGCCCGCCAGGTCTGTGCGGCAGACGATCAGGTTGCGGCTTTCGATATAGCCGATCAGGCGCTTCACGCGGCCGAGCGAGCTGGTGCCATAGGTCGCGGCGATGCGCGCGTCGGAGGGGCAGGGTTCGCCCTCACGCGCGGCGCGTGCGACCAGCAGGAAGGCGCCGAGCATGTCGTCAGGCAGGCCGCTGGCGACATCGAGTGCCGCGGTCCACGCCTCGTCGGTCATGTCGAAGATGCCGGCGCGCGCGCAGCTCAGCCGGCGGACGAAGCCCGGCAGATCGAGCGGGGGCTTGGCGAGGCCGCCCATCCGGCAGCGCACCTGGAAGTCCTGGAACAGCACCGAAGGCGGGCGCAGCGTTGATTCGGGATCCTCGACGATCGCGCGGAACACGTCGGCATAGACCGCCTCGACCTCGTCTTCGGTCTTCTCGGGCGGCGGGGGCGCGGCGGTGCGCGGCTCGGGCGGGCGGGCGATACCGTCGAGCAGTTCTTCCGCCGGAACGCGCCGTGGCCGCGAATCGAAGAGCAGGCCGAGTTCGGGGGCGTCGACCACGGGCTCGGACAGCAGGTCCTGCAGGTCCATCGGCGCGGCACTCGGGAGCGGTGTGAGCTTGGGGCTGCCGCTGCGTGCCGAGGTGGCGACGTCGCCGATCTTCACGGTGATCGGCCGCCGCGAGACCGCGGGGCCGAGCGCCATGAACGTGCCGCGCTGGAGGTCGCGGATCGCCTCCGCCTGACGCCGCTCCATGCCGAGCAGATCGGCGGCGCGTGCCATGTCGATGTCGAGGAAGGTGCGGCCCATCAGGAAGTTCGATGCTTCCGCCGCGACGTTCTTCGCGAGCTTCGCCAGACGCTGAGTCGCGATCACGCCGGCGAGACCACGCTTGCGGCCGCGGCACATCAGGTTGGTCATCGCCGCGAGCGAGGCACGGCGGACCTCTTCGGACACTTCGCCGCCGGTGACGGGCGCGAACATCTGTGCCTCGTCGACGACCACCAGCACCGGATACCAATGCTCGCGCGGCGCATCGAACAGCGCGGAGAGGAACGATGCGGCACAGCGCATCTGCCCTTCGACCTCGAGTCCCTCGAGGCTGAGCACAGCGGACGTCCGGTGTTCGCGCAGGCGGGTGGCGATGCGCGCGATTTCGCGTTCGCTATAGTCGCCCGCCTCGATCACGACATGGCCATGCGGGCCCGCGAGCGTCACGAAATCGCCCTCGGGATCGATCACGATCTGCTGGACATGCCCCGCCGACCGTTCGAGCAGGCGGCGCAGCAGATGCGATTTTCCCGATCCCGAATTGCCCTGCACCAGCAGGCGCGTGGCGAGAAGTTCCTCCAGGTCGACGCCGACGGCCGTACCATTGCCGTCGGTGCCCATATTCACGCTAACCGTCATGCCGCGCGTTTGGCAGGTGCGGGCGCATCGGGGCAAGGAGTCTTTCGCGGGTCTCGTCGCAAGCGCGGTTTTGCGCGCTGGCTTAATCCGCAATCGCGGTTACGCCTTTCGCATGGTTACATCCTCTCCGCTCGACGATCTCTCGCACCACCTGCTCGGCAAGCCCCCCGGCGAGCTCAACGACGAGCAGCGCCGCGTGCTCGCGGGGATCGAGGCGGGGACTACGGTCAGTCGCGACGCCGCCGACCTGGCCGACGAACGCGCGACGTTCGGCGAGCGGCTCTCGGACCGGGTTGCGGCGGTCGGCGGGTCGTGGGGGTTCATCATCGCGTTCACTGCGGTGCTGCTCGGCTGGATGATCCTCAATTCGGACATCCTCACCCATTTCAACGCGGCGTTCGATCCCTATCCCTACATCTTCCTCAACCTGCTGCTGTCGACGGTCGCGGCGATCCAGGCGCCGATCATCATGATGAGCCAGAATCGGCAATCGGCGAAGGACCGGCTCGCCGCGAGCCTCGATTACGAGACCAATCTGCGCGCCGAGCTCGACATTTTGCGCGTGCATCACAAGATCGACCATCTGGTGCTCGCGCGGCTCGACGCGATCGACGCGAAAATCGATGCTCTGGCGAAATCGGGTGCCGGAGCCTAAGAGCGGCGCATTAGCTATAGAGGCACAGATGGCAGGCCATTCCAAATATAAGAACATCATGCATCGCAAGGGTGCGCAGGACAAGAAGCGCTCGTCGGCGTTCAGCAAGCTCAGCCGGGAAATCACGGTTGCGGCCAAGATGGGCCTGCCCGATGTCGACATGAACCCGCGCCTGCGCGCGGCGGTGAATGCGGCCAAGGCGGCGTCGCTGCCCAAGGAGAACATCCAGCGCTCGATCGACAAGGCGAGCCGCGGCGATGCCGAGAATTACGAAGAGATCCGCTATGAGGGCTTCGGCCCGGGCGGCGTGTCGCTGATCATCGAGGCACTGACCGACAACCGCAACCGTACCGCAACCAACGTGCGCGTCGCGGT
Organism: Sphingomonas sp. BK481; assembly: GCF_014194875.1. Classification (NCBI taxonomy): domain Bacteria; kingdom Pseudomonadati; phylum Pseudomonadota; class Alphaproteobacteria; order Sphingomonadales; family Sphingomonadaceae; genus Sphingomonas; species Sphingomonas sp. BK481. The sequence continues at coordinate 154,851 of NZ_JACIAP010000006.1, read as the reverse complement.
CGGCAAGAATGGCGGCAACCTGGGCGCCGGCGGTTCGGTCAGCCATGCGTTCGACCGCGTCGGGCTGATCTCCTATCCCGCCAGCGCGGGCGATGCCGACACGGTGTTCGAGGCTGCGCTTGAGGCGGGGGCCGAGGACGTGACGTCGAGCGAGGACGGGCACGAGGTCTGGACCGCGCAGGGCGATCTGCACGAAGTCGCCAAGGCGCTCGAGGCGACGCTTGGCGAGGCCGAGGGCGCGAAGCTCGCCTGGCGGCCGCAGACCATGGTCGCGGTCGATGCGGACGATGCGGCGACGTTGTTCAAGCTGATCGACGCGCTCGACGATGACGACGACGTGCAGACGGTGTGGGGCAATTACGAGATCTCGGACGAGATCATGGAGACGCTGGGTTGAGCCAGTGAGAAGAAGGATTGGTTCGCGCGGAGACGCGGAGGCGCGGAGAGAGGTGCTTCGCGCACGCGTCTTCCGCGCCAGCGGCGTCACACCTGCAGGCAAGCCCGATGGCGTGAAAGTTGCGCTAACGCGCGACGAGAGCCGAGTGCGCACCCCCTCCGCGCCTCCGCGCCTCCGCGCGAACCAGTCTTCCTTCTTCGCATGATCATCCTCGGACTCGACCCTGGCCTCGGCACCACGGGCTGGGGTGTCATCCGTGCGGACGGTAACCGGCTGAGCCATATCGCCAATGGCCAGATCCGGACCGATCCGTCGATGGCGCTACCGCGGCGGTTGACGGCGTTGTATTCGGCGTTGCTCGACGTCATCCGTGCGGAGCGGCCGGATGGCGCTGCGGTCGAGGAGGTGCTCGGCAACACCAATGCGCAGTCGACGCTGAAGCTGGGGCAGGCGCGCGGCGTGGTGCTGCTCGCGGCGGCCGGGGCGGGGCTGCATATCGGCGAATATCACCCCTCGACCGTCAAGAAGGGCGTCGTCGGCACCGGCGGCGCGGACAAGAAACAGATTCAGGCGATGATGGCGGTGCTGCTGCCCGGCGCGAAACTCGCCGGCCCCGATGCCGCCGACGCGCTGGCGGTGGCGATCACGCACGCGCATCATGTCGCGAGCGCGGCGGCGCTGTCGCGACGCACGGGAGTAGGCGCATGATCGTCCATCTGAAGGGCCGGCTCGATTCGACCGGGATCGACCATGCGGTGATCGACGTCGGCGGGGTCGGCTATCTGGTCGGCGCGTCGGCACGCACGCTGTCGGCACTCGGGCCGATCGGCGAGGCCTGCACCGTCTTCACCGAACTGCTGGTCGGCGAGGATTTCCAGCGGCTCGTCGGATTTTCGAGCGCCGATGAGCGCGACTGGTTCCGGTTGCTGACCGCGGTGCAAGGCGTCGGCGCGCGGGTTGCGCTCGCGATCCTGTCCGCGCTCGAACCCGTCGACCTGTCACGGGCGATCGCCAGCGGCGACAAGGCGATGGTCGCGCGCGCGAACGGCGTCGGGCCGAAGCTCGCCCAGCGTATCGTCATGGAATTGAAGGACAAGGTCGGCGGGATCGCACTCGGGCTCGGCCCCGCGGTGGTCAATGCGGCGCCAGGGGCGTCGGCGGATGCGGTGTCGGCGATGCTCAACCTGGGCTTCCGGCCTGCCGAGGCGAGCGTCGCGGTGGCGGCGGCGGACGAGGAACTGGGGCCTGGCGCGACGCTCGACGCGCTCGTCCGGCTGGCGCTGCGCAAGGCGTCGAAGCCCTAGTCTCAGTCGGTCTTCGGCCGTTTCGCGGACCGGCGGGGCGCGGGGCCGGGGCCGAACGCGTCGAGCGCATCGGCATTGGTGCGGCCCCAGTCGTAGAGCAGGTTGACCGGCTCGACGAACCGCCTGCCGAGCGGCGTCAGGCGATATTCGACCGCGGGGGGCATCGTCGCGAGCACGTCGCGCAGGATCAGCCCGCTGCCTTCCATGTCGCGCAGCGTCTGCGTCAGCATCTTCTTCGAAATGCCGGGCAGGCTGCGGTGGAGGACGCCGGTGCGCGCGCCGCCCTCGTGCCGCGCGTCGAGTGTGTGGAGGACCATGCTGGTCCATTTGGTCGCGAACAGGTCGAGCACCCGGCGCGGTGCGCAATCCTCGCGCCAGTCGTCGGCAATCGGGGCGGGATCGGGATCGGGGGTAGTCGTCATGCTGGGTCCCTGAACGTCGCTGGGTCCCGAAAGGTGCCCGGGGCCCCGAATGGTGCCGTCTAGAACGCGTCGCTGGCGATGCCTAGCTACTGCGTTCAAGTGAAACGGAGAATGACGATGGCCCGGACGGCATTGGTGGTTGGCACGAGCGGTATTGTCGGCAGCGCGACGGCGGCGCTGCTGATCGAACAGGGATGGACGGTTCATGGCCTCGCGCGGCGTCCGTCCGACCAGCCCGGCGTGCACCCGGTTGCTGCCGACCTGACCGACGCTGCGGGTACCGCCGCCGCGCTGAAGGATCTGGCGCCCGACGCGGTGTTCGTCTCGACCTGGTCGCGCCAGGCGACCGAGGCGGAGAATATCCGCGTCAACGGCGCGATGGTCCGCAACCTGCTCGACGGCCTGCGTCCCGCCAAGTCGGTGCGGCATGTCGCGCTGGTGACGGGCCTCAAGCATTATCTCGGGCCATTCGAGGCATATGGTAAGGGCGTGCTGCCGCAGACGCCGTTCCGCGAGGAGCAGGGCCGGCTCGAAGTCGAGAATTTCTATTATGCGCAGGAGGACGAAGTGTTCGCGGCGGCCGAGCGCGACGGCTTCAGCTGGAGCGTGCACCGTCCGCATACGGTGATCGGCAAGGCGGTCGGCAATGCGATGAACATGGGGACGACGCTGGCGGCCTATGCGACGCTCTGCCGCGAGACCGGGCGGCCGTTCCGCTTTCCGGGATCGGCGGCGCAGTGGAACGGGCTGACCGACATGACCGACGCGCGCCAGCTCGCAGCGCAGCTCGTCTGGGCGACGACGACGCCCGAGGCGGCGAACCAGGACTTCAACATCGTCAATGGCGACGTGTTCCGCTGGAGCTGGATGTGGTCGCGGATCGCCGACTGGTTCGGGATCGAGGCGGCGCCGTTCGACGGGACGGTCGTGCCGCTCGAAGAGCAGATGGCCGATGACGCGGTCGTGTGGCAGCGGATCGCAGAGCGCGAGGGGCTGGTCGAGGCGGATCTCACGCGTCTCGCCTCGCCGTGGCACACCGATGCCGATCTCGGCCGGCCGATCGAGGTCGTCACCGACATGGGCAAGAGCCGGCGGATGGGCTTTACGCGCTATCAGCCGACCGATGATGCGTTCTTCGACCTGTTCGCGCAGCTGCGCGCGGACCGGCTGATCCCGTGAATTCGGTAGGCCGGTCGGGCGAGACGCGCGCGACGGGGTGACAGGGGCGGGCGTGAACGGGTAGGGAACGGGCTTGATGACCGATGCCGAACGCCTGCTCACGCCAGCCCGCCGCCCCGAGGACGTGGATGCGGCGCTGCGCCCCAAGAATCTCGACGAATTCGTCGGGCAGAAGGCCGCGCGCGAGAATCTGCGCATCTTCATCCAGGCGGCCAAGGCACGCGGCGATGCGCTCGACCATGTGCTGTTCTTCGGGCCGCCGGGGCTCGGCAAGACGACGCTCGCACAGATCGTCGCGCGCGAGATGGGGGTGGGGTTCCGCGCCACCTCGGGGCCGGTGATCGCCAAGTCGGGCGACCTCGCCGCGCTGCTGACCAATCTCGAGGATGGCGACGTGCTGTTCATCGACGAGATCCACCGGTTGCAGCCCGCTGTCGAGGAGGTGCTGTACCCGGCGATGGAGGACCGTGCGCTCGATCTGATGATCGGCGAGGGGCCCTCGGCACGCAGCGTGCGGATCGACCTGCCGCGCTTTACCCTGGTCGGCGCGACGACGCGACAGGGGCTGCTGACGACGCCGCTGCGCGATCGCTTCGGCATCCCGGTGCGGTTGCAATTCTATACCGTCGACGAGCTCGAGCGGGTGGTGACGCGTGCGGCCGGACTGCTCGGTCTCGCGATTTCGAAGGACGGGGCGATGGAGGTGGCGCGGCGCGCACGCGGCACGCCGCGCATCGCCGGGCGGCTGCTCCGCCGGGTTCGCGACTTTGCCGACGTCGCGGGCGCCGAGATCGTCGATGCGCGCACCGCCGACGCCGCGCTCAACCGGCTCGAGGTCGATGCGCTGGGGCTCGACGCAATGGACCGGCGCTATCTGATGATGATCGCCGACATTTATCGCGGCGGTCCGGTCGGGGTCGAGACGCTGGCAGCGGGCCTCAGCGAACCGCGCGACACCATCGAAGAGGTGATCGAGCCCTATCTGATCCAGCTCGGCCTCGTTGCACGGACCGCGCGCGGGCGGTGCATGAACGCGGGCGGCTGGAAGCATCTCGGACTCAACCCGCCGGTTGGGAGCCAGGACGGGCTGTTCGACGTTTGAGGCGGGGCATGCAGCAATGACGATCGACCGGGCTTGCGCAGAAGAATACTTTTGTTGCGTGGCACCCAAGCGCTTGATCTGGTAGCTCCTCCCCATGCCCGTTTCGGCCGCCGCCTCCGCCCGCGAGATCCTCACCAGCCTTCACGACGTGATGGCCGCGCGCACGACCGCGCAAGCCAAGCTCAATTCGGTCGTCGGTATCATCGCCGCGGCGATCGATAGCGAGGTCTGTTCGATCTACCTGCTGCGCGAAGGCGTGCTCGAGCTGTTCGCGACGCGCGGCCTTGCGCAGGAGGCGGTGCACGTCACCAAGCTGGCGCTGGGCGAGGGGCTGGTCGGCACGATCGCGCAGCAGGTCGAGGTGCTCAATCTCGATGAGGCGGCGAGCCATCCCGATTTCGCCTACAAGCCCGAGACCGGCGAGGAGCGCTATCACAGCTTTGCCGGGGTTCCGATCATCCGGCGCGAACGCGCGGTCGGCGTTCTTGCAGTGCAGCATGCCGAAACGCGCAAATATCAGGACGTCGAGATCGAGGCGCTGCAGACCGTCGCGATGGTGCTGAGCGAGCTGATCGCCAATGCCGGGCTGATCGACACCGCGGGCGGCGGATCGGATCGCCCGCAATCGACCGCGGCGATGCGGATCCCGGGGCAGAAGCTGGTCGACGGGATGGGCGCGGGCTTTGCCGTGTTCCACCAGCCGCGCATCCATATCGAGCATACCGTCGCCGAGGACACCGATGCCGAGCGGCACCGTGTCTATGCCGCGTTCGACAAGATGCGCGAAGGCATCGAGCGGATGACGCGCGAGGCCGAGTTCGGCGTCGGCGGCGAGCATGAGGAGGTCCTCGAGACCTACAAGATGTTCGCCTATGACGAGGGCTGGGCGCGGCGGATCAACGAGGCGATCGATTCCGGCCTGACTGCGGAGGCGGCGATCGAGCGCGTCCAGCAGCGCACCCGCCAGCGGATGCGGCAGATCGACGATCCCCTGCTCGCCGACCGGATGCACGATCTGGAGGATCTGGCGAACCGCCTGCTGCGGATCGTGTCGGGCCAGATGGGTACCGCCGCACAGATGGGGCTCAGGCAGGACACGATCCTGATCGCGCGCAATCTGGGGCCGGCCGAATTGCTCGAATATGACAAGCGGCGGTTGAAGGGCGTGATCCTCGAGGAGGGATCGCTCACCGCGCACGTGACGATCGTCGCGCGGGCGATGGGCGTGCCGGTGCTCGGCCGTGTCCGCGACGTCCGGCGGCTGATCGCCGAGGGCGACCTGCTGCTGCTCGACAGTGCCGACGCCAATGTCTTCGCGCGGCCCTCCGCGGCGATGGAGGAGGCGTTCGAGGCGCGGCTCGCGCTGCGACAGAAGCGCAGGGCGGCGTTCGCGGCGCTGCGCGACGTGCCGCCGATCACGAAGGATGGCCACCGGCTGACGCTGATGGTCAATGCCGGGTTGCGCGACGATGCGGCCGCGCTCGACATCACCGGCGCGGACGGGATCGGCCTGTTCAGGACCGAATTCCAGTTTCTCGTATCTGCGACGCTGCCGCAGCGCGAGCGCCAGCAGCGACTGTACCGCGAGGTGCTGGAGGTAGCGGGCGATCGGCCGGTGATCTTCCGTACCGTCGATATCGGCGGCGACAAGGCGCTGCCCTATCTCAACAAGGCCGCCGCGGATGAGGAAAATCCGGCGATGGGCTGGCGCGCGCTGCGGCTGGGGCTCGAGCGCGACGGGCTGATGAAGGTGCAGGCGCGCGCGCTATTGGAGGCGGCGGCGGGGCGCACGCTTAACGTGATGTTCCCGATGGTCAGCGAACCCTGGGAATTCGACGAGGCCAAGGCGCTGTTCGAGGCGCAGCGAAGCTGGCTGGCGGGGCGCGGGCGCAAGCTGCCGACGACGATCCGCTACGGCGCGATGCTCGAGGTGCCGGCACTTGCCGAGATGCTCGACATCCTGCTGCCCAAGATCCAGTTCCTGTCAGTCGGCACCAATGACCTGACACAGTTCCTGTTCGCCGCCGACCGCGCCAATCCCAAGCTCGCCGAGCGCTATGACTGGCTGAGCCCGTCGATCCTGCGGTTCCTTGCCCGGCTCGTCGAGCCCGCGCGTGCCGCCGGTGTCGATCTCGGCGTGTGTGGCGAGATGGGCGGGCGGCCGCTCGAGGCGATGGCGCTCGCGGGGATCGGGATCGACCGGCTGTCGATCACCCCGGCGGCGGTCGGGCCGATCAAGGCGATGGCGCGCTCGCTCGATCTGGCGGCGATCACCGCGAAGATGACGGCCCTGCTAGCCGATCCACCGCGCGACATGCGCGCCGTGCTGACCGACTGGGCAACGGAAAACGGTGTCGAGCTCGCCTGACGCGCGGGTTTCGCTAGGGCCTTCGCGTTGACATGGGTTATTGGCTCTGGAACATGACCCGCCTTGATGGGCGCGCGCTACAGCCCATAATCGGAGACAAGAATGGACGACGTCGCAACCGGGCAGATCCCTCCGCCCGCCTCGCCCGAACGGGCCGGCGATATCCTGCGTGCAACGCGCGAGGCACAGGGGCTGACGATCGCCGATGTCGGGGGCCGGACGCGCGTGCCGCTGCGGCATCTCGAGGCGATCGAGGCGTCTGATTACGCGACTTTGCCGTCGTCGACCTATGCGGTCGGGTTCGCCAAGGCCTATGCGCGCGCGGTTGGCGCGGACGAGGTACGCGTAGCCAATCTCGTGCGTGCCGAGCTCGGCAAGATCGTGCGCCGCACGCCCGAATACGAACCCTATGAAATGTCCGATCCGTCGCGGGTACCGTCGCGCGGCGTGGCGGTGATCGCGCTCGGCATCGCGCTGGCCGTGCTGATCCTGGTCGGCATCTGGTACGGCACCGACCTGTTCCGTGGCGGCGCGACCACGTCCGGGTCTGCGGCGGGATCGGTGGCGACGGTTGCCGAAGTGCCCAGCCCGACGCCGGCCTCCCCCGCAGCGGCGCCCGCGGCGCCGGCGCTGGAGACCGGGCAGGTCACGCTGGCCGCGACCGACGAAGTGTGGATGCGCGTCTATGATGCCGACAACAAGACGCTGTATCTGGGGACGATGAAGGCCGGCGATCGGTTCGACGTGCCGCGTGACGCGAAGGATCCGATGATCAACGTCGGTCGCCCGGACAAGCTGACGGTTACGCTCAACGGCTCGAACGTGCCGCCGCTGGGAACCGGCGAACGCGCGATCAAGGACGTCCGCGTCGGCGCCCCGGCGATCGCCGCACGGCTCAACGGCGCGCCTGCCGCGAGCGGTGGCGATGCCGCTGCCGAGGGGGCGCCGGGCAATGCATCGGGAACGCCTTAAGGCTGGCGACAGGAATGATGTTGCAGCTATATCGCTCGTCTTATCCAGTGCCCCGGGGGGTATAGCCCATGCATAAATCCATCATCGTCGGCATCCTGCTTGCCGGTGCATCGCTGCCCGTCGCGGCATCCGCACAGTCGAACGTCGAAGGTCGTGTCGGCAAGCTCGAGAGCGAGATGCGCGCGGTCCAGCGCAAGGTGTTTCCGGGCGGGGCCGGGCAGTTGTTGCAGCCCGAGGTGACGGGGCCGCAGACGACCGCAGGCCCCGGTCCCGGCACGCCCGCCACCAGCGCGGTCGCCGATCTGGCGCAGCGCGTGACCTCGCTCGAACAGCAGATTGCGTCGATGACCGGGCAGGTCGAGCAGACTGAGTACAAGATCCGCCAGCTGCAGGAGCAGTTCGACGCGTATCGGCGCGCGACCGACGACCGGATGAAGCTGATCGAGACGGCCCGGACGAACAGCGCGCCCGGTGCAGCCGGATCGGACGTCGAGGGTACGGGTGGTCCGGACGAGGACGCCGGGCCGCCGGCGCGGCCATCGGGGGCCACCGCCGCCGCGCGGCCAGCAAACGCAGTCGAGAAGCCGTCGACGGGCAATCCGGCGGAGGACGAGTATCTCTACGGCTATCGGCTGTGGGCGGCCAAGAGCTATGCCGAGGCGCAGACGCAGCTGAAGAAGGTGGTCGCGACCTATCCAAAGGATCGGCGCGCGAGCTATGCACAGAACCTGCTTGGCCGCGCCTATCTCGACGAGGGCAAGCCGAGCCTCGCGTCGATGGCCTTCTACGACAATTACAAGAAGATGCCCGATGGTGAACGGGCGTCCGAAAGCCTCTATTATCTCGGCCAGTCGCTGACCAAGCTGAACAAGTCCGCCGATGCGTGCAAGGTGTATGACGAGCTCAACGACGTCTATGGCGCCAAGCTCTCACGCGACATGACCGCCAAGGTCGCTGCCGGACGAGCCACCGCCAAGTGCAAGTGAGCGCAGATCGCGGCGTGTGGTGGCCGGCAGGATGAGCGATCCTGTCCTCACCGAGGAGGCCCAGCGTTTTGCAGCGGAGGTCGCAAGGCTTGGCGCGGGGCTAACATCGCCCGTGCTGGCGGTGTCGGGCGGACCCGACAGCATGGCGATGCTGACGCTCGCGCAGGAATCGCTCGGGACTGGTTTCACCGTGGCCAGCGTCGACCATCGTCTGCGCCCCGAAGCCGCGGGCGAATCGGCGATGGTGGCGGCGCATTGCGCGACGTTCGGAATCCGCCACGCGACGCTGGCGCCGACCGAGCCGATCACCGGGGCTAGCATCCAGGCGCAGGCGCGCACCGTCCGCTATGCGCTGCTCGCGGACCATGCGCGCGCGATCGGCGCAGGATGCGTGCTCACCGCGCACCATGCCGACGACCAGGCCGAGACGTTCCTGATGCGCGCCGCGCGCGGGTCGGGACTGGCGGGGCTGGCAGGCGTGCGCGCCCGGACCGAGGTCGCGGGCATCCCCGTCATCCGGCCGCTGCTCGACTGGCGCCGGGCGGAGCTTCGCGCGATCGTCCGCCGCGCCGAGGTGCCGTTCTTCGACGATCCGTCGAACCACGACGATCGGCATGACCGCACGCGATTTCGTCGGTTGCTCGGCGCGAACGAATGGCTGGGCACCCCCAATCTGGCGCGCGCGGCCGCGGCACTGGCGGAGGCGGATGCCGATGTCCGCGCTGCGGTCGAATGGCTCTGGGCCGACCGTGCGAAAGTCGCGGCGGGCGAGGTCCGGCTGACCGTCGGCGACGTGCCGCGCGAGCTTTTGCGCCGCATGGTCCGGCGCGCGATCGGCGTGGTGCGTGATGCGGTGACGGAGGCCGCACGCGACGGTGCCGGGCAGGACGCGGCCGCCACGATCGAGGGCGACTGGAGCGCGGCGGTCAATATCGAACGGCTGCTCGATGCGTTGATCGCGGGCAAGCGCGCGACTCAGGCGGGAGTGATCGCATCGCCCCGCGCGGGCGTCTGGCGCTTCCGCCCCGCGCCGCCGCGTCGCTCGGTGTAGATTCGTCCCGCGCGGACACATTGATTGCTGCCAAGTCGCGGCTTGTTCCATTGCCATTAACCTGCGCGCGCTTATCTTGTAGGTTCGAAAGGTATCCGGCACCCATGAACGACAATGACAATCGAGGGGACAACCGCGGCAACAAGCCACAGGGCCCCGAAAATGGCAGCCCGTGGATGAAGAGCCTGCTCATATGGGTCGGCATTCTCGTCGCGCTGGCGCTGTTCGTGACCATGTTCGACGGCCGCACCGCGACCTCGAGCGGCAACACGATCGCCTATTCGGCGTTCCTCGACAAGGTCGACGAGGGCACCGTCAAGGACGTGAACATCTCGCGCGACATCATCTCGGGTACGTTGTCGAGCGGCGAGAAGTTCAAGGCCTATCCGATCCAGGACGCGACGCTGGTTCCCAAGCTGCGCGAAAAGGGCGTGGCGATCAGCGCAAAGCCTGAGGAAGGGCCGTCGATGCTGGCGTTGCTGCTCTATCAGTCGCTGCCGTTCCTGTTATTCCTCGGCATCGCGTTCTTCGTCCTGAAGCAGATGCAGAAGAATTCCGGCTCTGGCGCGATGGGCTTCGGCAAGAGCCGCGCGAAGATGCTGACGCAGAAGGAAGGCAAGGTCACCTTTGCCGACGTCGCGGGCATCGACGAGGCGCGTGAGGAGCTTGAGGAGATCGTCGAGTTCCTGAAGGACCCGACCAAGTTCGCCCGTCTCGGCGGCAAGATCCCCAAGGGCGCTCTGCTGGTCGGCTCGCCGGGTACCGGCAAGACGCTGCTCGCCCGTGCGATCGCTGGCGAGGCGGGGGTGCCGTTCTTCACGATCTCGGGCTCCGACTTCGTCGAGATGTTCGTCGGCGTCGGCGCGAGCCGCGTGCGCGACATGTTCGAGCAGGCCAAGAAGTCCGCACCGTGCATCGTCTTCATCGACGAAATCGATGCGGTCGGTCGTCATCGTGGCGCCGGTCTCGGCAACGGCAATGACGAGCGCGAGCAGACGCTGAACCAGCTGCTGGTCGAAATGGACGGCTTCGAGGCGAACGAGGGCATCATTATTATTGCCGCGACCAACCGTCCCGACGTGCTCGACCCTGCACTGCTGCGTCCGGGTCGCTTCGATCGCCAGGTCGTCGTGCCCCGCCCGGATATCGAGGGCCGGATCAAGATCCTCGAAGTGCACATGAAGAAGGTGCCGCTCGCACCCGACGTCGATGCCCGCGTCATTGCGCGCGGTACGCCGGGCTTCTCGGGTGCCGATCTCGCCAACCTCGTCAACGAGGCGGCGCTGCACGCGGCGCGCAAGGGCAAGCGCCTGGTGGCGATGGCCGAGTTCGAAGAGGCCAAGGACAAGGTCATGATGGGCGCAGAGCGTCGCTCCATGGTCATGACCGACGACGAGAAGCGCATGACCGCGTATCACGAGGCCGGCCATGCCGTCGTCGCGATGCATGAGGCTGCCTCGGATCCGATCCACAAGGCGACGATCATCCCGCGCGGTCGTGCGCTGGGCATGGTCATGCGTCTGCCCGAGCGTGACAGCTACAGCTATCACCGCGACAAGATGTACGCGAACCTCGCGGTGTCGATGGGTGGTCGTGTCGCCGAGGAGGTCATCTTCGGCTACGACAAGGTCTCGTCGGGCGCGAGCGGCGACATCCAGTACGCCACGGGTCTGGCACGCGACATGGTCACGCGCTGGGGCATGTCGGACAAGGTCGGCCCGCTCGAATATGGCGAGCCCGAGGGTGAATCGTTCCTTGGTTACTCGTCGAGCCGTCCGTCGCGCATGTCGAACCAGACGGCGCAGCTGATCGACGACGAGATCAAGCGGATCGTCGAAGGCGGTCTCGACCGCGCCAAGCAGGTGCTGAGCGATCATGTCGACCAGCTCCACACGGTTGCGGGCGCGCTGCTCGAATATGAGACGCTGACGGGTGACGAGATCAAGCAGCTGATCGCGGGCGAAGATCTCGACCGGCCGGATCCGGGTGCGAAGGCTAGCCTCGTACCAAAGGCGGGGACGTCGATCCCCAAGACCCGGCGACCCAATGGGCCGTTCGGAACGCCGACCCCGCTAGGCGCCTGATCCGGTTCAGCGGCTAGTCAGCTAAATGCCTCCATGGGCGGTCTTTTCTTCGGAAAGGCCGCCCATGTCGTATGTGCTTCCCAAGGCCGTGATCGCGGCGATACTCGTGGGTGGGATGGCGGTGCCCGCGTCCGCGGCGATGACCGTGGGGACGTTTCTCGCCCGCGCCAATGCGCTCCGCGACCAGGGGCCAATGGCATTGATGTCGCCCGACTTCCCGGCACTGAAGGCGGAGGCGAAGGCCGCGACGACGCAGTTGAAGGCCGAGCGGGCGGCACGTGCGGCGGCAGGCAAGCCGCCGATCGCCTGCGTCCCCGAGGGCGAGTCGGTGGGAATCATGGACATGCTCGACGGCCTGTCGGATTTGCCGGCGAGTTATCAGAAGCGGCCGTTGAAGGACGGCTATGCGCGCGTGCTGGCAAACTTATACCCGTGTCGGTGAGCGAGTGAGCCGGACGCGGGGAGGGGCTCATCGAGGCGAAGCCGAGCAACCGCTGGCGGCCAGGTCTACTCCGTCAGACCGCGCAGCAGGATCAGCACGACGAACGCGATCAGCACGGTGAACGCGAAGGTGAGCAGCGCGATGGTACGCCAGCCCGCAGAAACCTTGCCGAGCGTATAGGCGCCGCGAAGCTGCGCGAACATGTGGGCCGGCGGGACGAGCAACGCCGCCATGACGATCCACCCGCTTGCCAGCCCCGCCATGCCGCCGAGCATCAGTGCAATCACCAGCAGCATCATGAACGCCAGCGAATAGGTCACGAAGATCGCGTGGTCGTAGAGATGGTGCTTGCGGCGCCACAGGAACAGCAGTGCCATGAACGGCACCGAGAGCGGGATCAGCCCCCAGCTATATTTATACGCGCTCGACTGAAGCTTGTAGATCATCAGCCCGGGATTCGCGTTCGCCTTGGCGATGCCGCGGTCGAGCAGTGGCCAGCCGGTCTTCTTCACGTCGGTGAAGGTGAAGTCGTCCGTGTCGCGTCTGGTCGTGCCGCTTGCGCTCGTCAGCGCTCGGATGCTGCCGCGCAGGACGAGTGCCTGCGTATCGAGATCGGCGGTCGACTGACCTGTGCGCACCGCGATCGCGCGGTCCCGCTCGATGCGGGCAAGGTCGCCACGGGCCTCGTCCAGCCCGCGTGCGAATTCGGCGCGGTCGCGCGTCGTGGGGGCGGCGATCTCGTCGGTCATCTCGCCACCGACCGCGCCGATCGTCGCGAACATCAGGAAGACGGTGAACAGGAACAGCGCGAGTGGCGAGACGAACCGCGCGCGCTCGCCATTGACGTAGCGCCGGGTGAGCGTGCCGGGATGCAGGACGAGCAGCGGCAGCGTGCGCCAGATCTTGCCCTCGAAATGAAACACGCCATGCGCGATCTCATGCCCGATCGCGCCGAGCGACCGGTGGACATGCGCGGCCTGGCCACAGGCATGGCAGTGCGCGCCGATCAGCGCGGTGCCGCAATTGAGACAGAGCGCGTCCGTTGCATGCGCCCTGCTGATCGCAGTCGATTCGCCCGCACATGGTTCGAACGCGCGCCCGACCAATGCCCCCGTGGCGATGTCCGCCGCTGCCCCCATGTCCCCGTTCATAACGCAAGCGTAACGCAGCCCGGGCGTTGGCGCGAGTCGGTTTGGCGTGATAGTCGGATGGCATGAACGACCTTCCCGACGCCGAGACGCACCCCGCAACCCTGATCGCCGATATGGGCGCGCGCGCTCGCGTCGCATCTGGCGTTCTCGCGGCGCTGCCGACTCCGCGCAAGGCCGCAGGCCTGGTGTCTGCGGCTGCGGCACTGCGCGACGCGGCGGCGACGATCGAGGCGGCGAACCGCGAGGATATGGCGCGCGCGGCCGCCGCGGGGCTGTCGGGGGCGCTGCTCGATCGGTTGCGGCTCGATCCCGGACGGATTTCGGCGATGGCGGACGGCGTCGCCGCGGTCGCCGCGCTCGCCGATCCGGTCGGCCAGATCATGGATTCGCGTGCGCGTCCCAATGGCCTCGTCCTCAGCCGGGTCCGCGTACCGATCGGCGTGATCGGGATCATCTATGAAAGCCGGCCCAACGTGACGGCCGACGCCGCGGCGTTGTGCGTAATGGCAGGCAATGCCGCACTCCTGCGCGGCGGATCGGAAGCCGTCGCAAGCAATCGTGCGATTCACGCCGCCCTGATCGAAGGCCTCGCCGCGGGTGGGGTCCCCGCGGACGCGGTACAGCTGGTCCCGACCACCGACCGCGCAGCGGTGGGGGCGATGCTCAAGGCGGACGGCGCGATCGACCTGATCATCCCGCGCGGCGGCAAGAGCCTGGTCGCGCGTGTCCAGGCCGAGGCGCGCGTGCCGGTGCTCGCGCATCTCGACGGGATCAATCATGTCTATGTCGATGCATCCGCCGACCCCGCGATGGCCGCGGCGGTGGTGGTCGATGCGAAGATGCGCCGGACCGGCATTTGCGGCGCGATGGAGACGCTGCTGATCGACCGCGGCTATGCGGGGGCGGCGGTGCTGATCGAGCGGCTGGCGGCGACGGGATGCGTCGTGCGTGGTGATCCGGACGCCTGTAAGCTGGTCCCCGAAATCGCGGCGGCGGACGCGGCGGACTGGGATACCGAATATCTCGACGCGATCGCTTCGGTCGCGATCGTCGACGGGCTGGACGGCGCGGTCGCGCATATCGCGCGGCACGGATCGCATCATACCGATGCGATCGTAGCGGCGGATGCGGATGTCGCCGAGCGGTTTCTCGCGCAGGTCGACAGCGCGATCGTGCTGTGGAACGCCTCGACCCAGTTTGCCGATGGCGGCGAATTCGGACTGGGTGCGGAGATCGGCATCGCCACCGGGCGGCTCCACGCGCGCGGCCCGGTCGCGCTGGAGGGGCTGACGACCTACAAGTGGATCGGGCGCGGTACGGGGCAGGTGCGCGGGTGAGGTGTCGGGCCGATCGGCGCCGCGCGTGACGCCATGACCCGCATCGGCATTCTCGGCGGTTCGTTTAACCCGGCGCATCGGGGGCACCGCGCGATCACGCTGTCGGCGATCGAGGCGCTCGCGCTCGACGAGGCGTGGTGGCTCGTCTCGCCGGGCAATCCGCTGAAAGAGGCGGCGCGCGACATGGCGCCGCTGTCCGCGCGGCTCGCCTCTGCCCGGCGGATGGCGCGGCGCGCCCCGATCCGCGCCACCGATATCGAGACCCGGCTGCACACCCGCTATACGCTCGACACGATCCGCAAGCTCAGGCGGCGCCATCCGAAGATCCGCTTCATCTGGCTGATGGGCGCCGACAATCTTGCCGACTTCCACCGGTGGAAGAACTGGCGCGCGATCGCCCGCGAGGTTCCGATTGCGGTAATCGCTCGGCCGGGATATGACGGGCGCGCCCTCGCGGCCCCCGCGATGGGTTGGCTGCGGCGCTTCCAACGGCGCACAGACCATGCGAAGAGCTGGACGACGTGGAGATTGCCGGCCCTTGTGCTGTTGCGCTTCCGACCCGACCCGACCTCCGCAACCGGCCTGCGCGCCGAAAATCCCGACTGGTTCCAGCATGTTGCCGGGCCGGTAACCTGACCCAGGAGCTGACTTGGCCACTTCCCCTACTGCCCCTCGCGCGACCGACCCCGAAGAGGTTGAGGCGCTGCATCGCCTGATCCTCGCGTCGCTCGACGACGACCAGGCGGTCGAGACGATCTCGATCCCGCTCGCGGGCAAGACGAGCATCGCCGATTACATGGTGATCGCCAGCGGCCGTTCGACCCGCCAGGTCGCCTCGATGGCACAGAAGCTGGCCGAGCGTATCAAGGCCGAGTTCAAGCGTCCGGTGAAGATCGAGGGGCTGCCGACCGCGGACTGGGTCCTGATCGACGCCACCGACATCATCGTCCACCTTTTCCGCCCCGAAGTCCGCAGCTTCTACAATCTCGAGCGGATGTGGGCGTTCGGCGATGCGCCGACGCCACCGACCGCTCCGTTCGCCGACCTGTCCGACCAAGACTGACCCGGGTGCGCGGGCGATGCTGCTGCATATCGTCGCCCGTGGCCGGATCGGGCGATCGCCCGAAGCCGAACTCGTCGATCGCTATCTGAAGCGCATCGCTTGGCCGACCAAGGTGTCCGAGCTTCCCGACACGGGGGGGCGGATGCCCCCGGTCGGCGACCAGACCCGGCGGATCCTGCTCGATGAAAAGGGCGACGTGCTGTCGTCCATGGCGTTCGCGCGCGTGCTTGAGCGGTGGCGCGACGACGGCGTGCGCGAGGCGCGGTTCATGATTGGCGCGGCCGACGGGTTCGACGATGCCGCGCGCGACGAGGCCGACCTGCTGGTCTCCTTCGGGCGCGCGACCTGGCCGCATCTGCTCGCGCGGGCGATGCTCGCCGAACAGCTCTTCCGCGCGACGAGCATCCTGGCCAACCACCCGTATCACCGCGAAGGCTGACGATGCGGATCACCGCGTCATCGCGCCTGTCATCGGCAGTGCTGTTGCTGTTCGCGGCAGTCGCCCTTGGTCTTGCCGCCACCCCGCGCGCGAGTGCGGCGGCGACACCGCAGCAGCGACTGATCGAGGCGAGACGCGGCGCGCGGATCGCGGCGATACGCGCCGAACGTCTGGCCGCCGCCGCGTCGCAGGAGCGCGACGCTGCCGAGCGCGCCAGGGCCGAAGCGCGCGCGATGGCCGCAAGGATCGACGCGACCCGCGCCGACATCGCCGCCGCGCGGATCCGCCTCGCCATCCTCGAACAGCTGCTCACCGAACAGCGCGCGGCCCTGGGGGTCGTCCAGTCGCCGATCGCGCGGTTGCTGGCGGCGCTGCAATCGCTCGCGCGGCGGCCAACGATCGTCGCGGTCGCACAGCCCGGATCAGTCGACGATCTCGTCCATGTCCGTGCGGTTCTGGGCACCGCCCTGCCTGCGGTCCGGCTGCGGGCCGACGCGGTGCGCACCGCGCTCCGGCGGACCCGGCGCCTGCAGACGGGCGCAGCGCAGGCGGCACGCGCGCTGCGTGACGGACGGATCCGGCTCGAGGCACAACGCGTCGCGCTCGCCAAACTCGAAGCGACGCATCGCCGTCGCAGCCAGGCACTGGGGCGCGGCGCGATCGGCGAATCCGATCGCGCGATCGCGCTGGGCGAGCGCGCGCGCGACCTGGTCGACAGCCTCGCCGAGTCGGGCAGTGCGGAGGCGACCGCGCTCGACCTGGCGGCGCTGGCGGGGCCGGTGCCGCGCCCGCTTGCCCCCGGCAGCATCCCCGCCGCCCGCGTCCGCGGTGCCTATCGCCTGCCCGTACGCGGTCGGCTCGTCACCGGCTTCGACGCGGTGTCCGATGTGGGCGTGCGATCGCGCGGCCTGACCTTCGCGGTTGCGCCGGACGCGCGCGTGGTCGCGCCGGCGGCGGGCATCGTCCGTTATGCGCGGGCGTTTCGCGGTTATGGCCGGATCGTGATCCTTGATCATGGCGATGGCTGGACGACGCTGTTGACCGGGCTTGCCGACAGCGGGGTGAAACCGGGCGTTCGCGTCGTCGCCGGATCGCGGATCGGCACCGCGCCGGGGGGCGAGGATCCGCTGATCACGGTCGAGCTTCGGCGGCGCGGGCGACCCGTCGACGCGGCTGCATTGATCGGCTAATCAACGACGAACCGGTCCGGCGTCCATTCGCCAGACCGCGAAGACCGTCGCGGCTTTGCTCCGCGCGCACTATACCGCTACGCTGTGCCTTCCCCCGGTTTCAGGACCTTAGATGCCACGTCCGATCCTTACCGCTACCGCCATCCTCGGCGCGCTAACCCTCGTGCCGCTGGCCACCTCGGCGATGGCGGCGGTCGATACCGACACGTATCGCGAGTTCGACCAGTTTCTCGACGTCTTCAACCGCGTGAAGGCGGAATATGTCGACAAGGTCGATGACAAGACGCTGATCAAGGGCGCGATCCAGGGGATGCTCGCAAGCCTCGACCCACATTCGAGCTATGTCGATGCGCTGGATTACGAGAATCTGCGGATCATGACCGAAGGCAATTATGGCGGCCTCGGCCTGACGGTGCAGATGGAGGACGGCGCGATCAAGGTCGTGACGCCGCAGGAAGACTCGCCCGCCGCGCGCGCGGGCGTCAAGTCGGGCGATTACATCACGCATATCAACGGCAAGCTGATCTACGGCGATTCGCTCGACGAGGCGGTCGCACAGATGCGCGGCAAGCCCGGCAGCAAGATCACGCTGGGGCTCGTCCGGCCGGGTCGCGACAAGCCGCTCGACGTGTCGATGCTGCGCGAAATCATCGTCCAGAAGCCGGTGAAATGGGAGGTGCGCGGCGATGTCGGTTATATCAACATCAACACCTTCAGCGAGAATACCGGCGCGGACACGCGCGCGGCGATCATGGCGATCGACAAGTCGCTGGGGCATCGCCCGCTCGGCTATGTCGTCGACCTACGCCAGAATGGCGGCGGGCTGCTGACCCAGGCGATCGCGGTCAGCGACGCGTTCCTCGATCACGGTGAGATCGTGTCGCAGCGTGGCCGCGAGAAGACGGATATCGAGCGCTACTACGCCAAGCCTGGCGATGACGCGCATGGCCTGCCGGTTGTCGTGCTGACCGATCCGGGGACCGCGTCGGCCTCCGAGATTGTCGCCGGCGCGCTGCAGGATCATCACCGCGCGCTGATCATGGGCGAACGCACCTTCGGCAAGGGATCGGTCCAGACCGTGCTTCAGCTCGGCCCCGAGACCGCGTTGCGCCTGACGACCGCGCGCTACTTCACGCCGTCGGGCCGGTCGGTGCAGGAGGGCGGGATCGAACCCGATATTCGCGTGCCGCAGATCAGCGATCCCGATCACAAGGCGCGCCCGGTGTTCCGCGAGGCCGATCTGCGCCGTCACCTGATCAACGAGGTGAAGGCCGACAATGCGGTGCTCGAGGAAGATACCAAGGACGATCCGCGCTTCTTGGCGACGCCCGAGGCGCTGAAGAAGCAGGGGGTCGAGGACTTCCAGCTTTATTATGCGCTGAAGACGGTCGCCCGGCTCGGCGGCGCCGCGCAGGTCGCCGCCGCGACCAAGGCACCCGTCAAGTGAGCGTACGCCGCGGGCTGGGGATGACCAAGAACGAGGAGATCGCCCGGTCGATCGCGCTCGTGCTGCCGCTGCTGCTGTTGCTGGGGGCGCTCGGGTCGCAATATCTGGGTGGGCTCTATCCATGCGAGATGTGCCATTGGCAGCGCTGGCCGCATTATTCGGCGGTGTTGCTCGCGGCGGCGACGTTCGTGGTGCCGCAGCGTTCGCTGCGCGCCTCGCTGGTGCTCGTCGCGGCGTTGCTGATCGGGATCAGCGGCGCGATCGGGCTGTTCCATGCCGGGGTCGAATATCACTGGTGGAACGGCATCACCGCCTGCACCACGACGGTGTCGATGGCGGGCACGACGCCGGCCGAACGGCTCGCCGCGATCATGAACGCGCCTATGGTGCGCTGTGATTCGGCGCAGTGGTCGCTGGCGGGAATTTCGCTTGCCGGGTTCAACGCGATCTTTTCCCTGGGCGGCGCGATCACCATCTTCGTGCTGATGAGGAAGACACGATGACCACCGCGACCCCGATCCCGACCGTCCCGCGCGGCACAGGCTGGAAGCCAGGCGATCGCAAGCATCCGAGCGAGGCGATGGTCCGCGTCGACCAGGCCGGCGAATATGGCGCGATCCGCATCTATGCGGGGCAGCTCGCGGTGCTGGGCGACCGGCACCCGTCGTCGCGCCTGATCCACCACATGGCGCAGCAGGAGGAGCGTCACCGCGCGTTCTTCGACCGGATGATCGTCGAGCGGCGCGTGCGGCCGACCGTGCTGCAGCCGATATGGAAGGTCGCGGGCTTCGCGCTCGGCGCGGTCACTGCCGCGATCAGCCCGCGTGCCGCGATGGCCTGCACCGCGGCGGTCGAGACCGAGATCGACAAGCATTATGCCGAGCAGCTCGTCGCGCTGGGCGACAGCGATCCCGAACTGAGCGCGGCGATCCTCGATTTCCAGGCCGAGGAGCTGGAGCACAAGGCGACCGCGATCGCTGCCGGCGCGGAGGAAACCCCCGGCTATCCGGTGATGAGCGCGCTGATCCGGCTGGGGTGCAAGGTCGCGATCGCGACCGCAAAGCGGATCTGACCGCGCCGCCGGCCGTTGGGACTGAAACGCGTGGCGTTGCGGCGTTCAGCCTAGGGCCACCGACGATCGCCGATCCTGTCGGCCAACAGATACGGATTATGGGAGTGGTGCGTATGAGGATGATGATGGCAGCGGCCTTGCTGGTCGCCGGCCCGGTGGCGGCGCAGACGGTGACGTCGGGTGCGGCAATCCCGGCCAAGCCCGGTGCCCCCGCAGCCAAGCCCGCGTCCGCGCCGGGTGAGGTGTCGCGCAGCGCGCCGGTCAACGGCGTGCTCACGCTGTTCGGCAACGAGCGCTGCCCGACCAATGCACAGGGCGAGGAAATCGTCGTCTGCGTGCGTCGCAGCGCGCAGGAGCAATATCGCGTCCCCAAGGAATTGCGCGAATTCGCCGTGACGCCCGAAAATGAGAGCTGGGCGGCCAAGGCACAGGGTACGCTTGGCACCGGTGTCGGTGCGAACAGCATCGGCAGTTGTTCGACCGTCGGGCCGGGCGGCGCAACCGGATGCTTCGGGCAGCGCGTTCGCGAAGCGCGCCGCGAAAACAAGGAGCGTGCAGCCGAGGTGCCCGTCCTCCCCTAAGCTGCCGCGACCGGTTTGCGTGCAGGGCGCGAACCCGTCGATGCTGTTGCGTCGTCAAAGACAACCGCATAGCGTTGGCGCGTCCGCGTGACTGGCGCCGAGTGGATCACCACGGGGAAGCGCGGACGGTTCCGCCGCGCGCCTGGGCAGCCCCTCTGGACGGAGCTTGTGCCATGCGCGACCCTTTTCGTATCGCCTTCCTACTGTTTCCCAACGTCACCCAGCTCGACCTCACCGGTCCTGCCCAGATCCTGTCACGGCTTGGCGAGGCGCAGGTCGATCTCGTCTGGAAGACGCGCAATCCGGTGCCAACCGACGCCGGGTTTTCGATCCTTCCGACCGCGATCTTTGCCGAGGTGCCGTACGCGGACATCCTTTGCGTCCCGGGAGGCTTCGGACTCAACGACGTCATCGCCGACGACGAAGCGATGGCATGGGTGGGGGCCGTCGGGGCAGGCGCGACATGGGTCACCAGTGTCTGCACCGGCTCGTTGATCCTGGGTGCCGCGGGATTGCTCGACGGGTACCGCGCGGGGTGCCACTGGGCTCAGCGTGACATGTTGCCGCTCTTCGGTGCGATCCCCGTCGACGCGCGCACCGTGGTCGATCGGAACCGAGTCACCGGCGGCGGTGTGACGGCAGGCATCGACTTTGCGCTGACGCTGATCGCGCTGATCCGCGGCGAGGCGCATGCACGCATGGTGCAATTGGCACTCGAATATGATCCCCAGCCACCGTTTGACAGCGGTTCACCCGCACAGGCCGGGCCGGAGATCGTCGCCGCGTACCAGCGCCGCGTGCAGATGCTGGCACCAACCCGTGACGAAGACCTGCGCGCGCTTGCCCGGCGTCGTGGTTACGGGTGACGCTTCAGCCCGCGGACGCGGTGCCAGATATAGAAGCCGACCAGCGCGATCAGGACGATGCCGATCAGCAGGTCCGCGCTGTGGAAGGCGGCCTTCACACGCGGGTCGCTGTCCCATTTGTCGCCAAGCTTCATGCCGACCCAGGCAAGCCCGAAGCACCACGGCCAGGAGCCGATGAAGGTGTAGAGGTGGAAGGGCACGAGCTTCATCCGCGCGACACCCGCCGGAAAGGCGATGAACGATCGGATGACGGGGAGCAGACGCCCGATCAGCACCGCCATGTTGCCCCAGCGCGCGAAGAACCGGTCTGCTGCATCGAGCTCGCCCGGGCCGATCAGGACATAGCGACCCCAGCGCTCGGCCATCGGTCGACCGCCACGCTTGCCGACCTCATAGGCGACGATCGAGCCGAGGTTGCACCCGATCGCGCCCGCTGTCGCGGCGAGATACAGGTCGAACCGGCCGGTCGACACGAGATAGCCGGCGAACGGCATGATGATCTCGGATGGAAGCGGAATACACGCGCTTTCGATCGCCATGAGGATCGCGATGCCAACATAGCCGCCGGACGAGATCACCCAGATCGTGAAGGTGGCCAGCACGGCCAGAATCTTTTCGAACATGGCGCGGGGATTTGCGCGATGCGGCGCACGAAGGGAAGGGCCAATCGGTTCGCCTAGGCCAGGCGCGCGCCGGCCATACGCAGATCCTCGACGAATCGCGCATATTCCTCGTCGGCCTGAACCTTGTCCGGCAGGCGCAGCAGGTAACTGGGATGGACGGTAATCCATGCCTCGCCGCCGCCGGGAAGCTGCAGCGCACGGCCGCGTTCCTTGCCGATCGTCATCACCTTGCCGAACAGCGAGCGGGCCGCGGTGGCGCCGAGCGCGACCGTCACCTTGGGCGCGACGAGCATCTGCTCCTGTTCGATCCACCACCGGCAGGCCTCGATCTCGCCGGCGCCGGGCTTGGCGTGGATGCGCCGCTTGCCGCGCTGCTCGAACTTGAAATGCTTGACCGCGTTGGTGACATAGGCGCGGCTGCGGTCGAGTCCCGCCTCCGCCATCGCGCGATCGAACATCTGACCGGCGGGGCCGACGAACGGCCGCCCGGCAAGATCCTCCTGGTCGCCCGGCTGTTCGCCGACGAACATCAGCGGCGCGTCGATCGGTCCCTCGCCGAACACGGTCTGGGTGGCGGGCTTGTAGAGCGGGCAGCGGGTGCAGCCCGCGGCCTCGTCGCGCAGCGCCTCCCAGGCGATCATGCTGTTACCGCCGACGACGTCGCGGGCGCGCTCGATCATGCCGCTCTCGCGCGCCTGTGCGGTGGCGATCATGCCGGGGACGAGATCGGTTTCAGGCATGTTTTTCCAGTATTTGCGGGGCATCTCCTTCAACATCGCGCCGATCTTCACGCGCGCGGGGTTGAAGGTGCTGGCGTAATAGGTCTTCCAGACCTCTTCGGTCGGATCGCCCTCGGGTGCGTCGGTCTTCTTGGCGCCCGGCCCTTCGCTGAGCATCGTCCCGTCCCAGTGGATCGCCACCTCGGGGGTCAGGATCGACCAGCGCATGCTCGCGAAGCGATTGACGAAGAAGGCGGCGTTGGCGCGGACGATGTGGTGATCGGGTTCGAACCAGGCGACGAACCGGGTTTCGCCCTCCTCCTCGACCTCGCGGAAGCGCAGGAACGCGCGCATCTTGTGGATGTCGCGGCGGACGTCCTTCGCAATCCGGTCAAGCCGTCGCACGAGAGGATCGGCCCGATCCTCGATCAGCTTGGGTTCGCGGCGCAGGCGGTGGAGCAGCGTGTAGAGCAACGCGAACCGCTCCGGATCGCTGCCGAGGATGACGCTGCGGGCAAGATCAAGGAACGCGCGCGGGACCGAGACGGTCGCGGAGGCAGCCCGCGGCGCGGATGCTGCAGGAGGATCCGGTGGCACCGTCCCGAACAGGTCGGCGGGGGCACTGCCGACCTGCCACACGACATCGTCGGGTGGCACGTCATCGGCCATCAGGCCGCGCGCTGCATCGCGCCAGCCATCGAAATCGTCCGGTTCGGCAAGGGTTACGACGCGCATCGCCGGTTCTACGCCGGGTAGCGGCGCTTGTTCCGCCGCGCTTGTATCTCGACCCCGGCGGATCGCCGTCCTATTTTATGGTGATGACCCAACAGACCTCAGCCCCGGAACCCGCTCGTCCGCTGATCGGGCGCGATACACGCCTGTGCATGTCCTTGTCCGCGCGACCGGGCAATTTCGGGACCCGGTTCCATAATCGGCTCTATGCGCTGACCGGACTCGACTATGTCTACAAGGCGTTCTCGACCCGCGACTTGGAGGGCGCGGTGCGCGGTATCCGGGCGCTCGACATCCGCGGCTGCGCGATCTCGATGCCGTTCAAGGAGGCGGTGATCGCGCTGCTCGATGGACTCGCGCCCTCGGCCGCGGCGATCGACAGCGTCAACACGATCGTGAACGACGAAGGCGTGCTGACCGGGCACAACACGGATTATGCCGCGGTCGCAGCGCTGATCGCGGATATCGATCCGGCAACGCGGTTCATGCTGCGCGGGTCGGGCGGGATGGCAAAGGCGGTCGCCGCGGCGTTGCGCGACACGGGCTTTCGCGACGGCGTGATCGTCGCGCGCAACGAACCCGCCGGTCGTGCGCTCGCCGATCTCTATGGCTTTGCATGGGCCACGGATCTTCACACGGAAGAGCAGGCGGACCTGCTGATCAACGTCACGCCGATGGGGATGACGGGTGCCGATGCGGACGCGCTCGCTTTTCCGCCGGCGATGATCGCGGCGAGCGCCATTGCGTTCGACGTCGTGCAATATCCCCCGGAAACGCCGTTCCTGCGCGCCGCGGCAGCGGCGGGGAAACGCTGCATCACCGGCACCGAGGTCGCGATCCTTCAGGCGCTCGAGCAGTTCGTGCTCTACACCGGCGTCCGCCCGAGCGACGCACAGGTCGCCGACGCTGCCGCCTTCGCGCGGTCGCACGGCTGAGGTCCGGCGGCGATTTACCCTTGTGATCGGGCAGGGGCGGCACAAGATATGCTGCACTGCACCATTCACGGAGCCGGGCGTCAAGGCGTCGGGCGCGCATGACGGGACGATCGATGGCCAGGCTTTCGGAAACACTCGCGCAACTGGCGCAGGCGCAACACGCCGCGGCGGCGCGCTTCGCCGAGCAGCCAGAGAACGAGGACTCACGCCTGCGCCCGCTCGAATCATTCGGCGCGAATCCCGGCGCGTTGCGTGCGTTGACCTATGTGCCCGAGGCGACGTCCGACCGGCGGATGCCGCTGGTCGTCGTTCTCCATGGCTGCACGCAGACCGCCACGGGGTATGACCGGGGGGCAGGCTGGTCCGATCTTGCCGACCGGCACGGGTTCGCCGTGCTCTATCCCGAGCAGCAGCGCGCGAATAACGGCAATCTCTGCTTCAACTGGTTCGACGCCGAGGACATTCGCCGCGGTGGCGGTGAGGCGCAGTCGATCCGGTCGATGATTGCGACGATGGTCCGCGACGTCGCGATCGATCCCGACCGCATCTATGTGACGGGATTGTCGGCCGGCGGCGCGATGGCTGGCGTAATGCTCGCCACCTATCCCGAGCTGTTCGCTGCCGGGGCAATCATTGCGGGGCTTCCCTATGGCACCGCGACCTCGATGTCGCAGGCGCTCGACCGGATGCGCGGGCGGGGCCTGCCCGCAGATTCCGCGCTGGCCGCGCTGGTCGACGGCGCGGCGCCGGCCGGCGGTCGCGTGCCGCGCGTCTCGGTCTGGCACGGCGATGCCGATGCGACCGTGGTGCCCGCCAATGCCGATGCGATCGTCGCACAGTGGCGCGGCGTGCACGGGCTCGCCTACGCACCCGACGAGGTCGAACAGGTCGAAGGCCATGCCCATCGCCTCTGGCGCGACGCGCAGGGCCGTGCCGCGGTCGAGGAGTATCGGATCCGCGGGCTGGGCCATGGCACACCGCTGGCCACGACGGGCGCCGACGGCCTCGGCCAGCCGGGTCCGCACATGCTGGAGGTGGGAATCTCGTCGACGTTGCACAGCGCTGCGTTCTTCGGGCTGATCGAGCGCCCATCGGCGCGCGCGGCGGCGACCCGCGCGAAGCCGAAGCCCGCATCGCCGCGTCCGCACCCGTGGAGCCACAGTCCGGGCCGATCGCAGGTCGGCGACATGATCAACGGTGCGCTCCGCGCAGCGGGGCTGCTGCGCTAGGCACGGGCGCGGACCCGGTGATGGTACGGGCGGGCGGCGCAGGTCGTGGCGCCGAGGATCGATCGAGATCCGCGCCAACCGCGAAGGCGGCAGCTTGCGGGGCGGCAATCCACTGTTATACCTTGGTATAACAGTCGTCGTATCCCGGGGGAAAATCCATGTCGTTGAAGCTCTTGGCCCTAGCTGGCGTCGCCACCGCCGCGCTTGTCGCGCCCGTTGGCGCGCAGGTCGCAAAGCCCGCACCGGTCGCCGCGCTGGTGACGTCGGTCGATATTCCCTATCAGCAGTTCACGCTGAAGAACGGGTTGCGCGTGATCGTGCACACCGACCGCAAGGCGCCGGTCGTCGCGGTATCGGTCTGGTATGACGTCGGGTCGAAGCACGAGCCGCAGGGCCGCACGGGCTTTGCGCATCTGTTCGAGCATCTGATGTTCAACGGCAGCGAGAATGCGCCGGGCGATTTCTTCGCGCCGCTGAAGGAGGTCGGGGCAACCGACTTTAACGGTACGACCTCGTTCGACCGGACCAACTATTTCGAGACGGTCCCCGCCGCCGCGCTCGAGCGCGCGCTGTTCCTCGAGAGCGACCGGATGGGGCATCTGACCGGCGCGATCACGCAGGGCGTGCTCGACGAGCAGCGCGGCGTCGTCCAGAACGAGAAGCGCCAGGGCGACAACCAGCCTTACGGCCTCGTCCAGTACAAGCTGTTCGGCGGGCTGTTCCCCGCGGACACGCCCTATGGCCACACCCCGATCGGGTCGATGGCGGATCTCGACCGCGCCAGCCTTGCCGATGTGAAGGACTGGTTCCGCTCGCATTACGGCCCCAACAATGCGGTGCTTGTGCTCGCGGGCGACGTCGATGCCGCGACCGCGCGGCCGCTGGTCGAGAAATATTTCGGCGATATCAAGACGGGACCCAAGTCGGTCCTGCCGACCGTCACCGTGCCGACACTCACCGCACCGGTAAACGAAGTCATGAAGGACCGCGTCGCGGCGGTGATGATCACCAAGAACTGGGCAGTGCCGGGGATGCTCGATCCCGATGCCGCGGCGCTCGACGTCGGCGGTACGGTGCTGGGCGGGCTCGCCTCGTCGCGGCTCGACAATGCGCTGGTCCGCAAGGAGAAGCTCGCGGTCAACGTGTCCGCCGGCTATAGCGACATGGCGCAGATCGGCATGTTCACGATCCGCGCGATCGTGCGGCCGGGCGTCGACCCCGCAGTCGTGTCGACGCGGCTCGACGAGATCCTTGCCGACTTCCTGAAGACCGGACCGACCGCGGACGAGATCCAGCGCGTCCAGACACAGGCGGTCGCTGGACGAATCCGCGGCTATGAATCGGTCGGCGGGTTCGGCGGCAAGGCGGTCGCGCTGGCGGGCGGCGCGCTCTATGCTAACGACCCGGGCCACTACAAGAAGGAGCTGGCGGCGATCGCGGCGCAGACGCCGGCGAGCGTCAAGGCCGCCGCGACGCGCTGGCTGACGCGCCCCGCCTATACGCTGACCGTGGTCGACGGCGAGCGCGACAAATATGAGGAGGCGGTCGTGCCGCCCGCGGTCGCGGTGAAGCCCGCGGCAGAGACGCCGGTCAAGGGCACGCGCGCGGGCGGCATCCCCGCGGTCGGCACGCTGACCGGGCTTGCCTTCCCTGCGGTCGAGCGTGCGCGGCTGTCGAACGGGATCGAGCTCGTCTATGCGCGGCGCGATGCGGTGCCGATCACGCAGGTGGTACTGAGCTTCGACGCGGGCTATGCCGCGGATGTCGCGGACAAGCTTGGCACGCAGCAGCTGACGCTGAGCGTGATGGACGAGGGGACGCGGACGCTCGACGGGATCGCGCTGGCCGAGGCGCGCGAGCGGCTGGGCGCATCGATCGGGACGGGCACCTCGCTCGACCGGACGACGCTGTCGATGAGCGTGCCGAGCGCGAACCTGACGCCCGCGGTCGCGCTGTTCGCGGATATCGCGCGCAATCCGGCCTTCGCGGACGAGGAGGTCGGCCGGGTCCGCAACCAGCAGCTGGCCGGCATCCAGCAGGAACTGACCAGCCCGCAGGGCCTGGGCAACCGCGTGATCGGCAAGCTGATCAACGGCGATACCCCTTACGGCAAGGCACAGGGCGGTGGTGATCCGAAGGCGGTCGCCGCGCTGACGCGCGCCGACCTGGTCGCGTTCCAGCAGGCGTGGTTGCGCCCCGACAAGGCAAAGATCTTCGTCGTCAGCGACCGCCCGCTCGCCGAGGTCAGGGCGGTGCTCGACCGCGGGTTCGGCGACTGGACGGCGCAGGGGCCGGCGGGCGTCAAAAGCTTCCCGACGACGCGCACCCCGCTGACGCCGAAGATCGTACTGGTCGACCGGCCCAACAGCCCACAATCGCTGATCCTCGCGGGCCAGCGGACCGGGTTGAAGGGCAGCGACGACATGCTGGTGTTCAACACCGCGAACGACGCGCTGGGCGGCAGCTTCCTCAGCCGGATCAACATGGACCTGCGCGAGGAGAAGCACTGGTCCTACGGCGCGGGCGGGCGGTTCCAGACGGCCGCGTTCGATGCGCCCTATGGCATTTCGGCCGGGGTGCAGGCGGACAAGACCGGCCCGTCGATCACCGCGCTGCAACAGGACGTGACGCAGTTCGTGACGACAAAGCCGATGACCCAGACCGAATTCGGGCTGGCGATCGACGGCGGGATTCGCGCGCTGCCCGGCAGCTTCGAGACGTCGGGCGCGGTGCTCGGCGCGATGCAGCAGAATGATTTGTTGAAGCGCCCCGACGATTATTACGCGACGATCACGCGACGCTACGGCGCGCTGACCCTGCCGCAGCTGAACACCGCGATCGCGGGGGTGATCAACGTGAAGAAATTCACCTGGGTGGTCGTCGGCGACGCCAAGACGGTCAAGCCGCAGCTTGACAGCCTGGGGTTGCCGGTCGAGGTCGTGAGCGCGGCTTCGGTCGCGGGGCTGCCGGTGGTTCCGGTGACGCCGCTTGCGGCCAAGGCCAAGTAATCGAAGGAGAGAATAGCATGGCAAATGTCGATGGCAGCTGGGATTGCGTCGTGAAGTCGCCGCTTGGCGATCAGAAGATGACGCTGACCGTGAACAGCGCGGACACCAGCTTTTCGGGCGCGGTGTCGGGTGCGATGGGCGGCATGGATGTGACCGGCGAGGTCGATGGCGATACGCTAAGCTGGAAGCAGGCGATGACCGTGCCGATGCCGATGACGCTCGACTGCAAGGCGACCGTCGATGGCGACACGATGACCGGCACCGTCGGTGCAGGCGCCTTCGGCAGCTTCCCGCTGTCGGGAACGCGCACCGCTTGATCGCCTCTGGCATCACGACGTGACGAAGAACGGCCCGTCTTCCCGGTGGAAGGCGGGCCGTTTGCATTTCGGAGAGTGGGATGAGTTTGAAGATCCATCGCCGCGCGGTGCTTGCGGGCACGATGCTGGGCGGCGCGGCATCGCTGGTACCGGTACTCGCGCAGGCGGCAGAGACGCCCGCGACGCAGCTGTCGCGGCTGTTCGACCAGCTCGTTCAGGCGCAGTTGCGGCGCAGTCCCGAGAGTGCGACCTCGCTCGGGCTCGACACCGGCGCCAATGCCGATCTGCGCGCGAAGCTGTCAGACCCGTCGGCGGCGGGGATCGCTGCGGCCAAGGTGCAGACAAGGGCCGAGCTGGCGCAGCTCGCGGCGATCGACCGCACCGGGCTGTCGCCGGCGGAGCGGATCGACCTCGACTGCGTAGTCTATACGCGGCGGTCGGCGGCGGCGGTGCAGGCGTTCGATTTCGGCGGCACGTCCTATGGCCCCAGCCCCTATGTCGTGTCGCAGCTGTCGGGTGCGTATCAGTCGGTGCCCGATTTCCTCGACACCAAGCACCGGATCGAGACGAAGGGTGATGCCGACGCCTATCTGCAACGGCTCCAGGCATTTGCCGGACAGATCGACGCGAACACCGCGCGCATGCGGCATGACGCGGGCGTCGGCGTCGTCGCCCCCGACTTCATCCTCGACCTCGCGCTCGACCAGATGACCAAGACGCGCCAGCCCGCAAGCGAGGCGCTGGTCGTGCAGAGTCTCGTCCGGCGCGCGGCGGCCAAGGGGCTGGGCGAAAGCTATGGCCGCGATGCCGCGCGGATCTATGACGCGGCGGTGCTGCCCGCGCTCGACCGGCAGATTGCCGCGACCCGCGACCTCCGCCGGGCGGCCACGCATGATGCCGGCGTGTGGAAGCTGAAGGAGGGCGCCGCCTTTTATCCCGCCGCGTTGCACGCAACGACGACGACCAATTTGTCACCCGACGAGGTGCACAGGTTCGGGCTCGACCAGGCGAAGATGCTGTCGGCGCAGCTCGATACGCTGTTGCGCAAACAGGGGTACAGCAAGGGGAGCATTGGTGCGCGGATGGCGGCGCTCTACAAGAATCCCGACCAGCTCTATCCCAACACCGATGCGGGCAAGCGCGAGGCGATCGCCTATTGCAACGACCGGCTCGCGGCGATCCGCGCGAAACTGCCAAGCGTGTTCGAGCGGATGCCGCCTTACGGGTTCGAAGTGCGGCGCGTGCCTGCGCAGACCGAAGCCGGTGCCGCCGCGGCGTTCGCACAACCACCGGCGATCGATGGCTCGCGCCCGGGGCTGGTCTATTTCAACCTGAAGGACAGCGCCGACTGGCCCAAATTCTGCCTCGCGACGACGGTCTATCACGAGGGTCTGCCGGGGCATCAGATGGAGAGCGGGCTTGCGCTGTCGAACACGCGGCTGCCGCTGATCCGCAAGATGACGAGTTTTTCGGGCTATGGCGAGGGCTGGGCGCTTTACGCCGAACAGCTCGCGGACGAGATCGGTATGTATGACGACGATCCGCTCGGGCGGCTCGGCTATCTGAAGTTCCAGCTGTTCCGCGCGAACCGCTGTGTCGTCGATGCGGGCATCCATCACCTGCGCTGGACCCGCGAACAGGCGATCCGTCATTTCATCGACGCGGAGGGCTTCGCGACGCGCGAGGTCGAGCGCTATTGCGTCAACCCGGGCCAAGCGGCGAGCTACAAGCTTGGCCATTCGGTGTTCGTCGATATCCGCGAGCGCGCCAAGGCGAAGATGGGCACGGCGTTCGACCTCAAGGCCTATCATGCGGCGGTGCTCGCTTATGGTCGCGTACCGCTCGATATGCTGCGCGAGATCGGCGATGCCTGGATCGCGAAGGGCTGAGCGAAGGACACGCTCAGCGGCGTGCCGCGTAACTCTACGTAATCGCCCGTTAAAGCCTGACCGTGCAAGGCGAGGGGGATGCCGAGCGCTCCCCCTCGATGACGCGTGCCGTCCGCCCCAGGCCCGATCCGGTCATCAGCGTCGTCATGCCGGTGTATAATGGCGCAGCCTTGTTGCCCGCCACGCTCGACAGCCTCGCCGCGCAGTCTTTCACCGATTTCGAGGTGATCGTCGTCGACGACTGCTCGACCGACGCGACCCGCGCCTGCGTTGCGGGCTGGTCCGATCCGCGCGTCAGGCTGGTGGCGATGCCGGTCAATGGTGGCCCGGTGCTGGCGCGCAACGCCGGGGTCGCTGCAGCGCGAGGCCGCTATATTGCCGCGCTTGATGCCGATGATCTGTGCCGCCCCGACCGCTTCGCCCGTCAGGTCGCGTATCTGGAGGCGAAACCGGCGACCGTGCTGCTCGGGACGGCGGCGGACCTGCTCGTGGACGGCGTCATCAGGCCGTCCGAGCATGCCGCGATCACCACGCCGATGCTCATCGACTGGCTGACAGGAATCGAGAACCCGCTGATCTGGTCATCGGTCATGATTCGCGGCGACGCGGCGCGGCGGCTCGATCCGTTCATGCGGCCCGAACGGCTCTATGCGGAGGATTTCGACCTGTATCAGCGGATCCGCCGGTTCGGCGCGATCGCGCGCCTCGACGAGCCGCTGATGGTGTACCGCGTGCACGCGGGCGGGGTCTCGAAGCGGTTCACCGAGCGGATGGAGACCGTGGCCGCGGCGATTTTGGCAGAGCGGCATGCGGATCGGTTCGGCGAACAGGCGCACCCGATCGCGGTGCTGATCGTGGCGCACATCCTGGCACGGCGCGCGGTGCCCGATCGCGCTGCGTTGACGGCGCTGGGCAGCGCATTGGGGGCGATCCAGGCCGAGTTTCTCGCACGGCATCGCTGTTCGGGGGAGGATCGCCGGCTGATCCGATGGGAAACCGCGCGGCGCTGGTGCGGTGTCGGGCGGGCCGGCCTGCGCGCGGGGACGCTCGGGGTCGCCGACCTGCTTGCCGCACGGCCGGCGCATCTCGGGCTTGGCTATGCCGGGCTGCCCGCGCTGTTATGGTCCGGGGCGATCGGCGGCGTACGCCGCGCGATGCGCCAACCGGCGTGTGCGCCTTAGACCTTCGCGGCGAAGATCATCCGACCCTGACCCAGGCGTGCAAACACCTGGTCGAGATCCTTCTCGCCGACCGCGAAGCAGCCCTGGCTGCGGCCGAGCATGCCGTGCGACGCGATCATGTCCTTGTTCGCATACCAGGCCGAATGGACGACGATCGCCCGACCGAGTGCGTTGTTGTTGGTGCGATCGAGCCCGATCAGCCGCTGCGACCGGCCATGTTTGCCGACGTAATAATCGTCGGTCACGAAGGCGCCTTCCGACGACGCATTCGAGCCGAACGCGTTCGAGAAGCGCTCGAGATAGCCGGTATGCGCCGGGTCCGAACCGCTGCCGTGAGACACGAGCAGCGACGTGCTGCGGCCGCTGGCGAGGTCGACGAAGTGGAACCGCGGCTGCGACGACGAGGCGGTGAAATCGGCGATCGCGATCCGGTCGTGATGCGGGATCCGGCTGCCGTTGCGACCCAGCGCGGCCATCGCCTGGCGCAGCAATTCGGGGCGCACGACGCGCGACGACGAAATCGGCATCGCCGGCGAACGCGGCAATGGTGGCTGAGTCATCGGCTTCAAATCGCGTGCCGTAAGACGTTGTGTTGCAGATACCGCACTCGGAACTGCAAGTGCACCGGCCAATACAAGACCGTTCTTTAGAATGGCACGACGATCTCGCCGTGCGCCCTGTTCATCGTACATCGAAATTCCCGAAAAACCCCAATCCCGTGACCCTCTCTATAGCGTAGAAATGATGAACATTCCTCAACCATTTCCACCAGTTGTCGTGATGTTCCTTCTGTCCGCCCCGGGAAGGAGGCGGTTCGTCGTAGGCGCGTGCGCGGCGAGGTGACTCTCCGGCTGGCCAGCGGCGTCGGAGTGGGTTGCCATATCGGGCGACACGATCGGTCCTGACGCGGCACATCCGATGCGCGGTCTTGGGGCGTTTCTATGGGAAGTACGGGCGCGCATTGTCGTGCGCGCACGGTTCAGCGCGGGCGCGTTTCGCCCGTAGCGGCAATCGGCAGGCCAAGCTCGACGAGTCGCGAGCGGAAGCTGGCGGCGTCGGTGAAAAGCACCGATTCGATCCCTAGCGCGCGTGCGGCGGCGATATTGGCCGGATTGTCGTCGACGAACACCGTCTCGTCCGCACGCACGCCGAATCGATCGAGCGCGAGCCGATAGATGGCGGGGTCGGGCTTCACGATCTTCTCGTCGCCCGACACGACGATGTCGCGGAAGCGGTCGAACATCGCCGATTCGCGGGCGCGAAACGGCGGCCAGAATTCGTGGCTGAAATTCGTGATCGCGAACAGCGGTATGTCGGCTGCGTCGAGATCGCGGACGAGTTCGTGCATCCCCGCAATCGCCGGGCCGATACTCTCGCTGAAGCGCGGGCCCCAGACGGCGATCAGGTCGGCATGCTGCGGATGCAAAGCGGCCAGCTCCGCCGAGGTGTCGGCGAAGTCGCGGCCAGCATCATGCTGGAAATGCCAATCGATCGTGACGACATCGCGCAGGAACGCGTCGAGCGCCCGATCGTCATCGATCAGGCGCTCGTACAGGATCCGGGGATCCCAATCGTACAGGACACGACCGACGTCAAAAATGACGCTGGTCTTCAGGGGTTTAGCCCTGGCGTGCCTTGAAGCGACGGTTGGTCTTGTTGATGACGTAGGTACGGCCACGACGACGGATCACGCGGTTATCGCGGTGACGATCCTTGAGCGACTTCAGGGAA
This sequence comes from Sphingomonas sp. BK481, assembly GCF_014194875.1. NCBI lineage: Bacteria > Pseudomonadati > Pseudomonadota > Alphaproteobacteria > Sphingomonadales > Sphingomonadaceae > Sphingomonas > Sphingomonas sp. BK481. The sequence continues at coordinate 121,034 of NZ_JACIAP010000006.1, read as the reverse complement.
TTGCGGATCTTCATGATCGATTCGCTTCTTTTCAAATCTAGGTGTGCGGAAAGACGGGATCGCCTAATGGCGGGGTGTGTCCAAGTCAAGCAACAGACGCACTCGTTCCGGCCGGGAACCCTCCCGGCTGGTCCAAGCGTTACTGTAGCGCAACATTCTAAGGAAGTCCCGATGGCGGTTCGTTCGATCATGGTTCTCGCGCTGGCGGGCGCATCCCTCACGGCCTGCGCGACCGGTCCGTCGCTGCCGCCGACCGAGGTCTTGCGCTATCACCTCGGCGAGCCGCTCGACCGCGGCACGATCGCGGTCCAGCCGCTGACCGCGGGCGCGCCTGCGAGCCTCGAGTTCAAGAGCTATGCCGCCGCCGTGCAGGGCCAGCTGATCAAGGTCGGGTACAACCCGCCCGCGCCGGGGACGAAGCCGCTGCTGGTCGCGACCGTCGCCTTCACGCGTACCACGCAGGCGGGGCCGCCCAAGCGGTCGCCGTTCAGCGTCGGGATTGGCGGCGGTGGCTTCAGCGGCGGCCGGGGCGGCGGCGGTGTGGGGCTCGGCGGCGGGGTCGGCTTCCCGATTGGCGGGGGCGGCCGCGACGCGATCCTGGTCACCGAGATGGCGGTGACGATCAAGCGGTCGCTCGACCAGTCGCCGGTCTGGGAGGGGCGGGCGCAGACCTTCGCTGACGCGAGGAAGCCCGATGCAACGAGCCAGATCCAGGCCGAAAAGCTCGCCAGCGCGCTGTTCGCGGGGTTCCCCGGCGAGTCCGGTCGCACTATCCAGGTGAAATGAACGATCGCCCGATGACCGCCGCCGCCGCCACGCCTCTCGCCATCAACGCCGCCTTCGATGGCGGCAATATCCGCCTCGTGCGGGTCGATGGCGACCGGATCGACCTGGAAATCGTCAACGACCGCGACTCCGACTATTTCCAGTGGTTCTACTTCCGCGTGGCGGGGGCGGCGGGCCGCACGCTGACTTACCGGATCCTCAATGCCGGTCGTTCGGCCTATCCGTTCGGCTGGCCCGGCTACAAGGCGCGCGCGAGCACCGATCGGCAGGCGTGGCGGATGATCGAAACGCGCTACGCCGATGGCGTGCTCGAATTCGATTTCACCGCCGGGACGGACCTCGCCTGGTTCGCCTATTTCGCGCCGTACACGATGGAGATGCATGCGGCGCTGGTCGCGCGGACCGCCCTGCTGCCGGGCGTCACGCACCGCGAGCTTGGCCAGTCGCTCGACGGGCAGGCGATCGATGCCTTCACGATCGGCACCGGGCCCAAGCAGGTCTGGATCTATGGCCGCCAGCATCCCGGCGAATCGATGACCGAATGGTGGATGGAAGGCGCGCTGGAGCGGCTGACCGATTCGGCCGACCCGGTGACCGCGACGCTGCTGGAAAAGGCGACGTTCCACGTCGTGCCGAACATGAACCCCGACGGCACATACCGCGGGCATCTGCGCACCAATGCGGCCGGCGTGAACCTAAACCGCGAATGGGCGACGCCGAGCGCGGAAAAGAGCCCCGAAGTCTTGTGCGTCCGCAACGCGATGGACGTGACCGGCGTCGACGTCGCGATGGACATTCATGGCGACGAGGCGATCCCGGCGAACTTCATCGCGGGCTATGAGGGCATCCCGTCCTGGACCGATGCACATGGCGAGAAATTTTACGATTATGGCCGCCGGCTCGCGGCGCACACGCCCGACTTCCAGACCGAGAAGGGCTATCCCAAATCCGCGCCCGGCACCGCCAACCTGTCGATGTCGACCAACCAGCTTGCCGAGCGCTTCGGCGCGGTGTCGATGACGCTCGAGATGCCGTTCAAGGATCACGACGCGAATCCCGATGCCGAATATGGCTGGTCGCCGGAACGGTCGAAGCAGCTTGCGCATGCCATGCTCGAGACGCTCGCGGATGTAATCGACACGATCTGATCCCTAACCGTCAGCCTGACTTTCGTCAGGATGACGGTTAGGGGGCAATCGCCGCATTTCCATTTCGTCCTTCGCCATTGCAGGAGCCCGCATGCCCAAACTCGTCCTGATCCGCCACGGCCAGTCCAGCTGGAACCTCGAAAACCGTTTCACCGGCTGGTGGGATGTCGACATGACCGCCAAGGGCGAGGGCGAGGCCAAGGCGGCAGGCGAGCTGATGGCGGCCAAGGGGCTCGATTTCGACCAGACCTTCGTCAGCCTGCAGACGCGCGCGATCAAGACGCTGAACATCGCGCTCGAGGCGATGGGGCGGCTCTGGCTGCCGGTTGAGAAGGACTGGCGGCTGAACGAGCGGCATTATGGCGGGCTCACCGGGCTCGACAAGGCCGAGACCGCCGCCAAGCACGGCGACGCGCAGGTCCATATCTGGCGCCGCAGCTTCGACGTGCCGCCGCCCCCGCTCGAGGATGGCAGTGAGTTCGACCTGTCGAAGGATCGGCGTTACGACGGTATCACCATTCCGAAGGCCGAGAGCCTGAAGGACACGATCGATCGCGTGCTGCCCTATTGGGACGCGCGGATCGCGCCTGCGCTCAAGGACGGGCAGCGCGTGCTGATCTCGGCACACGGCAATTCGCTGCGCGCGCTGGTCAAGCACCTGTCCAACATCCCGGACGACGAGATCACGAGCCTCGAGATCCCGACGGGTCAGCCGATCGTGTACGAACTGGACGCGGACCTGAACGCGACCGATCGTTATTATCTGAGCGAGCGGTAAGCCCTTCTTCTCGAATGACCCACGCCGGCGAGATGCGCCACCCCGGCGAAGGCCGGGGCCCAGTTGGAAAGGTCGCAGTAACGGGGCGACGTGCTTCGTTGACGGCATCCCCCAACTGGACCCCGGCCTCCGCCGGGGAGGTGCGGTCGGAAATGGTGGCAATCGCGTTTGCCGGTCGATCCGTACGATGCCACCAACAGCGTTGCCCTCGTCCCCCCGCGTCGCTAGGCACGGCGCTTCCTGAAGCGGGGGGCGAAATTGGCTCTAGTCGGCATCATCATGGGCAGCACCTCCGACTGGGAGACGATGCGCCACACTGCCGAGACGCTCGATGCGCTCGGTGTCGCGTACGAGACCAGGGTCGTGTCCGCGCATCGTACGCCGCAGCGGCTTTACGACTATGCGACCACCGCCGCCGATCGGGGCCTGAAGGTCGTGATCGCGGGCGCGGGCGGCGCGGCGCATCTGCCCGGCATGGCGGCCTCGATGACGCACCTGCCGGTGCTCGGCGTGCCGGTCGAATCCAAGGCGCTGAAGGGCATGGATAGCCTGCTGTCGATCGTCCAGATGCCCGGTGGCATCCCGGTCGGCACGCTGGCGATCGGCAAGCCGGGTGCGATCAACGCGGGGCTGCTCGCCGCGGCGATCCTCGCGACCGCCGACGACGCGTTGGCCGAGCGGCTGAAAGCCTGGCGCGCCGCGCAGACCGACTCCGTCGCCACCGACCCAGCCTGAAAGACGCCGACATGACGCCGCTTCCCCCCGGATCGACCATCGGCATCCTTGGCGGAGGTCAGCTCGGCCGGATGCTCGCGACCGCCGCAGCGCAGCTCGGCTATCACACGCATGTGCTCGCCCCCGACCAGGAAAGCGTCGCCGCGCAGTCCGCCTCGACGATGACGCGCGCCGATTATCACAACCGCATCGTGCTCGCCGATTTCGCCGACGCCTGCGACGTGGTGACCTACGAATTCGAGAACATCGCGGTCGAGCCGGTCGAATGGCTCGCCGACCGTGTGCCCGTGCATCCGAGCCCGCGCGCCTTGCGGGTGGCGCAGGAGCGGATCGGCGAGAAGCGCTTCGTCGAGAGCGTCGGTGGCCGGCCCGCGAAATGGGCGGCGGTCGACAGCCTTGCCAGCCTGCGCGAGGGACTGGCGCGGGTCGGGACGCCTGCGGTGCTCAAGACCGCGCGGTTCGGCTATGACGGCAAGGGGCAGGTGAAGATCGATGCGCCCGAGGGTGCACAGGACGCTTGGGATGCAATCGGCGGCCCCGCGGTGCTCGAGGCGTTCGTGCCGTTCGAGCATGAATTCTCGATCCTGATCGCGCGCGGGCTGGATGGCAGCATCGTCCGCTACGCGCCGCCGCTCAACCTCCACCGCGATGCGATCCTGCGGCACTCCACGGTGCCCGCGCCCGCCGCGGTGCTGGCGCAGGCGGACGAGGCGGCGGCACTCGCCGAGCGGATTGCAACCGAGCTCGACTATGTCGGCGTGCTGGCCTGCGAATTCTTCGTCGGCGCGGACGGGCCGGTGTTCAACGAGATGGCGCCGCGGGTGCATAATTCGGGGCACTGGACGATCGAGGGCGCCGAATGCTCGCAGTTCGAGAACCATATTCGCGCGATCTGCGGCCTGCCGCTCGGCGCACCGACGCTGACCGGGCGCGAGGCGACGATGGAGAATCTGATCGGCAGCGACGTGGATCGCTGGCAGGATCTGCTCGCCGAACCGGGCGCGCATCTCCACCTCTACGGCAAGGGGACGGCGCGGCCCGGCCGCAAGATGGGTCACGTCACGCGGGTGCGGCGCTAGGCGCGGCACCCGCTGCGCGTCACTTCGCCGGGGGCTTGCCCGCGAGATCCTGCATTGCGTGCGCCAGTTCTATCCACATCGCGCCCTCGGGGATGACATATTCATTCTCGCCCCAGAAGAACGGCCAGTCCTCGTGATTCTCGGGGAAATCGGGCTTCACGATCAGGACGCCCGGCACCACGCCGCCGGCGATGAACGAGAAGTCGGCGCGGTTGTTGCCGTAAGCGACCTCCTTCGACACGGTGCCGACCCCCGACACGAACGAGATGTCCGAACCGGGGTGATGCCCCAGCAGGAACTCCGCACCGCGGAACACCGGATCGGCGGGCATGATGTCCGGAAACGCCTTGTGCAGCGCATAGGCGTTCAGCGCACCGGCGATCACCGTGCCGCTTCCGGCCCAGCCGCCCGTGGTGATCGGCACGCCGAACGGGTTTGCCGCGGCCGCCTTGACCGTCGCGGCCGCATAGGCGCGGACCGCGGGGATCATGCCCTCGCGATAGCTTTGGGGCATGAGCGGGATCGCGGCGACGGCATCGCGCAGGTTGAACGCGAAGCGCCGTTCCATCGCCGGCCATAGCGTCTGGACCGCGGTGGCATAGCGCGGGTCGCGGGTCGTGCGCAGCAACTCGACAGCGGCGGCGAACCGCTCCGAGTCGAGCGGGCCACCGGTGGTGTTGCCATGCTGGTACAGGTCGGGGGCATGCGTCTGCTCCTCTGCCCAGATGCGCGTCGCGATTCCCAGCGCCGTCTTTGCCAATGCCGGATCGGCCTCGCCAAGTGAGCGCGATGCGGCGGCAAGCGCGGCGATCGAACCATAATTGAGTGCCGAGGCCTTGGTCGTGAAGGCCCAGCGATCATCGGGGGTGCCGCTGCGGCCACCGCGTTCCTCGCCGAGCTTCAGCGCCGGATCGTGGATCAGCCCGTCGGTCTTGGTCGATGCGTCGCCGAGATGCGTATATTGCGCGACGTCGGGCTCGACGATGCCGTGGATGGCATGACCGACCGCATCGAACTGGGCAACGAGCTGGAGCGTGCCGTGGCGGATCTGCTGGAGCAGATCGGGCGTGCCGTCGGGGACGTGAATTTCGGTCCGGCGACGGGTCCAGTCGACCGCGGTCGTGTCGCGCGTCGGGCGCCATTGCTCCCAGGTGTCGACCAGCGACCGGACGACCTGATATTGCGACTGGGTACGGATGTCGAAATCGCCCGCGTCGAACCAGCCCCCGACCGCAAGACCGGGGATATGCTCCCCCGGCTTGTACTTCGTGTCGGTGGTCGGCCCCTGCGCGTAGAGGTCGATATGCTCGTGGTTCAGCGGCGCCTGGCGTGCATCGTCACGATGCGCGTCGCCATGCCACACGCGATAGCCCTCGTTCACGTACATGTGATCCATCGCGACGGGGAAGTAGACGTCGAGCGTCGGATGCCATGCGCCGGCATAGACGTCGTCGGCGATGCGGAACGGCGCGGTGCGCGTCGCGCCATATTTGAGCATATAGAGGCCGGGCTGGCGGACGTCGCTGAAATCCAGCTGGCGATAGCTGTAGCGCAGATAGTCGCCCCAGCGGGTCGCCGGTGCGGTCTTGACCGTGGTCGTGCTGCCATCGGCGCCGACCCGCAGCAGGCGCGCCGGTGCCGTCGTGCGATCGTTGCGATCGAGCTCGATCGTCGCGACCTTGCGTGCGCCGGGGGCATAGCCGAGCTGCGAATGCGCGATCACGGGCGCGCGCAGCCAGCCCGGGACGCTGTTCGGCTGAACCTCCCATTCGAGCACGGTCCCGATCCGCCCGGCGGGGAGGAGCGAGCGGAGCACGAACCAGCCATTCTGCGCCTGATTACGACCGTCGAACAGCTGCACCGGCGCGCTCGAGCGGATCGTCACGCGGCGGGCGGGATCCTCGGGCGCGAGGACTAAGCGGGTGCCCTGCGCAATGGCGTTCGGCTCTGCGCCCGGCCCCTCGGCGCGACCGCTCGCCGCATTGCGCTGTGGCGTCGCGGTCATCGTGTCGGCGGGGTGCAGCGGGAAGACGCCGCTGCGATCGTCCGCGATATAGCCGTGGTGAAAATAGGCGGCGGGGAGGAATTCGAGGTTGAATCCCGCCTTGCCCGCAAGCGCCGCGGGAACGGGCGCGTCGAGGATCACCGCCAGCGCGACGGCCGCGCCCTTGGTCGAGGAGCGGATCCGGTATCGCCAGTTATAGTCGGGATATTCGAGCGTGACGGTGACGGTGCCGGCCGCGCGATCGACCTGCCGGTCGACGAATCGCGCGGTCGCATCCCATTGCCCCGGCGTGGCGGACAGGCGCACGTCGCCATTGGTCGCGATCCGTTCGCCCTGCTGGATGATCTCGACGCCGCTGATCTTCGAATCGGCGAACAGCCCGTCATACCAGTTCGAGAAGACCAGCACGTTGACGGCCGGTGCCTCGTAATAGCCCGCCTCGCCAAGCGTCGGTGCAACCGCGTCCGGGCGCGCGGCCCGACCTGTGTGGGCAGGCGCGATGCGTGGTCGTGCGGTGGCATCCTGCGGGGCTGCGGCATCGCGCGGCAGCGCGCGCGCCACGCCGGGCGTCGCGGTCGAAACCAGTGTCCCCAGCAGGCAAAACCAAGCCGTTCCCGTCATATACCCTCTCCCAAGTCCCGGTATCGCCGATTGCTGATCGGTCAATCTTACTCAGACTATAGCGCTAACTTTCGACGGCGCTACCATGTCATCAGGCCTTGGAAAGCCAACCGATACGCGGCTGGACATGATAGCGGTATCGACTTACGTTCCCGCCTTACGAGCAGGGCAGGCATCGGGCGAAGGCGCCGGTGGATCGACCCGATGCCGTGGCGGAGGGAGAGAGATGACGGGGCTCATCACCGATCGAAGTCGCGCATCGCGGGGATCGCTTGTGCACTGGGCATGCGTGCCGTTGCTGGCAGGCCTGTCGCCCGGCACGGCGGCGGAGCCTTTGGCGACGCCGGGTTCGAACGCAATCACCGCCGTGGCGGATCCCCAGACTGCGGCCAGACCGATACCGCCCGCGCTGGCGCCCTATTTCACGGCGGTGTCGGAGGCGACGACGACGCCCGACCGCGACGGCTTTCTGCGCCGCTGGTTGTTGCTCGAACCGATCGCCAAACCCAATCGCACGAACACCGGCTTTACCGCCACCTATGTCCGGCAGGCCCTGACCGCATCCCAGCCGGGGTCGCCGGCCGCAATCCCGAGGGACGGGCAGATCGAAGAGGCCGCCGGGCCACTGCGCTGGCATGCGCTTGATTCGAAAGGGTTCGACGTCAAGCTGTTCGACTTCGCCAAGGCACTGGGGGCGCCGACCTATGGCGTGATATTCTGGGCGGTGACGATCGTCGACAGCCCCCGCGAGCAGCGCGACGTCCGCCTGGCGGTCGGTTCGAACGCGGCATCGATCTGGTGGCTGAACGGCACCGAGGCGGTCGGGCTGTTCAACGACCGTCGCATGGTGATGGACGATGTGCTGTCGGATCGTCTGACGCTGCGCAAGGGAAGCAACGTCATCCGCGGCGCGGTGATCAACGGCCCAGGGCTGAGCAGCTTCTGCGTCCGCTTCGTCGACGAAGCCGGCCGTCCGATCACCGATCTGACGACCCATGTTCGATAGTCCCCGTCGCGATACCGCGGATCGGCAACAGCGAGGTACCCGGATGCGGTGCGGACTTATCGCCGTGTGCCTGGGAATCATGGGCGCAGCGCCCGCCGCCGGGCAATTGGCGGGCGAACCCTTCATCCACGATCCCTCGACCGTCACGCTGTCGGACGGGAAATACTACACGTTCGGCACCCGCGGCGGCGGGCTGGTATCCGACGACGGCTGGACCTGGCATGGCGGACCCGAGCGGCCGGGCGGCGGGGTGGCGCCCGACGTCATCCAGATCGGCGACCGCTATTACGTTGCCTATGCGGTCGGCGGCGGGGGCATGGGGGGCGGCCATGCCAGCCAGGTCAAGATGATGTGGACGCTGTCGCTCGATCCGGCATCGCCGCGCTTCAAGTTCCACGACATCGGCGTCGTCGCGTCGAGCGACGGTGTCGAGACCGCGGATGCGATCGATCCCGCGTTTCTCTACGCCGAGGGGCGGTTGTGGCTGACCTACGGCACGTATTTCGGCCCGATCCGGATGATCGAACTCGACCCGAAGACGGGACTGCGCATGGCGGGCAACGCCCCCGTCGACGTGGCGATCGACATGGAGGCCACCGCGATGCTGTATCGCGACGGCTATTATTATCTGCTGGGGACGCACGGCACGTGCTGCGACGGGCCCAATTCGACCTATCACATCCGTGCCGGCCGGGCGCGCAGCCCGCTTGGCCCCTATCTCGACCATATGGGGATCCCGCTGCTGCGGGGCGGCGGCAAGATGGTCGTCAGCGCGCGCGGTCGCCGCATCGGACCGGGGCATTTCGGACGGATCGCGCTCGCCGGCGGGGTCGAGAAGCTGTCGCTGCATTATGAAGCCGATATGGATCGCAGCGGACGGAGCGTCCTTGCGATCGAACCCCTGCGGTGGACCGACGGCTGGCCAGTCGTGGGCGAGACGGTGGCGCCGGGCACCTATGAGATCGCCTCCGAGCGCAGCGGCTATGCCTTGAGTCTGGCGACCGATATCGTCCGCATTCCGTTCGACGTCCGCCGCAGTTTCATGGCCGCCGCGACCGATCCGGTCGGGCCGATCCCCGACCAGACGCTGGCTCAGGATTCTGCCGACTGGCCACGCGGGCGGATCCGGGTAGATCTGGCGGACTATCTGGTGCGGCCGCATCAGTTGTGGACGATCACGCCGGTGCCCGCGGCGGGGGGCTATTTCGGCGCCCCCTATTACCGGATCGCGATCGCAGGCACGTCGCGCATGCTCGCCGCCACCCCGAACGGGGAGGTTGAGACGATCACCGCCGCCACCGCAGACGCCGAGCCCCTATGGCAGATCGATCAGCTCACCGACGGCAGTTACCGGATCAAACCGAAGGTCGTGCCCGGCGACGGGCGCGATCTCGCGCTGGTCGCGATCGGTGCGAGCACGCCGACACTCGCGGCCTTCGATCCGGCAAGCCCGGCGGGACGGTGGACGTTCAAGCGACCCTGACAAGGCCGTCGGTCGCCGAGCGGAGTTGACGGATGCGCAGAGTCGACTACTCCTACTATTAACTTCAAAAGACGGGGCCTCGCCAAGGGGCCGAAAGGGAGAGCATGAACCGGATCAGTCCTCGCCTCGCACGGTCGTGCGCCATCCGCCCTCGTCGCATGGGACGCATCACCGCCGCGTCGTTGCTCGCGCCTTTGATCCTTGCGGGCACGGCGCTGTCCGGCGCCGCCGCAGCGCAGACCCTGTCGGCGGAAACGGCCAGTGCGACATTGCAGGCCGACAAGCCCGGCCCGCAGATCCACCGCGACGTGTTCGGGCAGTTCGCCGAGCATCTCGGTCATGGCATCTATGGCGGCATCTGGGTTGGCAAGAACTCGCGGATCCCCAATGACGGCGGCTATCGGCGCGACGTGCTCGCGGCGATGAAGGCGATCAACGTGCCGATGGTGCGCTGGCCCGGTGGCTGCTTCGCCGACGAATATCACTGGCGTGACGGGATCGGTGCGACCAAGGCGCGGCCGACCAAGGTCAATACCAACTGGGGCGGCGTCAACGAGGATAACAGTTTCGGCACGCACGAATATTTCGGGCTGATGGACCGGCTGGGCGGCAGCACCTATGTCTCGGCCAATGTCGGCAGCGCACCGCCCGCCGAGACCGCGCAATGGGTCGAATACATGACCGCGCCGCAGGGTACCACCGTGCTGGCCAAGGAGCGCGAGCGCAACGGCCACGCCGCGCCGTGGAAGATTCAGTATCTCGGCATCGGTAACGAATTATGGGGCTGCGGCGGCAACATGCGCGCCGAATATGCCGCCGACCTGACCAACCGCTATGCCCAGTTCGCCAAGTCCGCCAACGGCCCGATGCTCAAGATCGCGAGCGGCCCGAGCGATTCCAACTATGAATGGACCGAGGCGATGATGCGCATCGCCGGCAAGAATATCGACGGACTCGCGCTGCATTATTACACGCGTCCGCGCGACAAGAACTGGGCCGACAAGGGGCCGGCGCTGGGCTTTGCCGAGCGCGAATGGGCAAGCACCATGGCGCACACGCTGCAGATGGAGGAGTTCATCACCAAGCATTCGGCGATCATGGACAAATATGATCCGGCCAAGCGCGTGATGCTTGCGGTCGACGAATGGGGGACATGGTATGACCCGACGCCGGGCAGCAATCCGGGCTTTCTCGAGCAGCAGAATTCGGTGCGCGATGCGGTCGTCGCGGGGCTCAACATCAACATCTTCGCGCGCCATGCCGACCGGGTGAAGATGGCGGCGATCGCGCAGATGGTGAACGTGCTGCAGGCGATGCTGCTGACCGACGGCGCCAGGATGGTGAAGACGCCGACCTATTGGGTGTTCGACCTGTACAAGCCGTGGCAGGGCGCGACGTCGTTGCCGATCACGCTGACTTCGCCCTGGTATCACAAGGACGAGGTGGCGGTGCCCGCGGTCAGCGCGTCGGCGGTGCGCGACGCGGCAGGGCAGGTGCATGTCGCGCTGGTCAACCTCGACCCCAATCGGGCGATGCCGGTCTCGGTCGCGATGACGGGGTTGCAGGCGACCCAGGCGAGCGGCCGGATCGTCACCGGTCCGACGATGGACGCGCATAACAGCTTCGATTCGCCGGATGCGGTGACCCCGCAGCCCTTCGCCGATGCCCGGATTGCGGGCGGGACGCTCAGCGTGACCGTCCCGGCAAAGTCGGTGCTGGTGCTCGATCTGCGCTGACCGGCCGGCCGGGCATGACGTGTTCGGCAGTGACGATGAATGGGGGATGCGATGCGGAATCGGTGTGTAGCATGGCTGCTGGGTGCGGCGCTGGGGCTGGCGTCGATCGGGAGTGCGGGCGCGCAGGTGAAGACCCCGGCGCCCGCGGTCGTGCCGGGGGCGAAGGCCGTCACGGTCGAGCGCATCACCGTCCATTCCCCCGCCATCACCGGCAATCTGGAGGGGAATAGTCCCGACCGCGCGGTCATCGTCATCCTCCCGCCCGGCTACCGGACCAGCCCCGGCAAGCGCTATCCCGTGGTCTATGCGCTGCACGGCTATTCGATCGGCGTGGAGCAATGGATCGGCGAGATCCATGTGCCGCAGACCATCGAGGGGGCGTTCGCCAAGGGCGTCCGCGAGATGATCGTCGTGCTGCCCGACAGCAAGACGGTGCACAACGGATCCTTCTATTCGCGGTCGGTGACGGTGGGCGATTTCGAGGCCTTCGTCGCGCACGATCTGGTGGCCTATGTCGACACGCATTACCGGACGATCGCGGATCGTCGCAGTCGCGGCCTCGCGGGGCATTCGATGGGTGGCTATGGCACCGCACGGATCGGGATGAAGCATGCCGATATTTTCGGCGCGCTCTACATGATGAGCCCCTGCTGCCTGTCGACACGCGCGCTGGGCACCCCCGATGCAGCGGTCGAGGCCACGATCCGGGCGTTGAAATCGCCCGCCGACGGCGCGTCGCTGCCCTGGGGCGTGCGGGCGCAGCTCGCCACGGCCGCCGCCTGGTCGCCCAATCCCAAGGCCCCGCCGCTCTATCTCGACCTGCCCGTCAAGGACGGCCGGCCCCAGCCCGACGTGACCGCGCGCTGGGCCGCCAACGCCCCGCTCGCCATGCTCGACCAATATGCCAGTGACCTGCGCCGCTATGCCGCGATCGGGATCGACGTGGGCGACCGCGACGGCCTGAAGGACGACGCGGTCAAGTTTCACGAGGCGCTCGATCGCTACGGCATCGCCAACGGCTTCGCGATCTATCCGGGCGATCATACCAGTGGCGTCGCGGGACGTGTGCAGGACCAGATGATGCCGTTCTTCGCGCGCGCGCTGGCGTTCGGCAAATGAAGGCGGGATCGGCGATCACCGCGGGCCTGCTCCTCGCGACCGCGGCCTCGGCGCAGGTCTGGCGGTCGGATCAGGGTGATGGCAGCTACCGCAACCCGGTGCTCTATGCGGACTATCCGGATCCCGACATCATCCGCGTCGGTCGCGACTATTATTTCGCGTCGACGACCTTTGCGAACACGCCGGGCATCACGATCCTGCACAGTCGCGACCTGGTGAACTGGACGATCACGTCGCATCTGGTGGCGCGTCTCGAGGGTCGGCCGCAATATGACCTGGTCGGCGGCAATGCCTATCGCAAGGGGCTCTATGCCTCGAGCCTGCGCTATCACGCGGGCACCTATTATCTGGCCAATACGCCGGTCGGGCAGAATACGCGGATCTGGTATGCCAGGGACGTCCGCGGCCCGTGGCGCTACCATGAGCTCGATCGCCAGGCGTTCGATCCCGGCCTGTTCATCGAGCCCGACGGCCGCGCCTATCTCGCCACCGCGAGCACCGCCGACGGGACGATCACGCTGCTGACGCTCGATCGTGCGCTCGCGCACGTCACGGCATCACGCAAGATCCATTATATCAAGGGGGCCGAAGGGTCCAAGCTGCTGCGGCGTGGCGACTATTATTATCTGTTCAACGCGCTGCCGCCGCGGCTTGCGCTGTCCGTATCGCGGTCGCGCAGCCTGTTCGGGCCGTGGGAAACCCGCGACCAGATCGACGACACGACCGGTGGGCACCAGGGCGCGCTGGTCGATCTGCCGGACGGGCGCTGGTTCGGGTTCGTGATGGAGGATAGCGGCGCGATCGGGCGGATGACCAATATCAGCCCGGTCTTCTGGCGCGACGATTGGCCGATCTGGGGGACCCCCGCCGCCCCGGGCCGCGTGCCGCGTCAGGCGGCCAAGCCGATCGCGGGCCATCGCTTTGCCGAGCCTGCGACGTCGGACGACTTCGGCGGGCGGCGGCTCGAGCTGCAATGGCAGTGGAACCATAATCCCGAACCGGAACGTTGGTCGCTTGCCGCACGCCCCGGCTGGCTGCGGTTGCGCCCGACCGTGGCGGAGCGGTTCTGGACCGCACGCAACACGCTGACGCAAAAGGGGCAGGGGCCTGCAAGCCGCGGCGAGGTGAAGCTTGATATCGCTCGTCTGGCACCCGGCGACCGCTGCGGCTTTGGCACGCTGGGGCAGATCAGCGCGAACCTGACCGTGACGCGCGACGCGAACCGCCGCGCGCGGGTCGCGATGGAGGTGTCGACCGACCGGGTCGAGGGGGCGCAGACCGAAACGCGTGCCACCACCGACCTGCCGCCGGGCGATACGCTGTGGCTGCGCACTGACATGGACTTCACGACGAGCCGGGGCCGGGTCGCCTATAGCGCAGACGGTGTTCGTTGGACGGGCCTCGGCGGTGACTTCCCGCTCGCCTTCGCATGGCAGACAGGTACGTTCCAGGGCGAGCAGTTCGCGCTGTTCTGCTACGCGCCCGCCCGCAGCACCGGCTGGATCGACATCGACAGCTTCCGCCTCTCACGACTGCCGCCGGCGGGCGGCGCGACCCGATAGGGCGGCGCCACCCGCTGTTATCGCAGCAGCGCCGCCTCCGCCCAGGCGACGGGTTGCGTCGCGGTCGAGGTGCTGCCGCGGGCGACGAGTTCGACGATCCGCACCCCCTTGATGTCCGCGCGCAGCGGCGCGGCGACCATGCCGAACGCCATCGCCGGCGAGGTCGCGAGCAGGCGCCCGTCGCCCCAGACCTCGAACGTGACCGTGCCGGCTTTGGGGGTGCCGGAATCGTTGACGCCGACCTTCGTTGCGAAGCGCGTGAACCCGGCATTGCGCACCTCGAGACGCGACTGACCGAGCACGCCGAGCCCCGTGTCGAAGTCCGTCCCGGCGATCCGCAACAGCTTGCCAAAAGGTGCCCGGTCCGCCTCGGCTCCGCCCCAGCCGCCATATTGCGGATGCTCGCCCGGGCCGTGCGTGCCGATCCAGGGGGTGATCGAATGGTGGATGGTCGGATCGGCCTGGGGCGATGCGACCCCGTCCACCGCCGGATTGACCCGCCCGGTCTGTTCGGAAAGATAGAGCCCGTCGGCAAGACGCCGGGTGCCGGCGGCGCGGAACACGCGCGTCTCGTGCGGGGCCAGCGACAGGGCCATGTCCTTGCGGAAGCTGCTGTCCGCCTTGCTCCACAGGTCGCGCAACCGGACATCGGTATCGGGCCGCAGCTTGAGATGCTCGGCGGTCAGCGTCGCCTTGGCGGGCTGCGCGGTCCGGTTGACGACCGCGACGCCCTTGCTGCCGTCGGCCAGCGTCTTGACGAGGATCTGCACCTCGTCCGAGTCATAGGCGAGCACCGCCTGATTGCCGGCCGGGTCCTGGTTCAGCCCGACGATGTCGGCATTGCCGAAGATCGCGAGCAGATCGGGCGTCAGCTTGCGCAGGTCATAGCCGATGATCAGCGGCGAGTTCAGCATTGCCCAGAGCGTGAAATGCGCCCGCGCCTCGACGAGATGGCTGCGATCGAAATCCCCCGACCCGACGAACAGCATGTCGGCGTCGTTCCACGACCCGGGATGCGCATAGAGCGCACGGTGCGTCACGGTGTCCATATTGGTCAGCATGCGCGGCCAGAGCGGCTGGATGTCGTCGCTGGTGCGCGAGGTGTTGCCGACGTCCTTGCCCCAGGCGCGCACGTCGCCCGCGCCCCAGAGACATAGCGAATAGACATAGGGCCGTCCCGCCGCCTCGGCGCGGATCGCCGCCCCGACATCTTCATAGAGGCGGCGGATACCCGCCACGTCGGACCGGCCGAGCGACTGCATGTCGACCAGCGGTGGCAGCGCGCGATAGAGACCCGATCGCACGCGCGGCGCGTCCGCGGGCAACCCCCGGATACCGCAGGCATCGACCTTGATGAAATCGAAATTCCAGTCGCGGAAATAGGTCTTCATGTCCTGATCGACATGGCCGTAGAGCCCGACTTCGCGTTCGGCGACACTGCCTTCAGGCTGGTTCTTGAAATCGGGGGTGTAAATCTGGCCGCAGCTGTTGCGGCCGATGTCCGAATAGATCCCGGCCTTCAGCCCCATCGCGTGGAGCCGGTCGGTGAGCGGGCGGAAGCTGGTGTCGGGGCCGGTCGCCGCAGACGGGAAGTGGCTGGTGCGGATGATCATCCGCCCGTCGGGCTGGCGGCGCTTCAGCCACCAGCCGTCGTCGATATTGACGTAGCGATAGCCGAGCGTTGCCAGCTTCGTGTCGACCAGCGCCTGCGCGGAGGCGAGCACCTTCTCCTCGTCGACATCGCTGTTGAACGCGTTCCACGAATTCCAGCCCATCGGCGGGACGGGGGCGTGGCCATCGGCATTCGCGCTCCACCGGCCGGTCGCCGCAAGCGGATCGCGGGGGGCGGCATGGGCGGGCGGGGCGGCGGCACCGGCGAATGCGAGCGCGGTGCCGAGCAGCAGGACCGAGCGGGCGATCATAGCGGCAGCGCCGCGGAAGCGCGCGCGGTGAAGCTTGTCGTCGTGCCCGGAACGCCGGTGCCGGGCTGGCCCGACCCCAGCGTCACGCGGTACGTGCCGGCGGCGACCGATCGCGTGCCGTCGAGCGCGACCGAACTGAGGTCGCGCGGCGACAGGTCGAAGCTGAGCATGCGGGTTTCTCCGGGGTTGAGGTCGACGCGGCGAAATCCGCGCAGCGCGATCCGCGGCGTGCCGGGCCGGTCGGGGAAATCGAGGTAGAGCTGCGCGACTTCGGCGCCCGCGCGCTTGCCGATATTGCGGAGCCGCGCGGTGACGCGGATGCCGGTCTCCGCTCCGCCCGGCGCAGGTTCGACCCGGATCGCGTCATAGGCGAAGCGCGTGTAGCTGAGCCCCGCCCCGAACGGATAGACCGGCGTGCCGGTGAAATAGCGATAGGTGCGTCCGGCCATCGCATAGTCGCCGAACGGCGGCAGATCGGCAACGCTACGGTAGAAGGTCAGCGGCAGCCGACCCGACGGATTGGTCCGGCCGGTCAAGATATTCGCCGCGGCGAGCCCGCCCTGTTCGCCCGGGTACCAGGCCTCTAGGATGGCGGCCGCGTGATCCCTGGCCCAGGCGAGATTGATCGGGCTGCCGTTCATCGCGACCAGCACGATCGGCTTGCCCGCGGCGCGCGCCTGTTCGAGCATCGCGATCTGGTCGGCCGGAAGGTCGAGCGTGGTCTTGTCGCCGCCGGCAAAGCCCGGGACGCTGACGCCGGTTTCTTCGGCTTCGAGATCGGAGGTAAGGCCGACGACCGCGACGACGATGTCGGCCGCCGCAGCGGCGCGTTTCAGCGCGGCGGTCGGATCGTCCGATACGCGTTTCCAGACGAGATCGCCGCCGCCGCCGTCGACCTCGATGCGGTAGCGTCGCCCGGCGGTGAGCGTGAGCGTCTTCATCCCGGGCAGATCGTTCCAGCGCGCCTTGCGACGGTCCGACACGACCACCCCGTCGACTTCCAGCACGCCACCCCCGCCCGACAGGCCGAGGCGATAGGTGCCGGTTTCGGGGGGGATGAGGAATCCGGTCCGGATCGTCCGGTGCACGTCGGCGACCCCGGCCAGCGCGAGCTGACGGTCGCCGACATCGGGTTCGATCCGGGTCACGATGGGGGTGTCCCGATAGCGCACCGCCGCGACGATCGCGTCGCGCGTGCCGGGGGCAAAAGCGGTCGGCAGCGGGGCGACCGGGTTGTAATAGCGTGCGAGCACGCCCGGCTTGCCATCGGGGGTCTGCAGCGCGGAGGTCGGAACGCGGTCGCCGTCGGTCACCGACTCGCCGAACGGGACCAGCGTGATTCTGTCAGTGCCGAGCGTCGTGCGCAGGCCGTCGACGATCGAGACGGGCGGTCCCGACAAGGGCGATGCGTAATTGCCGCGCAACACCCGCGTGGCGTCGCCCAGCGGCCCGATCACCGCGACCTTCGTCCCGGCGCGCAGCGGCAGGACGCCGTTATTCTTGAGCAACACCATCGACCGTTCGGCGGCGGTCAGCGCGAGGCGGCGATGCTCGGCGGCACCGACCGCGTCGACCGGCACCGCCGCGGGCGCGCCGGCCAGACCGGGCAGATCGCCGGTGCGGTAGCGCGCCGCGAACAGCCGGACGAGGCTGCGATCGATATCGGCCGGGGTAACGAGGTCGCGCTGCAACGCGGTGCGATAGCGGGCGTCGAGCCCCGCCGTGTCGCTCAGCGTATCCCCGCTGCATTCATTGTCGACTCCCGCGCGCAGTGCCGCGGCGACCGCGGCCGCGCCGTCGGGGGCATATTTGTGGTTGTCGGCAATGTCCTTCACCGCGTCGCAATCGGACACGACATAGCCCGAAAACCCCCAGGCGCCGCGCAGATGCGTCTTGAGCAGCGGGTCGCTGGCACAGGCGGGCTGACCATCGATGCGGTTATACGCGCACATGACCGACCCCGCCTGTCCGTCGACGATCGCCGCGCGGAACGCCGGCAGGAACGTATCCTCGAGGTCGTGCGCCGAGACATAGACATTCGCCTGGTGTCGCGTGGCTTCCGGCCCGCTATGGACGGCGAAATGCTTCGGCGTGGCGATGACCTGCGGGTGCTCCGGATCGGGGCCCTGCAGTCCGCGGACGAGGGCGACGCCCATCGCCGCGGTCAGGACGGGATCCTCGCCATAGGTTTCCTGGCCGCGTCCCCAGCGCGGATCGCGGAAGATGTTGATGTTGGGGGACCAGCTGTCGAGCCCGGTTCCGATATGCCCGACCCGCCCGGTTTCGCGCGCGAGCGTGTGGAGCCCGCGGACCTCGGTGCTGATCGCGCCTGCTACCGCCTGGACGAGCGGCGAATCGAAGCTGGCGGCCAGACCGATCGGCTCGGGGAAATTGGTCGTCGCGATCGGCCCCAGCGCGCCGTGGAGCGATTCCGTCCACCAGTTATAGGCCGGAATGTCGAGCCTCGGGATTGCGGGCGCGACGTTGAGCAGTTGGGGCAGCTTCTCGTCCGCGCGAAGCTGCGCGACGAGCGCGGTGGCCATGACCGTGGCCTGGTCGGGCGCGGCCGGGCTGGTCTGCGCAGCGACGGGGGCCGCGACGAGCGCCATCGCAAGCGCGAGCGACGGGCCGATTGCCGCGCGCCGGGTGGGCATCATAGTCTTGCGCATCATCGTCTCCCCCATGCTCGCCGGACGTCGCCGCCGGCGCGTCACGATAGCGGCGTTTCGAACGGGCCGACGGGCAGCCCCGCATCGTCGACCAGGTTGATCGCGGGCGCGTCCGACCAGGCATAGCGGACCCGCGTGACGGGCTGGCCGTCGCCGGGCAGCGTCACCTGCGTGCCGACGACCGTGCCGGATGCGTAGCGACAGCTTGCAGCGGCGGCGCCGCACATCTCGAACCCGATCGCCTCGCGCGCGCTTTTCGCGTGCAGCGCGCCGGTCACGCCGGAAAAGTCGAGCGCGACGCCACCACCGGCGGCACGCTGCGCACGGGCGAGGGCCGGGCCCGAGGGTGCGATCCGTTCGCCATAGACCGTCGCCCGCATGACCTGGGCAAGGCGTTGCCCCACCGCATGCTTTTCGCCCGGATGGATGTCGAGCGCATCGCCGATGTCGAGCGTGACCGCGACGCCGGCGTGGCGGTCCGCGGCGGCGACGCGACGTTGCGCATCGCGCACGGTGGCCCAGCCGCTCTCGCCCGGCGCAAAGGACGGTGCGCCGTAGCCGGCGAGCTGGGCGATGGCGAAGCCGGCCTGCGGGCTGCCGAGACGCGTGCGCCAGTCGGCGATCAGCGCGGTGAGACGCTGATCATAGCCCGGAATGCCGGTGTCGGACTCGCCCTGATACCAGGCGATCCCGGCGACGCGCGTCCGGCCAAGCGGTGCGATCATCGCATTGTAGAGCGTCCCGGCGCCGTTGATGTCGTCCCACGGCACCCGGGGGGCGGAACCCGCGATCCGCTGTGCCTTCGCATAGCGCCAGCCGTCGCCGAGCGGCACGCTGCTCCCGTCCCCGAAGGTGATCCGCATCGTGTCCGCAGGACCGGTCATCCCGCCATAGGCATAGACGTCGTCGTCGTTGACGGTGATGACGTTGCGCCCGGCCTTCAGCGTGCCGACGGGTAGTGCATAGACGCGCGATTGTGAGGCGAGGCTGCTGCCGCCGACACCGATCCCGTTGACCCAGGTCCGGTCGGCATCGTCGATCGTCCCCAGCACGAGCGTGGCGGGACCGCGCGCCTGTTCGGCGGTGATCTCGACGCTGCGCTGATACCACAGCATGCCGTTGTAGCTGGCGAGGTCGGCGATGCCCCAGGTCTCGAAATTGGTCATCGCGGGCACCGCCTGCCAGTCGAGCGCTGCGCCGGGTTGCCACGGCTCGCGGCCGACCGCGTCGCCCGATCCGGTCCGCCACCATGTCTCCCACAGCGTCATCGCACGCCGGTTCGCCGCCCCGGGATCGCGGGCATAGAGCGCCAGCAGATCCGCCTGGTCGCCGAGCCCCGCCCGCCGCAGCGCGGGGTCGCTCATCCACGCGCTGATCCGCGACCCGCCCCAGCTCGCATGGATCGCACCGATCGGCACGGCCGCGCTTCGCCGCAGCGCTTGCGCCATGTAGAAGCAGGCCGCGGAGAAGGTGGGCTGGCTCGCCGGGCCGGCGACGGTCCAGCGCACCGCATCATCGAGCCGCGCGACGGGCGTCGCGGCGGCGCGCTTCGGGATGGTCAGCAGGCGCAGGCTGGCGTCGACGGGTGCATGAGCATCGGGGATCAGGTCCTGCGCCTCGCTGACCGCCAGTTCCATGTTGCTCTGGCCCGAGCACAGATAGACATCGCCGATCAGCACATCATGCAGCACTGCCGCGCCGCTCTGCGCCGCGATCGTCAGATCATAGGGACCGCCGGCGTCGAGCGCGGGCAATTCCGCAGCGAAGCGGCCGGCCCGGTCCGCCTTTGCCGTGACCGAACGCCCCGCCAGCGTGATCATCACCGTTTCCCCCGCCGCCGCCTCGCCGGTCAGCGCGATCGGCTGACCTCGCTGGATCACCGCGTGATCGGTCAGCACGCCGTCGAGGCGCGGGGCGGCCAGCGCGGCGGACGCGCTGCTGGCGAGAAGGACGGCGATGGCGAGACGCACGGGCAGGCGTTGCATGATTTGATGGGTCCTCTGGCAGGTCAGACGGGCTGGAGCCCGGAGCGAACGAAACGGTGGATACGATCGCGGTGGTGAGGCGGGCTGGCCACCAGACGGTGTGTCGGGGCGTCGTTTTCGATCGAGCCGGGCATCACCGCCGTGCGTGCGCGGAGGCTGACGACTATGTCGTTACCAGCCCCGTCTATCGCGGGCAGGGGTAGCGTGTTGCTCTGAATGGCAATGTCTTGCGCGAAGGCGGGCAGCGCGCAGGTCAGCGCGGCAACGCTGATCACGTGCGCGACTGCAGGGCCACGCCGGGCGAGCGTCGGGTTTTGGGCCGCAACGGTGGAAGCAGCAGACGTCGTCGAGCCCATCCTGGCTTCCCCTCATGGGTCGCATTGCCTCATCGTGCGTGGGGCATGGGCGACCGAATTGCATGTCTCCGACTTCAGAAGGAGATGCGCAATTTAGCATTTGCGATAGCGCTCACACTAACCCGGATGTCGGGCTTTGCAAGTATTTGTCCGAGTGAAGTCAAAACGGCTCTCAATGCCGGAGCGCCATGCGATCTGGAGCACAATTGATCAGACTATAGGCTCGATGGCCGCCCGGGAGAGGCTGGACCATGAGCGGCAAGATGCGGCTGCTGAGCGCACATTGACGCTCGCCGGAGCTTGAAGTCCGCGGTCGCGGCAGAAGGGCAAAATGGTGCCCGGAGACGGGGTCGAACCGCCGACACTGCGATTTTCAGTCGCATGCTCTACCAACTGAGCTATCCGGGCATCGTCCGATCAGGATCGGATGAAGGGCCGATCGTGCGATCGGAAGGGCGCGTTTAGTCGGGCTCTTCACCGCTGTCTAGCCCCGTTTGCGATATTGCGCGGCCGGGGATGCGATAGCCTTCGCCGAGCCATTGCAGCAGGTCGCGGTCGCGGTGCCGGCTCGAGCAAAAGGGGGCGTAGTCGGGGACGGAGGGCTGGCCGCAGATCGGGCATTTCACGGCGGGCATCAGCGGCTCTCCAGATCGTGGACGACGCCCGTACGACGGGCGAGCGTCGCCAGCCAGTCGGGGTGCGCCATGAGGCGGCCATGGACCGCGGCGGGCAGCGCATGGCGCCGCGGGGCGGTCGGCGGGGTGCGCTCGAGCGTGCGCAACGCGGCGCGAGCGGCGGCACCGACGGGATCGGCGCGCAGGATCTCGGGGATCGAGGCGCGGGCGCGCGGGCGGATGATCTGCAGGAAGCCGAAGCCGTTGACTGCGGTCCGTTCGAACGGGGGCGGCAGCGTCGCGTCGATCGCCGCGGCGACGGCGTTTCGCTGCGCCTTGCCCGCGATGGTGGGGAAGTCGACGCCGATCGAGCCGCCGATCCCGTGGCGGCGGATCGCGCGCGCGACGGCGTGCGCGGCGGCGACCGCCAGCGGGTCGAGCGGCGGCGCGCCGTCGACATCGAACAGCGTCATCGCCGGGGTCGGTGACAGCCGCAGCGCGCCGAGCGGGAAGACGATCTCGCCGCTCATCGCCTCGTCGAGCAGTTCGGACCAGCCGGCGGCCTCCAGCGCATCGGGCTCGTGCGCGCGCGGGGCGTGAATCGGCAGGCCGGTCGCGACGAGACGGTCGTACAGCGTCGGCGCGGCGCAGGGTGGGCGATCGGTGGCGTTCGCCTTGGCGAGCTTGGCGCGGCCGGCCTCGGGCAGGGCCTCGCGGACGATCTCGACGGTCAGGCTGGCGCCCTGCGTGATGCCGGGCGGCAGATGGCTGACCAGCGCCTCGCCGCCGTCGAGCGCGATGCGGCCGCGCCCGCCGCCCAGCGCCTCGACGAGGCGTGCGCGCGCGACATGGCCGACGCGCAGCGCCACGTCGTCGCGCTCGATCAGTGCCTCGACGATCTGGTCATTCTCGACCAGCGCGGCGCGGTCTTCGCCGATGCCGGCTTCGTAGAGCCAGACGGGACCGGGTTCAGGCAAGCGCGAGGCCGGCGGTCTTCAGCAGCGCGCGGGTTTCGAACAGCGGGAGCCCCACGACCCCCGAATGGCTGCCCGAGAGAAAGCGCACGAACGCCTCCGCGCGGCCCTGGATCGCATAGCCGCCCGCCTTGCCGAGCCCTTCGCCGCACGCGATGTAGTCGTCGATCTCGGCGCTCGAGAGCGGCTTGAACGCGACGATCGTGTCGGCGAGGCGGGTGCGGACGGTGCCGGCGGCGTCGATCACGCAGACCGCGGACAGGCAGTGATGACGTCGCCCGGACAATTTGCCGAGCAGGTCGCGCTGGATGTCGGGCGTATCGGCGGGCGGCAGGATGCGGCGGCCGAGCGCGATGGTGGTGTCGCCGGCGATGACGATCTCACCCGCCGCGCGATCGACCGCGCATGCCTTCTCGACCGCGAGACGCAGCGCATAGGCGCGCGGCACTTCGGCCCGGTGCGGGCTTTCGTCGATATCGGGGGACGCCACGCGCGACGGCACGACGCCGAGCCGCGCCAGCAGGTCGCGGCGGCGGGGCGAGGAGGAGGCTAGGACGAGCACAATTGCCTCGATCTTGCTGCACGACCGCGGACGACCCGCGGCCAGCGCTTATTTGAAGCGGTAGGTGATGCGACCCTTGGTCAGATCATACGGGGTGAGCTCACACAGCACCTCGTCGCCGACCAGCACGCGGATGCGGTTCTTGCGCATCTTGCCGGCGGTGTGACCGAGAATCTCGTGGTCGTTTTCGAGCTGTACCCGGAACATCGCGTTGGGGAGGAGTTCCACCACGCGGCCGCGCATCTCGAGCAGTTCTTCCTTGGCCAAATATAATCTCTGAATTGGGGGAATTTCGGGACGAGCGCCCTTACCGCAGCTTGGCGAAAAAGGAAAGCACGCCCGAAAGGCGCGCATGGCCCTTATGCCCATACGCGCCCCTCAGACCTGGATGTCGGTGTTCGCCGCGTCCGAAACAAGGGCGCGTCACAGCAGCCCGGGCTGTGTGCCCGTGGCTTCGCGCGCGGCGCGGCGGAAGGCGGCGCGGTCGACATTGGGGATCCGCGGCCGCTTGCCCTGGAACAGGTCGGCGAGCGTGAGGATCTGAAGCCGCGGGAACGTCTCGTCGACGCCGGCGCGGTAGATGCCGACCGCGGCGGCGCGGCGCTCCATCTCGCGCGTGGGCCTGGCGTTCATGATCAGCACGCCGATCGGCGCCTTTTCGCGCGCGATCGTCGCCGCGAGCGTCTCGACCATCGTCACATCGGGATTGAGCCCGCCCTTGACCGAGACGATCGCGCGGTGCGTGACCATCTTTCCTGCGGCGACATCGTGATCGTTGAAATAGATGAGCCCGTCGATCCCGCCATCCGCCCCCTTCTTGCGGCCGCCAAAAGGGAGCGCATCGACCAGCGACACCGCCCACCACTGGAACTGGTATTTGTCGCGCAGTGCCAGATCGCGTGCGGAGGCGAGGTCGGTCGGCGTGCCCTCGACACTGAACATGACGGCGGGAAAGGCGTCGCGCATCCGCTTTTCGATCAGCGAGATCGCAAGATGCGTGACGTCGATCCCGATCCACTGGCGGCCGAGCTTCTGCGCCGCGTGGACCGCCGTGCCGCAACCGCAAAAGGGATCGAGGACGACATCCCCCTCGCGGGATGAGGCGGCGATGATACGCTCAAGCAGCGCGACCGGTTTCTGCGTCGGATAGCCGAACCGCTCCTTCGACGACGACGACAGGATCGGCATCGGCCAGACGTCCGACATCGCTTTGCCGCCGGCGAGGATATCGTCAATGCGGCGAAGCTTGTTTTTGGAATGCCCCTTGCCGCCCGGCATCCAGATCCACTCCACCCCGGCCTCGTCGACATGGACCGCCTGGCGGCGCGATGCGAGCAGTTCGCTGCGCGTCCACGGCGTCTTCGGCATGGCGAAACGGCTCCCAGCACTCTTGCCGTAGAACAGGATGACGTCGTGCTTGCGGTTGAAGAAATGCGGCAGGTCCATCAGCCGGAACGAATAGTCCCACACGATCTCGTTCCGATACGCCTTGTGCCCGAACACGCCGTCGAGAAGAAGTTTCAGATAGTGGCTCGCGGTCGGGTCGCAGTGGAGATAGAGGCTGCCGGTCGGTTTCAGGACGCGGTGCAGTTCGAGCAGCCGCACTGCCATCATCGCCAGATACGCCATCATGTCATTTTCGCCGAGAAACCCGCGCATCGCGTTGAGCAGGTCGAATGCCTTGGTGTTGCCGCTGCGCGCGACCTGGTCGAAGGCTTCCTCGGCGCTGTCGTTCCAATGCCAGCTGTCCTCGAACGCCTCGATCTGCGCGTTCGAGGCGCGGCCGTCGGGTTCCTTGAACAGGATGCCGTAGGTGGCGTTCGAATTGAACGGCGGGTCGAGATAGATCAGGTCGACGCTCTCGTCGGCGATCTCCTTGCGGAGGACGGCGAGATTGTCGCCATAGAAGAGGTGGTTTTCGGGGCGGTTGCGCATCGGGGCAGGATGCGGGGGCAAAAGCCGGTCCGTCCAAGCCAGATGCATCCGCGGACGGTCTATCGGGTCCGTTACGGCGGTATTGGCGGGGGGGTGTTACGGAGGGGGCAGCGCGTGCCGCCCCCTCCGTCAGGCCGCGCCTGCCACCTCCCCCTCTGCGGGCGAGGAGCGTCGAATCAGCCCGCCCCGGCCCCCGCGAGCGCGGCGAGCAGCAGCAGCGCGACGATGTTGGTGATCTTGATCATCGGGTTCACCGCGGGGCCCGCGGTGTCCTTGTAGGGATCGCCGACGGTGTCGCCGGTTACCGCGGCCTTGTGCGCCTCGGATCCCTTGCCGCCGTGGTTGCCGTCCTCGATATATTTCTTGGCATTGTCCCAGGCGCCGCCGCCGCTGGTCATCGAGATCGCGACGAACAGCCCCGAGACGATCACGCCGAGCAGCATCGCGCCGAGTGCGGCGAAGCCCGAGGCCTGGCCGGCGACCGCGGTGATGATGAAATAGACCGCGATCGGCGACAGCACCGGCAGCAGCGAGGGCACGATCATCTCGCGGATCGCCGCCTTCGTCACGAGATCGACGGTGCGCGCATAATTGGGGCGGCTGGTGCCGAGCATGATGCCGGGATTGTCGCGGAACTGCGTGCGGACCTCCTCGACGACCGCGCCCGCCGCGCGACCGACCGCGGTCATCCCGAACGCGCCGAACAGATAGGGGAGCAGCGCGCCGAGCAGCAGCCCGACGATGACGTACGGGTTGCTGAGGCTGAAATCGACCGTGACCTGCGGGAAATAGGTCGCGAGGTCGGTGGTATAGGCGCCGAACAGGACGAGCGCGGCGAGCCCGGCCGAGCCGATCGCATAGCCCTTGGTCACCGCCTTGGTGGTGTTGCCGACCGCGTCGAGCGCATCGGTCTTCTGCCGGACGTCGTCGGGCAGGCCCGCCATCTCGGCGATCCCGCCGGCATTGTCGGTGACCGGGCCGTACGCGTCGAGCGCGACGACCATGCCCGCCTGCGCCAGCATCGCGGTGGCGGCAAAGGCGATGCCGATGATCCCGGCGAGTTGGTAGGCGACGATCACCGCGACGACGATGACGAGCGTCGGCATCGCAGTCGATTCGAGGCTGATCGCGAGCCCCTGGATGACGTTGGTGCCGTGGCCGGTCTCGGATGCCCTGGCGATCGACTGGACCGGGCGGTGGTTGGTGCCGGTGTAATATTCGGTGATCCACACGATCAGCCCGGTGACGACCAGCCCGATCATCATCGACCAGAACAGGTCCATGCCGGTGAAGCTCTGCGTCAGCGACGGCGCGGCCTGGGTGGTCAGGTCGTCGGTCGCGGGATCGAGATAGCCTGCACCACCGATCACGCGGTGAAGGTCGCCGAGCACGTACTGCGTGGCGAGGTAGATGGCGGGAATCGACAGGATCGTCGAGGTGAAGAAGCCCTTGTAGAGTGCGCCCATGATGCTGCCGCCGCCGAGCCGGACCATGTAGGTGCCGATGATCGAGGTGACGATGCACACGCCGCCGACGAGCAGCGGGAGCGTCATCAGACGCATCAACTCGGCGCCGCTCGCCTGGATCAGCAGCGCGATCGAGATCATCGTGACGCCCAATGTGACGACATAAGTTTCGAACAGATCGGCGGCCATGCCCGCGCAGTCGCCGACATTGTCGCCGACATTATCGGCGATGACCGCGGGGTTGCGGGGGTCGTCCTCGGGGATGCCCGCCTCGACCTTGCCGACCAGATCCGCGCCGACGTCGGCTGCCTTGGTGAAGATGCCGCCGCCGAGCCGCGCGAAGATCGAGATCAGCGAGGCCCCGAAGGCGAGCGCGGTCAGTGCCTCGACGATGATCCGGTCGTTGGGCGCGTGACCCGCCGGGCCGGTGAGGTACCAGAAGAAGGCGCTGATCGCGAGCAGCCCGAGCCCTGCGACGAGCATCCCGGTGACCGCGCCAGAGCGGAACGCCATGGTCAGCCCGGCCTGCAGCGAGGTGCGTGCGGCCTCTGCGGTGCGGACGTTCGCGCGGACCGAGATGTTCATGCCGACATAGCCCGCGACCCCCGACAGCACCGCGCCGATGACGAAGCCGATCGTCGAGATGACACCGAGCGTGGCGAGCAGGATGACGGCGACGATGACGCCGACGATCGCGATGGTGGTGTACTGGCGGCCGAGATAGGCCTTTGCGCCCTCCTGGATGGCGGCGGCGATGTCCTGCATCTTCGCATTGCCGGGTGACGCGGCGAGAACCTGCCGACTGGTGACGAAGCCATATAGGACGGCGATGACGCCGCAGACCATGGCCAGATAGACGGTCGTCATACGGCACTATCCCTTTTTTCAGTTCCTCCCCGGTCTCGGCTTTGCCGAGTCCCGATTGGTCGAGCCTATCAGTGCGGGAACATTGCGCAAGTTATGCGGAGGGGCGGTGTTCGTAGCCAAGGCTGGCGGGCAGCGCGACCGGCTCGCCCGAGTTGTGGAGCGCCAGTCCGGCGCCGGGCGCGAAACTGCCGATCCGGGTGGCGTGGGTCACGAAGTCTTTCGGTGCGGCGAACAGCAGTTGATAATCGTCGCCTGCGGTCGCCGCCGCGATCCGATCGCCCGAAAAGGCGCGATAGGCGGGCGACAGCGGAATGCTGGCGAGGTCGATCGCCACCGCGAGCCCGCTCGCACGCGCCATTCGCCCGGCGTCGATCAGGAGGCCGTCGGACACGTCCATCATCGCATGGACGTGTGGCGCGAGGATGCGGCCGTCGGCGAGGCGGGGCTGCGGGCGCCGGTATGCGGCGAGCAGTTCGGGGGGGCCATCCTTGCCGCGCGCGATGGCGAGGCCAGCGCCCGCGTCGCCGATCGTGCCGGTGACGTAGAGCGCATCGCCCGCCTTCGCGCCGTTTCGGGCGGGGGCGGCGGCGTCGCTGCCGAAGGCGGTGACGGTGAGGATGCGGGGCGCACCTCGGGGGAGGGTGACCGTGTCGCCGCCGATCAGCCGCGTGTCATGGGCCGTAAGGATGTCGGCGAGGCCTTCGAGGAACGTGCGGTCCCATGCGTCGTCGCCGAGCGGGTAATTGAGCAGGATGCCCTCGGGAACCGCGCCCTTGGCGGCGAGATCGGAGAGGTTAGTCGCGACGAGCTTCCACGCGACGTCCTGTGGCGGGTCGGTGGGGAGGAAATGCACGCCCTCGACCAGCGTGTCGGTGGTGACGACGAGGGGCCCTGCGTCGAGCAGCGCGGTGTCGTCGTTCAGGCCGCGTGCCGCGGGGTGGAGCGGGAGGCGGCGCAGCGCGGCGATGAACTCGGCTTCGGTCATGTCCTCCGCCAATACAGCACCGTCATCCTGACGAAAGTCAGGACCCAGAGTAACGAACGCTCCGTCCTGTTACTCTGGGTCCTGGGTCGAGCCTAGGATGACGATAGATTACGCCCGAACCTCTTTCGCGATGCCGTCGAGTAGGCCGTTGACGAATCCCGATTCGCGCTTGTCGTAAAAGGCGTGCGCGACGTCGACATATTCGCTGATGACCGCGGCGACGGGGACGTCCTTGCGCGCAAGCAGTTCATAGGTGCCGACGCGGATGATCGCCTTCATCGGCTTGTCGAGCCGCGCGAGCGTCCAGCCCTTGGCGAGCTTGCCCTCGATCAGCAGGTCGATCTCGCCGCTGCGGGCATTCGCTCCGGTCACGAGGTCGTCGAAGAAATCGACGTCCGCCTCGGCATATTCGACGTCTTCGATCGTCGCGCCGAGCCGGTGCTGATGGAATTCGTTGAGCAGGACGGGCATCGCGGTACCCTCCATCTCATGCTGGTAGGTCGCCTGGACGGCGGCGAGTCGCGCGGCGGCGCGTGCCTTGGTGCGGGGAGCGGTTCTGGACATAAGCGGTTGCCTGTACGCGCGGGGGGGCTGCGTGTCAGCCCTTCGCGTTTCGGGCGTGTCTAAGCGAAGAAGATTGGTTCGCGCGGAGGCGCGGAGGTGCGGAGGTGCGGAGGTGTCGACCTTACCGCGCAGCGGCCCTCCAATAACCCGCTGGTGAGGATCGGGGCGGCTGCGCCGCGTACAACATCTCCGCGCCTCCGCGCCTCCGCGCGAACAAAAATCAGTGGTTGAGGCGAAGCCGCAACGCCACCGATTTTGCGTGGGCCGGCAAACCCTCGGCGTTGGCAAGCGCGACGGTGGCGGGGCCGAGTTCACGCAAGGCGGCTTCGTCGAGCGCGAGGAAGCTGGTGCGCTTCATGAAGTCGAGCACCGACAAGCCGCTCGCGAACCGCGCGCGGCGGCCGGTCGGCAGGACGTGGTTCGGGCCGGCGACGTAATCGCCGATCGCCTCGGGGGTGTAGCGGCCGAGGAACACCGAGCCCGCGTGACGGATGCGGTCGAAGAACCCTTGCGGGTCGGGGATGGCGAGCTGGAGATGCTCGGCGGCGAGCCGGTCGACCAGCGGGATCGCGTCCGCCAGCGTGTCGACGACGATGATCGCGCCGTTCGCATCCCAGGCGACGCGCGCGACCGCCTCGGTGGCGAGTTCGCTGAGCTGGCGATCGACCGCGTTGGCGACCTTGTCGGCAAACGCCGCGTCGTCGGTGAACAGGATCGATTGCGTCGTGGTGTCGTGCTCGGCCTGGCTGAGCAGGTCGGCGGCGGTCCATTCGGGGTCGTTGAGCGCATCCGCGACGACGACGATTTCGGAGGGCCCTGCGACCATGTCGATGCCGACGACGCCGTAAACCTGGCGCTTGGCCTCCGCGACCCAGGCGTTGCCGGGGCCTGTGATTACGTCGACGGGCGCGATCCGGCCGGCGCCGTAAGCGAGTGCGGCGACGGCCTGCGCACCACCGACGCGCCAGACCTCGTCGACACCTGCGAGATGCGCGGCGGCGAGGACGAGCGGGTTGATCTGGCCGTCGGGGGTCGGCGTGACCATCGCGAGACGACCGACGCCTGCCACCTTGGCGGGGATCGCGTTCATCAGCAGCGACGAGGGATAGGCCGCGCGGCCGCCGGGGACATAGATGCCCGCAGCGTCGACCGGCAGCCAGCGTGCGCCGAGCCGGACACCCGCCGAGTCGACCGAGTCGCTGTCAGTCGGGCGCTGTTTCTCGTGATAGGCGCGGATCCGCGTCGCGGCGAGTTCGAGCGCGGTGCGCAGCTCGGGCTCGATCGCGTCGAACGCGGCCTTGCAGTCGGCGGCGTCGATCTGCCAGCCGGTCGCTTCGAGGTCGTGGCGGTCGTGCTTCTGCGTCAGGTCGCGCAGCGCGGTCTCGCCGTCGTGGCGGACGGACGCGATGATCGCGGCGACGTCCTGCGTGACGCCTGCATCCGATTCGCGGCGATCCTCGACGAGCGCGGTAAAGCGGTCGGCGAAGTCGGCGTCGGTGGTGGAAAGGCGGATCATGCGGCCTGCTCCTGCTCGACGGCACGACGGAACGCCTCGACCAGCGGCACCACCCGAGCGCGCGTCTTCATCGCGGCGCGGTTGACGACCAGACGGCTGGTGACGTCCATGATCCGCTCGACCTCGACCAGGCCGTTTTCCTTGAGCGTCCGGCCCGACGAGACGAGGTCGACGATGCGCGGCGCGAGGCCGAGCGTCGGGGCGAGCTCCATCGCGCCGTTCAGCTTCACGCATTCGGCCTGGACGCCGCGGGCAGCAAAATGTGCAGCGGTGACGTGCGGATATTTGGTCGCGACGCGGACATGGCTCCAGCCGCGCGGATCGTCCTTCGCCGCCATCTCGGTGGGCTCGGCGACCGACAGGCGGCAATGACCGATGCCGAGATCGACCGGGGCATAAAGTTCGGAATAGCCGAATTCGGCGATCACGTCCGAGCCGACGATGCCGAGCTGCGCCGCGCCGTGCGCAACGAACGTCGCGACATCGAACGCGCGGACACGGATCAGCGAGATGTCGGGGTCGTTGGTCGCGAAGCGAAGCGCGCGGCTGTCCTCGTCCGAAAACGCCGCTTCGGGATGGATGCCGGCGCGGGCGAGCAGCGGCAAAGCCTCGGCAAGGATACGTCCCTTGGGGACGGCGATGATGATCTGGGAGTCTGGCACGCGCCGGGCTTTACGATCGGGCTGGGGAGGGTGCAACCGGATCGCCCCGATCGCCACAACAATACGGCCCGGGATCGCTCCCGGGCCGTCGTGGCGCCTTAGTAGAAGAAGCCGTTGTTGACCTGTGCGACGCGGCCGTTGCGCGTGTCGACCAGGACGACGTCGCGGCCATAGCGGACCCAGCGCTGATAGCCGAAGCCCGGGCGCGGCAGGCGATAGGTCTGGTAGTCGTTGATCCAGTAGTTGCGGCCGTAATATTGCGGCGCGAACCGGTGGCCGACATTGACCGGACGATATTGATAGCCGCGTGGGCCGACATAGGCGGGGCGGCGATAGACGTTGGCGTGGCTGCGGCGATAATCGCGCCAGTCCTCACGACGCTCCTGACGGTCTTCGCGCAGCTCGCGGCGCGCTTCGCGCACGTCGCCGCGGTCGCCGTAGCGGCGCACCTGCTGGAGTTCGCGCTGGCTCTGACGCACTTCACGGTCGCTGCGACGGACTTCGCCATAGCTCTGCGCGCTGGCAAACGTGGGGACCAAGGTTGCGGCGGCTACGGCCGCGAGGATGATCTTACGCATAATGCTCTCCTGTCTTCGACGCCGTATCAAACGGCATGACAGGGGATTTGCTCCCCGGCCGCTGAACGGTTTCAGAATGTGCTGGTCAGGATTCAGACAGGTGGCGGTCAGGCGTACCTCCACTGCCGTCATCCTGACAAAGGGGGAGTCAGATCCCCCAGCGGCGCATTGCGGCGATCACCGCGTCGGGTTTTTCCCAGGGGACGAAATGGCCCGCATCGACCTTCTCGATCGTCAGCTCGGGGACATAGTCGGCAAGATCGAGCTGGCTCGGCAGCAGCGCGGTGTCGCGCATGCCCCAGATCACCAGGACCGGCATCTTCATCGGCGGGAAGGGTGCGTCGAGAAAGGCGGGGCGGGGCGGTGTCTCGTCCATCGCGGGGACGACGATCGCGCTGGCGCGGTACCAGTTGAGCATCGCGGTCATCGCGCCGGGCTGTGACCATTCGTCGAGATAGGCGGCCTTGTCCTTGCCCGCGATCGCCTGCGTCACGTGATGCGCGAAGGTCGAGCCGAGGAACTTCTCGAGCCCTGTGCCGGTGAGGCCCTGGTCGATGCTCGTGTCGCGGAAGCGGCGGATATACTGGCTCGCCTTGCGCTGTTCGGGATCGTCGAAGATCGTCCGCTGGAAGACGAGCGGGTGGGGGGCGTTGACGATCACCAGCCGTTCGATGCGGTCGGGATGCTGGAGCGCGGCCATCCAGGCGACCGCGCCGCCCCAGTCATGCCCGACCAGCGTGAAACGGTCGATCTTGAGCTGATCGGCGAGCGCGAGCAGGTCGGCGACGATCTTGTCGGGGGTGTAGTTCGCGACGCCCTCGGGCTTCGACGAGCGCGCATAGCCGCGCTGGTCGGGGGCAATGACATAATGGTCGCGCGCGAGGTCGGGGGCGATGTGGCGCCAGGTGCGGTGCGATTCGGGGAAGCCGTGGAGGAGGATGACGGGCGGGTTGGCGGGATCGCCGCTGATCGCGACGTCGAGGTCGACGCCGGTGGATAGTCGGAGGCTCTGCAGCTCGGTCATGTCTCTCTCCCGCGTGGTGCCCCCGGATCTGGCCGGGGGTCGATATGGTCTGCACCGATAGGGGGAGTGTGCGGTACCGCGCAGGGCGGGACAAGGGCCGGATCCATTTCGCGATCCTCCCCCTGGCGGGGGAGGATCTATCTGCGGGTCAGGGGTAGCTGACCGTCTTGGGTATCGCCGGGATCTCGATCCGTTCCTTCTCGTCGCCGGGGACCTTCGGGAAATTGCCCGCATTCCAGTCGCGTTTCGCCTGTTCGATGCGGTCGCGGTTCGAGCTGACGAAGTTCCACCAAACGTGGCGCGGTGTCGTGAACGCATCGCCGCCGCACAGCATCGCCCGCCCGCCGCTCGCCGAGCGCAGCGTCGCCGCGATCCCGGGGCGCAGCACGTAGAGCACCTGCGGCTCGAGCGGCACGCCCTCCAGCGTCGCCTCGCCCATGGCGAGATAGACCGCGCGCTCCTCCGCCGCCGCGTCGATCGGCACGCTCGCACCCGGGTCGAGCGCGATGTCGGCGTAGATCGTGCCCGAATAGGTCGTGGTCGGCGCGCTCTGGCCCCACAGGCTCCCCATGATGATCCGCGAGCGCGCACCGTGCGCCTCGATCACCGGCAGCTGCGCCTTGGTGACGTGTTCGAAGGCGGGATCGATCTCCTCGACCGCCTCGGGCAGCGCCAGCCAGGTCTGGATACCCGACAGGTTGGGCCCGCCGGCGCGCTCGTCACCGGGCGAGCGTTCGGAATGGACGATGCCGTGACCCGCGGTCATCAGATTGACCGCGCCGGGCTCGATCCGTGCCTTCGTGCCGAGCGAATCGCGGTGGTCGATCGCGCCGTCGAACAGATAGGTGACGGTCGACAGGTTGATGTGCGGATGCGGGCGCACGTCGATGCCCGTACCGACCTCGAGATGCGCGGGGCCCATCTGGTCGAAGAACAGGAACGGGCCGACCATCGTCCGCTCCTTGTTCGGCAAGGTGCGGTGGACCTTGAAGCCGCCCAGATCATGCGTCGAGGGCAGGATGGTCTGGAGGACGAAATCATCCAGCATGGCGTGTCTCCGTGGCGTCGAGGAGTTCGACGGGGTCCGCTGGATAGAGGACTTCGTCATGCCCCGCGATGTCGTTTCGGGAAAACCAGCGGTGACCGACGAGCAGCTTGCGCTCCTGATCGGTGAGCCCGCCCGCCGCGACGTCGCACGTATCCACGTCGACGCGGAAATAGCGTTCGTCGGCGGTCACCTCGACGCCCTCGAAGGTCCGGAAGTCGACGACGCGGCGCGCGACCTCGGGGCCGCAATCCATATCGAGCCCGACCTCTTCCCAAAGCTCGCGGCGGGCGGCGGCGGCATAGCTCTCGCCCGGATCAACCGCGCCGCCCGGCGTGCACCAGAGCGGCGGGCGATCGTCGGGGGTGAAACGGAACATCAGCACGCGGTCCTGCGCATCGACGAGCAGGATGCGCGCGGCGGGGCGCGGGGTTCTCACAGCCCGATGCACCTCCCCGGCGAAGGCCGGGGTCCAGTTGGAAAGGTCGATATCGCGAAGGGCTGCCCATCGTTATGCCTGTCCCCCAACTGGACCCCGGCCTTCGCCGGGGAGGTGTTGGATGTCGGGAAGCGACCAAGGCTCACGCGGCGTCGAGTTCGGGATAGTGGCGGAAGATGCCGTCGGTGTTGAACGCGATCCGCCGGTCGCTGTTCAGATAGGCCCTGATCGCGGGGATCTCGGCGACCTGGTCGCGGATGCGGGCCAGGTTGGGATAGTCGGGCTCGAGCGTGCGCATCCGCTGCGGGAACATGTAGCGCAGCCCCTCGACGATCTGGAACAGCGAGGTGTCGGCATAGGTCCAGCGATGGTCGATCAGCCATTCGCCCGGATTGGCCTGTGCCGCATCCTCGAAGTGACCGAGGAATTTGGGGAGCCGCTGCTCGCGGAACTGCTTCGCGGCGCGCGCGGCCTCGGGCTTCTGGTCGGCGTAATAGTCCATCATCGCGACCGGGTGGTGGACGTTGTGAACCTCCGCGACGAGATCGGCGAACGTCAGCTGGAGCTGGTTGAGCCACAGCCGATCGGCCATGTTCGACGGCGCGAGGTCGTGGCGTTCGCCCAGATACATCAGGATGTTGGCGACCTGTGCGATCACCAGACCATTGAGTTCGAGATAGGGCGGGGCGAAGGGCGTGCGGCCGGTGCGGTCGTTGAGATCGGCCATCAGCGCCTCGGCACCGCGATCGTGTGCCGCATCCGTATAGGGAATCTCGCCGCCCTCGAGCGCGAGGCGGACGAATTCGCCGCGGCCCTGAAGGCCGGGCCAGTACCAGAGCGTATAGGCCATCATGCCTCTCCAGGCGCACGCGTCTTGATCGCGAGCGCGTGGATCTGCGTGCTGAGCAGTTCGGCGAGCGCGTGGTTCACGAGGCGTTGCCGGGCGACGCGGTTAAGCCCTTGGAACGCCGGTGCTTCCACCTCGACACGGAAATGCGTCTCGCCGGTGCCGTCGTCACCCATATGTCCGGCATGCAGCGCGCTCTCGTTGACGACGGTCAGATGGGTCGGGGCGAGCGCGGCGGTGAGGCGCGCGGTGATCTGGTCCTGTACGGAGCCGGTGGCGAGGTCTGTCATCCGACCTATATAGCCCGTCTTGGATAGACGGGGAGCCGGTGACGCAAGACGCGAGAAAAGAGCGCAAGGATCGGCCCAGCCCCCGTTTCCACGGGCGCGTGGAGGGCAGCGGACGTGTGTGCATGTGGCCGGGCTGTGCCGAACCCGGCGAATTCCGCGCGCCGCCGCTCGAGGGGCCGAGCGATGGCGGGCCGCCGCAGTTCCGCTGGTTCTGCCTCGAGCATGTCCGCGCGTTCAACGCAGGCTATAATTATTTCGACGGGATGACCGCGGACGAGATCCACCATGCGCAGCGGCCGATGGCGGGATGGGAACGCGAGACCCGGGCCTTTGCGCATGGCGGCGGCGACACGCCGCCCAAATGGGCGGACTTTGCCGACCCGATCGATGCGATCGGCGCGCGGTTCGGCGAGCGGATGGCGGCGGGTTTCGGGGGGGCGCGCAAGGACGGCCGCGTGCTGTCCGATGGCGAGCGGCGATCGCTGCGCGTGCTGGGGCTGGGGACCGACACCGACCGCACCGCGCTGCGCAAACGCTATAGCGAGCTGGTGCGGCGCTATCATCCCGATCGCAATGGCGGAGACCGGGCGCATGAATCGGAGTTGCAGAAGGTCATCGCCGCCTATCAGCATCTGAAGGGTGCCGCGGCGTTCGCCTGACGGGTCAGGAGGCGGGGAAGCTTGCCCCGTCCTTGGTGCCATGCGCCGTCTCGCGGTCATAGGCGACATGATAGGCGTCGAGCGTGGCAAGCGCTGCCTGCGCGGCGGCGTCCGCAGTCCGGCAGGTCGCCCGCCGGATCGCGGCCAAAATGTCGCCGCGGTGGCGATAGGTGTAGCGGACATGCCCCGCCTCGTGCCGGGCAAGCGCCGCGGCATAGCGGTCCCAGTCGGCGCGCTCGGCGGCGGTCAGCCGGGCGGTCGCCGCGAGTTGCGGCATGCGTACGGTCGCCTTGTAGCGGATCGTCGCCGCGGCAAGATCGCAGCCGCCGCGTCTGGTTCGCGGCCAGGACCAGCGCAGGTCCCAGCTGCTCAGCGCATCGACCCGGCGGCCGTCATGCGCATCGGTCGGCCGGGCGGCGTCGATCGCCCGGCGGACCGCCATCGCATCGGCGCCATCGACCAGGTAATAGTCGATCGTCACGTCCGGTATTCCGGCAAACGCTAGGTTAGCGTGCGCGCTCGACTGGCTGCTGATCCCCGCGATCGCGACCAGCGCGACGAGGGGCCGGATCGGCAGGGCGTGGTCACGCATCGGCCCAGCGACGGAGCAGATTGTGATAGACGCCGGTCAGCCGGATCGTCGCCGGGTCGGCCATCCCTTGCGCCGCGGCGACCGCCTGCACGCCCTGATCGAGATCGAACAGGATCCGGCGCGCGCCGTCGTCGCGGACCATCGACTGCAGCCAGAAGAACGACGCGGTCCGCACGCCGCGCGTCACCGGCGTCACCCGGTGCAGGCTGGAGGCGGGATAGACCACCATGTGCCCGGCGGGCAGCTTGACCGATTGCGGCCCGAACTGATCCTCGATCACCAGCTCGCCGCCGTCATAGTCGGCGGGGTCCTCGAGAAAGAGCGTCGCCGACAGGTCGCTGCGGATCCGGAAATCGCTGCCGCGGCGGATACGGATCGCTGTGTCGACGTGCAGCCCGAAATCCTGCCCGCCGGCATAGCGGTTGAACAGCGGCGGGAAGACCTTCAGCGGCAGCGCCGCGGCGATGAACAGCGCCGACTGCCCCAGCGCGTCGAGGATCATGCCACCGGCGTCCTTCGTCGCAGCGGACTCCTCGGGCAATTGTTCGTTGCGCTTGGCGAGTGCGCTTTGCACGCCCGAGGTCGCGTTGCCGTCGACCCACTCGGCCGCGTCGATCAACGTACGGACCCGCGCGACGCCGGCGGAATCGAGCACGTCCGGAATCGCGATCAGCACTGCGCGCCCTCCCGCAATGCCGCGACGCCGCGCGTGCGGAACGCCGCGATGTCGCTGGTCGCGAGAAACGCCTGCGCCTTCGTCACGAACGCGGCGTTGCCCCGCGCGCCGGCCTGTTCGAGCCAGCCGAGCGCGGCGTCGATCTCGCCCGCCGCACCGAGCATCCGCGCATGGTTGAAACAGCCGCGGAAATCGCCGCCTTCTGCCGCGCTCGCATAGCAGGCCGCGGCACGCGCGAGGTCGCGGGGGCAGGCCCAGCCATCCTCGGCGAAGCTGCCGACGAAGTTGATCGCCTTCGCGCTTGCAAGCCCTGTGTTCATCGCGGCAACCTTCTCCAGCAAGGCGAGCGCGGCCGGCCTGTCCTCGGGCACGCCGTCACCCAGCGCCAGCAGCGTCGCGTAATTGTACATCGCCCAGTCGAGCCCGCGCGCAGCCGCGACCCGGTAGCATTCGGCCGCGCGCGCCTTGTCGACCGGCGTGCCCCAGCCGAGATCGTAGCAGCGCCCGACCATGTTGAGCGCCATCACGTGATGCTGCGCCGCCGCCCTGATGAACCAGGCCAGGGCAGCAGCCGGATCGGCCGCGACACCGGCGCCGTCGAGCAGCATCTGCCCGTAGACCGCCTGTGCCTCCGCCACGCCGGCGTCTGCCGCCTCGCGCACGAACGCCGCGCGGTCCTCCGGACTGCCGGAGAGGCGCGCGGCGATGGCGTCGGGCGAAAGTGTGTCTAGCGCCGTCACTCTGGCCCTCAGAACCGCAGGTTGACCGTGCCGAACACCGTACGGCCCGCAGCGAGCGTGGCATAGTGGCTGGCATAGGTCTGCGAGAAATAGGTCTTGTTGGTCAGGTTCTGCGCGTTGACGCTGAGGTCGATCATGTCGGTCAGCTTGTAACTGGCCCGCGCATCGAAGCGCCAGTAACCGGGCGTGCTGCGGGTGAGGACCTTGGTCGCGGGGGTTACCGTGACGACGCCCGCCGCGGTCTGTCGCGCGGCGCGATTGTCGGCATAGCCGCCGATCTGTTCGTCCATGTACAGTGCCGTGCCACCGATCTGCAGCCGGCGCGTCACATCGACACTGGTCGTCGCGGTGAAGCTGTTCTTCGCGGTCTGCGGCACCTGCTTGCCGGTGTTGACCGACACGACGCCGGTGGTCCGCGCAGGCTGGACGACGGTCGTCACCCCGTTCGCGGTGGTCGTGATCGCGGGGGCGGTCAGCGTCGTGAAGCCACCGTCGATGATCTTCGGATCGAGATGCGTGAACCCGCCGAACACCGTCCAGCCGGGCAGGATCGTCCCGCTGACGTTGAACTCGAACCCGCGGATCCGCGTCTCGCCGATGAACGACGCGGTGTTGGTGTCGTCGAGCACGCGCGCGTTGGAAATCTCCGTCTGGAACACCGCCGCGCCGAGCTGCAGCTTCTCGGCGAACAGGCTGGCCTTGGCGCCGACCTCGTACGATTTGGTCTTTTGCGGCTTCAACAGCCCGAGCACTGCGGCGGTGATCGCGTTATCCTCGCGGCCCTCGCCGAGCAGGCTGTTGGGCGGCGTCGCGGCGGTCGCGTAGCTCGCATAGAGGCTGGTCTCAGGCGTCGGCTTTAAGACGAGCCCTGCTTGCCAGTTGAAGAGGTTGTCGACGCGCGTGAGCTTCGTCTGCGTTGCGCCCGGCAGCGTGATCGTCGATTCGAACCGGTCGTAACGCGCACCCAGGTTCAGGATCAGCGCGGGGATCAGCGTGATCGAATCGAACGCGTAGACCGCCTTGGTATTGGCGTCGTTCTGCGTTTCCGTGGACAGCGCGCCCCGTGCGATCGGGGTCTGCGTCGTCGACGTGTCGCTCGCGTAATTGACCCAGGGCGCATAGGGGTTCGGATCGAACAGGCTGACGCAATAGGAGCGCGCGATCGTCGCCGTGTTGCAGCGTGGCGAGATCGTCGAGCCGTTCGCCGACACGAACGTGCCGCGCCGCGTCTTTTCCCATGAAAGCTCGGTGCCGAGCGAGAAGCTGTGCTCGATACCGCCGGTATTGAATTTGCCGTACAGGTCGGTCTGGTCGACGATGCTCTCGCTATAGCCGTAGCGCGTGTTGCCGCGCGTCCAGACATAGCCGCCATTGGTCACGTTCGCGCCCGTATTGGTCGCGGTGGTGCCATAGACATTGCCCTGGCTGTCGTCGGGGAGGGTGAAGATGAAGCTTTGCGTGCTGTGCGTGTAGCGTGCGGTGTTACGCAGCGTGATGCCGCCGAAATCATGCTCGACGCGGATCGTTGCTTGGTTGGTGTCGGCGTCGCGGAAGTCGCGCGCGGCCAGCCCGTAGAAGTTTTTCCGGGAGACAAAACCGGTCTGGCCGCCCGCGGTCGTCACGGTACCGAGCGCGGGCCGTGTCGTGACGCTGCCGGTGCCGGGGTGATTGTTGATCGTGTAGAGATAGGGGATGCCGCTGTCGGGCAGTTCGCTGCTTTCCATGTGATAGAAGCTCGCGGTCAGCCGGGTCGGCGTGCCGAGCCCGATCGCGACGGAGGGCGCCACGCCCCAGCGCTTCTGCCAGATCGCATCGCGGCCCGCGACATCCTGGTCGTGCCACATGCCCTGGATCCGGAATGCCGCGGTGTCGGAGATCTTGAGGTTCAGGTCGCCGGTGACGCGCTTATAGTCCGCCTCGCCATAGCTGCCGCTGAGCGATCCGAACGTGTCGAGCACGGGCAGGCGCGACAGGATGTTGATCGTGCCGCCCGCCGAGCCGCGGCCGCCGAGCGTCGAATCGGACCCGCGGACGATCTGGACTGACTCCACCGCGAACACCTCGCGCGTCTGCGAGGCGAGGTCGCGGACACCGTCGACGAAGATGCTGCCCTGGCTGTCGAACCCGCGGATGAAGGGGCGGTCGCCGATCGGATTGCCACCCTCCGCGGCGCCGAAGGTGATGCCGGGCACGGTGCG
The DNA here is from genome assembly GCF_014194875.1 of Sphingomonas sp. BK481. Taxonomy (NCBI): domain Bacteria; kingdom Pseudomonadati; phylum Pseudomonadota; class Alphaproteobacteria; order Sphingomonadales; family Sphingomonadaceae; genus Sphingomonas; species Sphingomonas sp. BK481. The sequence goes on along the minus strand of NZ_JACIAP010000006.1, from coordinate 80,811 downwards.
CAGCGCATCCGCGAGGCTGTTCGAACCGGTCTGTTCGATCACCTCCTTGGGCAGGACGATGATCGAGCGCGGGGTATCGACCAGCGGCGCGACCTGTTTCGGGCCGGCGTCGCGTTCGCGGTGGCCGTTGACCAGGATCTCGTCACGGTGCTGCACGTCGGCCGTATCCGTCGTGGCCTTGGGCGTCGCCGTCGTCCGGTCGGCATCGGCGGCGAACGCCGGCGCGGTCGTGAAGGCGCCGATGCAGGACAGGGCCAGGAAGGCGGGCATCGTGGCAGGACGCGGCGCGACGCCCCGCGGCGAAACAGTCGACATAGTGAAACCCCTTTTGCTCTTGGAGTATCGCTATTGAGAGTCGTTCGCACTGTCAATGCTAATGCGAGTGGTTCTCAAGTCGACTCGTCGAACAACCAGCTGCGCAAGGCACTGGCAAGGTTCGGGGGCACGTCCGCGACGATGCGCAGCGCGTCGATCTCGGCGACCAGTGCCGACAAGGGCAGGTCGAGCCGGACCGCCTCGCGCTCGAGCGCCTGCCAGAAGATCGGTTCGAGGCTGATCGACGTCTGGTGACCCGCGATCGTGATCGACCGCTTCACGGGGCCTGCAAACCCGCCGCGCGGGGGGGCGATCACGCGCGTGGTGGCCGAATGGCCGTCACTCGGTGTCGAAGAGCGATGCGAGCTGTTCGATGATCGTCCCGCCGAGCTGTTCGACGTCCATGATCGTCACCGCGCGCGCATAATAGCGCGTCACGTCGTGGCCGATGCCGATCGCGACGAGCTCGACCGGCGACCTGGTCTCGATCCAGCCGATCACCTGACGCAGATGGCGTTCGAGATAGGACCCCGAATTCACGCTGAGCGTCGAATCATCGACCGGCGCACCGTCGCTGATCACCATCAGGATGCGGCGTTCCTCAGGCCGCGCGACGAGCCGGGCATGCGCCCACATCAGCGCCTCGCCGTCGATATTCTCCTTCAGCAACCCCTCGCGCATCATCAGCCCGAGCGAGTTGCGTGCACGCCGCCATGGCTCGTCGGCGCGCTTGTAGACGATGTGGCGGATGTCGTTGAGACGGCCGGGCTGGGGCGGACGACCAGCCGCGAGCCAGGTCTCGCGCGACTGGCCACCCTTCCACGCGCGCGTGGTGAAGCCGAGGATCTCGGTCTTCACACCGCACCGTTCGAGCGTGCGCGCAAGGATGTCCGCGCTAATCGCCGCGATCGAGATCGGACGCCCGCGCATCGACCCCGAATTGTCGATCAGCAAAGTGACGACGGTGTCGCGGAAATCGGTCTCGCGCTCGGCCTTGTAGCTGAGCGACAGCGTCGGGTTGACGATCACGCGGGCGAGCCGCGCCGCGTCGAGGATACCCTCCTCCTGATCGAAATCCCACGAGCGCGACTGCTGCGCCATCAGCCGGCGCTGCAGGCGGTTGGCGAGCTTCGAGACCGCAGATTGCAGATGGACGAGCTGCTGGTCGAGATAGCCGCGCAGTCGTGCCAGTTCCTCGGCATCGCACAGCTCGGTCGCGGCGATCACCTCGTCGAATTGCGTCGTCCAGGGCTTGTAGTCGAACGCGGTGCCCATGTCCGCCATCGGGCGGTTGGGGCGGACGGGCTGCATGCCCTCCTCGCCGTCATCGCCGGGCTCGCCGTCGATGTCGTCCATCGACTCGTCGCTCTGCTCCTGGCCGTCGCTTTCCTCGTTCTGCTGCTCGGACTGTTCGCCGCGCGCCTCGACTTCGCCCTGGCCGTCCTCGCCCTGGTCGTCGCCTTCGTCGCCCTCGTCCTGCTGCTGCTCGTCGGTGCCCTCGTCCTCGGAGCCGCCCTCTTCGCTCTCCTCGGGGACCTGGTCCGCCTGGACGAGCTCGAGCTCGGCGAGCATCTTGCGCGCCAGGCCCTGGAACGTCTTCTGGTCGTCGATCGCGTAAGCCAGCGCGTCGAGATCGGTCTTCTGCTCGATCCACTCCCGCACCAGCGCGAGGCCGGGGGCGGCGACCGCGGGCGATCCCTGCCCGGTCAGCCGCTCGCGCACCATCAACCCGAGCGCGGTCGACAGCGGCACCTCGTCGCGGTTGCGCGCGCGCGTGATCGGGTCGGCGCGCAGCCGGACGTCGAGCGCCATGGCGAGATTGTCACTGATCCCGGCATAGCCGCGCGACCCCAGCGCCTCGACACGTGCGGTCTCGACCGCATCGAACACCGCACGCGCGACCGCCTCGACCGGCGCGGCACGGTTATGCAGCGCGATGTCGTGATGCTTCAGCTGAAGCGCGAAGCCGTCAGCGAACCCGCGCGCTTCCGCGACCTGTTCGGGGGGCAGCGCGCGCGCGGGCATCGGCACCTTGATGTGCTTGCCCGACTGCGCCGGCGCGTCCGCGGTGAAGGCGAGCTCGACCTCGGGCTCCTCCGCGATCGCACGCGCGGTGCCGGCGAGAACCGCCTTGAACCGGTCGAGGGGCGTTTCGTTCGCCAAGGCCTCAGGCCTTGCCCATCACGCTCTCGGGCAGATCCTTGCCGAACACGCGCTGGTAATATTCCGCGACCAGCGACCGTTCTGCCTCGTCGCACTTGTTGAGGAACGACAGGCGGAACGCAAAGCCGACGTCGCCGAAGATCAGCGCGTTCTGCGCCCAGGTTATGACGGTACGCGGGCTCATCACGGTCGAGATGTCGCCGTTGACGAAGCCCTTGCGGGTCATGTCGGCGACGCGAACCATGTTCTCGACGACCTTCTTGCCGTCGGGCTTGTCATATTCGCCCGACTTGGCGAGCACGATCTGCGCCTCGACCTTGGCGGGCAGATAGTTGAGCGTGACGACGATGTTCCAGCGGTCCATCTGACCCTGGTTGATCTGCTGCGTGCCGTGATACAGCCCGCTGGTGTCGCCGAGGCCGACCGTGTTCGCGGTCGCGAACAGGCGGAACCAGGGGTTCGGGCGGATCACGCGGTTCTGGTCGAGCAGCGTCAGCTTGCCCTCGGTCTCGAGAACGCGCTGGATCACGAACATCACGTCCGGGCGGCCTGCGTCATATTCGTCGAACACGAGCGCGGTCGGCGTCTGCAGCGCCCAAGGGAGCAGGCCTTCGCGGAACTCGGTGATCTGCTGGCCGTCCTTCAGGACGATCGCGTCGCGGCCGATCAGGTCGATGCGGCTGATATGCGCATCGAGGTTGATGCGGATGCACGGCCATTTCAGGCGCGCCGCGACCTGTTCGATATGCGTCGACTTGCCGGTGCCGTGATAGCCCTGGACCATCACGCGACGGTTGTGCGCAAAGCCCGCAAGGACCGCGAGCGTGGTGTCCGCGTCGAAGACATAGGCGGGGTCGAGATCGGGGACGCGCTCATCCGCCTCGGAGAAGGCGGGCACCTCCATGTCGGAATCGATCCCGAACATCTCGCGCACCTTCACCATGCGGTCGGGGGCGTCGAGAATCGTCGTCTCGCGGCTGTCGGGCTGGGTATTGGGGATATCGGTCATGCTGGCCTCGTGTTCCCGGTAGCTCTAGGCCAAGCGCGGGTGAATACTCAACCGCGACGTACGCGATTGTCGGGAAGACATCATCGAACCGCCGGACGCGCGATGGGTTCCCGCCCCGCCGGTAATGTGGCGGGGCAGGGCTTCGGTTTGCGCCTATCGGCCGAGCAGGACGCGCGCCTGGCTGGCGATCTGCGCGAGCATCGCGGCGTTCGGGACGGCGGCGTGGCGCGCACGGTCGATCACCGCCTTGAACTGCGCGACGCGGGTGGCATTGCTCGCCAGCCATGTGTCGACCGCGCCCTGCGGATCCCTGGCTCCGCACCGCGCGAGGAACTCCAGCCGCAACTGCTGGAAATCGCGGGCAAGTCCGGCGATGAGCAGGCGTTCCCACGGATCCGACGGGGTGATCCGCGCGGCATTCGCCTGTGCCCAGTCGAGCCCGAGCGCCTGTCCCAGATGCGTGAAGGCGCGGGTCAGCACCGCCTCGTCGAGCGCGAGGCGCTCGCCGAGATCGGCGAGCCCGACCGCACCGTCGAGCTCGAACAGCCGGACCACCTTGATCGCGAGGTCGTGCGGGGCACCTGCCGTCTCGAGCTGCGCGGCGATGCGGTCGCTCTGCGCGCTCGCCTCCTCGAGCAGCAGCGCCTTGGTCTGGCCATCGAGATGCGTGATCCCCTTGGCGAGCCGCGCGAGCACGGCACCCGGCATCGTGCCGGGGGCGGACACGCGCAGCAGATCCGCGATCTGCGAGCGCGTGGCGACCGCCACCTCGTCGAACAGCGCGATGCGTGCGGCTTCGGGCATCGGTCGTGATTCGATGTCCGCCCAGAGCGAGGGCAGGTCGAACAGCCGTTCGGCGACGACGAACATCGCCGCGATATCGCCCATCGCCGCGCCTTCCTCCTCGGCCAGCTCGAACGGGTGGAGCACGCCGAGCCGGTTGACGATGCGGTTGGCAAGCTTGGTCGCGACGATCTGGCCGCGCAGCCGGTGGTCGTCGATCGCCTGCGCGAAATGCTCGCGCATCGCGGCCGGGAAGGCGGCGTGAAGATCGGGTTTCAGCGCGGGGTCGTCGCCGAGCCCGGCGTGCTCGATCGAATCCTGCAGCGCGAGCTTCGCGGTGGCGAGCAGCACGGCGAGTTCCGGACGCGTCAGGCCATGGCCGTCGAGCCCGCGGCGAAGCAGGTCGTCATTGGCGGCCAGCCCCTCGACCGCGCGATCGAGCCGTCCGCTGCCCTCGAAGATCTCGATGACGCGGACATAGCTGGGCATCGAGCCCGGCCCGCCGCCGCCGCCGGTCGCACCGCCAAGACCGCCGGGTCCCGCCAGCGCGCCCGCGCCTTCGGCGATCGACAGCGCGAGCGTCTGGAGCCGGTTGTCCTCGAGCACGAGATGCGCGACGTCGTCGGTCATGCTGGCGAGCAGCGCGTTGCGGTCCTCATAGCCCAGGCGCCCCTCGATCATCTCGCGGTTGAGCGCGATCTTGATGTTGACCTCGTTATCCGAGCAGTCGACGCCCGCCGAATTGTCGATGAAGTCGGTGTTGATCCGCCCGCCGCGCTCGGAAAACGCGATGCGCGCGGCCTGCGTGACGCCGAGATTGGCACCTTCGCCGATCGCGGTGACGCGCAGATCCTCGGCATTGACACGCAGCCGGTCGTTGGCGGGATCGCCGACCTGGACGTTGTTCTCCGATGCCGCCTTCACATAGGTGCCGATGCCGCCGAACCAGAGCAGGTCGGCGGGCGCCTTGAGGATCGCGGAGATCAGCGCGCCGGGCTCGATCTCGTCGACCGCGATACCGAGCACGGCTTGCGCCTCGGGCGAGAGACGGATGACCTTGGCGGTGCGCGGATAGACGCCGCCGCCTTCGGAGATCAGCGCGGTGTCGTAGTCCGCCCAGCTCGACCGGGGGAGGGCGAAAATGCGCGCGCGCTCGTCCCAGCTTGCGGCGGGATCGGGGTTCGGATCGATGAAGATGTGGCGATGGTCGAACGCCGCGACGATCTTGAGCGACTTCGACAGCAGCATGCCGTTGCCGAACACGTCGCCCGACATGTCGCCGCAGCCGACGACGGTGATCGGATCGCTCTGCACGTCGATGCCGCGCTCGGCGAAGTGACGCTGGACCGAGACCCAGGCGCCCTTGGCGGTGATGCCCATCGCCTTGTGATCATAGCCGACCGAGCCGCCGCTCGCGAACGCGTCGCCCAGCCAGAAGTCGCGGTCGAGCGCGAGCGCGTTTGCGACGTCGCTGAACGTCGCGGTGCCCTTGTCCGCGGCGACGACGAAATAGGGATCCTCGCCGTCAAGGATCGCGACGCCGGCCGGATGGACGACCTTGCCCTCGACGATGTTGTCGGTGATCGACAGCAGCGTGCGGATGAAGATCCGGTAGCTCTCGGTCCCTTCCGCCAGCCACGCGTCGCGGTTCGACGGGGCGGGAAGCTGTTTGGGATAGAAGCCGCCCTTCGCGCCGGTCGGCACGATCACCGCGTTCTTGACGCGCTGCGCCTTCATCAGCCCGAGAATCTCGGTGCGGAAATCGTCGCGGCGGTCGGACCAGCGCAGGCCGCCGCGCGCAACCGGGCCGGCGCGCAGATGAATACCCTCGATCCGCGGGCTGTATACCCAGATCTCGCGCCACGGCACGGGCGCGGGGAGGCCGGGGATCAGGTGGCTGTCGAGCTTGAACGCGAGCGCCTCGGCCGCGGCGGGCGTGAAGGCGTTGGTGCGCAGCGTCGCGCCGACCAGGCTGTGATAGGCGCGCAGGATGCGGTCGTCGTCGATCGCGGTCACCGCGTCGAGCCCCGCCTCGATCGTCGCGTCGGCATCGGCGGGATGCCCGGCATCGGCCGGATCATGCGCGGCGGCGAAGCGCGCGATCAGCGCGGTCGCGACCCTGGGCGCGCGGCGCAGCGCGTCGACCACCGTCGTCAGGCCGTAGGGCAGCCCCGCCTGGCGCAGATAGCGGAACCAGGCGCGGAACAGCACGACCGCCTGGGGGCTCATGCCCACTTCGACGATCAGCCGGTTGAACGCGTCGTTCTCGGCCGCGCCTTCGAGCACCGCGGCGATCGCGCGCTCGAGCGTCGCGGCATCGGCCTGCGCGACCGCATCGTTCGCCTCGAGCACGAAGTCGTGCACGAAGGGATCGCTGTCCTCCTGCAGCCGGGTCGGCAATTCGCCGATCACGCGGAAACCGAAATTCTCGAGCACCGGCACGGCATCGGACAGCGGCAGCGCGCCGCCCAGCTTGTAGATCTTGAGCTGGCGGTCTTCGCCGGGCGCGCTGGAGATCAGGCGCACCCCGCGCGAGCCCGGCCCGTCGAGCGCGGCAAGCCGCTGGATGTCCTCGGCGGCTTCGGCCGGGCTGCTGAGGTTGCGATAGTTTTGCGGGAAGGCGGCGGCCCAGCGCAGCGCGAGGCGCGCGGCGCGCGGCGACGGCAAGGTCTCGACCAGCGCGGCCTCGACGTCGGACACCCAGCCGCGGACCATCCGCTGCAGCCTGAGCGCGAGCGGCGCGACGTCGGGCACGCGGCCTTCGCCGCGCAGGTCGAGCGTGTAGCGCAGCATCGCGGTCTCGCCGTCCTCGAGCGCGATCGACCAGTTCAGCACGGTGGCATTCGCGGCCTCGGCGAGCATCTCGCCGATCGCGGTGCGGCGGCCGGTCGTGACGTCGTCGCGCGGCAGCCAGACGAAGCCGAACAGATGGCGGCCGAGCGGCGATGCGACCAGCACCAGCGCGGGACGCGGCCGGTCGGCCAGGCTCATCGCGGTCAGCGCGAGTTCCTCGAGCGCGTCGGGCGCGAACGCGATCACCAGATCATGGGGCAGGGCGGTGAATGCGTGGGTCAGCGCCTTGCCCGCATGGCCGCGCGGATCGAAGCCGAATTTCGCCTTCATCGCGGCGAGCCGCGTGCGCAGGATCGGCACGTCGCGCGGCATCGTCGTCAGCGCCGCGCTGGTCCACAGACCGCTGTAGATCGACAGTCCCGCGATCGTCTCGCCCTCGATCACCGGCACGACGATCAGATCGAGCGGGACGGCGCGGTGGACGGTCGAGATCAGGTTCGACTTCAGCAGCAGCGGGGCGAGATTGCCCGCCTCGAACCACTGGATCGCGAGCGCTCGCGAGGCCTCCGCCAGGATCGGCACGGCATGCGGATTGCGCGCGATGCCAAGCGAGGCGCCGCCGCTGCCGTCGCGGTACCAGACCTGATGCCCGAGCAGCGTCAGGTGCCCGTCGAGGAACCAGCGCAGCAGCGCCGCGCCTTCCGCATCGGGACCGTCGCTGTGAAGCAGCGCGATATCGGTCGCCATCGCGCCCTGCATCGCGCGCCAGTCCTTCACCGCCGCGCGCACATCGGCAAGCACGCCGGTCAGTTCCTCGATCAGCCCGCGCCGATCGCGCGCGTCGGCGCGCTCCATCTCGAGATAGATCATCGATTCGGCGGGGCCGGTGTCGCCGATCGCCTGGAGCACGCCGTCGGGGCTGCGCGTCGTGTGAACGACCGGATGGATGATGCGATCGATCGCGATGTCCTGCGCGGCGATCGCGGCGGAAATCGAATCGACTAGGAACGGCATGTCGTCGTTGACGATCGCCAGCCGCATGCGGCGGCGCGTGTCGTCGGCGCTGATCGGTTCGAGCGCGATGGCGGGCGCGCCATCGTCGCGCCGAAGCGCCGTGGCGACGACGAAAGCCGCGGCGTGCGCCGCCTCCGTCGTGCCGAAGTCCTTGAGTTCGCCCGGAAGCGCGCGTTCGGTCAACCGGGCGGCGAGCGCGTCGGTCAGCGTCGTGGAAAGATCAGCCATGACCGCGCCTATGCGCCGGGTAGGATACGACCTCAAGGCTTGTGGCAGGTGCGAACACCGCTGTTGCGGTGCAGCATTCGGAGGCGCGTCGGCGCGGCGCGAACACGGTTTTCGGCTACCTAATCGCGGCCATCGCCTGCTCGATGAGGACCGCGTCGTCGGTGATCGTGCCGATGATGTCGAGCCCGCCATCCACCCCCGCGCGGGCGACGAGCAGAACGATGGCGCCGGGCTCCGCGTCGGTGCGGAGCACGACATGCGCGAGCGTGTCGGGTGCCGGGCCATCGGTCGGGCCGGTCGCCGCTATGGGGTCGGCGAATTCGGCGCTCGGCCCGTCGGCCCAGATCGGCACGCCCGGCGAGGTGGCGGGCGCGTGCCCGGTCGAGGCCAGCGATGCGCCGAGCCCCGGCATCATCGGCGCGTGGCGGGCATAGGCGGTGAGCCCGGACGCGGGCACCGGCGCGGCGCGAACCGCCGCCTCGAGCTCGGCGGCGAGCGTCGCCTGCATCCGGTCGTCGGCGAGTTCCTTCCAGTTGATCACGCCATACAGGAAATCGATGCCCTCGTCGCTCGACGAGAACGGCATGAGGATGCCGCGGTACAGCGTCGTGCGCCCGCGGCTGTTGACGAATTCGGCCTCGAACCCGATCGGCGCGCGATTCGCGATGATCTGCAGATAATGGTCGGTCAGCCGCGACAGCAGCGACCGGCTGGGCACGTCGGCGATCGACGTGATCGGCCCGACCAGCCCGCATTCCTCGCGCAGCTTGGCGCCGAGATAGGCGATTCGCGGATCGTCGATCGTCACAACCGCCGCGGCATCCCGATCCGCGCCCGTGCCCGGATCGGTGCGGAAGTCGAGCAGCACGCTATGCGGGCCGAAATCGGCGATCGAGCCGGGATCGAGGTCCGCGATCGTCGGATAGGGGCGTCCCCTGAGCAGCGACACCCAGTGGTTATAGGCGCGGACATGCATCCGGCGTTCGTCCCCGCCCAGATCGAACATCACGTCGTTGACGCCCGCGTCGGTCGCCCCGCCGGGAAGCCCCGCCTCGGTCTCGTCGATCTCGCCGTATTCGCCGTCCGGCTCGCGTCGCATGCCCATACCGAAAACTTCCCCGTTCACTTACGGCTGCTTGTGCACGCTGCTTGGTAAACGGCACGTAAATGCGGGTTAGCGCTTGTCACGGCAAAATTCCGCTGTTAAGCGCCGCTCCCTCGACCGGAGATATCCGTCGTCGGGCCGCTTTAGCTCAGCTGGTAGAGCATCGCATTCGTAATGCGGGGGTCACAGGTTCGAGTCCTGTAAGCGGCACCACCTTCAAAATCAGGTGTAAACAGGCTGTCCTCACGGACGGCCTTTTTGCGTTCGTAGTGGCTCGATTGGCTGCTGTAGCGTCGTCCTCACCGGTCACCCAACAGGCTCTGACAGACCGGTACAGGGGTCTAAAAGCGTGTCTTTAGGGACGCATTTCCAGCATACGAATATATTCTTCGTGGTCTTGCCAAGCCATTGATATTGCTTGCTTAAATCTTAGCCGTGTCAATCCCTTTTAGTCCTATTTTCTTGCTTTTTAAGTATAGTTTTGGCATAAAGACGAAGAGGAAACTCAATAACACAACTTAACACAAGGAATAATATGACCGACTACAATACTCATATCAAAAAAAATAATATTCTATACATGTCCACACGTCCAAAATCGTACTTCGTACGTGTCCTAGGAACGTCGTTGGAAATGACTCGTGGTACGATTGGCCTCGATATGGCTAAGCACTGGGCCATGAGAGGTAGTTTTGCTCTGAGCATGGTGCATTGGGGCTCGGGTGAGTATGTCCATCAGGATGTATGGGCCGATCTCGACAAGAAATATGAATTGCCAGACTTCGGTTTGACCGATGACCTGTTCCATGATTTTGGGATTCGACTGCAAAGTGGCTTCGAAGTAACTGTCGTCGATGGCCAGGGTAAGCTGATTGCCGACATCACCGAACGAGTTAAGGACGGATATAACGACGGTTTGGCATTAAAGTCAGTTGGCCTGTCGACCGGTGGAGGCTGGTTTGAGCCGTGCAACGATAACGAAGCTAGCTTCGGGGAGCTTCAAGTGAGTTCAGATGGCCAGGGTTATCATGAGTATCTTATTCATACCAACAAGCCTTTCGATCCAGATCTCATCAGCATTTCGTTTACCGAATATGATGGATGGCCCGTCACGAGCGAAGTGTCTTACGACGGAAAGCCGCTTCCCTTGTCGGACAATGCATGTGGGTATGACCTCATCATTGGACGAGTACACCTTAGCAAGCAGTGAAATATAGTTGCCGGGACGTCACAAAACGCCTCGGCATCCGTATAAATAACCAAACCCTACTTTCACTTTACCCAACCAACGCCAGAGGACCATGAACCGAACCCAAACCCTTTCCCATCAAGCAGCGTTCCGAGAGTTTGCTCGGATCGATCACTGGCATGCACCTCATGCTGTGACGCTGACGATGAAGCAGGGGATGCCGGTTGCGAATGGGTGTCGTTCGACGATGGCCTATCTGGATGAAGGCAAGGCCTCCCAGAATCTCGGTCACTTCCACAGTGTTCTAAGCCGAAAGCTTCTCGGCAAGCCAGCGGACCGCTTCGGCAAGCGGCTTCCCCTCATCCCCGTTATCGAGGGTGGGAATGGCAAGCGGCTTCACTATCACGTTATGATCGACTGCCCTCGGGCCGATCTACTCTCCGACTTCTCGAACCTCGTTCGGGACACATGGCTTCGTACCCAATGGGGCCACGATCAAATCGACATCCAGCCTCAGGCCGATATCGGATGGATCAACTACATCAGCAAGTTTCGTGACAAGCCTAACTACAGCGATGCTGTAGATTGGCCGAATTACCACAATCCCGACTGACGGGTATACACCCCTTCGAGACCCTTGCCCTCGTTGACCTACACCTCTTGGTTCGAAAACGCTTTCGGACCTTGATTAATAAGCGTGTCTAAAACACATCTACAAACCTTTAGATTAGATATCTAATAATATCTCTAAAATATCATTATAATATCGATGACGCAGTCATCCGACGAAGTCGGTTTTGGTAGATCGGTATTTTCTAGAACGTCAGCCGGTTTTAAACTAATCTGACAGATATAAGCTGGATCTATAGAACAGTTAATGTCATATTATTCAAGTATAATCAAGATTGAAGGTGTTATTCGAATCTCTAGAGCTAATTCCTTTTGGAGATTTTTGATTGTCCAGGCTCCGGTTTACGAAGGCCGTTCAAGAGAACGGATTAGAGCGCGGATTGATCGTGATTGGTAGGACCCAGCGTTTTGGAGTCGGATCGGTCGCTGACGCCGGTTTAAAACACGTTATTTCCGGGATGTCAGGGTCGATCGGGTTTCGTTAGATTGGAGAGCAATCGCAACGACCACCACGACAACACAAAAAGCGTTTCTCCCGCCGCCTTTTTGCCCTCCCGACTTCCGACGTTCATTCATCACTGCGCCATCAGACTGCGGTGGCGCTGCGAGGCGAATACTAGAGATTAAGCCGCTGTTCCCGTCCGCTACCTGAACGACGGCTTTCGGCGATGAATCACACTGAAGCCTTGCAGGGGGTCATCGTCGATTGCCGGATCGAAGGCTGTTTGCAATGTCTTGGCTGCGGAGCGGCTAAGAACTCAAATGGAGCAATTCGATGGTGTGCATAATCCGATCGGTTTCAATTAGGATTTTGATGATGCGCTGATAATGGCGGATGTCGTCATAGGTCAGGGCACGTCCCTTGCGGTCTTTCAGCCACTTTTGCGCGGGCTGATAGCCGCCGATGTGAAATTCCCATGCAATTGACGGCACGCCGTCAAAATACTGGTCTGCATTGATCCAGACTTGCCCGTTCTCATAGCGCGGTTTGTCCACCACGCTGTCTCCGCTGCCGTCGTCTGGCCCGTGGAACGGATAGGGCGTTGCGCCGACGGCTTCAGCCTCCATCAGGTGCAGGCGGCGCAGCGCTTCGCCCTGTTCGCTAACCGCGTGGAAGGATTTCGGGCTCGCCGGAAGGGGAACGCGGGGGAAGTCGATTTTCAGGAACTCAGCATAGGTTTCGCGATAAGCGGGGCTGTGCAAAATGCCATAGATGTAATCGAACACCTTGACCTCATCGGGACGGGCATCGCCGATGGCATGACGGAAAGCGTCCGTGCCATCAGGCGCAATCAGTTGGCTATTGAGGCTAGCCGCCTTGCGGATTTGGGCGAACAGCTTGGCATCGAAGTTTATGCGGATACTCTGGTCAAGAGTGCCCTTCCTTGGGTAGAGATAGAGTGGGGCTAAATAGTTCACTTCCTTAATGCTCAGCGTATGATGAGTAATCGGTAGGTCGTGAACGAGGAAATCTGCGAAATTACGGCCGCCTTCGATCGTGCGCGTGAATGAAGCGGATAGGTTTGGTCGAGATTGCAAATTCTGCATAAACTCGACGCGGCCCCAATCGACCATGTCAGGACGTGATAATATCGCTCGTGTGTCAAAAGGTCGGTAAGCAATCGACTGAACGTCATTACGCCAATTTGTTGACTGGAGCGCCTTGCGCGCGGCTGGCAACTTCCATCCTCTTGAGTCGCCTGGTGGATATTTGCCACCGGCTTTGCGACCAAAAAACCGCTCGCGAATTTCGGCATCGGAGGCGGATAAATCGGCAAACGCAGCAATACGCTCGGTTAGTTCCTGCGTATTCATGGCGATGACCAGTCCATCGCGCGCTGTAACGATGCCTGCGACGTTAGCAGGCATCAGTTCGGTGATCGAGATGCCCTTGGAGTATTCCTCCTCCACGTCATAATCGCGCAGCACGAAAGGATGGATAGGGGCTTTGTGTGGCAGCGCCGTTGGGGCTAGGCTAGCGGTAGTGCCATCCCAAAGCTGGGCATATTTGCGCTCACGGGTGCCCCATAGCTCGCCATGACGCACCTCCGCGAGCGCCTTCAGTGCCTTGCTCTTGTGCCGATGTTTTACGGCAATGATGATTGCAACGCCCTGCATAATGTCGAAGACGTTCTTGTCTGGCGAGCCGTCGGGGCTGATTTCCTTTTTGTTAGAATTGCCATGCAGGTCTAGGATATGAATGCGATCAAATGTCCGCATTAGGTGCCAGCGCATACCGCGAAAGGTAGGGTTATCCAGATAGCCGTGATTGGTGATGAATCCCAGCACGCCTTCGCCATTCTGCGCGATCATATGTTCCGCTAAGCGGAGAAACTTTACATAATCATCTTGCAACCAGTGTTTGCGTTCGCCGAAGTGAACGCCATCAACATATTTGTAATCCTCGATTTTATCGGTGATCCATTTGTCGTTGTTCTGACTAATGCCGGAATACGGCGGATTGCCGATCACGCACATGATCGGGGTTTGGCGTTTGATGTTGTTGGCCTGCTTGGACTCTTCGGCGATGGCGCGCTGAATGCCGAAATCGAAGGTCTGCAATACGCGCTCCCCACCTTCCAGAGAGTTGGTGAGGTAAACCCCAAGGCGGGGCGGGTTGGCCGACGGTTTGTAGCCTAGTCGCGTCAGGATCATGTCCAGCTTCATGTGGCACATGGCGTAGGAGGCCATCAGCAATTCGAACCCATGCAGACGCGGGATTAAATCGCGCTCGATATAAGCAGACAACTGCCCCGGCGCGACGCCCTTGATGCGCTCAGACACCAGCTTAACTACCTCGGCAAGGAAGGTGCCGGTGCCCGTCGCTGGGTCAAGAATCTGGACGCGATGGACTTCCTTTTTAATGGTGGCGGCTTTCCCCGTTTTCGGGTTGTTCTGGCCGGTGTCCCAATCAATCGTAATTTTCGACGTATCAGCCAAGCCATCGGCCAGCCCAAATTCGGTTTTCAGCACTTCGTCCACGGCGCGCACGATAAAATTCACGACAGGTTCGGGCGTATACCACACGCCGCGCGCCTTGCGCTTCGCTGGATTATATTCGGCTAGAAAGTTCTCATAGAAATGCAGGAACGGGTCCTGCCGCGCGGTGATCTTGCCAAAATTGCGCAGCACCCGTTCCATATTTGTGGCGCAAAACACATGACACAGCTCGTCGATCACGCGGCGTAGGCGCTCATCTAAATTGGGGCCAGCGATGTAGATGAACAGTTCGCGCAGGAAGGGGTTGGTCTTTGGCAATAGGTCCAGCGCCTCGGTACGAGTGAACGTGTCCGGCCTTTCATCATGCAGCCGCGCGGCGAACAGGCCATAGGAGATGGTTTCGGCGTAGACGTCGGCAAAGTCTTCCACGGTTATGTCGTGGATCAGGCTGGTCTTGAACGCCTCATACTGACCGATCAGGTCAGTTGTCGTGGCGGTAGCGTCCTTGGCTTTCATGTCTGCCACAAGGGCGCGTCCCATGATGTCCTTGATGATCGCCGCCTTGCCAGCCATCATCGCGGCCAGCTTAGCCGACGAAGTGATGCTAAGCGGGGTAACTTGTACGAAGTCACGCAGCCGGCTTTCGAGCGTGGGGAAGTTTTCGACTCGCGCAGGCAGCGTCGGAATAAGGTCGGCCACGGTGATGAAATCTACCAACTCGCCGTCGCGGATGAATTCAAAGTCTAGGCCGTTGGTGTAGATCAGGTTGGGCAGGCCCTTCTTGTAACGTTCCTTCTGGGCCTTGCTGTAGTCGGTGACAGCGAATTTTCGCACGTCCTTGCCGATGTCCTTGGCCTCGCACCAGCCGATGGCAACATCTCCACGGTTGAACACGAAGTCCGGCGCGCCAACATCGGTAAGATGCTTGGGCTCATTGATAACGGTCAGCGCGGGATCGATGGAGCCGAACAATTTAGCCAGGGCGGGGCGGAAACTGTGCTCGGTAGAACGCCCGCTGGCGTAAAGCGCCCGAATTTCAGCGAGATAACCTTGAATATCCATTTTTCGGACGAGCCCCCTTATTGCTGCCGCGCATAGCTACCATCCGGGGCTTCGTTAACCTACGTCTGCTTACGCTCTCCAATTAGCCGAATGCAGCCGGGCCGCTTTCCTCTCCATCTCGGACACTGCAGCGAAGATAACGATTGAACCGTCCCGCTGCCGTGCCGCCGTTCGTTGTCTCGACGTCGATTATCCTTGATCCATAGATGATGGAAATCACCGACCTTCCCGACCCGGATGACGCTGCCGCGATTTTTGAGTTTGCGATGACGTTCAACGGATACGACTATTTCGGCTCGTTCGATGCATCTGCGAACGCCGCTGCGTTGGGAGACCGGTCAAGCCTCGACCTGATCAGGAATGAACTGTTTTTCGTCGCCAGAGCATCTCGGAACGGGGACGACGATCGGCTCATCATTCTCTACCGTGAATTGATGCCGCTGTTCGCTGAGCGTTGCGAAGCATTTACTCGAATTTCGGGTCCTCATATTCCATCAAGTGCGGACGGCGGCTCAAACGATCGTGGTCCAGTGATAGCAATTCGACCAATCGATGCGGAGGACTGGATTGACCGATGGTTAGCTCGAATCCGAAGGCCGTAACGACCGGCGAAATGACGGTGTTGATCGAGACGGTTGAGCGAACCTACTTCCTACAACGTCATACCCCGACTGGAGGATCGACTGACGAAGCGGTCATCGATATTTTCGGTCGGATCGGGTCTGCATCGAAGCCTTACGATCGCTATGTCGGTCAGGCGATCGAGGTCGCGTTGCGGTCGTCGCGCTCATTCTCTGCCGGTACCAAGGAGGAGACCGTAGGTGCGCTTGGTCCGTTCTCGATATCGCTTGGAAAATCCGGATGCTCGGTATTGGCCTATCTACCGTCGGACGCGTTCTGGGCGGTGCCCGGTATGATATCCGACCATTCGGTGACGCATATCGGGTTGACGTTTGAAACGCCCCGGCACGGTTCTGGCAATCTGGAAAGCATTCACTTTGCGCCCGCTCTACGCGTCAATGTTAGTTAACCACCCTATGTAAAGTGTTCGCCGTGCCAGTTGAGCATAAGTACCCGGTACTTACCAGCAGAGGCAGATCGATGAATACCAGCTCTTTACACACCCTCGTCAATTTCCGGGCTTCCAAGCCGCTTTTGGAATCGTTCGACCGCGTCTGCCTCCTATCAGGGAAAACGCGGACGCAGGTCTTTTCGGAAATGATGCGTCAACGCGTCCTGCATGTCGGTTCGAAACTGCCTGAAAAGCTGGAAACACAGCGATCGATCGATGAACGGTTGAAGATCGCCGTAGAAGGACGATCATCCGTGCCACCAGCGGATACACCTCGTACGTGGTCGGTCGGTACGGGAGGTCGGGTCAAGCCGTTCTCGTCGTTCGATCAGGTTGGGTCGTGAGCATGCTGTCAAAGACAGTTTCTCCTAAAACGAAGGCCGAGCTAATCCGTGCATTGCAGACTGCATCGTTCCGGTATGTTGAAATATTTGAGCAGGGTTCAATGACACTCATGCCCTCGGTAGATCGTTTAAAGCGAGATCAAGCGACTGTGATTGTCATCCGGTAGACGGATGCACCGCCGAGCTTCGTCAACATCGTACCGCCACTTTGATCCCTTTGCGCTGCGGTTCAATCGCGATACGGCTTCACCGATCGCTCGTAGCTTTAGGGGTTTGAAATGCAAATGCGGTGTACCTGCGGAGAGGGGACAAGGTGGATCGAGCAACCGCTTGAAACCCATAACGCATTTCGCGTGGAATGCCGCCGATGTAAAAAGTTTGCGAAATGGGGGAATCGGGCTGAGCTCGATCGGATTACAGCAGCTGGCGAAATCGTCGAAATGGTGTCTTTCAACGCGAAGCCATTCGGTCCGACGCTTGATCGGTTCGTGATCGGTGAATAGGCGGGTCAAGCTTCCAGCACCCGTCGCGGCAATTTACCGAGCTACCGAGGAGTTGGCTGCATTGTATCCCGGTCGGCCATTTACCCCCGATGGTCACCTCGTTGGGTCAATAGGCGAAGTCGTAGCTGCAGAGGCTCTAGGGCTGACGCTATATCCGCCCTCTCAGCCCGCTCACGACGCCTTCGATGCCGCAGGCGATGTTCAAATTAAAATGACAGCTGGCAAGAGCATCTCGATGTATTCGACATGCGATCGCTTGGTCGTTCTTAAAGTCGTCAGTCCCGAAGAAGCTGAGATTGTTTACGATGCGCCTGGCGCTCAAGCATGGGACGCTGCCGGTCCGATAGCGAAAAACGGTCAACGGCGGATCAGTCTGTCCCGGCTGCGATCGCTGATTCGTCCAGAACCCAGCTAAAAGCTAGCCCGCCGGCTTCACTGGTAAGATTGTTTGTACGTGGCCGGTTAATATGGGTGTTCGGATCAAGCCGTTCTCAACATTTGATCGGCCGCGTCCTAAGCATGCTGACGAAGACCGTTTCACCTCAAACGAAGGCTGAGCTGATCGCCGCTATAATCGATCCTGCTTTAAATGGTTCGATGTGTACAACGACCCTGCATTGAGCTCGCGTCCGTTCCCTGCGCTTCTCGCTAGACGGAGCGCGACGGTCATCATTCTCATTCCTTAGCTGGTTAAAGCAGGGTGATGGCTACTGTGCACGACAGCCATTCCGGGATATGTTTCCGCATGGCCGAAATTCCAACCCCCGCTTCGATCCTTGCGTCGTACGAGACGTTAGTTCTTGAGCATGCCAACGAAGCTGAGACGCGGCACAAAGTCATCAACGATGTTTTGTATCACATTTTGGGCTGGACGCACGCCGACCTTCATTCCGAGGATCGAGTATCGGAAGATGGCGAAACCACTTGGGCCGATTACACTCTTCGGACAGGTATGACGGCGTTGGTGGTAGAGGCCAAGCGTGTCGGTGTAACATTCGACGAGGTTCCAGATACGCGGCGTGCCCAGCTACGGGGAAAGTTACTAACCGGGAAAACAGGTGCTGCCATTACGCAGGCACGGGACTATGCACGAAAACTCAGCCTGCCCTTTGCCGTTGTAACCAACGGAAACACATGGATTGTATTTCCTGCCACCCGGACGGACCAGGTGAAATTCTCCGATTCCTCAGCGATTATTTTCCCGAACCTGCGTTCGATACTCGATACAGACTATGCAGAGTTTACGGACCTTTTGTCCCGAGACGCTGTCATAAACGGGAGCCTTGAAAACGAGTTGCTCGGTCGCATCGAAAATCAAATTGGTGATCGCCGGTTAAACAGATTTTTCCCCGCCGGATTTTCTCGGATTACAAGGCACAGTCTGTATCCGTTGATCGAAGACGCTATTGTCACCGCGTTTACGGAAGATATCGTAAATTCCGACCCTGCACTTTTAGCAAAAATGTACGTGCGGACTCCTGACCGTATGCGGTTTGATAACAGAGTCAGAATTCATATCCAAAAGCGTGAGGGGGTCGCGTCCAAAGCTCCAATACGAGCGGTACGTGAAAAGGGTAGTGCGGAGATAGCGTCGCTAATCGCGGGCGCTGGTAGTCGAGCTCGTCCACTAGCAATGCTCGTATTGGGGCAGGTCGGTGCCGGTAAGACAACGTTTCTGGAGTACACCCGAAAAGTCAGTGCGGCGGAGATATTTGAGCCTCGGCGAGATAAACCCTATCCACATTGGTTTCATGTTGACTTCCGACCTTTTGCCAAGGGTGAGTCTGCCCTAGCGTTTTTAGTTTCGAGCTTAATTAGCGGTATCAACGCTGACCCCTTTCTATCAGACTATGAGCGTTGCGTGCGGCATGCTTACAAAGAAGAAACGGACGCGCTTTTCCGCGGACCGTTATATTTATTACGTGATGACGAAACAGAGCGCCGCCGTCGGATCACCGAGCTTTTGATGGACGATTACAATAAGGGTCTTCCATATGCAGAAAAGATAATACGATATGCGGCCAAAGGTGCCGCCGTGTTTCTCGTCGTCGATAATATCGATCAGTTTGACGACGAGTCCATTCAGTCACAAATTTTCTCCGACGCGATGGCGCTGGCGCAAAAGATCGGCGCCAATCTGGTATGTGCGATGCGAGAGGGCACATACGTCCTTCATAAAAACAGTCCTATATTCGACGCTTTCGACTTTGATCCAATAGCCATTGAGCCACCTGTCATCGAGGCGGTTCTCGCACGACGCTTTTTTGTCGCGAAGCAGTTACTCGAGGGGAAATCTGGTGATTTCACGGCGGAGAATGGTGCGCAGGTTGAAGTCCAAAAGCTTCCAGTAATAATTGACCTAGTTCAAAGCTCGGTTCTAGGTACAACGATTGGGAATCTCATCGAGGTTCTTGCTACGTCGGATATCCGACTAGCGTTGCGTATGACGCGCGAGTTCTTGCAGTCGGGGTGGACCGCCTCGGGTAAGGCCTTGAGGATATACGAAAGCACTGGTCGATACGTAATGCCGCAGCATGAGGCGCTGCGTGCAATTATGGTGGGCACTCAGAAGCAATATTTTGAAGAGCATTCTGTCGTGGGAAATCCATTCGATAGCCGATTAGCCAAGACTGAAGCCCAGCTAGTTCGTACATATCTATTAGCTGCCATTGTCGATCTCAGTAGTGACTCTGCCTTTAGGCATTTGGAAGGCAGTGATATAGTCCGGAATCTGAGGATCATTGGGTTCGGCGATGCCGTCACCATGAAGGTGATTTCCGACTTATGTCGTCTACGTTTTATACATACCACATCTCATTCGGCACCAGGTGTTGAGTCAAATTACATCGTCAGCCGCTTGGGCGCGTACGTAATACGCTATTTTCTCGCTGATATGATGTTTCTGGAAAATGTGATGATGGACACATTCATTGCCGACGAGAAAACATGGAACGAGCTCCGAAGGCAGACTGCTGATATTTACGCAGAGCGAGGGACAATTAAGCGGATTGGAATGAGGCGGGAGCGCGTTCAGTCATTTTTCGACCATATGACTTCGCTCTACACCCCATTACGCGACGAGAGCATAAGGCGGGGACTTCCCGCCGCATGGTGCACGCATCCTTTCGAGGCGGCAAGAAACCAGCTTTTGACTAATTTATCGAGGGCAACTCGCTCAGCGGACAGCAATTACGGGGCGCAAAGCCAAGACCGGAGATAACTGCGTCGTTGCTATGGTTCGAAGATTCGATGACCCGTCCAAAGCAAACCAAGGTTTGCCTTTGACGGAGCCAGCGAATGACACGGTATGTTGCCTATTATCGAGTATCGACCGCTGCGCAGGGACGATCCGGGTTAGGTCTGGCCGCACAAAAGTCGCTGGTGGACGGATTCATCGGTGACAATGATCAGGTTCTAGGGGACTATGTAGAGGTCCAGTCCGGGAAGTCGGATACGCGGGACGTGCTGTGGCAGGCTATCGCCGCCGCCAAGCGGCTCGGAGCGAAAGTGCTGATCGCCAAGCTCGATCGGTTTTCCCGCAAAGTCAGCTTCATCGCCGGTATCATGGAGCAGGGCGTCGGTCTGGTCGTAGCCGACATGCCGCACGCCTCGGATTTCCAGCTGCACATATTCGCTGCTCTGGCTCAGGAAGAGCGCCGAATGATATCGGAGCGGACGCGCCTTGCTCTTGCTGAGGCGAAGAAGCGAGGTGTCCGCCTCGGTGCCAACGCATCGGTACTCGCGATCAAGCATCGCCAGCAAGCCGTCGACCATGCTCATTCGCTTGCGTCCGTTGTCCAGCCGCTCATCGACGAGGGACGGTCATATTCGGCGATTGCTCGCCACCTCAACACGCTCGGCATCCCCGCGAAAAAGGGAGGCCGGTTTTATGCCGAGACGGTCAAGAGCGTCGTCCGGCGCTTACCACACGGAGAAAATCACCCATGCTCACAGAAAGGATCGGAAATGTAACGCTGACCCAAGCGGTTGGCTCACCCTTCTATTATGCCCGCTATCGTCACGATGGACGACAAGTCGCTAGGTCGCTCAAGACGGACGATATCGGGAAGGCCCGGATCGATGCACAGGCTATATCTGATAAGCTGGCACCGACTGCAAAGGCCGTTCGAGGCGACAACTCGTTCCGCCGTTTCGCTGAGGACGTGATCGTTGCCGACGAACGCCGGGTCGCGCGCGGTGAGAAGAACCCCCGTCTAGCGCTAGATCAACGTCGCATCCTCCGGTGCCATTGCGAGGAGCCGCTTGGCGACCTCGACGTTCGTCGTATCAAGACCGTCGTCCTGGACGAATTCGTCGAGGAACTGCGGGATAAGGATCTGTCATCAGCGACGATCAAAATGATCCTCGTCCTCGTCAGCAAGACGCTTCAAGCCGCCGCCCGTGCCGGTGCGATTGATCACGTTCCGTTGATGCCGAAGGTCAGCCTGAAGCAGAAGGTTCGAGGATGGTTTTCGCTCAAGGAATACCAAGCGCTGCTGAAGGAGTGCAAACGGCACGAGGATGCAGGGACGAAGGTCTACGGATATCAGATCACCGACGAGTTGCGCCGGTTCTGCACGTTTTCGGTCAACACGTTCCTGCGCCCGTCGGATGCAAAGGAGCTACGCCACCGTCATGTCGAAATCGTTCGGACGAAGGAAACTCAGTATCTCCGGATCACAACGGATTTCAGCAAGACGGTGAATACCCCGGTTGTCTCGATGCCGAACGCGGTGCCGATTTATGAAACCCTACTGAAAACTGGCAAGGCCGCAGGGTTCGGGAATCCTGACGATTTTATTTTCATGCCGAAGTACAAGAACCGTACGTTCGTTATTCGGAACCTTGGCCGTCAGCTACGTACGGTTCTGCGTTCTGCTGATCTGTATAAATCGACGTCTGGGGAAACGCGTACGCTGTACTCCCTCCGTCATTCAGCGATCATGTTCCGTCTCATCAAGGGGAAGGATATGTGCCTGCTCACCCTCGCCCGAAACGCTCGCACCAGCGTCGAGATGATCGACCGGTTTTACGCGAAGCACCTGACCGCCGAGATGAACGTCGACGTCCTGCAGAGTATGCGGTAGCTCCAGCTCTAAGCGGTGCGCTTCGCCCCTTCACGCCGCTTTAGGAATAACGCACAGAGGCGTTATGCAGGCGGTCGATATCCGAGGATGGGCACAGGACGGTGAATTTTCGCCATTTCCTGAGGGTGCTCGCGACAAGTATGCCTTGATCGCTCCGGAGGTACCAGCCGACGCTCGGATCGTCCCCGGTCATCGCTACCTAATGAAGTTTTCAAATCCCCGATATCCAGTTCAGTTTTGGTCGGAAATGATAGCGGGCGTAGTGGGGCGGCTTATGAACGTCCCCGTTCCCGAATGCTTTTATGCGGAAGATGAGGCAAGTGGCCAGCCTGGAACACTAATATCATGGTTCTACGGGTATGAGATTGAGAAGGACTCGATCACCGCAGCCGCCGCGCTTGTTGACGTTCCAGGTTACGATCCAGATATTCCCGCCGCAGCCCCAGAAACGCACAGCCTCTACGTACCCGGTGGCAGCTACATGGTCAGGAGGATAGAAAACTATGACCTTAAGACCGGCCGGCAACATAATCTAAAGCATATTGGGTATTTAATCACTCGATTTAGACAGATGTTCGGTGTGGATCACTGGGCTAGCTGGGGTAAAATGCTCGTGTTTGACGCAGTGATCGGAAACACTGATCGTCATCAGGATAACTGGGGCGTGTTGTGGCGTGCGGACAAAGTAGGAAAGATGGTTCCCCGATTTGCCCCGGCATTCGATAATGGCACGTCTCTTCTTCACGAGATCATCGAAGAAAAGCTTACCATGTTCAACGATATGGTAAGGTTAGATGCCTATATCAATCGTGGCAGGCACCATATGCGATTTGACGTTTCGGACGCTAAGCAGGCTGGCCATCTTGAAATGATAGCATCGATTTGCCGTCAGAGGCCAGGGTTGCGGGAAGCTATATCTGATAGCTTGAACTGGAATGTTGCCGGGTTTTCGAAGGAGCTAAGATCTTTTGTCGGATCCAAATCAGCGCATCCGCTTACGGCGCTCCGGGCAGATGCAATCGTAAAAGTTTTAGCCCGTCGGACTGAGCGTCTCCAGGGTATTATGTTGGCGATAGACGATGATTAAAATATCACACCTGATCGAGCCGAATCGATTGTTGTTAATATGGCAATCGAGCAACCCCACAGTTCGTAAGAAGTTCATTGTAGGAGAGCTTGTAAGGGCATCGGATCGGGTTTCCCTTACCTACGCTTATTATAGCCATGATTTGCAAGAAGCAATGAGCGTTGGCTTCACTGGGCATCCTGCCTTTCCGCTGGATGTCCCGGTTCATCATTTCAATGTCGTAGAAGTATTTTCGCGTCGGTTACCACCTCGGAATCGATCAGATTTTCGCACCTATCTCGAAAAGCATCGTATCGATCCCGTTGGCCAGATTAGCGATTTTGCGCTTCTTGGTTTTACCGGCGCCACTCTGCCGGGCGACGGATTCATGTGTGCCATAGATTACCGCTACGAAACCATGCCGCACCTTTTTCTCATGGAAGTTGCCGGTTTCCGATACAATGCCGGTATGCATCTTGAGATATCAGCAATGATGGGACAAGTTGTGACCTTCATGCCGGAAATTGATAATCCACATGATCAAAACGCCGTACGGATATTTGTAGCCGGATTACCGATAGGATATGTGCCACGCTACTATGCTGCTTTGATGCGGACCTGGTTGAGCAGCTGCATGACTATGGGGGTCATCGAGAGGATCGATGGAACCCTTACCAAGCCACAAGTTCATATAGCTGTAAGTGTAATCTCACATTATTCTGGGCGCGCGCAAGCTCTGCTCTGAATTCTGCAGCTGTGCGAAGCTTAAAAGTGACAACGATATTGGGGCCGACTCGGACATAAAATCGCGGGGTGTCATTGGGATTCTAAGTCAATGAGATTATTGTATTTTTGATCTATCCCGAATGATCTTTGGCGATCGACGGATGTTTCTGCTGCTCTTTAATGAGCCCGTACGGTTCAACAGCGAGCGCAGCTGCTAGCCTGTCCAATGCCCTAACGGTGGGGTTTCTTGTGCCGCGCTCAAGATCGCTGAGATAGCTGCGTTTCATCCCTGCTTGGAATGCCAGCTCCTCCTGTGACAGCCCGCGCTCCTTCCGGAGCCGGCGTACGTTTTCACCAAGGAGCTGGACCAAATCCATTCAGCGACATGGCTGCAAGCCCCCCACATCGTCTGTCCCCCAGTCGTGTCAAATACTTGTTGCACTCCTGTTGTTGTCCCCTGATCGTGACAATCGAACAGGAGAAAATTGAATGCTAAAATCGACCCTGACCGCTTTGGCGGTCGTCCTGGCAACGTCGGCGTGCGCAAATTCGTCGAGAGCTGACAACACATCCGATGATGCTACGCCGCCTGTCTCAAATGCCTCGATGACTGCTAACACCTCAGCGATGGTGTCTCAGCCCGAACCATCGTCGGTAGTTCCGAAGGGATGGGCTATCCAATGGTCTGCCGGTGGCGACCTGAACGGTGACGCTGTTCCGGATCAGGTTCTTATCCTCAAACGTGTTGGCGCTTCCGTCGACGGCCCTCGGCGTTTGTTGATTGCCTTCGGCAAGCCGGACGGCACAAAATCGATAGCTGCCGACACGGATACATTCTTACCAGTTGTCGAAAACGAAACGGACCCGTTTGCAAGCGACAACCCACTGCAAATTAAAAACCGGTCGCTGAGGGTGTACGTCGAGGGGACGGGTACGGATCTAACGCACGAGACGTTCACCTTTCGGTATCAGAACGCCAAGTTCGAATTGATCGGGTATGATGCGGTCAACCAGATGCGTAGTACCGGCGACTACGATAATGAGAGCATCAATTATTCGACGGGCAACGTGGAGCATACGGTCGGGAATATTGCTCAATCCAAGGACGTCGTCACCAAAACACAATTACGTGCCGGACGGCGGCCAACCCTGTTATCGATCAATTTAACAGAAGGCTTTTCTCCACCCGACGATGAGATCTAGACGAAGTCGAGGGACGGCTCGCCCAGCCCCGACTAGGTTGACGCGGAGGGTTGGGCGCTTCGTCGCTCGATGACGTAGGTCGCGCAGCTTCCTGCTGACGGTTGGCCAGGTTAGAAATTACACCGGCGCTGCAGCGCTGCTGGACGATCTGCCCGACCCGCAATGGATGCTGGGCGACCGCGGCTACGACGCAGACTGGTACAGGGGCGCGCCTCGAGCAAAGGGCATCACACCCTGCAATAGCCGACGCAAATCTTGAAACGTGCCCAGCAAATGTAGCAAGCGCCGATACCAAAGCCGCAGCCGCATCGAAATTTTGTTTGGCCGCCTGAAGGGCTGGCATTGGGTCGCCGCCCGCTACGACAGATGCCCAACTGTCTTCTTCTCCGTCATCGCTCACCACCACTACTATGTTGTGACTCTGATCAGCGATCCTCGAGCATAGGCACTGCCTTAAATTATTACAAAATACCAAAGAGACTTTGTAAAAAACTTGTGAAATCTCCCGTCTCGCGCAGCTTGACGATATGAAAGGATAGTCCGTACTATTACGATAGTAAGCGTACCAAACCGAAATATCTTAAAAGGTCGGGGGGTTATGCTAAAATCACCATTCTGGGCGATAATTGCTGGCTGCGGACTTAGCGGTTGCGCCTTACTCAATACTCGTGCGGTGGAGTTAAAGCCGGGAAGTGATCGTCTTCTAATATGGAAGTCGAACTACTCCGCTGGGCTATCGGGAGCGGGCGGAACCTGTGCACAAGGTGCACTGACAGCAAATGCCACATCTCTCAAAGCCGCAGCGAAGGGCGAGGGGGCAACCACCGGTAATGCAGCAAAAGGAAGTGGAGAGCTTTCTTTTGGGCAGCAGCAAGCGATTGCGATGCTAAATGCGTCGAATGCGCAGACCGCATACGCAAATATCGCATTTTTCTACCTTTGCCAGATCTCGTCAAATTATAAGGGGGTCTTAACAGCAGACCAAGTCATCCACATGTGGGACTCAGCGAATAAGGCAGTTACGATCGTCAGCACGGCTGGCGCAATAGCGAGCACTATTAGTTCTTCGAATATAGAGACGACGACTAAGACCGTCGAAAAAAACGCCTCGGATAGCGGCAGCGGTACAGAGACGCCCACGGACACGGCATCCGATAGCGGTGCACCAAAGGGTGACGAAGCCTCAACCGAAACAGGTAAGCCTGAAACGGGGGGTACCAAAACAGTAACGACCACTGCGGAGAAACCGGCGACGACGTTGCCTACGACCACGACAACTGCAGTGATGGATGCCTTGAAAAGTTTCGTGGCAGAACCGTCTCCTGTTGGAAATAGCGCTCGTTCACCGGGGGATGCTGTAGCTCCGCAGCAGCAGCCACCGGTGCAACCGCAGCCATAGGCATGCTGAGTCCGAAGCCGAACACTCTCGGATAAAACTGCTTTGATGGATGAGGCCCTATTTCCGACGAGATATCAAAGACCGGTCGGCAAGGTGATAAAACAGTGATTAATTGATCTGCTTGAGGGGATCGAAAATATCGACCGCTTTCGTAACATCACGTTTTGAAGCGGGCTTTGAACGAGGCCACGGCAACCTCGATCTGCTTATCCAGCTCACCAGCCCTGACTGCCTCCAGAACCGTCTCCAGCGTGGGAATAAGCTCGTTCCGATTCGTGATCCGAATGGCTGGCTTACCCTTCGCCAATTCGAGGTTCGTATTTCCGTATTTGATCCACAGGAGGACCGAACCGTCTGGATCTGCCGTCCACCAAGGACGAACACGAGTTTTCACGACGGACTCGGAAACCTGTTCGCTTTCGATGTCACGGACACGGCGATATTTGACACGCTGGAACGACTGACCGGCCTCGGTGGCCTTTGCCAATTCGATCTGGTCGCCAATTCGATCGATTAGTTTCTGCCGCATCGATCCAATTCCTCTGACCCGCATTGCCGCTCGATCAGATGCCACCATTGTCAGTGAGGAAAGTACCGTCATCATCATATCTCCGTTGGTTGATACGATGACCGTCCGGTCGACGGGAACATGAGACAACGAGGTTATCTGTCTGCCGATTGTGAAGCCCGCTCAGCGGGTTGTCATTCCGTCCTATCGTCGGAACCTGACGGGACAGTTTGTGAGCATTGTGAGTGTCATACGGGGTCAATCCAGGATTAAAAAAGAGGTCATTTCAGTGGGTTAGTCGTTGGACCGAGTCTTCGTAATGCGGGGGTCACAGGTTCGAGTCCTGTAAGCGGCACCATCGACATCCTGTTGAAATTACTTACATTTTATCATCCTCACGCATGGTCGAGGATTTTGCGGCTCCGGTACGATTCCGGTGCATCGCACCCGGCGCGAGCTTCTCGATCTCTGAAATGATGCTCTCCAGCGCGCGGACGACGCTGGGGAACTCGCCGATCGCGTAGACCTCAGTCTGGCTCCCGGCGCGGTGGCCCATGAAGCCTTCCAGATCCCATTTTTCCGCGCCGCGGTTGCGGACGAGCGTTGCGAGGCTGTGGCGCAGCACATAGGGGCGCCACTCGCGGGCGGTCGGCATGTCCAGCTTCTTCAGCATCGTGTCCCAGGCGCGATCGACGTCCTGCACGGGGCGGCCGTAATGATTCACCAGCCAGCCGCGACCTGCACGCTCGGCGGGCTTGAGCGCCATGTACGTCGCGTATTCAACGTGCAGCCAACGGTCGAGCAGCGGCAGCACGGGTAGAAGCGCGCGATGCTTCTTGTTCTGTGTCCGGCCTTGCGGGTTCAGATCGATCGTCGGGGCACCAGGCCACCATTGCTGGCGATCGGGTGCGACGCTGATATCCACCACCGCGCCTGGCCGGCGTCGTGATCGAGCAGCTCGGGTATGCCGACTTCATCCGGCGCTATGACCGCGCTGGTATGCTGTTCTATCTCGATCCGCCCTATTGTGGATGCGAGACGGACTACGGCCAGGACGTGTTCGGCCGCGCCGACTTCGACCAGCTCGCTGACCAGCTGGCGGGGATCAAGGGGCGCTTCATCCTGTCGATCAACGATAGGCCAGGCGCGCGGGCGACGTTTGCGCGGTTTCATGTCGCGACAGCCGAGACGACGTACACGGTTGGGGCGGGCGCCGCGCAGCGCGCGGGCGAGCTGATCGTCTCGAACGTGGCCTTGGGGTGAACGCCGCGGGCGGTGTTTACGCTGCCCCGTCGGTTCACGCTCAAAAGGCGACATTCGCTGCGATGTTGGCCGCACTTATGGCCTGCCGAAAAAACTCTGTAGTGGGTAAACGGGTCCCTCACAGGGGGCACTGAGATGGCAAATGCCGACCGCGCCCAGGGCCTGGTTTGGGCTAGCTATCGTCTACATTTCAGGAGCTTCAGCGATGGAAGAACCAGGATACAGAAGCGATACAAAGGAGCTTTGGAAGCGTGTTGTTCCTTTAGTCGTTGGAGTGGTGGCGCTTCTTGCCATACCACGAGCCGCCATGATGGCGCTCATGACCCCGATGATGTTTGACGCACCCGAGACGATTTCGAAGATTGGCCCTTATATTATGCTTGCGGTGCTACTAGCGAAGCCAGTGATGCTGTTTAGCACCGTGGTGTTATCCTTTCTTGTCTTCAAAGACTTTTCTCAGCGTCGCTTTGCGGGACTGCTCGTCGTACCCGCACTTTGGTGGGCAATTTATTGGGTGTCACTCGTGGTGGTGGCGTAACGCAGGTCGATGTTTACGGCGTTGCCCTCTTAAGGAACGTCTGCTCTCCACCAATTTCGGACGTTCTGATGCCGATCACGTGGAATGACCGCTAACGCCCAACAGCAGACATTGCGAAGGCCCACCGCTTAGGCTTAGCTGACGCCGTGATGATGCACGATCAGTCCCGCCTTACGTTCTTTGATCACGGCGCGGAGCTATTTGCGGGCGCTTTAGCCGGCAGCTTGGCCGATTTACGAGCGGCGCTTGCACACCTGCCGTCGGAGCAAGCCGGTATTCGCATCCGCGGCATTGAAGCCCTCCGTCCGTTTCTCGCCTGCGGTGGAGCAATCGGCTCGATCGCAGCGAATGTGCTGGGCCAAAGATGCCGCCCGGTGAGAGCAATCTTCTTCGACAAAACTGCCGAGACGAACTGGTCACTGGCTTGGCATCAAGACCGTACCATTTGCGTGCAGCGGCGGATTGATATGGATGGCTTTGGCCCTTGGACCATCAAGGGCGGCATGCAGCACGTCGCGCCGCCCTTTGATTTACTCACGCGCATGGTCACTCTGCGAGCCCACCTTGACGATGTTCCCGCGACCAATGCCCCGCTTCTAATTGCGCCCGGTTCGCATGCCGAAGGGCGTGTTCCTGTCGATGTCATCGAGCAAGTGGTTAGCAAATGCGGCACACGGGTCTGTACTGCTGATGCTGGCGACTTATGGCTCTATGCAACGCCAATCCTCCACGCTTCCGAAGCCGCGAGCCGTCCGGCGCATCGGCGCGTCCTCCAAATCGATTTTTCTGCTGACGAACTTCCTGGTGGCCTTGAATGGCTTGGCGTTTGACGCCCGCTCACGCCCCTAAGCGTACCCTAAGGTCGGTAGGGCCACCTCCAGATTGGGACATCCCTCGCGCCATGCAGACTTTGCCACGAAAGCTCCGCCGCCGGATGGGTAAGAAAGAGAACGCCTAGGGCGATAACGATCGCCGGAACGACTGCTTGCGCAACCAGCGCCTTACCACTTCGCATTTGCCAGGATCGAACCATACCTTCGAACACAATGCCGACCGCCGCTAACAGCAGCACGCAGCCAACCATTACTGATATCAAGAGGCCAAGCATCTCGAGAAAGTTCGCCGCCACAGGTGCCAGAAGCGCATTGGTAATCCACGCAAGGATCCAGCCACCGGTGAGGCGCAGGATCAGAGGTAATCTCATGAAGCTAGTGACCATATCGCAGATCTACAGGAAACGTCCGCATTCCACCAAACCCAGCCGTTCATGATATTTGACCATTTTTCTAGACGGGTGAGATCGCCAGAAAGCGCCCAAAGCTGGATATTCGAGCGACATGAGAGCAAGTTTGAATGCGCCTCGCGCGGGAATGCAAATAAGGGGCCGATATGACAGTTCGTCGAAACTGGATGCCGATTCTGAATGGAATATCCATCTTGCAGTTGGTCATTTCAAATTTCGCTCACGCTGCAACGGCTACACCGATTAATAATATGACCTATTCTCGTGCCTCTAAAAGTCCAATCAGAATATTAAGTTCAGACAAGTTAGTCGTTAATGCGGGAACAGAATTCTGTATTACAGGGTACGCGGATAAGGCAACTATAGCGAGCGTTCGGCGATCAGGCGAGGAGATGATGCCTTGGACTGTCGGGGCTTTTGCCAACGACACCGCTATAGCGTTGAACACAGCCTTGATAGATGCCGGGTATCCCACGTCAACGATTCCGAGCCGTGTTATCATAGATAGTCTTGAGCAGAAGCGGGACACTTGTGTCAACAAAGCCTCGACCATTTTCACATCGATTAACGTACAGTCACTACCAGGATCAGCCGGGTATCGGATCTCTTTATCCTCAAAGCAGGGCACACGGCAGTATGTTACTCGGATTGACCGGATGATGATGATTCCCATGTCGATGGAGTTCCGCAATGGAATAAAGTGGGATGCCGAATCCGACGACGAAGGAAAGCCATTCTGGGACGTGGGCCATGACTTTTTTAAGTTAAGAAGCAACCTGATTAACCATCTATTCCAGGGTGATAGATCGCGGCACGAGTAAGATCTGGTCTATAATATTCTCTATACCGGACATTTCCAAAATTTAATACTAATGAAAAGGCGGGAAGCGTCCAAAATCGCTGGATAGGTAATTACGAGATCAACGGTAACTAGGTTCTACGGGATGCGCCTCGACGATACGCCAGTTGCCGTTCTGCTTTCTTAATCGCGCGATCTGTGGAACGTCACGGGCTGCATAACGAGCCGTAAATTGGCATGTTATAGTCGGCAGGTTACCAGGCTCGCGTTCGCCGCAACTCACATCCTGTATCCGCCAAACTCCCTGTGGGAGATGAAATAGGACGACCTCCCCCTTCCGGAGAGCCTCATCAGCAACCGCCCTTTTAATTGCGGCATCATCGGCCAACAGCGCGTCGATCAGTTCTGTATCGGTAGGACATAGCAGGAGTGAGGCGCAACGGCTGAGCGCGGCCAGCAACAGCATGAAGAACATGAGTCAGCCTCCTAAGAGATTCGACCGATACTTCATCCGCCGGTCCGACGCCAATTACGGCCAGAATCGTTGCGGCCCCATGCAGACATCGGGAAAGCCAGCCGGTTTGCTGCCAAGTCGTACCGCCCGCGGTCAACGCACCGGCTATCCCCAATTTCCATCCTTTTCGAGAAAACGACAGCCCCGCAATGTCAGCTATTGCCACCCGCCTTCCCGAAAGCCGCCGGTCCGCTGACCACCAATTCCGGACGTTCCGGGGCCGATCGCTTCGAATGACCGCTAACGCCCATTAGCGGACGTCGGCATTGGACCGCCTGAAGCGAGCCGCGATGATAAGTCCGCCAAGAAATAGTGTCGCAGCGCCTGCCACTACATAGGCTGTCGCAAACACTAAATTGGGTTCGTTGGTCCCCGCAAACAGCCCGAACCCGCCGAAGACCAGAGCGAAAACCGCCATTCTCAGCGGTGTCTTCTTCATCAGCTTCCACGCCACCGGGCTATATGCCCTCGGTGGACTGGACTCGCGTCCGGCCAGTGCCTTACGCCACCTACGCCTTGATCCAAATACCGGGATGTCGAGATACTTTTCTTGTTCTTCAGGGGTGACAGGAATGCCGCGCGACCAGCGGTAGTGGTAATAGATAAAACCGTCTTCAGTCGGTTCAAAGCTTAGAGCCAACATTTCGCGCTGGCGGGCCTCAGAAGTGAGCGTCATAAGGATATGCTAGCGCTATTGGTTCAACACGCCAATGGCCGCTCACCACCAGGTCGTGACGTTCGCGCTGCTAATCGGCATTAATCCGAAGCGGCCAGTCTGCATTCGCCCAAACCCTGACACTCAGGTGGCAATTTGTGTTCCCGAAAGCAGCCATCCGTTCAGCGAGGTCGTTCCCGTTTCCCCATGTCCGAGCGGAAATTTCGGGAAAGAGCAATCCGGAACAAATTTCGGGAAAGCGGATGCCCCGAGCGCCTGTCGGCCCGATCGGCCGGGCGACTGTCCCGCTATGGGTTCGTTTTAGAGACGGCATGGAGCGCCCATTTACTGGCGTTCCGCAGTCCTCCAGAATGCTGGCATCTCATCTGAGATGAAGCTTAACGGAGAAGGCATGGTCAGCAGAATGACGACGGTTTTAGTTGCCTTCGCCTTCGCCTCGGCGATGGGCGCCGTACTCTCAGCGCAAATTCCCCAGCCGCCCGCATTCGTAGTCGTGCCTCCGCTTCCTTCCAAGGTGAGAGTAGCCAACGACAAATCGATTGCAGCATCGTTGCCCGCCGGGTCGTTAGATCCTGCGCTGGCATTGCTAGGTCTCAACCCTTGCGACTACTCGAAATCCTATGCCAATGGGGAACCCAGCGGCGCTATAGCGATGGTTGGCAATCCAGAGGTCGACTGCGCAACTTGGAGGTTAAGCGAGGCAACGGATGTGACTGTGTTTTCAGGATCGGTCACCGTTAATGAATCCAAGCTGCCAATCGTCGCCTTCTATGACAGTCGAGACCTCGTTCCTTCGATTTCGAGGCGGATCGTCGTCGAGGTCGTTGGCGGCCCCGGCATGGATATCTCCCCCGGCCTGAACGACTACCTACCTCTACTTTTGGTGGAGCGGGGCGTACTTGTTGTAAGGATTGGCTACACTGGCACCCGGCATGGATCGAGTTTCCCAAGTCCCGATTTCGACAACGCCGCTTCTCAAGTCAGATCATATGTAAGCAAGGTTCGGAAACTCCACCCGCAAGGCAAAGTCGTTCTTCTTGGCGATAGCTTGGGAGGAATGATCAGTGCCAAGGCAGCGGGCGACCTTCCTTCTGCAACACTGGACGGGTTAGCGTTGATTTTGCCATTGGTGTTCAGTGCGAATGACGCGACCCAGAACTTCAAGGATATGTTTTCAGCGCGCAATCAAAAACCACGCGCCAGCGAACCGATAAGGATGATCAAGAGTCCTCATAATCCTTGGTCGGCTGGAAGGGTAGCGACCGTTCCGGGCATAGACCTCTTTAGTGGGTTTTTCCCTAAAGCCGCACGGCATAGGAATCTTGAAAGCTACTTGGCTAAGACGAATGGGCTTAAAAAGTTGCTGGCCTTCGGCGAAATCGACGGTCGAACTGGGAATGCTGGCGTTGCGTCGATCAGAAAAAACATTCTTAATATTGAAGTCATCAAGCTTGAACGGAATGGTCATATCATTGAAAAATGGGTAGCTCAGCAGCTTGCGGACAGCATGTGGGATCTGCTGCTCAGGTAAAGCGTCCTGTTCCAGACCTAATGAACGCGAGAGCCCCTGTTCCACTCGCCACCTTTTCTTAAGTTTCCCAAAACTTGATCCTTTTTAGGAAAGGGGCGCCTCCGCATAACGGCAGCTATTGCCGTCCGCATTCCCGAAAGCCGCCATTCCGCTGTCCACCACATTCAGCCATTCCGACGCCCAATGACCGAAAGCGCCAACTAGCGGACATCCTCAGACCGGTGCACTATCGTCCGATGTTTGGTTTTCACGACTTCACTACCGATCCGGGGAGTGGCCGTCCTCAAGCTCATTATTCGTGGGCAAGCGAAACTGTCGCCACGTGGACCGCTTGGGCGTTGGCCGCGGTCTCACTGGTCGGTGCCTTCGCCTTCTATCTGAAGTGGCAAAACTTAGCCGGGTCGACGCAGATGGCGCTGGCCTCGATGCTGTTCGCAGGCATAGCTTATTGGCGTCACAACATGCTGGCGCGGAGGCGAGCGGCATTCCGCGACGCGGTTAAGGACTATGAGGCGATGATCGCAAAGCCTTTCGGCTAACGTCCGCTAGCCACCACGTCGCGACGTTCCCTGGCGGATAAGTAGACTCCAAATCGGTCCGGCGGGAGGCGCCCAGAAGCCGTCATAGGTGATCGGTAGGCGGGTTAGCCACTCCGTCGCTGGCGGACCGCGTTTCGCGATGCTCCGAAGGCGCCTCTGACGAGCAGTGCTATCCCAAGTACCAATATCGAAGCCGGGATCAGGATCATAGGCCAGATCGGCGCGTCCGACTGAACGGCACCGGTTTCGCCTACCTTTCGCGCTATAAGAAAGGTCGGCAGGCCGACTAGAAAAAAAACTATGCCTGCACGAAGATGAGTGCGGTTCGCAGCCCACCTGCGGATAGCAAACAGCGTGCCGAGCGTTACGGCAACGGAAATTAGCAAGCTCCAATCTTGCATGACCACCCCCTGAGAAGTCTCGATAGCATGGATGCTCACCGGCAGCTAACCACCACGTCGCGACGTTCGCGCTGCCGATCGGCAACAATCCGAAGCGGCCAGTCTGCATTCGCCCAATCGCGGACATTTCGACGACCCGGGGGTGACCGCGTCCTAACGGCCGGTTAGGTAAGAAGGCTAGTGGCGATCGGAAGTCGATCAGCTGCAAGGAGAGCCCGCATGCTTTTTCACACCATGGTCGGATCGAACGATATTGAACGGTCGAAGCGCTTCTACGACACGGTGCTCGCCACTTTGGGGGCAGGCGAAGGGACGCGGAACATTGCCGACAGCGGCCATACACGGCTGATCTATAATAATGGCAACGGAACCAATTTCATCGTCAGCCAGCCGATTAACGACGAACCGGCAAGCGTCGCCAACGGCAGCACCGTCGCCTTTTCGTGCAACTCGCTTGAACAAGTGAAGCAGCTTCATGATACCGCGGTCGCCAACGGTGGCACCTCGATCGAAGCCCCGCCCGGCCCGCGTAATACCGCATCGCTGGGGACAGTCGAACTTGCCTATTTTCGCGACCCAGACGGCAACAAACTATGCGGAATTCATTTCCCTGCCTGATCTGTCCGGCACGGGTCCGCTTTTGACCCTAGCGGACCCGGATTTTGCGATCGCGCGAATGTCCGCTTTCCACCAATCCCGGACATTCGCGTGCGCTCGCCAGCCTATCCAGCACGAACTTTCGGCACCTCACGGATGTCGGTTGTCCAAGCGGGTGATTTCATTTCGGATCGCATCTTCCACTGCCGCTTGAAGCCTTGCGAAGCGGTTGTGGCGGCGAACTTTCCAAAGCGGGTGTTGATCTCGTCTAGAGCGCCCATCAGCCGGTCACGCTTATGCGTGTCGCCCTCAAATAGGGTCCGGGGGCGAAGATCCGCCGCGATCAGATCGTCGAGCAGGATACCGGCTTTGGTGTACGCATAGCCATCGCGCCAGGCGGCCGATGCGCCGCGCTTAGCCGCGGCGATTAGCTCGAGGCTGTCGCTGGTCATCGGGTGCAGCGCGACGGTGCGCGAGCCGGCATATTGCGGCCGGTCGGGTTTGTGCCTGTTGGTATGGAAGAACGTGGTCAGCCGGCCGGCGACGAGCCCATGCAACCGGAGCTTCTCACCCGCCCGCATCGCATATTGCGTGAGCGCGCCGAACAGCGTGTGGAAGTCTTGCACTGGCGTGCCGAACGAGCGCGTGACCGCCATGCCCTTGCGTTGCGGGGCGATGGTCTCGACAGCATCCGACGGGACGCCCCGCAACTCGCCGACCAGGCGCTCGAGCACGACCGTGCCAACCGCGCGCGCTTGCTTCATCGGCATGTCGCGGAGCGCGCCGGCATTGCCGATGCCGAGCGCCAGCAGCTTTCGGGCCGTCGCGCCGCCAACGCCCCAGACGTCCTCGACCGGAAACCGGTCCATCACCCATTTGCGAACCGCATCATCCCGCAGATCCGCCACGCCGTTAAACATCGGGTTCTTCTTGGCCGCGGCGTTGCCGAGCTTTGCCAGCGTCTTGGTGTCGCCGATGCCAACGCAGGTGGGGATCGTCGTCCACTGGCGCACCTGGGCGCGCATCGCGTTGACATGCGCCACCAGGTCGCGGTCCTCGAAGCCGGTCAGGTCGAGGAACGTCTCGTCGATCGAGTAGATCTCGAAGTCCCGCGCGAAGGCATCGCACGCCGCAACGACCCGGCGCTGCATGTCGCCGTATAGGGTGTAATTCGACGACAGCACGCGGATCCCGTGCGCGCGGATCTTGTCGCGCAGCAGGTGGACGGGCTCGCCCATCTTGATGCCGAGCGCCTTTGCCTCTGCCGAGCGGGCGACCGCGCACCCGTCATTGTTCGACAGCACGATCACGGGCACGCCGATAAGGCTGCTGTCGAACGCGCGCTCGCACGAGACATAGTAGTTGTTGCAGTCGATGAGCGCGATCGGCCCGCTCACCGGACTTGGCGCGCGACGCCGACGACGACGCCCCAGATCTCGACATTCTCGTCGACGAGGGTGTGCGGGTAGCCCTCGGCCTCGGGGACGAGCCAGTGCCGGCCATCCATGTGCCGCAGGCGCTTCAACGTGCGGTCGCCATGGACCAGGGCGACGACGATCGCGCCGGCGCGTGGCGTCTTGGACCGGTCGACGACGATCAGGTCGCCGTCGTTGATGCCGGCGCCCAGCATGGAGTGGCCGTCGACGCGCATGATGTAGCTCGCGGCGGGGTGCTGGACGAGCCAGGCGCCGAGATCGATTGGCTCCTCCATGTCGTCCTGTGCCGGCGACGGAAAGCCGGCTGGCGTTCGCGACAGGAAGAACGGCACCTCGAGCGGTATCAGGTCGAACGGGACATCGTGGAGGTGGAGATGGTGCATGATGGTTCCCGCGACTCTTTGGACCGCCATCTAGCGTGAGTCAGAACAGAAAGGGAACACATGATTTTAGTGGGGTGCTGGCATTTGCGCTGAGACCACGTCCGTCACCAGATTGCGCTGTCGCGGCATACCGCCGGCCAGCCCTCGAAGCCCGCCAGGCGATCCGGACCGGACCAAATGACTACAAGCCCGCGACCCCGAAAGCAGCGCAAGAACCCCCGCCTCGCCCGCGGGCTTTTTGGGTCTCTTTTGGTGCAAACCTAGATTTGATGCGAGGCCTAGGGAAACCGTGGGCTTCTAGGCCCTTTTTACGTCCACTTGCTGATGCGGATTGATGCACCCGGCAGGGTCTTATCAATCACTTTCCGCAAGCCCGTGTTACGGGCCATGCCGCCTCCATCCAGGATGCGATGGTGAAATCAACGTCCTGAACTGTCTGATCGACGCCGTTTCAAACACGGTCGTCCGCCACGCCGGAGCCGTGAGGTCCAACGTTTATAGGTTCGCGTGTGGTGAAACTCCGTGAAGACCACCGAAGCAATTCACTGAAATTACTGGCGATGCGAAAAAGACGCGGCACAATGCGCTGTCCATCAAAAGCGGAGGAGCGGTGGTGTTTGAATTGGTAGGTGCACTGGCCGCGGTTGCGCTCTTTTTTGGAAGCCTGATCGTTTATTTTTATCTACATGGAGGGCTTGAGCCAGGTCCGCTGGCTACGTGGGTATCCGGCCTCGCCTCTACCGCAGCAGTGATGACGGCACTCTGGGGGCAGCATCGTGCTCAACGCCTACGCGTGGAAGATCACGCAAGGCTTGACGCCGACAATGCTCATCAAGTGAGCATTAAACTAAGAGAATTTATAAATATTCTGGGCGCATTTCATGAAAAAATCGCAGTTGCGCCTGTAAATGAAATAATAACTGGCGATGACGGCCTTCAAGCCGTCTTTATGATCGGCGCAATCAGAGGGTTTGCTGAGGTTCAGCGTCCAACGCTATTGCCATCCGAGGAGTTACTTTTCGCGAAGGCTGGAAAGCTGGATATGCTCTATGCCGTGAGACATATGAGCTCGATGGTTGGCGTTATGCAAACTATAGTAGAACAATATAACACAGCTGCTGCCGAGATTTATGGGAAGGCGGTGGTGAACGGTTCCGATCACACAGATAGGACGTTGTGGATATTCGACCGTAAGGACAAAAAGCTAGCTAAAAATATTGCTGTACTATCTGGCGAAGTTAACGTGATGCGGGAGTGGGCGGTTGACGCATTAGCCGAGGCCCTCAAGGACGCACCAGACGCGCATCGCGTTGTGATGACCTACTTGCCCGAGGAAGAGCGTTTTGATCTCGACGTATCAAGATCGGCTGCAGTGTTCGAACTCGGTATGCCTGAATGGTCCCCGCCTCCGTCGTCTGAGATAGAGAGGCATCGTGCGTTGCTACAGGCGGTAAAAAGGGCCGCAAGACGATCGGTTGGCGGCCTAATTATATCGACTTTGGCAGGCTCCATACGGAAACGTTGATGCGGAAGGTTGGTTTGAGCGGAGGAAGAGAGCGCGACACAAACCGGCCTAGCTTAAAGTGCACAGCTGATGTCGTCTAACGACCGCTTTCGCCCAATTGCAGACATTCGCTTGTCTGCTAACAAGGCATATGCCGGTTGCATCACCCCCAATGCTCCCAAGAACTCCATCGCCTCTGTCTCAGAACGAGGTCGAGTTTATTAAGCAAACGATACAACGCTACTATGGAACAGACGCAGTCATTCGCAATTTCGGCCCCGACCCAAATCGTTTAGAGGTCCACGTCGAAACTGACGCGGAAAATGATATGCGGAAGTATGACTGCCTTGGAGTGCTTCTTACGCGCATCGATCGAGCGCAGATTAGCCTCGAAGTTACGAGCCGCGGCGAGAAACCGCGTGGATCTGCAAAGCTCGCATACCGCCAAGGTATGATCCTCTAACCTCCGCTTTCCACCAACTCCGGCCGTTCCGCTTACGCCCAATTGCAGACATTCGGCTCTTATGCTCCATTTGCGTGATGGGCCCTTCGAAACACGCTAGAGCTATGTTCGTCACTTTGGCGGCAGCATTGGCGATCCTCGGTGGCTGTAACAGGCCCGTGTCTGACCCCAAGCTGCTCAGGGCGATCCATTTCGAGGCTCAAACGCTGATGAGGTCGTACCAGCCAGAGCATCCGAACGAGCGGAAGAATGTCCCAAAAGGTGAATGGCCAGCCGTTATCGCAGGCCTTCGTCCTCAGAATGTCATGGTTCACTCGTCGGGCGTCGAGATCGTGACGAAGAGCGGTTTCGATGGCGGTTTCGGCTACGAGGTACCGCGCACCAAAGCAGGTCTGTCGATGCCCGCCGCTTGCTACTCTGAACCCAGCCCAGGGGTGTTCTGGCATGACCCGTGCTGACGACGGCAACCGCCCAATTCAAGCTGTTGACCGTCGTTGCGACCTCTCCCGAAAGCTGCCGTTCGGTATCTCATTGCCAATCCGCACCCACAGGAAGGCACTCTCCAGTCTCATGCTCCCACATGAAAACGTGGTCGCCGTTTCCACAGGTAATGAGGCGATCACCGCTGCCATTCGACGCCAAAGACACCCCGTCCGGCGGAAACGACGCCCATGAGCGAGCTGCCGCTGTCTCCGCGAGAATATGAATCGCGGTCCTGCCCTTCGTTTTACGATCGGTTGGGTCCCAGACCGGGTGGAGGGACCAGTCGTCATCTTCAACGACAACTTCACCGCCGTTGTTTCGCATCAACCGCCGTCGTAGCTCTTGCGGCAAAGTTCGACCCAACGCCCTTTCGGCTTCGATTATTCGTTGCTCTGACACTGGAAAAGGCATGAGCGGCTCCAATTCGATGTCGGCTTTGAAGTTCCCTTGCCACAAAGCTGCCGGACCGCAATCCACCAATTTCGGACATTCCTGACGCAAAAATTAAAAGACTTCCATCAGCTGTAGATGCCCACGGCCTATCAATAATTGGCAATAACCCGATGCAATCCTTCCCTTGGCACGAGCATCCGGGGTTCTTTTAATCCGGCTACCAATCCCGCCCGCCGTAGGGCCAGCAGCACCCACCAACCCGGATCATGTTGTCCTGGCTCAAGGCCAAGTCGTGCAGATTCGGGCCAAGCATGGTGATTTCCATGCCAGGCTTCGCCAAATGTGATGAGCGCCGCAGCGGGCAGATCGTGCCCTTGAACGGCAACACCTTCGATACTCCATCCCTGAGGTCCCTTACGATGCGTGATATGGCCGACCAGCCAATGTCCCGTCACGCCAACCGCGATACGCACCGGCACGCCCCAGATCAGCCACGGTAGCCCGCCCGCCCAAAGAAACAGCAGTGCCCATGGAAGCTGTTGCGCCATCCATGTGCGTTCGAGGAATCGCAGCACAATATCGTTCCGCAGGCGTGGCTCAAGTTCGAAATGGGGCGGATGCGTGAGGTCGAGACGACAGTGCATTTGCCACCAAGCGTCGCGCAGCAGCGATGCTCGATGAGCATGTAGATCGTGGCATTCCGTCTGCCGTTGCGCCCAATCGCGCATGTCGTGCAACCGCACCATGCCGAGCGGCCCTGCCATACCGACCAATGTGCCAAGATAAACGAGCATCCGCTCAAACCAGCGCTGTGCGTCGAGGCTGCGGTGGATCAGCAGCCTGTGCAATCCAATTGAATGTCCAAGACAGAGTGTGACTGCTGAGGTGCAGAGCCAGAGCAGCACTGCGCCAGGCGTGGCGTACAATGGCGCCAGCAGCAGCGTGCACCCTGTCATGCCGGCTATCCAGAGCGAGCGCACTGGCGACCATCGTACTTTACCCTGTCGAGCGTTGCTGAGGGGCAGAGCAGTCATACGGGCGGTAGACAGACAGGCCATCAAGCATCCTTCGGCAATTAGGTATATGCCTAATTACCAAGTTCGATTTGTCAATGCTTAGCTCATTGCCTAAATGCCGTGGAATGCAGCGTGTCTTCGAAGCCCTATCGTCATCCGTCCGACGCAAAATTCTTGCTTATCTTGCCCACGCGGAGCTGAGTGCGGGTGACATAGCCTCGCGGTTCGCCATGTCGAAACCCTCGATTTCACAGCATTTATCGATTCTGGAAGCCGCCGGTCTGGTGGTCAGCGAGAAGCGAGGTCAGTTCGTTTTCTACCGGCTTGTGCCGGAAAGCCTCGCCAACACGCTCAACGGCTTTGTCCAAGAAGTTTGCCCTGTCTCACGTCCGCTAAAACGGGAGAGCGCAACATTGGCGCGTAAGGCAACGGACGAACTATAAATCCCACCCGGATCTAGTTGATGCACGACTGACGGGTTTTGCATCAACGGAAGAACGGCAGGGCACCTTGGGTTCCGCCGATACTGAAGATCGATGCACCCGATACACCCGTTTCATAACCGGTTTCCTAGGGTGTGGACGCGAAAGCAGCTGGTCCGCATTCCACCAGGCCGCGACGTTCGCGATCGGGAAAGCAGCCCCCAACACCGGACGGTCGGAAAGCGCCCACTAGCGGACATCCGAAGGTGGCTTGGACATCAACTCACGGATGATGTCGAAACGGTCGGCACCTTCCATGTCTGCACGCTCCTGAGCTGTGAACAATTCGCTTGGGATAGTCGAGCGACACGCAAGCGTGATGCGTTTAGCTAATGTGCGAGCGGTCTGCATCGAAAGCGACTTTGCAGCCCCCACCCGCACGTGGTCAGTCTGGATCGTGAGGCATTCAGATCGTTCCAAGATCCATTGGGCTGGACTCGTTGCTGGAGCAATGGTTGAGCACACCATATAGGAGGCAAAAACAAGCAGACGCATCGTGCGGCGACCTCATGAAGATGAGGCACTTGTTTTACGCGCAAGTGGGTCCGCTTTCCACCAATCCCAGACATTCGCGTTTGTGCGTCCACGGCCGAAGTCGGAATTAGGTCGGGAATAGGTCGGGACTCAGGAGGCCGCGCGTGTCCGTTCTGTTCTCTTCAGGTCCCCGAAACGCTCCCTTGCCCTCGTCGGAAACGACGTGATTACGCGGTTCACCCGAGAGGGGGCGCTCAACTCAGCTGGTAGAGCGGCTCGTTTACACCAAGATGCGGTTCCTCTTTTTAGCCCACCCGCAAATATCCGAAATAACAATTAGTTGAGCAACCGAATGCGCGCATCCTCCCTAGGATGCACGGGTCGGCGCAAGCCGGCACGCTCACCCGCGGTCGCTGGATGCTAAACCCGTTGAGTTCGGAGCCTCGGGGGCTTGGTGCAGCCTCAAACTGCGCACGCCATAGGCGTTCCTTCTATATCTAGATCTTACAGGGCCTCTGTGTGACCGCTCGGCGGATTTGCACTATCAACGAAGGCGCGGACGCGGGCGAGGATAGCCCGAAGCTCTGGGTTCTGAACCTCGGCGATCACATCGTCGACCGTCGCCGTGTCGAGCTTCTTCTGCCGCGCCAGCTTCTCGGCAACGGCGCGGACGAACTCACTCGGCCGGCGCAGCATCCGGCGCACGCATTCGCGTACCGTTGGAGGCTGCAGCAGGATGAAGGCGTTCGAGATCTGCTCGCTCTGCTGCTCGTCAGGCAGTGCATCTTCGATCGGTACGCACCGCCGGATCCAGTCAAGGAAGCCGCATGCCTTCAGCCGTTCCAGTGCCTCCCCGACGGCACTGCGCGAGCGATGTATCCGGTCAGCGATCCACTGATAGGTAGGGTCGAGCCGGCCGTCTTTGCGGCCACGCAGGCGCAGCAGACATCGCAAGACCTCGAGCCCGACCGCGCCGAGGGCGCCATTGCGCTTGCCTGGCAGCTTGGTCTCGTGATCGAACGCCTCGGCCGCGCGCATCCGCGCGTT
Organism: Sphingomonas sp. BK481; assembly: GCF_014194875.1. Classification (NCBI taxonomy): domain Bacteria; kingdom Pseudomonadati; phylum Pseudomonadota; class Alphaproteobacteria; order Sphingomonadales; family Sphingomonadaceae; genus Sphingomonas; species Sphingomonas sp. BK481. Next base: position 37,890 of record NZ_JACIAP010000006.1, on the reverse strand, counting down.
GTGTTCGTTCTTTGGAAACATATTGTGCGAGCGCCAGAGCGAGACCTCTGCGCCGCCAGCATTATGACTGTTGCGGCGAACCGGCGAATTTGAACGCGCCCGGTCTCGGATCCCGGTGGTAACTTCGGCGAAATATCGCGCTATATTGCTCGCACCGGAAGAGGCGCGTGAGGACGTGGCGGCGGGTAGTAAATTCGACATCGTGTCGGCTCCCGAAGGAAGTCGATGGCAGGCATTCGGCGGGCGTTGGTGGCGTGCCGGCGAGTGCGGTTGCGGTGAGCCCAGGGGCTCGATGTCGATAATTTCCGGCTCCGGTGCGTTTCCGGTGCAGCCCGTTTTTGGTGACGGATTTCTGCGGGCTAGAAGGCGCTGGGCTCAACCGTTTCCCCGGCAAGAACGTTGGAAGGCCGGGAAACGGGCTTCGTTCGTAATGCGGGGGTCACAGGTTCGAGTCCTGTAAGCGCACCAGTCTTTAGACTACTCCCCCTATTGTAGCGTCGCTGTCGATCGCTACGGGCTGCTGGCGTGGCGTTGTCTTGATTTGTTTGAAAAATGTTGTTAATATGTTCTCGCCGTAGAAATAACTGGGGCGGCATGGTTCAGATCTCCGATATCGAGCGGCGACGGGCTTTTTTGGTTTGGTTACGGACCGGGAGATGGCCGACCGTCCCCCCTTCCGGCGACGTGGAAGTCAAATTCAACCCGTGGCATGATCCGGCAGATGGACGCGTTACGTTTGCGGGTTCGGGGCGCGCTTACGGGTGGAGCGATGGGAATGGGTCTCTGGTGGAGGTAGGTCGGCAGCGGCGGCAGTCCTACGCCACGATCGGTAGGGGCATCGCAATCTCGATCTCCGAAGATTCCCATAAGCTACGCGCAGCTCCAGCGCCCAATCCCCAAAACATAATTCCACGTTCAGTGGCGGCATCGCCGAGACCCGCCAAGCCAAACCCCAACGCTGAGAAAGGTTGGACTGGTAGGGGATTTACAGGCGGTGGCGGCGGTCGCTTCGGCAGTGGCGGGGCTTCATAGAGCGATCTCTGGATTGATGATCCTGTAAAGCAGCGGCAAGTTACAGGCAGCACCGTAGCAAAAGGAAAGGAGAAAATAGCAGATTCGCAGACGCGGCTTGAAGAACGTTCCGGTACTAGAAATATCATGCCACAGCTGTATCGCGAAGTTCGCAATAATCACGAATATCAGGTCGATGACAGGGAGCGAACGCGCAACGTTTCCGGTGCACTTGTACTGGTCGGCAAGCAGGTGCGGTCCCGCAAGACACAGGCGCAAGCGGGCGGTATCCATCGGCAGCCTTCAGATGATGGCGGACACTATATCGCTGCCCGGTTCAATGGGCTAACGGGGCCTTCAGATTGTTGTAGCATTTCGACAGGTTGGAGCATTGCGATAGGTAGTGGACAGCGGCTGTGACCCAATAGGCGACACTCAGGTCGCTCGTCCCTTCCCCGCAACCCGCCGTTCATTCAGCATTTGATTTCAGCTCGAACTGGCCGTTTGATTTCCGGTAGGTCTCGCTGCCGTTACAACTCCTGCCGCTGTGGCCGTTGCTGGCCGGCGGTGTTCGGTTCGCTGAACGGAATGATCGCAGTAACGCGAGCCCATTGAGGATGGACGAGACATACGGCACGATGCGCACGGTTTTGTGCGCAGCAGGAGCAAGGTCACGGCAGGGCAGACGCGCGGGCGCTACGCCGCCTTCATCAGTTATAGCCATCGCGATGCCGCGGTCGCCCGCAGGATCCACCGGTGGCTCGAGCGGTATCAAGTCCCGCGCCGCCTAGTCGGCGGCGAGGGCCGTCATGGCCCTGTGTCGGCCCGAGTGGCGCCGGTGTTCCGCGATCGCGAAGATCTTCCCGCTGGATGCGACTTGAGCGCGACCGTCCGGCGTGCGCTCGAAGGCTCAGCCAGTTTGATCGTGATCTGCTCGCCTGCCGCAGCACAATCGTCCTGGGTCGCACGTGAGATTGCGCTGTTCGGCACGCTGCACCCCGACCGTCCGATCCTGGCAGCGATCATTGTCGGCGACCCGACTGGCTCCTTCCCCCCGGGCCTCGTGCACGGCGGCCGCGACCCGCTCGCCGCGGACCTCAGAGCGAATGCCGATGGCTGGCGGCTTGGAATGCTCAAGCTGGTGGCGGGCCTCGCCGGGGTCGACCTAGACGCGCTCGTCCAGCGCGATGCGCAACGACGTTTGCGCTCCGTGATGGCCATCACGGTCACGGCGGTGCTCGGCATGCTAGCCATGGCCCTGTTGACACTCGCGACGCTGTCAGCGCGGCAGGAGGCCGATCGACAGCGCGCGCAGGCAGAGGGACTGGTCGAGTTCATGCTCTCGGAATTGCGCCAGAAGCTCAAAGGCGTTGGCCGGCTCGATGTGCTGGCGGACGTCAACGCACGCGCGCTTTCCTATTACGAAGGTCAGCGGCTCGAAAAGCTGACGCCAGACTCGCTGGAACGGCGCGCACGCATTTTCCACGCAATTGGGGAGGATGCGGAAATACGAGGACAGCGCGACTTCGCGCTTGAGAAGTTTCGCTCGGCGCATGCGGCGACGGCCAGGCTGCTTGCCCAAGCGCCGAACGATCCAGAGCGCATTTTTACACATGCACAGAGCGAGTTCTGGATCGGATATGTCGAGTATCAGCGCCGGCGCTATGCGGCCGCGCGTCCGGCCTTCATGGCGTACAAGACGCTTGCCGACCGGCTGGTCGCGATCGCCCCCGGCCGCGCCGACTATCGGCGCGAGGCGGGTTATGCGGAAGGCAATCTGTGTTCGCTCGCTTTGGCGCCCCCGCCGCAACCGCCCGAAGCGGTGCGCGCCTGTTCCGCGGCGCTCGCACAGATGGACGCCGCCGAACGCGCGCTACCGGACACACAGCGCAGCGCGATCCAAGCCGACATCGCGAACCGGCTAGCATGGTTGGGCGACGCTTTGCGGCTGGCTGGCCGTACGCCCGAGGCGCATCGCCTCTATGCGCGCCAAGAGGCGATCATGACGCGGCTGATCGCCGCCGACCCGCGCAACCTGGATCTGCGCGACCGGTGGCTGACGCTGCAATTCACCTTTGCCGAACGTGCCGATGAAACCGGCGACAGGGCGGAAGCGCGCAAGCGGCTCCGCGCGGCGCTGCCCGTGGTCAGGCGCATGATCGGCTTCGATCCCCGGAACGATCTCTGGCGCCGCCGGGAGCGCCGCATTCTCGACGACCTGAAGACGCTTTCTGTTTCACCCAAGTAGGAGACGACCGATGAACATCCAGACACCCATATCCGCATCCGGCGTCGTGCCGATAAACGACGTGGCACCCGTCGGGTGGAAGCCGAACGTGGTGCTGATCTTCGTCATCGATTTCATTGTTACCGATGCGGGGCACCTGCATTTCGGCTATAGTTTCAAGGAAAAGGCGCAATTTTCTGATTTGAACGAAGCTCTTGATCGTGCGCGTGCTACCGGAGCCAGCCTGACTTGGGAGACCCCGCTCGATATCGACGTCAACGACAAGGCGCTGGTCTTTGTTGGCCTCGCTAAGAACCGGAACTGGGAGTTCTCGCCTCGGTCGGACGGTGCGTCACTCAAACAACCGATTGGCGGATATGGCAAACTGCTGCATGTATTCGACAATACAACGATTCCCGGCGGACGCCCGATGACGTCTGGGTGCAAGATGATCTGTTTCAGCGCCTTCAGTCCGCCGACACTCGATACCAACGTTCCAGACTATTGCCACGGCATGAACTTCCATGTCGACATCATCCAACCCGATGCCCGGGAAGATGGGAGCGTCGTCGAGAAGCGACTGCCGCTCATCATCGATCCGGACATCCGGCACCCCGGCGGCAACCAAGCCTAATCATGCTATGAAGACTTCGGAGGCCTCGAATTGGTGATGGATCACAATGGGGCCAAACTCGCGCACATTCTGGCCCATGTCCGCGCAGGCGCAACCGATCGCGCCTGGCGGCTTTTTCTCGACGGCGGCATGGACGCGCGGCGGGACGATCCGGCCGCGCTCACGCTCCACGGGCGGTTGCTCAAGGATCGCGCGCGGGCGGCGGCGGGCGAGCAGCGGCGGCTCGGTTTCGCCGCCGCCGCCAATTCCTATGCCGCCGCGGCCGCGCTCGCGCCCGCGACCTATCCGCTGATCAATGCCGCGACGCTCGAACTGCTGGCGGGCCATCGCGAGCGGTCTCGGACGCTTGCAGCCGAAACCATAATGCTGCTCGACCGTACCGATCTCGCGGAACTGGAAACCGCCTATTTCAAGGCTGCCACGCGCGCCGAAGCGCTCCTGCTGCTGGAAGACGCCGCCGCGGCGCGGCATTGGCTCGAGGTGGCGTATGCCGCCGCACCGCAGGCCTGGGAAGATCATGCGACCACGCTGCGTCAGTTCGCCGAGATCTCGGCCGCGCTCGGGACGTCCGACGACTGGCTTGCGCATTTCCGACCACCCCGCAGCGCGCACTTCTCGGGAACTCTGTCGGTCGGCGACGCCGAGGCCGCACTGGCCGCCGCGGCAGGCGACTGGTTCGCGGTGGAGCATGTCGGCTTCGCCTATGGCGCACTAGCCGCGGGCACTGACATCATCGTCGCCGAAGCGGCCGTGCGCGCCGGGCTGGCGCTGCATGTCGTGCTGCCCGGCTCGGTAGCGGCTTTTCGGCGCGCGTGCGTCGAGCCTAATGGCACCGCATGGGGCGCGCGCTTCGATGCGTTGATCGCCGCCGCGGAGTCGGTTCGTGCGATCGACGAGAGCGTTCCGTCCACGACGCCCGCGCTGATCGCGCTCGCGGACGACTTGGCGATGGGACTGGCCATAGCCAATGCGCGCCGCTTGGAAAGCGAGGCGCTCCAGTTCGTCGCAGACACGGGCACGAGGGCAACGAACAGCGACAGGGTATGGCGGCGGTGGCGCGTCACGGGACGGCGCCAGCATCGCCTGCCACTGGTGCCGGATGCGGGGTCGTCCGTCGCCATACCAGGAGACAGCGGCGGGCCGGCGACCGGCCAGACGATCGTCCTTGCGATCGATTTCGTGGCGCCCCCCGAAACCGCGGGCGCGCGGGTGGCGGATGCGCTGGCCGCTTGGCCGCCGGCCGTGCGGGCCGCCTGGATGGGCAGCACTTTGGTGGTCGCCTATGATGCGGCGAGCGACGCGGTAGGCGCGGCAACTGCCATCGCCGACGTGCTACCCCATCCCGCGCAATGGCGGATGGGTATCCATGCCGGCGTGGACTATCGCATCGACGATCCGATCACCGGCGGCGAGAGCCGCTTCGGCACCGTCGCGCCGATAGCGCTAAGGATCGCCGCGGCGGCACCGGCAGGGACGATCATCGCCTCCGATGTGATGGCGGCCGCGGCCGCCGTCCTGGCGATCCACAGCGAACCGATCGGTGAACTCCTCGGCGAGCCGCCGATTGCCCTGTTCTCGCTGCGCCGGTGATATCGGTCAAACGATGAGATCGCGCAGCTGGCGTAGCGACAAGATGACGAGTTCCTCCGACGTCCGGCGGACGATCCCGCGACGTTCGAGCGCGGCAACGGCGCGCGATGCGGTCTCGCGCGTGGTCAGCGCCCGCTCCGCCAGCGCGGTCAGCACCGGCGCCGGCCGGATCGTGCCGCGCGCGCCGTCGCCGCTGCCAAGCCTATCGAGCTCGGCATAGACCCGCCCTGTGGCGGACAGCGTCGAGCGGGCGAGCATGCGCGCGGTGACGCGCTGCAAATGGCGCAGCAACGTACGCGACAAGGCGAGACCGACCGCGGCATGCGTCTCGGCCAGCCGCATGAAATCGCCGATCGCATAGGCTGCGGCGTCGAGTTGCGAGACCGCCACCACTTCGCCCGCGGCATCGTCGCCGACCTCCGCCAATCCAACAAGGTCGCCGGCGGTGAGATCGTAGAGCTGGACCACGCGGCCATCCGCGGTGCTCGACAGGACGCGCGCGCTGCCCATCAGGACGACGAGGATCTCCCGGCGAGGGCCGTCCATGCGCAACATGATCGTCCGCGGCGCGAAGCTGCGTTCGCGGGCCGGCGCGGCGATGCTCCGCGAGACGTCTGCCGAACAGCCGAACACGCTTCGAAACAGTTCGAGTCTGTCGCCATCCAGCTCCACCGACATCCCCGCCAACCGCACGCAAGCACGGTGATATCGCGATACGTCCCCGGCGCAAGTTGCGTCTGGTCCCGTTCGCCCCGTGTATCCGCACAGGCAAAAACGGACCTGACGTTCTGCGATGACGAAATTCGTGCCGCGTGACGGCGATCACGCGCAGTCGGGGCGCGCGGCGCGCAAAGTTCGCATCGGTCGAATCGCCATATGCCAGAGGAGACGAGCAATGACCGATCGAAAGATGTCCGCATTCGCGAACAATGATGCAGTTGGCAATATCTTCGAGCTAAATGATGATACTGACTTTCTCGCCATGGCGGAGGATACGGTCCACGTGTTTCGCGGGCATGTCTGCGATACCGAGCATCGCGGCCACATCAAGTCAGCCACGGAGCTCGTCGTCGATGCGAGCGACGGCTTCATCCCGGTGTGGCAGCAGAATTCGGTGCTGCGCTGGCGGTTCCAGCGCCGCTCGCTGCTGCGCTACCGCTATCCCGACCAGATCAAGGTCGCCGCGCGCACGCTGCTCGCCGCGGCGGTGAGCGCGTGGGGCGATGCCGCGCCGATCCGGTTCATCGAAGACGATGATGCGTGGGATTTCGAGATCGCGGTGCGCGACGCCAACAGTTGCAGCGTGATGGGCTGCACGCTCGCCAGCGCCTTCTTTCCCGGCGAAGCGCAGCAGGAACTCGTGATTTATCCCATGATGTTCCAGCAGGACACACAGGAGCAGATCGAAACGCTGGCGCACGAGATTGGCCACATCTTCGGATTGCGGCACTTCTTTGCGCTCGAAAAGGAACAGGCCTGGCCGGCGGAGCTTTTCGGCGCGCACGAGGCGATCTCGATCATGAACTATGGCGAACAGAGCCAGCTGACCGACACCGACCGCGCCGACCTCAAGCTCTTCTACGCGATGATTTGGTCGGGCCAGCTCAAGGACATCAACCGCACGCCGATCCGGCAGATGAAGCCGTTCAGCGCAAATCGCCCCTGATGCGACGACACTCGTCGCGTCGATCGCGACGCGGCGGGTGTCAAACTCATGGCGGTCGCAGAATTGCCCGCGAGGATTTGCCCCGTGTGGCGCCCGAACTTTGCAGCCTTTGAAGCGATGGGAGACTGTGCGTGAAACACCTGTCCTTGACGATCGCGGTGCTTCTGCCCGCTGTGACGAGCCTGACCGGCTGCGCGACGGTCCGCACGACACCGTATCTCGAACGGACCGAAAGCGCGGGCGACTCGCTTCCTGGACTGACGTACAGCTTGCCGATGGCGCAATACGACCTAGTCGTCGTGCGAACGCTGAGCGAGTGTCCGGGCGGTCAGACCAACGGTGAGGCGACTCAGCTCAAATTCTCGATCGATGTCGGCGGTGCCGAACGCTATGTGCCGGGTGAAGCCTATACGCTCGACAGCAGGCTGGTCGGCTTTCTCAAGACCTCGAGCCTCGAGCTCAACTATTATGCTTCGGGCACGCTCAAGTCGATCGGCGTCCAGGCCGAGGACAAGACCGGCGAGGTCATCGCCAACACCGCCAAGATCGCCGCCGCCGGACTGATACTCGCATCGGGTTCCCCGGCGATCGCCGCCGCGGTCGCCCCCGCGCTCGCTGCCAGCGACAGCAAGGCCTACACCACCCGTGCGAAGGGCATGATAACGACGACCAAGGCGCCGCTGCAGCTCGTCTGCACGGACGAAGCCGTAGCGAATGTCGAGGCGTTCACCAAGGCAGACCAAGCACTCAAAGACGAGGCCGAAAAACTGCGCGAGGCCAATCAGCGCCTCAAGACGCTGACGGACGAGATCACGCTCAAGGTGAAGCGTCCTACCGATCGCAAGGTCAAAGCCGAATGGGCGGCGATCATCGCCGATCAAATCCGCGCCGATGTCGCGATCAGGACGGCAGAGAAGGAAAAGACCAGGCTGATCGAGGTGCTGAGCGTGTCGCAGACCTATCGCTGGCCACGCGATTTCACCGACGCGCGTAGCAACCCGCTGCTGGAAACGAACGCCGCCGCGCTCGCCAAGCTGCGCAAGCTGGTCGAACTCGACACGCCCGAGCGGCTCGACCCGCTCACCGCACAAGATGCACTGCAGAGTGCGAACGACCTTTTGGCGCGGAAGGCCGTCCCCTCGAAGCCCGACGGTCGCGTGATCGCAAAGGCCGAGTTGGCCGATATGCTGAGCCTGGTGGCGTCGCCGACGGGCCCCGCGCCCAAGCTCCCCAAATCATGTTTGGGAGCCGCGGCCAACGTCGACCAATGTTTGCTGTACCACCTCAACTTGCGTGGCAGTCCGCTCGACGACTGGTCGCTGGGAACGCCGTGCGACGCGGATCGCAGGCCGGCGGGCTGCGTCATCGTCCGCAAGCCGAGCGATGTCCGCGTGCAGCATGCACGCAACGACGCGTATGACGAGGGAATCTTCATCCGCGAACCTATGCAGGGGGTGCTGGTCATCTGCCGCGATTACAAGGCAGTCGCTGGGGTCTGCGATCGCCAGCAAGACATCGCCAAGTTCGCGCCCATCAACTTCCCCCAGCTTGGCCAGCTGCGGTTCCTCAAATTCAAAGTGCCCCCATTTCAGGCGAAGGATATGGGAATATTCCTTGCCGAGGATGGCCGCCTGCAGCGATACTATCTCAAATCCACAAAGGCCGCGGGGGAAGCGCTGACCGCGTCGGTGGCGAGCGCCGCGAACGAGATCGGCACCGCCCTCGAAAAGCGCGAAACCGAGCGCCGCGACGATCTCGCCTATGCGCAAGGCACGACGAGTAGGGAACTCGCTGCGCAGATCGCGGAGATCGAGAACCGGAACAAGCGCAAGACGCTGCTCACCGAGCCGACCCCGGACCCTCTTGCGCCCATCCGCGAGGCGGCCGCGGAGGACGCGGTCCATGTCGCGCGCCTCGAGCAACAGTTGACGCGCCGGCAACTCGAGACGGCGATCGGCACTGGCGACGACGCGGCCGCTCGCGCGCTGCTCGGTATCCTTCGAAAATAGCTCCGGGCCAACCGGAACGGCTCTGTCCGTACTCGGTGCGAAGGGTAGGCACGTCCAACTCCGAGCGCTTGCGGACAGCTGTCAGCGAACCGCCGAGTGAAGCTGCCCTGCCCAACCAGTCTGGGACGATCCAATCCCGGTCACTCGCGCCGCCCTCGCCGCCTGCCGAGAGGATGGCGAGGCCCAGCCGGTATAGATTGATGGCGGTCATTATATATCCGCGCGATTCAATGGGCCGACCGACGCGTTCAATCACTTCGGGCAGAATGCCATTTTCAATCGCGGCGGTTATCGGGTGTTTGAGGATGAATGGGCGAGAGACAAGCGCACCGGGCGAGCCGTGACGGTAGAGATGGTTCCGCGGTTCGATGGCGGATCGGTGCGCCCCTCGGTGATCGATGGGTGGTGGACGGCCGACGGCAATAGAAAGAGCGCCAAATTTGCCAACACACGATCGGAGAGAAACCGTGGCAACTGATGAAATCGATGCCCTGCTTAATGAGATAGGGCAATTGCTGACGGCGGATCGCGATTATCCGCTCGAACCGACGCTGCTTTATGCCCAACTCGATAACAACATGGTCGGAGAATCGATCTTCAAGGAACTGGGCAATCAGGTTCTGTATCGTTGGGCGATAAACAGGCGATTGCCTGATACGTTGCTTGAGCTTTGGGAAGCGCAGGAGGGCGGCGAACGGGGGATGGAAGTGGAGTATCTGTATCACGACGGCAGGTTTGGTTTGGTCTAGATCTACCCTGACGAGATTGATCCTGACGAGGATGTCGTCGAGCGGCGCGCACGTGCGGTTCGGCGGCGTTTTGGCGACAAGCTGATTGTTTACCCACCCTGGCCACCCATAATTGAGAAGCTGGATTATGATCTATAGGGTGCGGGCTGTTCGATCGTCCGGCGTAGTATCAAAATTCTCCAATGATGCGAGTGCCCAACTTTGGCCGCTGTGGGGCACCATACTACAGTAGCGCGGTCGAGCAGGGCAAATTTTAAGATTCGCTCGCGTTGCGCTTGACTTGTAGGATGATGTTGCTCAGATGTTCTCACCGCCGCAATAGGCGGGGGATGGCATGGTCCAGACATCAGGCATCCGTAAGCGGACCGCATTTTCACGGTGGCTACGGACGGGCATGGTGCCATCGGCGCTAGGTCCTGACGGTCTCGAACTCAAATCAATCCATGGCATGATCCGGCGGACGGCCGGTTTACATTTGCAGGCGCGGGGCGCCGTGATGGACCGACCCAAACCGATACGACGAGCGCCAGAAACGATCGTGCGCGTTCTGGGAGCGGTCGCGCTCCAAGCCCAGGGGATAATCATACATCGCGGACCGCAAAACCGCCAAAGGCTCAAACGCCCCGCGCCCGATCGCTCACGGGCGACGACCCGAAATCGGTAGAACGCAGGTCGGCCAAGGTGCAGTCCACGCGGATCCCGGGAGCGCGGCCCGGTGGTCAGCCGAACCCCGTCGCCGAATTCGTTGATGGCGTCGGTCAGGGACTTTATGATGTTGGGGAAGGAACCGTGGCGGGAGTCCATGCTGCGCTAACAACAAATCCGGTAACGACTGTTCGCAACGCCGGCCGTGGCATCGCGGCCATGATCGACACCGCAATCGCTGCTGAGGATACCCCGGCCCATATCCCGGCCTCCCGCGCGGCAAGCGCCGTTGCCAACGCCTCGGCGCGGGACATCGGTCGCGCCGCAGGAAAGGTTGCTGGGAACGTCGCGCTGGCGATAGCGCCGGGGGCGGCGCTCTCCAAGGCTGCCGCATTGCGCCGACTCGCTATCGCGAGGCCGCGTATAACCTTTGACCCGCCGCAAATCGGCTGGGTCAAGGAGACGACCACGTCAAAAAAGGCATGGAAACCCTATAACGATTCGGCGCCCGGCGCGCGCGCCGGTCAGGCGCCAACGTTGATGCGGACGATGCCCAACGGTTCTAAGCGGCCGGTGAAGTTTGACGGCATTCAGGGCGATTTTATGGTCGACCGAAAATGGGCTGTCGTAAACAGGCCTCGTTCGCGGGCCCAGATTTTGCGGCAGTCGGAGGTATTAGCACAACACCGTCTGATCGGGACGTGGGAGGTCCCTACGCCTGTCGAGAAAACCAAGGCACTGAAACTGCTCAAGCAGAAGAGCATCACGAACATTCACGTAAAGGTTGTGAAGCCATGATCGCTATGCAGGTTGCAGAAGTTATCGCGGAGTATGCCGTGTTCCTCGAACTGACCGACGACGAGGAACTTAACCCTGATACCGCCGTGAAAATGATGGAAGCCTTAGCTAGCCATCTTCAAGAGATGGACAAGGGATTTCTCCGTGAGCTCGTGAATGCGTTTCCGATCATAGCGGAAGAATATAGTGGCGAGGCGCAAGAGGTGGTGCGCAACATATCTTATGGCTACTATCTTGAAGAGGCTCTTGCAGTTGAAGACCCGGTCAAGATGGCTACATTGGAAGCGTTGCGCGACGCGAGGGGCTGAACGGCCGTCGCTGTGACCCATGAAACCTTCTAAATCCCACTTCGTAGCGCCGCGGTTGCGCGCGAGCGTCGTGAGGCTGTGGCGCAATAGGTACGAGCGCCACTCGCGGCCCTTCGGCAGTCCGAGCTTCGTAAGCAAGGTGTCCCAGGCCCGGTCGACATCCTGCACCGCTCGCCCGTGGTAATTGACCAGCCAGCCGCGGCCGGCGCGGTCCCTCAATTTGATTTACATGAGGTGGCGTACTCAACCCATAGCCGGCGATCGAGCGTCGGGAGGACGGGCGGCAAAGCTCGATGCTACTTGTTTTGCGTCCTGCCCTGCAGGTTCAGGTCGATCGTTCGTACACCTGGCCACTACTGCAGACTGCCGCGTTGCCATAGCGGAGTGGCAACGTTATGCGACAACATATCATCGCATATGAGGAAGTCTCTTGGCACGCTGGACGATGCGGACTGTGACACGATTATCGAGCGGGGCTGTGCCGCTTCGGCTGCGGCACACGCTTGGCGCGATCAGCATGATGGCAGGGTCGCCAGTGGTTGCGCAGGCCGTCGAGGAGCCGGCGGAGCGGAACGAGATCGTCGTGCTCGGGACCCGGACATCGCGGGACGCGACGCTTTCCTCCGATCGCGCGACCGAAGTGATGTCGCAATCGAGCCGGTCACTCGAACAGGACATCCTGCGTGCGGCGGGGACGTACCGGTTGAGCGACGCGCTGGAATTGGTGAGCGGCAGCAGCCAGCAGAATAATCGCGGGGGCTTTGCCGACAATTTCGCGATCCGTGGCTTTTTGAGCACCGCCGATGGCGGCGGCGAATATTATACCGATGGCTTCATCGCCAATCGCGGCAGCGCCCCCGCGCGGGACCCCGCGACCATCGAGCGCATCGAGATCCTCAAGGGCCCCGCCGGCGCCGTCTTTGGCGATATCGATCCCGCCGGACGGGTCAATATGGTCAGCAAGACGCCGCGTTTCGCATCACAGGCGTCGGCTTCGCTGAACTATGGTTCGTTCGACACGCGCCGCATCGAACTCGACGCGACGGGGCCGCTGACCGGGACGCTCGCCGCGCGGATCGTGGTCGCGACCGAAGACAGCGACGGCTACCGCGATTTCGTCACGGTGAAGCGCCGCGTCGTGTCCCCGTCGCTGACCTTCCGGCCGAGCGACGCCGTACAGCTCACCTATCTTGCCCAGCATATCGTCTATGACGCGCCGTTCGATCGCGGTGTGGCGGCGGTCGATGGCGATCCGCTCGCGCTGCCGGCGTCGCGGTTCCTCGGCGAACCCTCGAACAGGCCGACGCGCGCACGCGACACCCGCCACCAGCTGACCGGCGAAGCGCGGCTGGGTGGGACATGGTCGCTCGTCGGCGGCGTCGCCTATCGGACCGGCACGTTGCGGGGCTTTTCGGCGGATCCGTCGCGCGTCGTCGACGGACACACGCTGTGGCGGCAGCGTCGCGAACGGGGTTACGAAGTCGAGGATCTGTCCGCGCGTCTCGAAGTGCGCGGCGAAGTGCACGCCCTCGGGCTCCATCGTCCGAGCCTGGGCATCAAAGGCTACACGCTCGACTATCTCGAATTGCTGAACCGGCGAAATCCGACCGCCGCCGATCCCTATGCGATCGACGTCTTCAACCCCGTCTATGGCGAGACACAGGCCTTGCCGCTCCTGCCCAGTATCGATCAGCGCGAAACGCGACGCGTGGTGTCGCTCTACGCACAGGACGCCTGGGCGGTGACCGATCGGCTCGATCTCGTCGGTGGCGTCCGCCTCGACGCCTACCGGCAGCAACTCGCGCGCAATCTCGTCAAGGCGACGACCGTGTCCAGGGGGCGCCCCGTCAATTTCCGGCTCGGCGCGCGCTATGCCGTCAGCGACGCGCTCTCGGTCCACACCAACTGGGGTGAGTCGTTCCAGCTGAATTCCGGCAGCGGCGCGGGGGGTGTCGCGTTCGCCCCCGAACAGGGGCATGGCTACGAGATCGGCGCGGCGGGCCGCTGGCGCGGTATCGATGTCGGCCTGACCTGGTTCGATATCAAAAAGAGCAACGTCCTCACGACGGATCCGAACGACGCCAATTTCCTGGCGCCGGTAGGATCGCTGACGAGCCGCGGCGTCGAATTCGATGCGTCGCTGCGGCTTGCCGCGCGGTGGCAGGCGGTGGTGAACTATGCCTGGACGCGCGCGCGCACCGACGATCGGTCGTTCGCCACGCCGCTAGCGCTGAACGTCCCCGATCATTCGGCGACGGCCTTCATCGTGCACCGCTTCGATCCCGGCACCGGCCGGGACTGGCAGATCAGCGGCGGTGTCGCCTATGTCGGCAAGCGGTCTGGCGCGACCGACGCCAGCGGGCTCATGCTGCCCGATTATGTGAAAGTGAAGGCGTCCGCCGACATTCCATTATCAAGTGCGCTGACGGTCCGCGCCGAGGTCGATAACCTGTTCGACGAGCGCTACGCACAAAGCTCGTACAATTCGGTCTGGATCTATCCAGGCGCGCCACGCACCGTGCGCGCGTCGCTGCGAGCGGAATTCTGAATGGCGATAATGACGGACCAGACGCGCGCTGCCGCACCCGATCGCGATATCCCGCGCAGGCGACTGGAGAGCATCGACGCGGTGCGCGGGATCGTGATGATCCTGATGCTGCTCGACCATCTGCGCGAGACATGGCTTGTCCTTGTTCCCATGCCCGATCCGGTGGATGCCAACACGGTCATGCCGGCACTCGCGATCGCGCGCTTCGCCGCCAGCTTCTGCGCGCCGATCTTCGTCGCGCTGACCGGCCTTTCCGCCTATCTCTTCGGCGTCAGCCACACGCCGCGCGAAACCGCCGCGTTCCTGGCAAAGCGCGGGTTGCTGCTGATGGCGATCGACGTGCTGTACCTGTCGCCACTCTATTGGGGGGTGGTGCCACAGCCGACCTTCTGGCTGCAGGTGATCTGGTGCCTCGGCCTGTGCATGATCCTGCTCGCCGGGCTGATACGGCTCCCCCGGCCGGCACGGATCGCCCTGGGACTCGTGCTGGTGTGTGGCCACAATCTGCTCGATCCCGTTCGGCTGCATCAGGGGGACACGCTGTTCCCGGTCTGGGCGCTGCTGCACCAGCGCGACGTCATCGCCCTGCCGTTCGGGTTTCTTGCCAGGACGACCTATCCGATCCTTCCGTGGCTGGGGGTCATGCTGCTCGGTCACGCGATCGGGCCGTGGTTTGACCGCATGGTCGAATCCGCGCAGCGCAGGCGATATCTGACGCGGCTCGGCATCGGGATGATCGTCGGCTTCATCACGCTGCGCGCGTTCAACCTCTATGGCGACGCGCCCTGGCATGTGGTCGATAACAGCCCGCTGCGGACGGCGATCAGCTTCCTGTCGATGACGAAATATCCGCCGTCGCTCCTGTTCCTGCTGCCGACCCTGGGCGGCGGAGCGCTGCTGCTGGCGCAATGCGAGCGACTGGCGAGTTCACGGCTCGTGTCCGGTCTGGCCGTCTTCGGCGCCGCACCGATGTTCTTCTATCTGTTTCATCTCACCATGCTGCGCATCCTCTATCACACCGCGCTGGCGTGGTGGGGGCCAACGGATGGTGCGGTCTTCATGGTCGACGGCTACGTCTGGGTGCTCATCTGGTACGTCGTCCTGATCATACCTTTTGCGCTTCCGACGATGTGGTTCGCACGGTTGAAGCAGCGTCGTCGGGACATCGCGTGGCTCCGGTTTTTCTGATGCCAAAGCCGCATCGATGCGACGGCGCCGCGATCACGTTGCCCTTGATGGAGATACGCCGCAGCTCAGGCGGCGTGTCTGACGGCCATCGCGACGATATGTTCGATCACCTGTTCGGGAATCGGATTGGCGACCTCCAGCCCGAATCCCCCGAGATAGGACCACGCCACCCAGCCGGGATATTGGGCGAGCCCGGGTATGTCGAGCGAGAGAAACCGGCCGATCGTGACGCCATATTCGGACTGGATATTGAAACCCCGGGACGAGACGTTCTGAACGATCGCCGCGTGTGTGTCGCCGAAGCCGGTGACGATCGTCACGGGGAGGCTGATCGCACGACGCGTGCAATTGCGTCGATCGAGCAGATCGTGGCTGATGTCGCTGGCGAGGCGGCGGTAGGTCTTCATACGCCACATCTAGGCCATCAACCCTAATGCCGCGTTAAGCACGCGTCGCTCGCGTCAAAAGGCGGCGAACCCGTAATCCGCGTCCTCGTCGATACCAACCGGGGCGGGGGGGCTGGTGGTCGCCGATCGAGACGAGCGCAGGCGAATGTCCCCCTGTAGGTCCGGTTGTTCGATCATCTGCCGAAATGCCCCGGCGCCACGCTGCGCGCCCTCGATGCGGAATTTCGCCGCCTGGTCCGACAGCGCTGCGACTTCCGCGGTCAGGTTGCGCGCCGCCGCGGAGGTCTGTTCGACCATCGCCGCATTCTGCTGCGTTGCCTGGTCCATCGCGCCGACCGCCATGCTGACCTCGGTAATCGCGCTCGACTGCGCACGATTGTCGTCCGCGATCCCGGCAAGCAGCGTGTGCACGCCGCGCACATCCGTCGAGATCGCCGACAGCGCACCATCGACCCGCTGCACGCGTTCCACCGCGGTGCCGATATCGGCCTGCGTCGCGGTCAGCTGGTCGCGCGCGCGTCCGGCCTCCTCCTCAGCACGCATCGCCAGCGCGGAGACGAGGTCGGCGACCACCGCAAACCCGCGGCCCGCTTCGCCGGCACGCCCTGCCTCGACCGCGGCGTTCATCGCCAGCACGCGTGTCTGGAACGCGATCTTGTCGAGTCCTTCGATCACGCTGTCGATCCCCGTCGCGCTTTCGCTGACCCGGGTCATCGCCTGGACCGCCTCGTCCGCGATCCTGCGCCCGTCCGCCACGGTGGTGATCGCGCCGTCCGCCCGCTCGACGGTCTGGCCCGCGGCGACAGCGGTAGCCCTGAGGCGCTGATCCATCTGCGCGATCGCGGCGGCGGTCTGCTCGAGGCTGGCCGCGTTGCTTTCGGTGCGCCGGGCGAGATCCTCGCTGGCCTGCGCGATCTCCTGTGATCCGGTCCGGATCATCATCGCCCCTTGCGCGACCGATCCGATCAGCCCGCGCAGGCTGGCGAGCGCGCTGTTGAAATTGCTCTTGAGCCCGGTGAACGGCGCATGCAGATCGGCGACCACCTTGGCAGTCAGGTCGCCCTGCGCCAGCGCGGTAAGGCCGGTGCCCAGGCTGTCGACGATCAACGCGGCCTGTGCCTGTTTCGCGGCCTCGGCCGCCTGGAGCTGGTTGCGGAACGCCAGCATCGCCTTCGCCATGTCGCCCAGTTCATCGCCACGATCCGCGCCGGTCACCTCGGCGGCAAGATTGCCGTCGCCGAGTGCGCGCATCGTGCCGGCAAGGATCACGATCGGCTGGACGACCCGGCGCTGTGCGACCATCACGAACGCCAGCGTTCCGGCGATGCCGACCGCCAGCGTGATGGCGAGCAGGATCATCGCGATCGTGCCAAGCTGCTCCGCTTTCTCGGCGGACCGTGTCGAATTCGTCTCGATCGCATCCGACGCCGCGCCCATCGACACTTCGAGCACGCGGAACTGATCGAAGAACCCGGGCAGCATCGCGCGCGCGGCGACCGGATCGCGGCCGACGCGATCGATGACCTGCGTCGCCGCGCGGACATAGGCCTCCATCGGCGCCGCCAGCCTGGAGGTTACCGCGGCGACCGCGGCATCGCCGGTGTACGCCGAATCCGCTGCGATCCCTTCGCGCAGGGCGACGAGATGCTCGCGGAAATCCTTCTGGATATCATCCGGCTTGATCGCGCTGCCGGGCTCCGCCGCCTGGAATGTGGCGAGCACGTCGCTGCGGATCGCGTCGTGCATCATGTCCGCGCCCTGGTGGTTGGAAAGCAGCGTCGTCGCATCGGTCAGACGGTGCAGCGCGGCGCTCTGCATCCACGCCGCGCCGATGCCGGTCGCACCGCAGAGCAGCATCAGTCCGAACAGGACCACGCCCGCCATCCGGATCATACGGGTCAGCGACATCGCGTCGCGCGACCGGGACTTCGTCATCATCATGTTTTGCTGGCCTGTTCCGTACTGGGACACGTTTCGATTTCTATAATAGGCGGGAATGCAGTGCTCGGAGGTGGCGCGTGGATATTATGACGGTGCCTCGACTGGTCGGACCCGCCCTATTACTGTCCGCGGCCTGGACGTTACCTGCCTGGGGGCAGTCTGGGCTGCCAGAAGCCGCGCAAGAACCCGCGCTACGTGCCGTCGCGATTACGGGGCGCTATGTCGTCGATCTCATGGGCAACGTCGCTGGCGGCGACGCGCGGGGGGCGCGGGTGCTCGACAATCTCGAGATCACGGCCGATGGCGACCTCGACCGGCTGGCCGGCTGGCGCGGCGCGCGCGCGCATCTCCATGTACTCAGCAATCAGGGGGGATCAATCAATGCGCTGGCGGGGACGGTGCAGGGCGTCGACAATATCGAGGTCGCTGACGGCCGCGTGAAGCTGTACGAGGCGTGGGTCGAGCAGGATCTTGCGGGTGGTCGCGTCGCGCTGCTCGTCGGGCTGTCCGATCTGAACGTCGACTTCTACCAGAATGACTCCGCGGGCATGCTGGTCGCGCCGGCGTTCGGCATCGGCTCGGAACTGGCGGCGACGGGGCCCAACGGGCCCTCGATCTTCCCCTCGACCGCGCTGACGATGCGACTGAAGACGTCGATCGGCACATCCGGCTATTTCCATGCCGCCGTCGTGAATGCGCGGGCAGGGGTGTTGGGCGATACGACGGGGATCGACCTCGGAATGCACGATGGCGCGCTTCTGATCGCGGAGGCGGGGACACGCGCCAACGGCAAGCTGGCGTTCGGTGCGTGGCGCTACACACGGCAGCAGGACGACATGCGAGCGTGCGACGGCAACGGAAATCCGGTCAAACGGACGGCGAACGGCGCCTATTTGCTGGTCGATCAGCGGCTGGTCGGTGACGACGGCCGGGGCATCGATCTGTTCCTGCGCGCGGGCATATCGGACGGGAAGACGACGCCGTTTCGCGGCGGTTTTCAAACCGGGCTACTCGCACGCGGCCTCGTTCCCGGACGGCCCGACGGGCAATTCTCGATCGGCGTCGCGCAGGGCCTGTTATCGCAGGCTCTGCGTCAGACGGTGCGCGATGCCGGCGATCACGCCGACGCCGCGGAGACGGGGATCGAGATCACCTATCAGGATCGGGCGGCGCCCTTCCTCGCGGTCCAGCCCGACGTGCAATATGTTCGCCGCGCCTATGCCGGCGCAGGCCGCCGGTCGGCGTTCGTGGTCGGGCTGCGGCTGATAGCCGAATTTTCACGTCGCTGACGGTCAGCCTCATCGCGGCTCCTGCGGATCCCCGAGGACTGGCGTTGCCGTGAGCAACGGCCAGCCGCGTCCGATCCGCGCACCCGGCTCAGGCGGCCTGTGACTGAAGCGCGTGCATGCGAGAGACGAAGGGAAGCGTTTCGACGAACGGCACGGGGCGGCTGAAATAATAGCCCTGCGCGCTGTCGCACTTCTCTGCGACCAGGATATTCAGCTGATCGAGCGTCTCGACCCCCTCGGCGGTCGACAGGATCCCGAGGCTCCCGCAGAGCCCCGTCACCGCACGCACGATCGCCAGGCTGTCGCTGTTGGTGCCGAGATCGCGGACGAACGACTGATCGATCTTGACCCGGTCGAACGGGAAATTGCGGATATGGCTGAGCGACGAATAGCCCGTGCCGAAATCGTCGAGCGAGATGAGTACGCCGAGTTGCTTGATGTCACGCAACTGCCTGAGGACGCTTGCCGTGTCGTCGAGCATCGCGCTTTCGGTGATTTCCAGTTCGAGGCGGCGCGGATCGAGGCCGCTGACACGCAGCGCGTGTGCAACGACCGCCGGCAGCGTCCCCGACTTGAACTGCAACGCCGAGAGATTGACCGCAATCTTGACGCTGTCCGGCCAGCATGCCGCATCCCGGCAGGCGCGGGTCAGGACGAATTCGCCGACCGCGCCGATCAGCCCAATTTCCTCGCACACGCTGATGAATTCGTTCGGGGGGATGATGCCGCGCTCGGGATGATACCAGCGTGCGAGTGCCTCAAAGCCGACCACCGCATGCGTGCCGATCGCGACCTGCGGCTGGTAGTGAACCTCGAACTCTTCCGACTTCAGTGCACGGCGCAGTTCGATCTCGAGCTCGCGCCGGCGGGTTGCGAAGACGTGCATATCGGGCGTGTAGAAACAATAATTGCCGCGCCCGCCCGCCTTGGCGCTGTACAGTGCGAGATCGGCATCGCGGAGCATCACGTTGGGGTCGAGCGCGTCGACCTCGACCATGGTGACGCCGATGCTCGCGCCGATCTGGATATGGTGACCACCAATCTCGAAGGGTTGCGTCAGTGCCTCGATGATGCGGCGGCACAGTTGCTCGATCGCATGGTCCGACGTGACATGCTGGACGAGGACCGAAAATTCGTCGCCACCCAGCCGGGTCACGACGTCATGATGACGGACCAGCGTGACGAGGCGCGATGCTACCGCGACGAGCAGCGCGTCGCCGACCGGGTGGCCGAGCGTGTCGTTGACGAGCTTGAACCGGTCGAGGTCGAGACACAGCATCGCGCAACGATCGCCGCTTCGGGCGTTGCGCATCATCTCGTCGAGCCGTTCGCGCAGCATGGTTCGGTTGGGAAGATCGGTCAGGGCATCGTGCCGCGCCAGATGCGCGAGGCGCGCGGACGCGTTGCGCGCTTCGGTGACGTCGGCAACGGTGTCGAGAAATCCGCCATCGACCAGCCGGGTGCGCTCGATCGTGATGGTCCGTCCATCCGGCCAGCGCTGTTCGATCCTCGCGCCATAGGCGGAGGCCGCGCCGTCATATTCCTCGACCAGTCGGCGATGCTCGTCAGCCGTGCTGACCGACAGACAGGGACTGTTGCTGAGCAGCTGGTCGAGCGTCAGGCCCGGGACGGCATGATCGAGCCCGTAGATGTCGAGGAACCGCTGATTGGTCAGCACCAGCCGCCGGGACGCATCGAACAACGCGAGCCCCTGGTTCATGTTGTCGAGCGCGGCCTTGAACCGCAAATTCTGAAGCGCGCTTTCCGCCAGCGCGACCTCCAGTTCCTGCGCCATCAGGCGGTTCGCGCGATCCGATCGCCGCCGGTCGACATCGGTTTCGGCATAGGTCGCCGACACCAGCGCGAGCAGGCGATCCGTGTCGATCCCGCCGTCGGGCCGTCGCGCGCGCTCCGCCTGGCGTGCCGCGATCCGGTGGAGCACCGGCGGCTCGGTAGTGATCGGGGGCGATGGCGGGGGCGGGGGCTTCACGCACATTCCCCGATCAGCGTGATCGTCATCGTCTGATTGTGGAGGCACGGCACCGCGGTCTGATTTTGCGGCGCGATCTCGCCATAGGAATAGAAGCCCGCCAGCGCGATGCCTGGGCCGAGCGCGGCGGCGACCGCGGCGATTTCCTCTTCGGTACGCTGGCCCATCAGCAGCCGCCGCCCGACACAACTGATCGCGAGGCACGCAGAGGGTGACGTTCCCCATGCGGCGGTCTGGTCGAGCGCATGGTGCGCCGCGGTCGACGCGCCGTTGATCAGCTCGTCGAACATCCCGCGCATCAGCCGTGCCTTCCACCCCTGCGGCATGTCGCCGGCAAAGGTCAGCGTCCCGGCGTCACGGTCGATGGCGAGCAATGTGCGCACGACGCGAACATCGGGGTGGGCGGGATCCCAGATCTCGAGCGGATAGAGCAGCCCCGATGCAGGCAGATCCACCGCCTCCTCACCGAGATAGCGCTCGTACAGCGCGAGAGCCGGCTCATGGTCGAGTCCGCGCAGTGTCGATCCCGCCGCATCGTTGATTGTGCGTACGGGGCCGAACGGCTGCCAGCCGCCCGCGCTGCCATGCGCGAACCGGACATGGTCGCCGTAGAAGCCGATGGCGGCGACGACGTCTGCGTGGTGTTCGCCGCGTGCCAGGATCCGCGTGTCCGCAAACCGCGCGCCATCGCCTGCCAGCCCGCCGCTCAGCGCGACGCGATCGCCGATCACCGTGCGCAGACCGGCGACGAGGGCGCTGCCATTGACGTTCAGGCCGTTCGACAGGACGAATATGCCCGCCAGCCCGTCAGCCGCAAGCTCCTTGCCAAGCGCGGCGCCTGCCGCGAACGACAGGTCGGACGACGGCAGCGGCTGGACCGCGAGCCGCAACTCGGTCCGGTCGAATCCCATGCCGAGGATGACGACCCCGTCGTCGTCGAGCCGATCACCTTCGACCATCGTCCCCGAACTGCAGCCGACGATCATCGCGGTGTCGTAGCGGTGCGCGAGACGGTCGATGAGCGTGCGATCGGCAAGGCGGTCGGTCGGGCCGAACACGATCACCAGATCGGGGGCCGCTGGGAACATCGCCGATTCGCTGTTCGCGTTGATTTGCTTCGACCACATGAGCGCCGTCCCGGAAATGGCAGTGAACGCTGCTTGTGCCGGTGGACTGGTTTCCGGCCTGTTGCCGGCGACCTAAGGGAAACCCCTTAGTCAGCGCGTCGATTCCTCCACCCCGGAGCTGACGGATCGCACATGAACGGCCAAGCCCATTGAGAACGAAACACGAACAGGATAGAAGTGCCGTCATCGAGTCGGCAGGAGGATCAGGTGATGGACAGGGACGATGACGGGGTTGAAACGACGCGTGAAACATTCGGCAGGTGGCTGCTGAAACAGCGCGATCGCGGCGACTGGATCGATCCGGTCGCGGATGCGGCACGCGCCGATCGTCAGTTTCCGAAGGACGGCGACCCGGAAGCCGTCCGCAAGCGCCTGCGCGAGATGTCGGCGGATGGCGATGCGTTCGCGGCGATCGACGATGCCGAACTGGACTGGATGGTGCAGTAATGGGCGCGCGACTTCGCCTGGCGCTGGTGCCGGCAGATCCGCGGCAGGCGTTGCGCCAGCTGGCCGACGAGCGCGGAGAGAGCCTTTCCGCTTTGTCGCGCATGATCGACCGGTCGCCCGGCTATCTGGCGCGCTTCATCAGCGAGGGGCGTCCGGCGGCCCTGACCAGCGACAATCACCAGCGGCTCTGCACGTATCTCGGCGCGGGGGAGTTCGGGCTCGGGATTCGCGACATCTGGGTTCCACGCACGTGACGCGGCGCTGCATCGGGCGCCGTGCGTGACCAATGTCCGATCCTGCAAAACCGCCCACGCGTGCGCGGCTGATCTACACCGCGCTGTGCGTGCTCGACCAGACGATCGACGATTGCTTTCCGCACCCGGTGAAGCCAAATCCGGGGTTGCGGCTGGCGCTGGCCTTGCTGCATTTCTGGGGTGAGGGCGACCGGTCGCCGTTCGACCAGTTCTGGCGGGTGGTCACCGCGGCACCCAATGCGATCACGCGGACGCCGGACACGCGGGCGACCTATGCCCGGACCTATCTCAGCGCGATCTGCCGGCAGGTCGGGATGCCGCTCAGCGTCGATATGCTGATCGGCCTGCGCAAGGCGCGCGGCCTGCCGACCTATGAACGGCCGCCCGCCGATTGCCTGTGCCCGGTGATGGCAGAAGCGTCACAAGACGATGGCGGCGGCCTGATAAAGGCCGCTGGACGATCGCGCGACCGTGATGCTGCCGTTGGAAAAGGAGGGCAGAGCGCGTGACAGGGCGCTGTCTGTCTCGATCCGGGATTCGCGGACGATATGAGGCTTGTCCGCCGCGGCCATATTTGAGACGCTCGTCATAGAGCTTACTGCTCCAAGACGGTAAGAGCTCGGCATCCCGCCCGCGACATCGACGGTGTCACACGGAGCGGGCGGGATGCTTCATACATTATCAACTAGTTGATCCTAATCAAGCACTCGAGGCTCTCGCCTCCAGTGACGAGTACCCTCAGCGCCCCGCCATGATCTTTCACACGGACATGCGGGGCGCTTTTCTCGTCTTTGGCCAAGGCACGGGATCCATGCCGTCGCGGACAGCCGGGCGGGTCTGGCAAACGCTCCATGGCTCCGGCGAGCAAATACTCCCAGAGCAGCGGTCTCCGACCCGCGCTATCGATCCTGGCCGGCGAGTAATGCGCCGAGTTGTTCGAGCTGCTCCGGCAATCCCGCGGCCGAGCCGTGCAGTGCCTCGTCGAGCGCCTCCCGGGACGGATAGAATTCGCGAAACGTCAGCAGCGTCTGTGCATCGCGGTCCTCGAAGGTCACCGTCGTGATCGCGCCCTCTTCGCCTTCGTCATTGGTCCAGACGATGCGGTCGTTCGGTACCACCTCGATATAGCGGCCGTAGAAGGTCATGATATCGGAGCCGCCGGCGCTGAATCCCAGCCGGTATGTCCCGCCGGTGCGGACGTCCAGGTCGCAAGAGACCAGCGAAATGCCCGCGGCGGACTTCGGTACCCACCATCGCTGGAAGAGATCGGCCTGGCTCCACGCCTCATAGACGGTGCTGCGCGGTGCATCGAATATCCGCGTTACGACGAGTTCGCGATCACCGCAGCGCTCGACCGCATTGCTACCCTGGCTGTCCATCGTTTTCCTCCTGCTTCAGGTCACCGATCACATTTTCCAATGCGGCAAAGCGGGCCTCGCAAAGCTGCTGGTGTGCCTCGATCCACATCGCCCCCGCGGCGAGGCCGCGCACGCCATCGCCAATTTGGCGCCGGTTTATCACCGGGCATATCGGCCCACAGCGTAAAAAATGCGCCAGCTATATGCGCGCTATATGCCATTTCCCGGAATCGATCTCGAATTGCTACGATCGATGCGCCTAATCGCACATCCCTGAAGGCATCGTCGTGTGACGAGCGCCGTTCAAGGGGTGCATCAATGAAGTTCCGTCATGCGGCCATGGTCGTCGCGATCCTCGCTCTTCCCGTCACCGCGCAGGCGCAATCGACACCCGGCGACAAGGCCGAGGCCGCTGCAGACACCGCTCCCCCGGCAACGCTGACGGTCAGCGGTTCGGCGACGATCGCCTCCGACTATCGGTTTCGTGGCGTGTCGCAGTCCGACCGGGAAATGGCCGTCCAGGGCGGCATCACGGTGTCGCACGCAAGCGGTCTCTATGCCGGCGTCTGGGGATCGAACCTTGCCGGCTGGGGGACGTTCGGCGGTGCCAATATGGAGCTCGACCTGATCGGGGGCTACAAGGCGAAGCTTGCCGATAACGCGACGCTCGACGCCGGGCTGACCTGGTACATGTATCCGGGTGGCGCGGACAACACCGACTTTGCCGAGCCCTATGCCAAGCTGACCGGCACCGCCGGTCCCGCAACGCTGACCGCGGGCGTCGCCTATGCGCCCAAACAGCAGGCGATCGGCAAATGGTATGCGACCGGCGCGGATGCGGTAGCGGGCGTCTATACGAGCCCGGGCGACAAGGACGACAATCTGTACCTGTGGGGCGACGGTGCGCTGGCCATCGCCGGCACACCGATCACCGCCAAGGCGCATGTCGGGCACAGCTGGGGGCAGGATGGACTGGGGCCGAACGCGACCGCGGTCGCGCCGACCGGCGAATATTGGGACTGGTCGCTCGGCGCGGACGCGACCTGGCACAGCCTGACCTTCAACGTCAGTTACATCGACACGGACATTTCGGGTGCCGAGGCGACCTATCTGCGCCCCAGTTTCAGCAAGGGACAGGACGGCAGCGGCAACATCGCCGGCGGCACGATCGTCGCGTCGCTGACCGCGGCCTTTTGAGGAGACGTGGAGATGGACGACCTGATCTGGATCCTCGTCATGGTCGGGCTGGTGGCGGCGACGCTCGCTTATGCCCGGCTCTGCGACAACGCATGAGGACGCACGCATGACGCTCGACCTCTGGCTCGCGGCGCTGACCGCGCTTGGCCTTCTTATCTACCTGGTGGCGGTCCTGATCCGCCCCGAACGCTTCTGAAGGAGGCGGACACCATGACATTCCAGGGCTGGATCCTGATCCTCGGCTTCGTCGCCATCCTGCTCGCGCTGACCAAACCGGTCGGCGCGTGGCTTTTCACGCTGTACGAGGGACGGCGGACACCGCTCCACATCGTGCTCGGCCCGGTCGAGCGCGGTTTCTACAAACTGGCCGGGATCGATCCCGACGCCGAGCAGGGCTGGCGGCGCTATGCGCTGCATATGCTCCTGTTCAACGTTGCGTTGATGGCGTTTACCTATGCGGTGCTGCGCTTGCAGGGCGTGCTGCCGGGGAACCCGCAGGGGCTGGCCGGGCTCAGCCCGAACCTCGCGTTCAACACCGCGATCAGCTTCACCACCAACACGAACTGGCAGAGCTATGGCGGGGAATCGACGATGTCGAACCTCAGCCAGATGCTGGGGCTGACGATCCACAATTTCCTGTCCGCGGCCACCGGGATCGCGCTGGCGTTCGCGCTGTTCCGCGGTTTTGCGCGGCGTGAATCCAAGGCGATCGGCAATTTCTGGGCGGATATGACGCGCGTCACGCTCTATGTCCTGCTCCCGATCTCGATCGTCTACGCGCTGTTCCTGATCGCCAGCGGCGTGCCGCAGACGATGGCGGGCGTGGTCGACGTCCAGACGCTCGAGGGCGCGAAACAGTCGCTGCTGCTCGGCCCGGTTGCGAGCCAGGAAGCGATCAAGATGCTCGGCACCAATGGTGGCGGCTTCTTCAACGCGAACTCCGCGCATCCGTTCGAGAACCCGACCGCGCTGACCAACCTCGTCCAGATGCTGTCGATCTTCCTGATCGGCTTCGGGCTGACCTGGACGTTCGGCAAGGCGGTCGGCAACACCAAGCAGGGCTGGGCGATCCTGTCGGCGATGGTGATCCTGTTCCTCGCGGGCGTCACCGTCACTTATTGGCAGGAAGCCGCGGGCAACCCGGTGCTGCACCATCTCGGCGTCGCGGGCGGCAATATGGAGGGCAAGGAGGTCCGCTTCGGGATCGCCGCGTCGGCCTTGTTCTCGGTGGTCACGACCGCGGCGTCGTGCGGCGCGGTCAACAGCATGCACGACAGCTTCACCGCGCTCGGCGGGATGATCCCGCTGTTCAACATGCAGCTCGGCGAGGTCGTGATCGGCGGCGTCGGCGCAGGGATTTACGGCTTCCTGCTGTTCGCGATCCTCGCGGTGTTCGTCGCTGGGCTGATGGTCGGGCGCACACCCGAATATGTCGGCAAGAAGATCGAAAGCCGCGAAGTGAAGCTCGCGGTGCTGGCGATCGCGGTGCTGCCGCTGATGATCCTCGGTCTGACCGCGTTGTCGTCGGTGCTGCAACAAGGGCTGGCGGGGCCACTCAACAAGGGGCCGCATGGTTTCTCGGAGATCCTCTACGCGTTCACCAGCGCGGTCGCGAACAACGGTTCCGCCTTTGCGGGCCTGACCGCCAACACGCCGTATTACAACGGGCTGCTGGGCATCGCGATGTGGGTGGGCCGGTTCTTCATCATCGTGCCGATGCTCGCCATCGCCGGGAGCCTCGCGGCCAAGAAGTACACACCCGAAAGCGCGGGCTCGTTCCCCACGACGGGTGGGCTGTGGGTGGGGCTGCTGGTCGGCATCATCCTAATCCTGGGCGGTCTCACCTTCCTGCCGGGCCTCGCGCTCGGTCCCATCGCCGATCATCTTGCGATGATCAGCGGCAAACTGTCCTGATCGGGGGCCACCATGGCAAAGACCCAGACAAAAAGCCTGTTCACGGCCGACCTCGTCGTGCCCGCGATCAAGGCCTCGTTCCTCAAGCTCAATCCCAGGGAGTTGATCCGCAACCCGGTGATGTTCGTCACCGGCGTGGTCGCGGCGCTGATGACCGTCCTGCTCTTGGTCGGGCAGGATAACCTGTCGATCGGCTTCAAGCTCCAGCTCGTCATCTGGCTGTGGCTTACCGTGGTGTTCGGCACCTTTGCCGAAGCGCTCGCCGAGGGGCGCGGCAAGGCGCAGGCGGCGTCGTTGCGCGCGACCAAGGCGGAACTGACCGCCAAACGGTTGAAAGGCGACGGGCGCGAGTTCGACGCGGTGCCCGCCAGCCAGCTCAAGGTCGGCGACATCGTGCTGGTCGAGACCAACGACCTGATCCCGTCCGACGGTGACGTCGTTTCGGGCGTGGCCTCGGTCAATGAGGCGGCGATCACCGGCGAGAGCGCGCCGGTGATCCGCGAGGCGGGCGGCGACCGCTCGGCGGTGACCGCGGGGACGCGCGTCATCTCGGACGAGATCCGCGTCAAGGTGACGGTCGAACCCGGCAAGGGCTTCCTGGACCGGATGATCGCGCTGGTCGAGGGTGCCGAGCGGCAGAAGACGCCGAACGAGATCGCGCTGACGCTGCTGCTCGTCGGGCTGACGATCATCTTCCTGATCGCGGTCGGCACCGTCCCGGGCTTCGCGTCCTATGCCGGCGGGTCGATCCCGGTGGCGATGCTGGCGGCGTTGCTGATCACGCTGATCCCGACGACGATCGCGGCGTTGCTGTCGGCGATCGGGATCGCGGGCATGGACCGGCTGGTGCGCTTCAACGTGCTCGCCAAGTCGGGACGCGCGGTCGAGGCGGCAGGCGACATCGACGTCCTGTTGCTCGACAAGACCGGCACGATCACGATCGGCGACCGGCAGGCGAGCGAGTTTCGCGCGGTCTCCGGCACCAGCGCGCAGCAGCTTGCCGAAGCCGCGCTGATCGCCAGCCTTGCCGACGAAACGCCGGAAGGCCGATCGATCGTGCTGCTCGCGCGCCAGACGTTCAACGTCGCGACTACCACGCTCCCTACCGGGGCCGAGATCATCCCGTTCACCGCGCAGACCCGCATTTCGGGGGTGAAGATGGCCGACACCTTGATCCAGAAGGGCGCGGTGGATTCGATCCTGCGCGCCAATGCCGGATCGGGCGAAACCGCGGCGGCGACCGAACTGCGCCGGATCACCGACGAGATCGCCCGCGCGGGCGGGACACCGCTGGCGGTGGCGCAGGACGGGCGCCTGCTCGGCGCGATCTTCCTCAAGGACGTGGTCAAGGCCGGCATCCGCGAACGGTTCGGCGAGCTGCGCGCGATGGGCATTCGCACGGTGATGATCACCGGCGACAATCCGCTCACCGCCGCGGCGATCGCCGCAGAGGCCGGGGTGGACGATTTCCTCGCCCAGGCGACGCCCGAGGACAAGCTGGAGCTGATCCGCAAGGAACAGACCGGCGGCAGGCTGGTCGCGATGTGCGGCGACGGCACCAACGACGCGCCCGCGCTCGCGCAGGCCGATGTCGGTGTCGCGATGAACACCGGGACACAAGCGGCGCGCGAAGCGGGCAACATGGTCGATCTCGACAGCGATCCGACCAAGCTGATCGAGGTCGTCGGCCTCGGCAAGCAGTTGCTGATGACGCGCGGGGCGCTGACGACCTTCTCGGTCGCCAACGACGTCGCAAAGTACTTCGCGATCATCCCGGCGATGTTCGTCGTGCTCTATCCGGGGCTTGGCGTGCTCAACGTGATGCGGCTGGGGAGCCCCGAAAGCGCGATTCTGTCGGCGATCATCTTCAACGCGGTCATTATCCCCTGCCTCGTCCCGCTCGCGCTGCGCGGCGTCGCCTACAGGCCGATGGCAGCCGGACCGCTGCTCGCACGCAACCTCGCGGTGTACGGTCTGGGTGGCCTCGTCGCACCGTTCATCGGCATCAAGCTCATCGACCTTGTGGTCGGTGGCCTCGGTCTCGCATAAGGAAAGACAGACATGGGCAAGGATTTCACCTCCGCGCTGCGGCCGGCGATCGTCATGACGATCCTGTTCGCGGTCCTTCTCGGGCTCGTCTACCCGCTCGCCATGACCGGTATCGGCCAGACGCTGTTCCCGAACCAGGCGAACGGCAGCCTGGTGCGCGATGCCCGCGGCACCGTCATTGGCTCGACCGTGGTGGGACAGGCCTTCACGACGGATCGCTATTTCCAGACGCGGCCATCGGCGGCGGGCAAGGGCTATGACGGTCTGGCGTCGTCGGGGTCGAACCTCGGCCCGGCGAGCCAGGCGCTGGTCGATCGCGTGACGCCCGACGTCGCGAAACGCCGTGCCGAGGGTGTGGCTGGTCCGGTGCCTGCCGATCTGGTCACCGCCAGTGGTTCGGGGCTCGATCCCGATCTGTCGCCCGCCGCCGCGCTGGCCCAGGCCCCACGCATCGCGCGCGTTCGCGGCGTGCCGGTCGAGCGGGTTCGCGCTTTGGTCACGGATGCAACGGATGCGTCCATCCTCGGGGAGCCGCACGTCAACGTGCTGGCGCTCAATCGCGCGCTCGACGCTCTGCCAGCCTCCGGCGCGCCCGCGCGCTGATGCCGGTGTCGGGCGACGGCAGACCTGATCCCGACGCCCTCCTGCGCGCCGCCACGCAGGAGGGCAGGGGGCGTTTCAAGGTGTTCCTCGGCGCTGCGCCCGGGGTCGGCAAGACCTTCGAGATG
This sequence comes from Sphingomonas sp. BK481, assembly GCF_014194875.1. NCBI lineage: Bacteria > Pseudomonadati > Pseudomonadota > Alphaproteobacteria > Sphingomonadales > Sphingomonadaceae > Sphingomonas > Sphingomonas sp. BK481. The sequence continues at coordinate 7,816 of NZ_JACIAP010000006.1, read as the reverse complement.
CTGTCCGAGGGCGCGGCGCGCCGGCGCGACGGCGTCGACGTCGTCGTCGGCGTGGTAGAGACGCACGACCGGGCGGAAACCCAGGCGCTGACCCGCGGCCACGAGATCATCGCGAGGCGGGCGATCGCCTATGAGGGCCGCACGCTGGAGGAGATGGATCTGGATGCGATCCTCGCGCGCGCGCCGCGCCTCGTCCTCGTCGACGAGCTCGCACACACCAATGCGCCGGGCAGTCGCCACCCCAAACGCTATCAGGACGTCGAGGAACTGCTGGTCGCCGGGATCGACGTCTATTCGACCGTCAACATCCAGCACGTCGAGAGCCTGAACGACATCGTCGCCAGCTTCACCCGCGTCCGGGTGCGCGAGACGGTGCCTGACAGCGTGCTGGAAATGGCCGAGATCGAGGTCGTCGACATCCCGCCCGATGAGCTGATCGAGCGGCTGCGCGCCGGCAAGGTGTATCTGCCGCACGAGGCGACGCGGGCGCTGTCGCACTTCTTCTCGAAATCGAACCTGTCAGCGCTGCGCGAACTGGCGCTCCGCCGCGCGGCACAGGCGGTCGACGCGCGGATGCTCGACGACGTCCGTGCACTGGGGCTCGGCGGCACCTGGGCGGGCAGCGACCGGATCGTCGTCGCGATCAACGAATTGCCCGGTGCCGACACGCTGGTACGCGCCGCCAAGCGCGTCGCCGACGGTCTGCGTGGCCCCTGGACCGCGCTCTTCATCGAAACCCCGCGCGTCGCGAATTTCTCCGACGCCGAACATCAGCGCGTTGCCGCGGCGATGACGCTGGCGACGCAACTCGGTGCAGCCGTCGCGACCGTCCCCGCGACCGATGTGGTGGCGGGTATTCAGGGCTTTCTCGCCGATGCCCGCGCGACCCAGCTGGTCATGGGAAAGTCGCACCGGTCGCGGTGGTTCGAGTTTCTGCACGGTTCGGTCGTCGACCGGGTGATCCGCGATACCCCGGGCGTCACCGTCCATGTGCTGCCCGTGGCTGCAGACCCGCGCGGCCGGGACCGTGGTCGCCGCCGGCCGGCGCGGTGGGGTACGCCCGCCGGCTATGTGGTTACGACCGCACTCGTCGCGAGCGTCACCGGCGTCGCCAGCGCCCTGTTCCACATCCTCGATCTCGGCAACGTCGCGCTGTTGTACCTGTTGCCGGTCATGGCCGCCGCCAGCCTCTATGGCCTGCGGACCGGTCTTTACGCGGGCATCGCCTCCAGCCTTGCCTACAATTTCTTCTTCCTGCCGCCGGTCGGTACGCTGAGCATCAGCAATCCCGAAAATCTGGTCTCTGTCGTCGTCCTGCTCGCCATCGCGGTCGCGACGAGCCAGCTGACCTCACGTGTCCGGGCGCAGGCGGATCTGGCCGCGGCGAGTGCTCGGACCAACGCGACGCTCGCGGGGTTCCTGCGCCAGATCACGAGCGTCAACGACCTCGACGTCGCGGCGCAGATGATCTGCGACGACGTCCGCGGGCTGCTCGACGTACAGGTCGTCCTGCTGGTGCCCGGGGTCGGCAAGAACCTGGAGATCCTCGCGGCCAGCGATGCCGGCTATCATCTCGGCACGATGGATACCGCCGCGGCGACCTGGGCGCTGGACACCGGCATGGCGGCGGGGAAGGGCTCGGGCACGCTCGCGGCATCGGAGTGGCTGTTTCAGCCGCTGAAGGCCGGGGGCCATGTGCTCGGCGTGCTCGGCGTGGCCAAGGACAGCGCAGCCGACCCGGTCCGCGCCGATCAGCTGCCGCTGCTCAGCAGCCTGCTCGACCAGTCCGCCTTGGTGCTCGAGCGGCTGCGGCTCGAGGTCGAGATGCGCGACGTCGAGACCGTACGGACGCGCGACCGCCTGCGCGCGGCGCTGCTGTCGTCGGTGAGCCATGACCTGCGCACGCCGCTGACCGCGGTCATTGCCGCGGCGGACCAGCTCGAGCATGGCGCGACGCCCGACCTGATCGCGACGATCAAGGCCGAGGCCGCGCGGCTCAATCGTTTCGTCGCCAATCTGCTCGACATGGCACGGGTCGAGGCGGGCGCGCTGAAGCTCAACATCGAACCGACCGATCTCAGCGATGCGGTGACGGGCGCGGCGCACGATGCACGGCGCGCGCTGGAGGGCCATGCGGTCCGGCTCGATGTCCCGCCCGACCTGCCTTTGGTCTATACCGACCCGCAGCTGCTCCATCATTGCCTGCTCAACCTGCTCGACAATGCCGGGCGCTACGGCGATCCCGGGACCGAGATCGTGATCGAGGGGCGGCACCGGTTCGGTGAGCTTCGGCTGGCGGTCATGGATCACGGACCCGGCCTGCCGCCGGGCAAGGAAACCGAAGTGTTCGAGACGTTCCGCCGTCTCGAAGGGTCCGATCGCGCGGTGGGCGGAACGGGTCTCGGCCTCGCGATCGTCAAGGCGTTCGCGGAGGCGATGGACATGACGGTCGAGGCCGGGAACCGCGACGATGGTAGCGGAGCCGCCTTCGCACTGATCTTCTCCCGCGCGCTCATCGTCCGCGACCTCAAACCCGAAAGCATCGCCTGAATGCCCGCAAAGATTCTCGTGGTGGACGACGAAGCCGCGATCCGCCGCCTGCTGCGCAACACGCTCACCCGCGCGGGCTATGCCGTGGTCGAGGCCGAGGACGGGCGGCAGGCGCTGCAGCAGGCGGCGGTCGAGCATCCGAGCGCGGTCCTGCTCGACCTCGGCCTGCCCGACCGCGACGGCTTGAGCCTCATCCCGCTGCTGCGGACGCATGGCGATGCGGTGATCCTGGTGGTGTCGGCACGCGATGCGGTCGACGAGAAGGTCACAGCACTCGATCTTGGGGCGGATGATTTCATCACCAAGCCGTTCGACAGCGAGGAACTGCGGGCCCGGCTGCGGGTGGCACTGCGGCATCATGGGCTTTCCGAAACCACGCCCAAGATCGTGCGCACCGGCGATATCAGCATCGATCTCGATCGCCGGGTCGTGTTCCGGGGCGACGAGGAACTGCATCTCACGCGCAAGGAGCATGACGTGCTCGCGGTGCTCGCCCGGCACATCGGCCGCGTCGTGACGCATCAGCGCGTGCTCGCCGCGGCTTGGGGCGGCGAGGAAGACCCGCGCGTGGAATATCTCCGCATCGTCATCCGCAACCTGCGGCAGAAGCTGGAGCACCCGGGACCAGTCGGCAGCGTGATCGCCAACGAACTGGGCGTCGGCTACCGCCTGCGTGCCGACGCGTAGCAAGGTCCTTGAGAATGTAACCAATGCATAGCGTCGGTTACCACCGCGGCTTGGCTACACGGTAGCTACCGATGTCCTCGTCAGGCGGCCGTGCTGACGGGCGTTTCCGAAATGAGCGACAGATACAGGTTCGCGAGTTCGTAATGGCGGGCGCAGGCGCTTGGATCTTCGGTGGCGGCGGCCATTGCAATTTCCTGCTCGGCTCGCCGTTCGAAATAGCACCGATCTGCGTCCGTCATCGTCAAGCCCCTCGCGCAGCATCGCCCGCGTGTGTTCCGCCGCCGGCGAGTGCCAGCCATGCGGCGTCCTAGGCGCGGGACCAGATCGCGACAAGACCTATTGTTCGCTATATGTTCCTTGGCTAAGGACCTTCAATCGGTGGTGAAGTCCGTGCGTGTCGGTCGGACTCCGGAAGGCTCGTGCAATACAGTTCTGGGTGCGCGTCCGTTGACGAATGGATACATGCCAAATCGGGCTGAACTATAGCCGTTTGGGATGTTCATGAAAAGTAAATAGAAATTGTTCTCAGATGCATCCATGGCTTATGATTTCTCCATGACCGATCTATCCTATCCAGTCGGTGATGATACCCAGCGTGTGGTGCTGCAACTCCAGAACGCGATACTCAAGAGGATTGCACGCGGCGAGAGTCTGGACGTCACCTGCCGGTCGTTATGCGAGCAGGTCGAGCAGCTGGTGCCCGGCGTGATCTGTTCGGTCCTGACGGTCGACCGCGCGGGCAGGATGCATCCGCTGGCTGGCCCCAGTCTTCCGGAGTCGTATTCGCAGGCGATCGATGGCACCGCGATCGGGCCGCTGGCGGGGTCGTGCGGCACCGCCGCGTATCTCGGCACCGACATCAGCGTCGCGGATATCGCGACCGATCCGCGCTGGGCCGATTTCAAGCATCTGGTGGCGCCGCTCGGTCTGCGCGGCTGTTGGTCGAGCCCGATATCGAATCCGGACGGCGTTATCGTGGCGACCTTTGCCTTTTACTACCGCGAAGCGCGGGGTCCGACGGCGTTCGAACGCGTGCTCGTCGAGCATTGCCTGCATCTCTGCCTGATCGCCATCGACCGCCATAACCGCGTCGTCGAGCATGAGCGGCGTGCCTTTACCGACACGCTGACGGAACTGCCCAACCGGGCGGCCTTCAATGCGGCATTGGCCGATATCCGGGAGCGGTCGGTCGAGCGCTGGGCGCTGTTCGTGCTCGATCTCGACAATCTGAAGGTGATCAACGACACGTTCGGGCATCCGGCCGGTGATGCGGTCCTGCGGATCGTCGGTCAGCGCATCGCGGCGGCGGGGGAGCCCGGGCGGACCTTTCGGGTCGGGGGCGACGAATTCGCGCTGATCCTGGAGTCGGCGGACGACCTGGCCGAACCCGATGCGATCGCGCAGCGGATCCTCGATGCGCTGGGCCGACCCGCCGATTGCGGCGGACAGATCGTCGTGCCGCGCGCGACCATCGGCGGCGCGGTCTATATTGCGGGTGATCCCGTGACCGACCCTGTGCGCCAGAACGCCGATTTCGCGCTGTACCATGCAAAGGACACCGCGCGCGGCAGCTTCGTGATGTATTCGGCGGCGCTGGGTTCGAGCATGACGCGGCGCCTGCACGCGATCCGCGATGTCAGCGCAGCACTCTGCGACGGACGGATCGAGGCCTATTACCAGCCGATCTTCCGGCTCGACACGCGCGAGATCGTTGGTCTCGAAGCGCTGTGCCGGATGCGCATTGACGACCGGATCATTTCTGCCGCCGCGTTTCACGAAGCCACCAGCGATGCGCGGGTTTCGACCGCGCTGACCGAACGGATGATGAGGCTTGTCGCCGCCGACATCCGGACCTGGCTCGATCTGGGTCTCGCGGTCCAGCATGTCGGGATCAACGTCTCGTCGGAGGATTTGAGCGGCGGGGCGATTGCGCGCGTGCTCGCATCGGCGTTCGAACGCCACCGTGTCCCGCTCGAACATGTCATCCTGGAGGTCACCGAGACCGTGTATATGGGCCGGGGCGACCAGGCGATCCAGGAGGCGATCCGCGCACTCCGCGACCACGGCATCCGGGTGGCGCTCGACGATTTCGGGACCGGTTTCGCGTCGCTCACGCATCTTCTGACGGTGCCCGTCGACGTGATCAAGATCGACAAGACGTTCGTCGATCATCTCGAACCCGACAGTGTCAGCGCGACGATCGTCGAAGGGCTGATCCGTGTCGCCAAGAAGATGGGCATCCGCATCGTCGCGGAGGGAATCGAGTCGGACCGGCAGATCGCGCAGCTTCGCGCGATCGGCTGCGTGCTTGGCCAGGGATTCGTATTTTCCCCCGCGGTCGACCGGGATGCGACGACCGCGCTCCTGGCGAAGCACGGGCAGCGCGAGGCGCGGCGTGTCGGCAGCGGCGCGATGGCACGGGCCTCGTGAGGATGCGGCCGGTCTAGTGCCGGCGTACCCCGCGAGCCGGGGTGGCGCGGCACCCATGGCTCGGCCTTACTGGTAGCGGAGCGTCTTTTCGAACCCTTCATTCGCCTTGGCGATCTTGGCAATCTTGCGCAGCTGGCTGCGGACATGGCGCTGGAACCGGATATCGTCATAGATGCCGGTTGCGGTATAATCGTCCTGCGCGATCAGGTCCTTGAGCCGTTTTGCAAAACCGGCCTGATCCGCGGTGCAGTCCGGCAACTGCAGCGCCCGACAGGCCCATTCCTCGGCGGCCGCCTTGTCATAATCGTCCTGCGCCTCGTAGCCGCGCCGGTCCGCCATCGCCTGGTCGAGCTTCGCCGCGGCGAGCCGCCGCTCGAGCCAGGTTTTGACCAGAGTCCCGTCCCACGCCGCGCTTTTGGTATTCGCCGGATCATTCATCGTTCGCTCCAATGCATTCCGGCATATGCGCAAATCGGGGACGTTCAAGCGCGTTTGCGGGCGCCGCTCTACGTATCGGGGTGATGCCCGGGTCGGTGCAGGATCGAGCGGCGCGCAGCGATGGAGCGCATTGACGGTGTCATCCGTTGACGAGGCCGATCAGACAATCGCTCCAACCGACAGGATCCCCTTATGCTTCGTTCCCTTCTGATAGGCCTGGTGGCCGGACAGCGTGCGATGACGCCGCTTGCTGCACTGGCCGGCGCCGCCCAGCGCGGCACGCTCCCCGAGGACACCGCTGGAGCGCGTCTGATGGCGATGCCGCTGATCACCGCCGGGGGCGTGGCGATGGCCGCGGCCGAAATGGCCGGCGACAAGATGAAGACCGCGCCCGATCGTACCGTGTTCCTCGGTCTGCTCGCGCGCACGATCACGGGCGGCTTTGCCGGCGCGGCGCTCGCCCCGCCAAAGCGTCAGCTGACGGGCGCAGCGCTCGGGATCGGCGCGGCGATCCTGTCGTCCTATGGTGGCCTCGCCGCCCGCAAATGGGCGATGGAACGCTGGGGGCAGACGAGCACCGGGTTCGTCGAGGACGCGATTCTGATGTCCGCAGCGACCGCGATCGTTCACGCCAAGCCGGCGCACGCCTGACGCCGGATCGCCGTCAGCGGCGGCCACCACGCCTCCGCTGACGGCACGATCTCCGACTAGATCTGGCTATTCTAATACTTCGCTTCGTCACAATACATCAGATATCGATCTATTGCCTCCGGCCCCGCCTTCTCGCGCACAAACAACAGTGATAAGCGCGAGATATTACGGGGGGATCTATGATTCGAGCAATCATTCTGGCTGCGGCATTTGCGGCGACGGTTCCGGCAGGGGCTTTGGCGAAGGATGATCCGAACACGCTGACGCACGGCATGGTGCAGATGAACCTGAAGGTCGGCACCACGACGCAGGCACAGATCATCGAGGCGTTTGGCGGACCGAACATTACCACTATCGATGGTTCCGGACAGGAAATGTGGGTCTATGACCGCCATGCCACGGTGTCTTACGACAAGACATCGGGGTTTTCGATCGGCCTGTTCGGCGGCGGTGGTGGCGGCGGCGCCGCGGGGCTGGGCGGTCTGGGGTTCAGCAACAAGAAGTCGCGGTCGAGCCAGTCGTCGCGCGCCATGACACTCGTGATCAAGTTCGACGCGAACAAGGTCGTCAGCGATTTCCAAAGCCGCAGCAGTTCGTTCTAAGGGGAATATCAATGAAGAAGGAGACTGTTGAAAAACGCGTGCTTGCGACGACGAGGAAGGCGTGATTCACTCCTGCCAGGCGGCGGGAGTATGGACATGATGGGTCGGCAGGTGGCGCAAGGCGCGCTGTTCTACGGTTTCCGGCTCGACGATCATGTGCCTGCCGACCACCTTCTCCGGCGCATCGACGGCGTGCTGGACCTCGGCTTCGTGCGTGAGGCGCTGGCAGCGAGCTACAGCGCGAGCGGTCGACCCTCGATCGATCCGGAGCTGATGCTCAGGATGCTGCTTGTCGGCTACCTGTTCGGCATCCGCTCGGAACGGCGCCTGTGCGAGGAAGTGCATCTCAACCTCGCTTATCGCTGGTTCTGCCGGCTCGATCTGGGCGACCGAGTGCCCGACCATTCCACCTTCTCCAAGAACCGGCACGGCCGCTTCCGCGCCTGCGACTTACATCG
>NZ_JACIAP010000005.1:0-363008 GCF_014194875.1 Sphingomonas sp. BK481 | reverse complement strand
GTGCGGATGATTAAGACGACGCCAGATTGCCAATCCCCTCGCCGTCGAGGGATTGGTCAAATACCACTGACCTTGCACGGTATCGATTTTAAAACCCAGATATCACAGTGACGCATGTCGCACCGGCTCCATTGCCTGGTGGCTATAGCGTCGGTGTCCCACCCGATCCCATTCCGAACTCGGCCGTGAAACCCGCCTGCGCCAATGGTACTATCGCTCAAGCGATGGAAGAGTAGGTCGTCGCCAGGCATTGAAGCCCGTGCGACATGCATCACACGATATCTAAACCCATTCACAATCTCATCTACCCTTACGTCCCTAACCGGACCGTCGCGGGGTGGAGCAGCCCGGTAGCTCGTCAGGCTCATAACCTGAAGGTCACAGGTTCAAATCCTGTCCCCGCAACCACCGACTTAGAACTACAATCGCCGCCCCTCGGGGCGGCGTTGTCGTTTGTAGCGAAGGCCATCAAGTCGGATACCCTCGCCATCACCTCCGACTCCGGGCCGCCCAACTCGTCGGGATAGATCGTGACGCTTTCGATGAGCGTCGACAGTACCGCCGCCGCCTCGGTCCGGATTGAGGTGTCGTCCAGCGACTGACGGAGCGAGGCGACCTTGCTCCGAAACTGCTCGGCGAGTACCGGATGCGGCAAGAGGATCGCGGTCGGCTTGCGATCGTGTACGGCGCCTCCGCGTGCCTCCCGTCGCACCTTCTCCGCCTCGCGTTCGGCGATCATCGCGCGCAGCGCCGGGCTGGCGAGGCCAGCCAGCAGGTTCTGGTACAGATTCTCGATCTCGGTGGTGACCTGCTTCAAGCGCTTTTGCGCAGCGTCATGCTTGCCCATGTCTTGGCGTGTCAGTTGCTGCAGTTCGCGCTCGAACTCCTCTATGAACACGCGCACATGCTCGTCGGTCAGGAGATGCTCCTGGAGGATCGCCAGCGTCGCGGTCTCCAGTGGACCTTTGCGTACCGACACGCGGTTTCTGCACGTGCCGCGCTCCTTCTGCCCCGCGCAGCGGTAATAGTCCTTGCCGCTGATCGTGTAATTGGCACTGCAGCAGCTGCAGCGGATGAGGCCCGACAGCAGATGCCGCGCGCGGGTTTGGCCGGCTGGCGAGGCTGCCTGTGGCGCACGCTTGCGGCGCTCGATCTCGGCGTGCGCCGCGTCGAACAGCGCGTCGTCAACGACGCGTAGCTCTGGCACAGCCACCTCGACCCATTCCGTACGATCGCGGAGCCGGTAGCGGCGTTCGCGCTTCTCGCTGTCCGGGTTCTTGCGCCATTGCCGGCGGCCCCACATCAGACCAACCCAAGGCTCAAGGACGCATGCGCGGTCGAGGAGCGCGCTTTCGTCAGTTGGGCTGGCTTGTTCCCGTTGGAAATTGGGTGGCGGAAACGTGCCATATTTCATGCCAGTGGAATTCAGCATCATCGAGGCGATGCCATATCGTAAGCAGCAAATCGTCGATCTTTCAAAGCGCTTGAAATGGGCGCGAATGAAGCCGTGGGCGTGATCGACCCAACCACATACATTTAGCACAATTTCGCGGTCGCGGATGGTGTCGTTGGCTTCAAAGCCCTCGCGGGTCGCTCAATAGCGGCGTCATTAACCAGCCTGCGCCGACGTCGTGCATCGACGTGCCGCTGTTCGAGAGGATCGTGACAATCTACATCGCGCGGAATACCGGGCTAGCGAGCGGAGCATCCGCTTGGTGCGAGGTTTGCGCCATGGGCAGCGGCGTCCTGTTCAAGCGGGCCGAAGCAGCGCTTACCGTCCATCATGCTTCTCCCGGCGGTTCGCCCCCGCGTCGCAGCGCTGCGTTTTCGCGCTCAAGCTCGGCGATGCGATCGCGAAGCGGTTGGACGGCAACGCCGACTTCGCGCTCGGTAAAGCGCGGGGTGATGTGCTGCGGACAATTCCAGTCGAAGGCGTCCAGCCGCAAAAGGAAGATGCGCTCCGGCTTGGCACCATAGCCCTCGCCGGTCAGGCGATTGGTCAGCGCAAGATCGGCATCGAGCGCAAGCTTCTCAACATGCGCAAAGACTTTCAAGCGTGCGCGTCGCGGGTAATCGGCTAGGATCAGGCAAGCCCGGTTGTTCGCCTTTAGATTGCCAGTGCTGATATATTGCCGATTTCCGCGATAATCGAGAAAGCCGAGAGTCTGGTCGTCAATCATCTTTAAGAAGCCCGGAGGACCGCCGCGATGCTGGACATAGGGCCAGCCAGTTTCGGAAACCGTCGCCATGTAGAGACTGTCGCGTTCGGCGATGAAGCCTTCCTCCTGCGGCGTAAAGCGATCGAACGCGCGATTTCCCTTGAACCCGGTCCAGAGATGGTCGGCGTCCATCTCGGCCTGTGCGGCAAGCACACTCGGCGTCAGCGCGATATCCATGAAGCCGTACGTCATTCTGCACCTCCGATATCCGGCCTCGCCAGCCGATCAGGTGTCGTCCCTGTCAAACCGTCCAGCACGCACACCCTAATGCACCTCAAAAGCTGGGCAAATCCTCCGTGGGCAGCGAGGCTTGGACGGCCCTCGCATGATCTGACCCTTCTTGCCGCCATCGCGTCCTCGGCTCCGGCGCTGGCACAAGGCTTGACCGCTACTCCCGGGGCTGCGGTGCGGCGGTGCTGCCGCCACTGGAGCCGATGGGCCCCACATCAATCCTTTGCCCTCAAGACGGCCTAGTCGCCGGATACCGAGCAGCCCCAGTAGCGCAAAGACCGGCGGAGTGGGCGAGCGCACGTTGAGCAAAACGTACAGCGCGCCCACGCGCAGCCCGGCGCCCAGCGAGAAGATAGGGCTTCATCGGCGCGCGCTCGCTTCCTGCACTACCTCGCCGCTTTGGCGGCTTGCTGCGCACGTACGTAGCTCTCGATGACCGCTGCGTAATGCGGCGCGACGAGGCCATAGAGTTGCGCAAGCTCGGCCGCTTCCGGGCGGGCCCAGGTGCTGTGGAGTTCCGACAGAAGCGCGTTGGTCGAAGTCGGCTTGACGCCGCCCTGCACGAAGCGGGCGAGTGAGATCCGCGATGCCATCTCGCTGGGATCGCCCGATGCATCGAGGACGGCATAGACGTCATATCCGGCGGCGACAGCATTGAGCGCGGGGAACATTACGCAGACGCTGGTCCAGACGCCGGCCATGATGAGGGTCTTGCGGCCCGTAGATTTCACTTCGGCGACGAAATCGTCATTGTCCCAGGCGTTCACTTCGCCTTTGCGTGGCACGTAGACGGCGTGTGGTGCGTCGCGGTGAATTTCGGGCATCAGCGGGCCGTTGGTGCCCGCGGGCTCCGACGCCGTGGTGATGATGGGAATGTTGAGCAGTGTCGCCAGCTTGGCAATCATCTCGACGTTCCGGCGCAGATCGGCGACCGGGATGTCCTTGACCGTCTGGAACAGGCCGGACTGATGATCGAGCAGGAGGATCAACGCGTCGGACGGGTCCATCAGCGCTGCGCCATCGCCGGTTGGGGGAACGCTCGATTTCGCGCGGGTCTGAAGTGTCACGTTCATGCTCTTTTGCTCGGGTTGGGCGGGGATAGGTCAGGCGATCGCGCGGGCAGCGGCGGTGATGAAGCCTGCGACCTCCCGTGGATGCGACAGCATTGCGGCATGGCTGCTGTCGATCTCGGACACTGCGGCACCGGCACGTTGGGCCATGCGGCGTTGCGCGCTTGGCGGCACCATGCGGTCCGCCTTGGCGACCAAGTAGCAGCTCGGCTTGGTCTTCCATCCCACCCGAGTGACGGGGGTGGTTGCGGCGGCGAGCCACCAGGGCACCTGTGCCGCCGCCATGAAGCGGGTGATGGCGGGATCGACGTCGGCGGCGAAGGCTTGTGGGAATTGGGCGGGGTCGACTACCAGATAACCGTTTTCCGGCGGCAGCACGGGCGCTTTTACTTCGCCTGCTTCGGCGGGCGCTTCGTTAAGCGCGGCGACCGACTCGCCAGCATCGGGCACGAAGGCGGCAACGTAAACGATGGCCTTGACCTTGGGGTTGTCGCCCGCCTCGGTGACCACCGCACCGCCATAACTATGGCCGACCAGAATCACTGGATATCGCGCGGCCGCGATCGCCTGCTCGGTCGCGGCAACGTCTCCTTCGAGTGTGATCGTCGGGTTCTGGACGATCAGCACTTCGTGGTCCTCATTCGAGAGCTGTGCGTGCACGGCCTGCCAGCCTGAGCCATCGACGAAGGCACCGTGGACGAGCACGATTGATACGGGATGAGTCATGGAATGTCCTTCAAAGGTCGGGGATGCCAACATGCACGGGGCGGCGATTGCTATTTACAGACGTTGCGATCCAGGAAGTCGTGGATCAGCGGCGCCATTACATCGAGCCGGTCCTCGAGCGCGAAATGGCCGCTATCGAGGATGTGAATCTGGGCCTTGGGCAGATCGCGGAGATACGGGTGGGCACCAGCCTCGGGAAAGATCTTGTCGTTCTTGCCCCACACGATAATCGTCGGCGGCTGGTACTTGCGGAAAAACGCCTGAAATTGTGGGTAAAGTGGCACGTTCGAGCCATAGTCGCCCAACATGTCCAGCTGGATGTCGCGATTGCCGGGACGGTCGAGCAGCGCCTGATCATGGACCCAATTGTCGGGGCTGATGCGCGCGACGTCGCCCATGCCGTCGGTATATTGGAATTTGGTGATGTCGAGCGTCACCAGGCCGTTCAGCGCATCGCGGTTCTTTTGCGAGCGGTCGCCCCAATAGACCTTGATCGGATCCCAGAACGGCGCTTGCAGACCTTCGGTGTAGGCGTTGCCGTTCTGGATGATGAGGCCACTGACGCGTTCGGGGTGCTTGAGCGCAAGGCGGTAGCCAATGGGGGCGCCGTAATCCATGACGTACATCGCGTAGCGCGTGGCGCCGAGCTGCGTGACGAGCTTGTCGACGACATCGGTTTGATGCGCGAAGGTGTAGGCAAATTGGGCGTGGTCGGGCGTGTCGCTCTGGCCGTAGCCCGGATAGTCCGGCGCGATCACATGATAGCGAACGGCAAGCAGCGGGATGAGGTTGCGAAACATGTGCGACGAGGTCGGGAAGCCATGGAGCAACAGGACCACGGGTGCGCCGACCGGCCCCGCCTCGCGATAGAAAAGCTTCACCCCGTCGATCGACGTGGACTTGTAGTGGATGACCGGGACGGCCCGTGACATCAGTTTTGGTGGAAGTGCCGCACAGCGGGTCTGCGCAGCGACTGGCGGGGCGAGCATGGCGCCGGCCAGGACGATTGGGATCAATTGTTTCATACGTTCCTCCGCTGGGGCAGACTTTTCGAGACAGTGCCATTGCCCGCCGTGGCAGTGTTGATCGTGAGGTATCACGGCACCCCAAACCGACGGAGTAAAGCGCGGTAAGATGCGGTAGCGGAGCCGGCCTTCGTGTAGGCGATGGCTTGCCTGTGCCGGGACTTGTGGGCACAAACTAGGTTGGGCACTTTGCGGCTGGCGGCCCTGAGGCGCTTCCGCTGGCTGGAGACTTTTGGCTCGCCGTCTGCGGGTCCGGGGGGAAAGTCTGGGGGGGGGAGGGAATATGTGTGCCGCATCCTCCACTGTGACGCTAGCGACGGCACGATGGCGGCGGTGGATCGGCGTAATGCTGGTGGCATACGCGGTCGTGCTGGTGCTCTCCCCAGCCGCAGCACAATTTGCGCGGGGCCTCGGTCAATTCAGCCACACCCGCTGGACGACCGATGACGGCGTTCCCGCGACGGGTGTCGTCAATCTCGCCCAAACCCCGGATGGTTGGCTGTGGATTACCTCGTCCGAAGGATTGTTCCGCTTCGACGGCGTCACCTTCGAAATGATACCCGCGCCCGTCGGCTCGCCGATGGAACGCGCTTCTCCAGCATCGCTCTTCGTCACCCGGTCAGGCGAATTGTGGGTCAACTATGCACAGGGCGGTGGCGTCGCGGTCTATCGCAACGGCAAGCTACGTGCCGTGCCGATTGCAGAGCGTCGGCTTTCGATCGCGGTCGTCGCGCAAACGCCGGATGGGGCTTTATGGGCGCAGGGGGAGGGGCGTCACGAAGACCACTTCTTTCGCGGGTCAGGCGGAAAATGGGAGTCGATGGATGAGCGGCTAGGTGTGCCTGATGGCTTCAACGGACCGCTATGCGTGACTGCGGACGGAACGCTGTGGTACGCACCTGCTCCCGAAGTGGCGGACAAGGTCCTTTTCTTGACGCTGCCGCCAGGCGCGGAGCGCTTGCGCACCACGACACTGGCAGCCTACGGGTGGTCCACCTGCGCCACGGACCGAGAAGGCCGGATGTGGATCGCGGACAAGCGCGGGACGCGTATGGTCGTCGGTGCCGACGGCAAGATCCTGGCGCACCCCGTCCTCTACCCGCCCCTGCCAAAGCTCGACTCCGCCGCACTTGCGTTTGATTCCGCTGGGGGGCTGTGGGGAGGAACGCCGTCGACCGGCGTCTTCTACATTCCACGCGCTGCAATCCCGAACCGCACGAAGGAGGACCGGCTCGAGCAATTCGACGCGGCCGATGGCCTTACCTCAGACGGCGTCTATAAGCCCTTTATCGATCGCGAGGGCAATATCTGGTTCGGCAGCGACGCTGGATTGAACCGATTTCGCAGATCAAGCGCGATTCGCGAGATGCGCGTTCCGGGGGACCCAGGCCAGGGCTATGGCATGGTCGGTACCGGCGATGCGATCTTCGTCACGACCACGGACGGCGTGTTTCAACTCGCGCGGGACGGACCACGTAAGCTTCTCGGTCACGGTGTGGCAGGAACCTGCCCGGCGGTGGACGGCGGCTTCTGGGGCGTTCGAACCAGCGAGATCCTGCGTGTGCGTGGCAGCGAGCGACGATCGATTGCATTGCCGCGCGATGTCCAGCTGACCGGGAGCTGTATCGAAGACCGGTCCGGCCGGCTCTGGGTGACCTTGTACGAAGGCGGGGCGATGTGGCGCGATGCGACCGGCTGGCATCGTCCGGCCAAGCCTTTGCCCAATGTCATGTGGCCCGATCTCGTCCTCGGCTCCGACGGTGGTCCAGCTTATGTGTCGACTGATGCGTTGGTGCGGCCCAACGCGGCGGGCGCCGTCACGACCTCGCTGGCGCGCTACGACATTGGAGAGATCATGAAGCTCTCCGCCGGTCGGCGCGACATTTTCGTTAGTGGCAATAATGGCCTGCTGCGCGTTAGGGGAAATCGCGTCGCGCGTATCGATGCCAGGCGGTTTCCCTGGGTCGCCCGATTGCGCGATCTAGCCCAGACTCCAAGCGGCGAGACCTGGCTGCGCCGGGCGCTCTGGGTGTCGAAGGTGTCAACGAAAGACCTCGATCGCGCATTCGACGACCCCAAGGCACCGCTGCCGCGCAGCTATTTCGATCTGCGCGACGGTGTCATGCCGGCGCAGGGCACCAGTTTTACGGGTCCCCAGATGGGCGTTGGTGGTGACGGTCGGATTTGGCTTGTTAATCGCCAGGGTTTGGCGTTTATCGATCCCGCCAGGCTCGATCGCATCACAAGGCCGCCGGCAGTCGTTATCCGCGCGCTTGCTAGCGGCGGCACGGTCCATCGTGATCCGCGTCATCTGTCGCTCGCTGCAGGCACCCGTGCGCTCGACATCGGCTATACCGCGCTAAGCTATGCCGTGCCGCATCGCATCGAATTCCGTTATCGCCTTGACGGCGTAGACCAGGATTGGGTTTCGCCCGGCACGCGGCGGCTCGCATCCTACACCAACCTCGGTCCGGGCACTTACCGCTTCCGCGTGGTGGCGACCAACGGTAATGGCGTCTGGAACGCCCAGGGCGCTACGCTGGAATTCGAAATCCCGCCGACCTTTGTCCAAAGCTGGCCGTTCAAACTGCTATGCGCCATGATCGTCCTGGCATCGCTGTGGGTGGCCTATTCGCTGCGCCTTCGCACTGTTGCCAGTGGCATCCGTGCGCGGATGGCCGATCGGATCGCGGAGCGTGAGCGCATCGCGCGCGATCTGCACGATACGCTGCTGCAGTCGGTTCAAGCATTGACGCTGCGCTTCCAACTGGTGGTCGACGAGCTTCCAGTCGGAGAACGCTCACGGCCCGCGCTGGAGGCGGCCATCGATCGCGCGGATCAGGTGATTGCGGAGGGTCGCGACCGCGTCAAGGATCTACGCCCGTCCGAGGAGGGCGGCGACATCGCGAAGATCGTGACCGAGATCGTCGCGCAGCAGGGGTTCGATCCAGGGGTCGCGGTATCGATTGAAACAGTCGGAACCGCTCGCAATCTCGACTCGCTCGCGCTCGACGAAATCGTGCGCATAGGGGGCGAAGCGCTGTTCAACGTTCGCCGACATGCCGAGGCAACACGGATCGCGATCGAGATTCGCTATCAGGCCGACTTCGCCATCTGCATAGTTGATAATGGCGTAGGCATCGCCGGTGCGGTTCTAGAGCATGGCGGGAAGGACGGCCATTTCGGCCTAATGGGAATGCGAGAGCGTGCACGCAAGCTCGACGGCGACCTGCTCATCCGCCGAATTCCCGAGGGCGGCACGCAGGTTGTGCTCACCGTCCCCGGCGGGATCGCTTACCAGAAACGTGTTTGGCGATGGCGGTTTTGGTCATGACCGGGACCAACTCGGCTGCGCCGATCCGCGTGCTGATCGTCGATGATCATCCGATCGTCCGCGAGGGCATCGCCGCGTTGATTGAGCGACAGGCAGATATGGTCACTGTCGGCGAGGCGTCGAGCGGCGAGGAGGCGATCGCATGCTACGCCGCGTTCCTGCCCGACGTGACGCTGATGGATGTACAAATGCCCGGCACCGGCGGCATCGCTGCCGTCGAGGCGATCCGCAGCGGCTCCGCCGATGCCGCGATCCTGATGCTCACGACCTATCCCGGGGATGCCCAGGCTGTCCGGGCGATCCAGGCCGGGGCGGCGGGCTATCTGCTCAAAAACAGCATTCGCAAGGAATTGCTCGACGCGATCCGATCGGTGCATGCAGGTCGGCGCGCGGTCAGCCCGGACATCGCCCATGCCCTCGCGGTTCATGCGCTCGACGAGCGGTTGAGCGAGCGCGAAGTAGCGATCCTGCGCCTGATCGCCGATGGGCACGCCAACAAGCAGATCGCCTGGCGCCTCGGCGTGTCGACCGACACGATCAAGGCCAATCTGAAGCAATTGTTCGCCAAGCTGGGTGTCGACGATCGCACCCATGCCGTCACTGTCGCGGTCCGACGCGGCTTTATTGACCGCTAGGCTTGGTCAGGCGCAACTGTGCGAAATGCCTTTGAGCCCATCTGGCAAAGCCTGGGGCGACCCGTTCCTGATCTGCTGAAGTTCTTCCCGAATGGCTTCGATGACACCGATCAGCCCCGCAATTCGGGCCGTGGTGACGAGCCCATCATCGACCGGCGAGATGGTACGAGGGTCGGACGCGCGCACTGGAGCAATAAAGCGATAGCCCCGGCCGACCACGGTCGCGATGAAGGCCGGCTCCGTATGGCTTTCCCCCAGCGCCCGTCGCAGGCTCGCCATGTTCACCTTCAGATTGGCCTCATCAACAAAGGTCGTCGGCCAGGCGCGGGCGACAAGCGCCTGCTTGTCGACCAATTCGCCCGGACGCTCGACCAACGCTGTAAGGAGATCGAGCGCCCGTCCCCCAACACGCACCGGAATTCCGCACTTCGTCAACAACTGGCGCTCGGGGCAAAGGACGAATTGCTCGAAAGCAAAGGATCGCGCGGACGGGCCAGGTGGTAAGAAGGGCAAAGCCGATATTGGGTAAGCGGTAATCGACATCGTTTGACCTCCTGCTTCTCTTTAAGGTTCCGTCGGCCCGCTGATGCGGCGGTCGCGGGGCCAAGGCGCGGGGCGACACCCGATGGCCTCCTTCTAGCGCAGTCAGGGGGAACGCGCCCGCCACACGCGGGGCGGGATTACTACCCGATGGGGTAACACCGCCTTTGTCGTGGCGCCGGGGTTGGGGCGTCGCGCTTTACCCCAATTAACACGCTTTGGTCGCGTTTCCGGTTAAACACATAGCGCCACCTCGGCGATCGAAACCCGTGCCGTTCATGCATCTCCCGATAAAGACGTTCGGGGCAAGCAAGGTGTTTTCGACAGGGGATTTTGGAGGATGTTCGATGCAAGCGACTAAGATGTATGGCTTGCGCATTGTCGAGCCACTGAACGACTGCGACCCCCATCGACTGCTTCTGGCGGAGTTCGTTCACCGGTCGGCTAACGACCTTGCGGTAGCGTGCGCAGAAGTCGACCTCGCGCGCCGCGCCGCCACCTTTGATGATGCGCGTGACAGGCTTGCGCTCGTTTTCGAGCGACTGCTTGCGCTCGCATCGATCCAGCGGCTACTCCAAGCACCGAGAGATGCTCAGATGGATTTCGGCCGCACGCTGTGCGAGCTTTGCGATTATCAAGCCAAGGCACGGTTTGCTGAACAGGGCGCATTTGTGAACGTCCGCGCTTGTGACATCCCCGTCGATGCTCGTCGGGGCCGGATCTTGCTGATGATCATTTCCGAGCTTCTGACCAATGCTGCTCGGCACGCCTTCGACTCATCGGGCGGCACGGTGAATATCGCGCTGGCAAGTCGCGATGGTGAAATCTGCTGCCTAGTGAATGACGATGGCAATGGTATTGCGACCGGGCGCGCGATTCCGGGTGTGGGGTCCGCAATCATTACCGCACTCGCGCATGAAGCGGGAATTCAATGCACCGTGCGCTCATGTCGGATTGGCACGAGCGTCGAATTGCGGATGCCGATCGAAATCGTGATCTCCCCGGACGTCTGACTTCAGAGAATTCACCTGATCTAACCTCAGAAAAGATTGAAGTCAGGTAACAGGAAGACGTTCTCCAGGAGCGTGAAAACGCGCGCGGCTTCACGTCGTGATGGGCATCGCGCCGATGTGACGTGATGCCAGCGCACGTCGGCACCGCCTACCTGCCGTCGCGCCATTCCTCTCGTTGGAGACCGCAAGGGATTCAAGGCTCGCTCTTCGACCTTTGCGCACGATCGGATGAAGCGGCAACAAACTGGGTCAGACTGGGCGCCGTTATTATGGCTAGTCCGGTAACGGTGGGGCCCTGGCCCACAGCCTCCGAACTCATGTCTCCTGCCGAGGCAATCGCTCGATTCCAGATTGCACGGGCGCGCTTGATCACAAAAGAAAGCTGGCGTGCGGAAGTACAAGTGTTGGCGTCGAATGTCCGTATCTGCAGGTGGCCGACCTTGCCTTCTGGCCTGTGATTACGGCTTGGTACCACTTTCGCCTTTCATAGCGGCCGACACGGACACCGGTCGAGCCCGTGAAAAAACGTCCGGAGTCGGAAACTCGGGGAAAGCAGCTGGGCGAACCCCCTGAACGAAGTTCCGCTTTACCTTTTTGGGCACCTGACACCCGCTAGTTGGCAAACGGCCCAATCTCTGTCGTCTTCGGTGCCGGTCAAGCAGGCGCCGGATGTCGGCTCTTGGACGGATCGGCCGTTCGACACGCCGCTGGGGAACCGCAGAGAAGTCCCACTTTTCGACGTTCCGCGTCCTCGACACGTCGCTTACGGCGAGCGGATCAGTCTACATGAACGAACGACCGAAGCTAGGAATCGAGCAGGGTGGCCTGAACGTCCGCTTGTGGGTCTTCGTTCGTAAACAGTCACCGCAATGCTGAAGTCAGGCGAAGATGTCGGCGAGCCGATTGGCGTCGGGGCCTTCCTTCCAGTCGCGCAATTCGATGAAAAGCGAGGCGCCGACCGTGGTGAACCAGGTCAGTACGACGGTCGTGACGATCGATTGCAGCAGCTGGACGACGAACGAGGGCTGGGTCGGCACCGGCATCTGGACCTGACCCCCGCCGGTGAGGGCGCCCAGCGAGCCATAGCCTGCCACGCTCCCGACTCCGATCGCGATCGAGGCGAGCATGTAGATGACGAAGGCCAACAGCAAGATTCCGAACACGTGCCACCGCGCGCCCTTGGTCAAGGCACGGCTGCGGCCGAAAGCGCCGAACACGCCCGGACGCTCCGCGACGATCGCGGGCAGTGCTACCGACCACATGACGGCGAGCATGATACCCGGCACGACGAGGAATATCGTGCCGACCCATAGGCCGAGCAGCATCAGCACATAGACCGCGAACAGCGGCAGGCACCGCAACACGCCGACCTGCAGCATCTCGCGCGGGTTAGCCGGTCGTCCCTCGTCATGCGCAACCGCCGCCTGGATCAGTGCCCCGCTGGCGATCAGCCACAGCCAGCCGACAATGAGTCCGTAGACTCCGGCCAGCGCATATTGCCCTTGCTGGACATTCTGGAACACCGCTGCGCCGAGGCCGATCTGGCCGAGCAGCAGCGACGGCAGCGCGATCAGGGCAAAGCTGGTGCCGAGCGTCGCCAGCGGATTGGCCTTGATGACGTTCGCGCTGCGCCCGAACACGTTGCCCACGGAAATTCCGTGGCTCCGCTCGGCGATCGTGTGGCTGGCCATTGTTGTTCCCCCAAGTCCCTGTCGATGATGGTGGCGAGCGAACGTCGCGCTGTCCAGTTGGATCATGCCGGATGAGACGCGAGAGGCGAATGGCAGATTGCACCGGTGGCCGATCCGGCTAAGTCGGGTCTGGGGACGGCGTATCATCGCTGGGAGGGTATCATCGGGGCTTCGGGACACGATCCGGCGGCGGGGGCCGATCGACTGGCTGCGGCGCATGCCGCGCTGAGGGCGGACCCGTCGATCCAGTTCGGTCTGACCCGCCCGCCGCCGCTGCCCAAGCCGCCGGCATGGCTGGAAACGCTAGGACGCTGGCTCGTCGATCTGTTCAGGCCGATCGGGCGGCTGTTGCTCTGGCTGACGAACCTGATGCCCGACGCCCCCTATGCCCGCATCCTGCTGTGGACCCTGCTCGCCGGAATCGCGGCGGCGGTGGTCTGGATGGTGGTCGAACGCATCCGGTCGGGCGAATGGCGGCTTCCCGCGCGACGACGCCCCGCCGGCCCGGCGTTGGCGGCGGAGAGCGACGATTGGGTGCCCGACGCGGCACCGGCGCGGGCCTGGCTGCGCGAGGCGGACCGGCTCGCTGGCGAGGGCGGCTATGCCGAGGCCATCCATTATCTGCTGTTCCATTCGATCGACGACATCGCCCGGCGACGTCCGGCGCTGCGGCGACCGTCGCTGACCAGCCGCGAACTCGCGTCCGCGCCGCTGTTGCCGGCCGCGGTCCGTCCGCTGTTCGCGCGCATTGCGGGGCTGGTGGAGCAGAGCCTGTTCGGCGGACGCGGCGTCACGGATGCGGATTGGCAGAGCGCCCGCGCGGCCTATGCCGACCTGGCACTGCCGGGGCGGTGGCACGCATGAGCGCAGTGACAATCGGCGGCGCGAGCCGTGCGGACAGGGTGTTCGCGCCGCTGACGGTGGCGCTGCTGCTGATCATCGGTCTGATCGGGTTCGCGGGGTCGCTGCTTCTGGGGGCCTATGCACCCGACCTGAAATCCGGGCGCAATGCCGGTGCGCATGCGTTGTCCAACGCCGCGACCGGCTATGCCGGTATCGTCGAGCTGGCGCTAGCAACCGGACGCCGCCCCCGCGTGCTGCGGGCGGAGGAAGGCTGGGAGACCGAGGATCTGGTCGTCGCGACGCCCGAGCATGGCACGACCGACATGACCAAGTTCATAATGGCGCGGCGCGGCCGGGCGACGCTGATCGTGCTGCCGAAATGGGTGACAGTCGCGGACGACAAGACGAGCGGCTGGGTGGACGTCAGCGGGGTGCTGCCGTCGTTCGACCCCGCCGGCGTGCTTGCACCCGCTACGGTGGTGACCGTCACGCGGCGCCCGAGCGGCGGTCGCGCGCTGCATGCCGTCAGCTGGGCACCGGCGTCGCTCGCGGCGTCGGCGCCGCGGCCGCTGCAGGCGATGACCTCGGCGGCGCTGATACCCCTGATCACCGACGAGGCGGGCCGCGTCGTGCTGGGGCAGGTCCGTGGCAGCAACACGTACATTCTCGCGGACCCCGATCTGCTAAACAATCACGGCATCCGCCGGCTGGACCGTGCCCGGGCGGCGCTCGACCTGCTCGATTTCGTCAATGCCACCGGCGCGCGCGGTATCGCGTTCGACGTGACGCTGAACGGCCTCGGCCAGTCGCGCAGCCCGTTGAAGCTCGCCTTCGAGCCGCCGTTCCTTGCGATGACGCTGGCGATCCTCGCGGCGTTGGCGCTGGTCGGATGGCAGGCGCTGGTCCGCTTCGGCGCGGCACGCCCGCCGCCGCGCGCGATCGCGTTCGGCAAGACCGCGTTGATCGACAACAGCGCGATGATCGTCCGCAAGGCGGGGCGCGAGGGCATGCTGGGCGGGCGCTACGCCGCGCTGATCCGCGAGCGGGCGCGGACGATCTTCGGCGTTCCCGTTCGGCTGACGGACGAGGACGCGGACCGCTATCTCGACAACCTTGGGGGCGCGACGCGGTTCAGCACGCTGATCGCCGACGCATCGTGCGCCACACATCGCACCGACATGCTGGCAGCCGCGCAAGCGCTGCACCGATGGCAACAGGAGAAGACACAGTGACGGTAGAAGAGGTTAAGGCACTCGGGCAGGCGATCCGGGCCGAGATCGGCAAGGCCGTGATCGGGCACGACGCGACCGTCGACCTGTTGCTGGTCGCGCTGTTCGCGGGCGGGCACATCCTGCTGGAAGGGCCGCCGGGTACCGCCAAGACGTTGCTCGCCCACGCGTTCGCCAGGACGGTCGGGCTGGAGTTCGGTCGTATCCAGTTCACTCCCGACCTGATGCCGGGCGATATCATCGGTGCGAACCTGTTCAACTTCCAGACGTCGACCTTCACGCTGACGCGAGGGCCAATCTTCACCGAATTGCTGCTCGCGGACGAGATCAACCGCACCTCGCCCAAGACCCAGGCGGCGCTGCTAGAGGCGATGCAGGAGCGCACCGTCACGATCGACGGCGAGAGCCTGGCGCTGAGCGACCGCTTCACCGTCGTCGCGACGCAGAACCCGATCGAGCAGCAGGGCGTCTATCCGCTGCCCGAGGCGCAGCTCGACCGGTTCCTGTTCAAGCAGACGGTGTCTTATCCGACCGCGGAGGAGGAGCGGCGGATCGTCGCCGACCATGGCGCTCGGTCGGCGGCGATGTCGCCGGCGGACTGGGGGATCGAGGCGCGGGCCGACGCAGCGACGATTGATGCAGCGGTCAGGACGGTCGCGAACGTGCGGCTGGTGGACGAGGTCATCGACTATATCGTCGCGCTGGTCCGCGGCACGCGCGATGTGGCCGACCTGGAAAGCGGCGCCTCGCCGCGTGCGGGCGCGATGCTGGCGGGGGCCGCGCGGGCGCGCGCGGCGCTGGACGGCCGCGACTTCGTGATACCCGACGATGTGAAGACGCTGGCGCCCGCGTTGCTGCGCCACCGGTTGATCCTGTCGCCCGCGGCGGAGATCGGCGGGCGCGCGATCGAGGATGTCGTCGCGCAGATCATCGAGACGATCGAGGCGCCGCGTTGATCTATCCGACCCGCATGGCGGTGCTGGCGGCGGCGATCGGAGTCCCGGTCACGCTGCTGGTCGCGATGCTGTTTCCGGCGACCTGGTATGCGGGTCTCGGCTGGCCGCTCGCCGTCCTGACGCTCGTCGTTGCCGATGCGGTGCTGGGGCGTGCGCAGGCGAGTGCCGTGCTGGCGCTGCCGCGATCGACGGCGGTCGGGGTCGCCCTGAGCGTGCCGATCGAGATCGGGATCGCGGCGCGGCGGGCCGTGAGTGCAGCGCAAGTCGCCATCGCGCCCGATCCGCTGCTAGCGTTCGCCGACGCCGCGCCCCTTGACGTTGCGCTGGCGGCGGGGCGGGGAGCCGGGACGATCGCCATGACGCCGCTGCGCCGCGGCACGGCGCGGTTCGGCAGGATATGGGTGCGCTGGGCGGGGCCGCTCGGTCTGGCGTGGCGCCAGGCGCGGATCGACGGGGACCGGAGCTTGCCGATCCTGCCCGATATCGAGGCGGTGCGGCGGCAGGGCGCGCAGCTGTTCCAGCGCCATGCGGTGCAGGGCCTGCTGGCGCAAAGCGACCGCGGCGACGGCACCGATTTCGACGCGCTGGTCGAGTTCCGATCGGGTGTGGACCGGCGTGCGATCGACTGGAAACAGTCCGCCCGGCACAGGAAGCTCTATGCCAAGGAATACCGGACCGAACGCAACAGCCAGATCGTCTTCGCGATCGATTCCGGTCGGCAGATGTCGGAACCCGTCGGCGGTATCCCGCGTCTCGATCGCGCGGTCTCGGCGGCGCTGTTGACCGGGTGGCTCGCCTTGAAGATTGGCGACCGCGTCGCGCTGCACGCGTTCGATTCTCGCCCGCGTATCGCTAGCGGCTTCTTCGGCGGGGCGGGGGCGCTGGGCGAACTCCAGCATCTTGCCGCGCGCGTCGACTACAGCGGCGACGAGACCAACTATACCTTTGCGCTGACCACGCTGGCGGCGCGGCTGACGCGGCGGTCGATGATCGTGCTGTTCACCGAATTCACCGATCCGATCTCCGCCGACTTCATGGTGCAGGCGGTCGCGCGGCTGCTCAAGACGCATCTCATGCTGATCGTCGTCCTGCGCGACGACGAACTGGAGACGATCGTCGATCGCGCGCCCGAACAGCCCGCCGACGTGACCCGCGCGGTGACCGCCGCGGCGTTGCTGCGCGACCGGCGGCTGGTGCTGCTGCGCCTGCGCCGCCTGGGCGTCCATGTGATCGAGAGTCCGTACGACCAGGTCGCCGAACGGCTGGTCGAAGGCTATGTCGATCTCAAGCGGAGGAGCCTGTTGTGAGCGCGTTCGTCGATATCGCACCGCCGCTGCTCAACGCCAGCCGCTTCCGCGCCGCGCACGAACAGGACTGGACGCGACTGGAGTCGCTGCTCGGCCGGATCGAGAAGCGCTCGGTCCGCGTGCTGTCCGACGATGACCTGCTGGCGCTGCCGCTGCTGTACCGGTCCACGCTGTCGTCGCTGTCGGTCGCGCGCGAGACGTCGCTCGACCGCGCGCTGGTCGCCTATCTCGAGCAATTGTGCGCGCGCGCCTACTTCCAGCTCTACGGCGTGTCGGATTCGGCTTGGCGGAATCTCGGGCGCTTCTTCACCAGGGGATGGCCGACTGCGGTCGCCGCGCTGTGGTGCGAGACTCTGGTCATGGCGTTCCTGACGGTCGCGGGCGCGGTCGCGGCCTATATGCTGGTCCGGGCCGATCCGACCTGGTTCGCAAGCCTCGTCCCCCCCGGGATGGCGGGCGGGCGCGATCCGAGCGCGTCGGTGGCAGCGCTGCGTGCGACGCTGTACCAGAGCAAGGACGACGGGCTGGGCGTGTTCGCGAGCTTCCTGTTCGGCCATAACGCCCAAATCGCGATCTTCGCCTTCGCGCTCGGTTTCGCCTTCGTCGTGCCGACCGCGCTGCTGATCTTCTACAACGGGCTGATGCTCGGCGCGATGGTCGCGGTGTTCGCGGCCAAGGGGCTGGGTCCGAACTTCTTGGCCTGGCTGGCGATCCACGGCACGACCGAATTGTTCGCGGTCATGATCGCGGGCGCGGCCGGGATGCGCATCGGCACCGCCATCGCGTTTCC
Organism: Sphingomonas sp. BK481; assembly: GCF_014194875.1. NCBI lineage: Bacteria > Pseudomonadati > Pseudomonadota > Alphaproteobacteria > Sphingomonadales > Sphingomonadaceae > Sphingomonas > Sphingomonas sp. BK481. The sequence goes on along the minus strand of NZ_JACIAP010000005.1, from coordinate 345,399 downwards.
CGGCGGGCAGGAACGGATGGAGGCGGTGGTCGCCGCCGGCCGCACCGCCGCGATCGCCACGGCGGGCGTGGTGCTGATGCTCGCGATCGCAGCGGTGCTGGAGGGCGTCGGTCGTCAGGTGGTGACCGGCGACGGTGCGCGCGCGGGGATCGGCGCGGCGATGCTTGCTGCGTGGCTGATCTATTATTGCGGCATGGGGAGGCGTCATGCGCACCGCTCGGCAGACTAAGGCACCCGTGGCCCGGCGCCGCAGCTTCGTCACGCCCGAAGGTGTCGACCTGCAGCTGGAACTGGGCGGGGCGGGGACGCGCGCTGCGGCGTTCCTGATCGACATGCTCCTGATGCTGGTCGTGCTGATCGCCGTGACGTTCGCCTTGTCCGCACTGGATCACGCCACCCGCGCGGATATCGCCGAGATCCTGTGGCTGATCGGCGCATTCGTGTTGCGCAACGGCTGGTTCGTCCTGTTCGAGATGGGTGGGCGCGGCGCGACCCCGGGCAAGCGCGTGATGAAGCTGCGCGTAGTCGCGCGTGACGGCGCGCGGCTGACCGCGGGCGCCGTGCTCGCGCGCAACGCGATGCGCGAGATCGAGGTGTTCCTGCCGCTCTCGTTCCTCGGCGCGCACGCGGCGATGGGAACCGCGGATGCGTTCCTGACGATCTTCGCGTTGTTGTGGAGCGGCATCTTCCTGTTCTTCCCGCTGTTCAACCGCGACCGGTTGCGGATCGGGGATCTGGTCGCGGGAACCTGGGTGGTGCAGACCGCCGTCCGCACGCTGGCGGCCGATCTTGCATCGGCCGGCGATCGGCCGCGACACGTCTTTTCCGAAGCTGCGCTGGCGCTGTACGGCATCTACGAATTGCAGGCGCTGGAAGACGTGATCCGTGGCGGCGACGATCTTGCCCGGATCACCGTCGCGGCGGCGATCCGGCGCAAGGCGGGGCTCCCCGACGATCGTGACGACGACGGCTTCCTCGCTGATTATTACGCCGCGCTCTGTGCTAGGTTGGAGGGCGGACTACTGGTGGGCCGACGCCGCCTCGACAAGCTCAGCGCCGTAAGCCAACCGTAGTTCGGACCGCGCGGTGATTGATAAAAACTGCGACCGCTGCCTAGAAGCTCTTGAGGCACTCTTATCTATTTTCGAGGCGCCGAAAGCGGGTGCCGCAAGACGACAAGAGGTCGGCCCAGGACCTGTAGAAATGTGCAATCCACGCAGCACCCTAGAGCGCTGGACTGCGGCTTTCTGTGCGCGGCGGACTTACCTTCGTGATGAACAAATGGCGTAAGTCGAGTTGCTTTGATGCAGCAGTAGTGGCCAACTCGCAATGGTGGCGGTCCCGCAAAACGCTCCTGCCTTGCTATCATACCCAGGTCAGATCGGGGGGGCTTCACTCAAGTCGCTACCTACTCCGCGTCTGCACCGTTCCTGCACATCTTTTCCCGAAAGTCTTCACGGAGTCATCATCTCGGCTCGGCATCGTTGCGGCAAACGGCTCCCGAAGGAGCCATTCGCCATGTCGTATCCTGACCATTCCCGCCCGGGCACAGGCGCGCTTGTCGTCGCTAGTATCTTTCCCGCCATCGTCATCCTGATCGAACTGGTGACGGGGATCTGTGCCGGCGCGTTCTTCGATCCGGTGCCGACGGTCGGCCATGTCGTCATCATCTCCCTGGTACCGATCGTCAACTTTCTGCTCTGGCGCGCACTGCGGACGGAGGATACGGCGCCTGTGTGGTTGGTGATCGTCGGCGGCGTGAGTATCGCGGTGGCGGCGAGCTATAGTCTCTTGTTTCTGCCGATGCTGCCCTTCGCGTTCATCGCGATCATTCTCGTCGGTATCGGCTTGTTGCCGTTCGCCCCGCTCGCGGGACTAGTTTTTGCGGTTCGTTGGACGGGTGAAACGGCGGCATCGCGCGACTGCGGCGGCCGAATCGCTGTCGGCGGTGTCGCGTTGGGCGTGGTCGCGCTGCTGCTGGTCGATCTGCCCGCCACGATCACGCAGGTCGCCCTGGATCGCTATGACGGGAGCGTCCAGCGGCGGCGGAGCGCGGTGGCGCTCATGCGCGCGCTCGGCGACCGCGACATGCTGCTCCGCCAATCCTATGGCGATAGCGCACGTGCGAGCGGCGTCGCGAGCTTCCTCGTGTCCGCCTGGACCAACGGGGTGTTCTGGAACGAACCGCGCCGGACCGACGCGGCGCGCGAGCTTTATTACCGAGTGACGGGGAAGGCATTCAACGCCGCTGCGCGGCCGGGGTACGCCGTCGGCGATCGGACGAGGCTGTTCGCGTGGGACGATGACCAGGGCGGCGAGGCGGTCGGCGGGGGCGTGCCGGATCTGGCACTGGCGGGATCGCGTATCGACGGCGCGGTCGCCGCACGCGACAGTCTCGCCTATCTCGAATGGACGATCGACTTGGCCAACCGGGGCGACATACAGCGCGAGGCGCGTTTCACCATTGCGCTGCCGGAGGGGGCAGTCGCGTCGCGCGCGACCTTGTGGATCAACGGCGAGCCGCGCGAGGCGAGCATCGCCGGCCGCGGCGAGACGCGGGCTGCGTACAGGAAGGTGGTCAGCGCGTCGCGCGATCCCCTGCTGGTGACGACCGATGGCGCGCAACGTTTACTCGTACAGGTGTTCCCGATCCAGCCGCGTGCGTCGATGCGGCTTAGGATCGGCGTGACCGCGCCGTTCGCGATCCGGCCGGACGGGCGCCGGACGCTGGCTTTGCCGACCATGGTCGAGCGCAATTTCGATCTCGACGCCGACCTGCGACACGCCATCTGGATCGAGGGGGGCAGGGCGGCGCGCACGGCGCTGAACGATGCGGCTTTGCTTACCGGGCGATTTCGCCTGACATTGCCGCCGGTGACGGTGCCATTGACGACGTTCGGCAGCATGACGATGCAAGGCAAGGCTGCAGCTGTGTCGGTCGAGCAGCGGATCGTACGGGAAACCTCATCACGCGGCCCGGTCATGCTCGTCGTAGACAGCGCAGCGGACATGGCGGCCATCGCCACCGCGCTGCCGGCTGCGTTGGAGGCGATTGCTCCCGGACGTGTCGTCGGGCTGGTCGTCGCTGGCGACGAGCCCGGCTTCGTTATGCCGCGTCCCTGGTCGCGCGAGCAGGCTGCGGAGGTGCGCGCGGTGCTGGCGGGTATGAGCTTCCGGGGAGGACAGGACGACCGTGCCGGGCTTGCGGTTGCGCTCCAGGCGATGCCACGTGCCGATGCCACGCTGCTGTGGCTGCACGGTGCGCAGCCTATCCGGTTCACTTCGCCCGAGCCGGCGCTGGAGCAAGCGCTCGAGCGGCTTCCCGCGCTGCCGCGATTGGTTCGGTATCAGGTCGCACCAGGACGAGCGATGACGCTCGCCGGAAGCCGCTGGTTTGACACGGCGCGATTGCCCGCCCCGAGCGGCGATGCAACGGCGGATCTCCGCATAATCCTAGCCGATGTTGGCGGGAACGCGCCGCGCTGGACGGTCGCGAGGACCGCGCTTGCTCGCGCTGCAATTCCGGGGTCGCCGCATATCGTGCGGCTCTGGGCAGCCGAGCGATTAGCGGGAATGGGCGGCAGTCGGGGCAAAGCACGCGAGGGCGCAATAAGCCTCGCGCATCGGGTCAACGTGATCACGCCCGTCAGCGGCGCTGTCGTCCTTGAGACCGTGCGCGACTATACCGCGAACGGGCTGCCGGTCCCCGATCCTGACGCGGTGCCTACGGTGCCCGAGCCGGAAACCTGGGCGCTCTTGATCCTGACGGCGCTGGCCGGCGCATGGCTGGTCAAACGACAGCGCGACTTGCGGGCGGTGGCGGCGTGATCCCCGCGCGGATCGCCGCCGTGACCGTCGCGGGCGGCGGTTGGCACGGCCTGTTCTTGCTGGCCGGTCGCGCCGACGGCGTCGGGCTCGCGACGACACTGGCGCTGCTCGCCGCGCTCGGCTGGGCGCTGGTCCACGCAACGCACGAAGTCCGAGCCGATGGGGTGGTCGCCGTGCTGGTCGCCAGCGCCGCTGCAGCGCTGACCAGCGTGGCGCTGATCGAGATCGGCGTGGTTGTCGCCGGGCTGAGCTGGAGCGCGATGCCGCGGTTGCGATGGCCGGTGCTGGCGCTGGCGCTGCTGGCGGTGCCGATCCTGCCGACGCTCGACATATTGGTCGCCGGACCGCTGCGCCGTGTCTCCGCGCTCCTGACAGCGGGGTTGCTACGGATGAACGGGATCGGCGTCACGCTTGAGGGCGTCGCGCTAGAATGGCATGGCCGCGAACTGCTGTTCGACGGGCCGTGCAGTGGTGTGCGGATGCTGTGGGCGCTCCTTGTTTTGGCGAGCCTCGTAGGAGCGATCGTTCGGGCCCCGCCGCTCCGTTTCGCCTTGCTGCTGGCGGGCGCTGTTGCGGTCGCGATCACGGGCAACGCATTGCGTGCCGCAAGCCTGTTCTATGTCGAGAGCAGTTTCATCCCGATGCTGCACGGCCCGGTAGTCCATGAGGCGGTGGGACTTGCCGCGTTCCTGTCGCCGCGCTTCGTGGCGACGCACGGTGGCGCGGCCGAAAGCGTGCGGCAGGGGCTGATCGCGATGGCCGATGCCGGCTATGCGGGTTGCGGTGCAGCGATCCGTGATATGGCGCTGATCGAGCGGTTGCCGGCGATCGGTATGCCGACACTCGTCGTCGCGGGCGGTCGCGATATCTCGACGCCGTTTGCGGGGCATGGCGACCGCATCGTGGCAGCGGTTCCCGGCGCACGGGTGGTGCATCTCGATGCCGCACATCTCGCACCAATTGAGACACCCGCGGTGCTTGCAGTAACGCTTCGCGATTTCCTGAAACCGGCCGATACCCACGATGCCGCAAACACATTGTTCGAGGCGGGGCTGCTCAACCGGCGCCGGGTACTCGGCGATGCGTGGGTCGACGCGTCGCTGGCCGGGCGGACTGACTTCACCGCCGATTTCCAGGCGATGATCACCCGGATCGCCTGGAATGAAATTTGGGGCCGGCCGGGCCTCGATGACCGCAGCCGTAGGTTCATCGTGCTTGCGATCACCATAGCACTCGGTCGTTGGGAGGAGTTCGCGCTTCACGTTCGCACCGGATTGATGCGTGCCGGCTTCACCCGTGAGGAACTCAAGGAAGTGCTGATGCAATCGGCCATCTACGCGGGCGTCCCCGCGGCAAATACCGCCTTCGCCGAAGCGGGCAAGATCATTGCCGAGCTCGATTCTGACAGTTGAAATTTGAAGGACACGACGCTCGGCTGGCGGTTCGTCAACCCGCCTTGACGACGGCGCGGGCACGATGAAATAGGGCCGCAGAGCTCTGGCGCGGCGATGAACGAATGGCCAAAATTGGGAATGGGGAAGGGCGCTTTGAATGACCGGTTATGGGTCATCTGGAAGATCTCGCGAGGAGGAGCACACCGCCGAGAACGCCCCCCTAAGGTAAGACGACGAAATCGCCCCTCGGCAGGCGTCTGGACCCGTCCGTCCGGCAGGATTCCCGTCGACAGCTCTCGGTCCTTTCAGGCTGTGTCGTCGGGCAACTTGGCCACGCGTGCGATCGACGTGGCAAGGCATGCATTTGTCGCGGCGAGGATCTGGTAGAATACGTGGCGGCCAACATCGCGCGGCGGTGTCTGCTCATTGGGAAGACGATGGTGACAGAGCAGCTTGCGCCGTCACCATCGCCCCGAGCCTGGTGACGGTCGTCAGTCGGACGTCGGCGTCGACGCTGCCAGCGCCGGATATTTGATGCCGAGCTGGTCGAGATAGGTCGGATATTTGGCCGGGTCGTAGTAGAATTTCTTCATCGCCGGGCGCATCCGCTCCATGATCTCCGTGTTCAGGTGGATGGCGGGCGGGTCGTTGGCGGTGACGACGGGGTCGTATTTCTGGTCCTTGAACTGCACGGTCTGCTGGAACGCCTTGGCGTCGGTCACGAGTTGCGGCGTCGTCATGATGTCGAGCACGGTCATCGACACCGCCTTGGCGCCCGCCACCGCGCCCTTGTGCGCGATCGGCGTGGCCATCGCGATCGCCGACAGCACGTTGTGGCCGATCATGCTGGGGATGTTGGAGGGATAGCGCACCGTGATCGTCGGCACGGTCCACATGATGTCGCCGATATCGTCCGATCCGCCGCCGAGCGAGCGTTCGCGGTTGGCCGGCGTCGACAGTTCGGCGACCGTGCTGGGCAGCGGCTTGACGGTTCGCTTGTTGGTCTGCTGCACCGTCCTGGCGAAGGCCTGGTCATCGGCGCTCCAGCTCGGCATGCCGACCGCGCTGATATTGGCATAGGCGGCCTCCGCCAGCGGCTTGTTGCCGTAATTGGGCGCGGCATAGCCGAGCAGCTTGTGTTCGACGGTGGTGCCGGTCGCCCTGGCGGCCGCATCGGCGATCTCGTTGCCGGTCGTGTAGAGGTCGCGGACGCTGCCGAAATCCAGGTCGCGGAAATAATACCAGACGCTGGCGATGTCGGGGACGATGTTGGGCTGCCCGCCGCCATTGGTGATGACGTAGTGCGAGCGCTGCGTGACGGGCAGGTGCTCGCGGCGCATGTTCCAGGCGACGTCCATCACCTCGACCCCGTCGAGCGCGCTGCGCCCCTCCCACGGCATCCCCGCCGCATGCGCGGTCTTGCCGTGGAAGGTGTATTCGGCGGACACCAGCGCATTGTTGCCGCTATTGCCCCAGCCGGTGCTGAAATCGCTGCTGACATGGGCGAAGATCGACATGTCCACGCCCTTGAACAGGCCTTCGCGGACATACCAGGCCTTGGTCGCGAGCAGTTCCTCGGCGACCCCGGGCCACAGCATCAGCCGGCCGGCGATCCTGTTCTTCACCATCACGTCCTTTGCCGCGATCGCGGCGGCGATCATCATCGGCATGCCCGAATTATGCCCTTCGCCATGGCCCGGCGCGCCTGCGATCATTGGTTTCAGCGCCGGCGAGCCGGGATATTGCGACAGGCCGAGCAGTCCGTCGACGTCGCTGCCGAGCGCGACCAGCGGTCCGCCGGTGCCCCAGGTCGCGGTCCAGGCGGTCGGGATGCCCGCGACGCCCCGGGTGATGGTGAAGCCTTCCTTCTTCAGGATGCCGGTCAGATATTCCATCGTCTGGAATTCCTGAAAGCCCGGTTCGGCGAAGCTGAAGAGGGAATCGACCATCTGCTGGATCAGCTTGGCGTGCGCCTCGACATCGGCGACCGCCTGTTTCTTCAAGGCGTCGCGATCGATGCCTGCGGCGGCGGGGGAGGCCTGGATCGGGGCAGGTTCGGCGGCAGCGGCGGTGCTGCACAGGGCGGCGGCGATCAGCGCGGTAATCATCGGGCGGGTATCGGCCATGTCTTTATCTCCTGAACGGTGATGTCGTAGGGGTGGGAGAGGGCACGTGCCCTCAGAGGCCGATCCGCACGCCCATCCGGAACACGCGGCCGAGCACGTCGTAGAGCGCGCGGTTGGTCTGCGGATAAGCGGGGGTGTTGTTGCCGGTCGGCCCGTTGGCGACGAGCACCGGCTCGCTGTTCAGCACGTTGCGGATCGACAGGAAGACCTGTGCCTTCGCGCCGCCGGTCTCGAACGCGTAGCTTGCGTTGACGTCGTAGAAGAACTGCCCGTCGATCCGGTTCATGTTGACCGTGCGGTAATCGGCAGTCGAGAGCGGGCAGTCGGTGGCGCAGACGACGTAGTTGTTGTTGTACACCCCGCCGCTGACGCCGCGGGCGATGCCCTGGACGCTGAACCCGGAATCGTGATCGTAGCCAGCGGTGAAACGATAGGTCCAGTCGGGCAGGCCACCGGTATTCTGGCCGGCCAGATCGGTGGTCGCGGTCACGCCGTTGTTGCTGGTCAGTTCGAACGCGTAGCTGGCCAGTGCGCGCAGCGTCATCGTGCCGGGCCCGACCTGCCGACGATAGCTCGACTCGATATCGATGCCGCGCGTCTTCACGCTGACGAAGTTGGTCGGTTTCACCTCGATGCTGGTCACCGGCAGGCCCAAGGTCGTGACGCCGCGGCCGCCGGTGGTCGAGATGAACGAACACGCATCGGCAATGCCCTGCTGATAGCATTGGTCGACGATCGTCTGCGCGAGCAGCGAGTCGATCGCCCCGTCGAGCTTGATGTCGTAATAGTCCACCGAGGCGGCGAAGCCCGGTAGGAAGGTCGGCGTCAGCACCACGCCTGCGCCATAGGTCTTGGCGATTTCGGGGCGCAGGTCGGGATTGCCGACGGTGGATTCGTTGAACTGGTTGGCAGCGATGCTGCCGTTGACCTGCGGCACGTTGACGGTGTTGGTGCGACCCGTGCCGGGCGCAAACAGTTCGCTGAGATTGGGCGCACGGATATCGCGCGAGATCGTGCCGCGCAGCTTGATGTCCGGGATGACCTGCCAGGTCAGGCCGGTCTTCCACGTCTCGACGGTGCCCGAGGTCGAATAATCGGTGAAGCGGAACGCGCCGTTGAAATCCATGCCCTTGAAGATCGGAACGACCGATTCGAGATAAGCTTCCTTGACGGTGTACCGGCCCTTGGTCGGCAGGTAGTTGCCGTAGATCCAGGTGCCGGTGGTGACGCCGTTGGCGACGATCGGCTGGTAGAGCTGGTCGACCGACCCGGTGACCGATTCTTTGCGGGATTCCGCGCCGAACGCCACCGAGATCGGGCCTGCCCAGAGATCGACCAGGCTGTTGGTCGAAAAGTTGATCGCCGCGACTTCCTGCTTCAACGTCTGTTTGCGCAGCGGCTGGCGGCCATTGTAGAGGACATAGGCGATCGCCTCGGGCGATGCGCCGTTGGTGCCGAGCCGGTTGAGCGGCGCGCAGGACGGGTCATTGTTGCCCGCATTCGCATCGACATTGATCCGGCACACGATTGTGCCGGGAGCGTAGCCGCCGCTGTTGCCCGCTACGGCAACGACCGAGTCGGTCGCCGCCGCCATCCGCGAGACGTTCCAGGCGTTGGTCAGCCGCTCGTTCGTCTTCGTCTTGCCCAGCTGATAATAGCCGCCCCATTTCCAGTCGATCGTGCCGGTCGAGAAGGCCCCGTCGGCGCCGGCGACGTAGCGGAACACCTGCCGCTCGTTGTCGCTGCCCTGCGGCGGCAGGAAGATGTTGCTGGTGCCGATCTGGATCGAGCTGAGGTTGTTCGCGGCCATCGCCGCGCGCGTCGCATCGGGCAGATAGGCGTTGTCGCGCTGGATCGTCACGCCGGTGGTCGGCGTCTGCTGATAATAGCTCTGGCCGCGATAGTTGCTGTACGAGAACTGGCCGTAGAGTTCGACCAGCGGCGAGACCTCGTAGCTCAGCCGGCCGAATACGCTGCTGCGCTTTTCCTCGGGCTGCAACGTCGCGCTGCTGCGATGCCCGGCGGTGGTGATGTCGGTGTCGCCGCCGACCATCCACTGGCCGCTGGTGGCGCCGAAGTTCAGCTGGTTGACGCTCGCCTTGCCGGTCGCGGGATCGACCGAGCCGAAATAGGTGCCGCGCAACGGACCGGTGCTGACGAGCCCGCCCGGCGTGAACTGGCCCGTGCCGATGCCCGATGCGATCAGGAATTCATTGACGCAGGGCGTGTTCAGCGACGCGGCGTCGGTGCATCGCGCTGCGGAATAAGCGGGATTGTTGGCAAGGTAATAGCCGCTGTCATTCCAGTCGCGGTCGATCGTCTGGATGCCCTTTTGCGAGAAATGCTCGCCCGACACGATCAGATGGCCGCGCCCGTCCGCGAACGCCTTGCCGCTGGTCGCGGTCACCTTGTGGTTCGGCGCGTCGCCATAGGTGGTGACGCCGTGCTCATACTCCATCTTGAAACCGGTATAGTCGCGGTCGAGGATGAAGTTGATCACACCCGACACCGCGTCCGAGCCATAGGCGGACGAGGCGCCGCCGGTCACGACCTCGACCCGTTCGATCAGCGCCTGGGGGAAGGTGTTGACGTCGACCTGGCCGGTGGTGGTCGAGGCGACCGAGCGCTGGCCGTCGAAGAGCACCAGGGTGCGGTTCGCGCCGAGGTTGCGCAGGTTGACCGAGTTGATGCCGGCGGCCCCGTTGCTGAGCGAGCCGTTGCTGCTGGCCGAGGTACCGCTGCCGCGCACCGCGGGCAGCGTGTTGACGAAATCGGAGATGTTGGCGGGCGCTTCCGCCTTGAGTTCCTTGGCCGTGATGACGCTGACGGGGGTGGGGGCGCTATAGCCGTCGCGTTCGATCCGCGATCCCGTGACGACGATCGTGTCGTCCCCGGGTACGACGTCGCCGGTGACGGGATCGGTCGCGAGTTCGGGCTTGCCGCCCGGGACGTTCGTCGTCTCCTGATCCGTCGGGGCGGACTTGGCCGGGCCACGTTCGGTCTGGAGCGCCGTATCGGGCGGGCCCGCAACCGTCCGGGCTGAAGCCGTCTGCGTGGCGAGGCTCAGCGCCAGCACGCCCACGCTGACGAGGCTGGCGGATTTCAAGCGGGCAGTCGGCCGGGCGCGCATCGAGAAGGCGCCAACGTCGGCGCCATACAGAACAGTCATGGAGAGCCCCCTTCAGGTGATCGGGTGCCGTCCAGATATCCCCTCGTTTATATTTTTCGCTGGTTCCTGCCTGTTGGACTCGATGGCCGGGTATCCCGGTCCTGTTCCGACCCGGAGACTATCAGATGCCGCCTGCCGCTTCCTCGCAATCTAGAGATGAAATCTATGTTACTTTTGCGGAATCGGCGACGTTTTGAGCAACCACTGATGCTTTACGGCGTGCCGGATATTATTAAGTTGTGATTTCGGCGCGCTGAACGTCACCTTTGATCGTTGACCGCCGCCGGCGCGACCGAGCGCTGCGCGACCTCGCGCATCAGGAAGCTGCTGCGGATCCGGGCGACATGCGGCAGCATCGACAGCTCGCGGCGATAGACACGGTCGTAGTCCTCGAACGACCGGACATGGACGATCATGATGAAGTCGACTTCGCCCGACACGAAGCTGCAGAACGACATCGACGGACACAGGATCACCGCGGATTCGAATTCGTTCAGCACATGTTCGGCCTGCGAACTGAGTTCGATCGAGACCATCGCGGTAATGCTGAACCCCAGCTTCGCCATGTTCAGCTTCGCGGTGTAGCCCGCGACGACGCCGTTTTCCTCCAGGATCTTGCGACGCCGCGCGGTCGCGGTGCTCGAGAGATGGATGCGCTCGCCCAGCATCACGTCGGATGCGCGGCCATCGCGGATCAGTTCGCGCAAAAGCCGGTAATCGGTAGGATCGACAAGATTGTTTTCGGTTTCGTGCATCATTCACCCCGATTATTGCCGAATTTCGTCACCCAGGCTTCGAAACTGCGCAATATCGCCGGATACCGCAACCTGGATCATGCTAGTTTGCTGCATGGCAGCAATTGGGGGACGAGGCGATGCGCAGGATCATCTGGGGTACGACGGTCGGGCTGGTGGCCGCAGCGAGCGGGGGCGGACCCGTCGCGGCGCAGCAGGTCGCGCGGGCGGCGACGCAGGCGGCGCTGCTGGCGGTGAGGGCGTTGCCGGCCGAGGGGCGGATCCTCGTCACGCTGCCCGCCGCCGATGCGGACGGAGCGTCGGGACGGTTCCTCTACGCGACCTCGCTCCGGACGGGTATCGGCTCGGCCAATCTGCGGCTCGACCGCGGGATGCTGGGGCCCGAACATATCCTCGCGTTCCGCCGGATCGGCAAGAAAGTCGCGGTGACGTTCGAAAACCACCAGTTCCGCGCGACCGGTGACGACGGCGTCGCAGCGGGCGCGCGCACCAGCTTTCCGACGAGCATCATGGCGATGCACGACATCGTCGCGACCGAAGCCGATGGCGGCGTGACGGTCGACATCGCCCCGTTCCTGACGCGCGACACGGTGGGGATCGCGGAGTCGCTGAACGCGAGCTGGGCGATGGCCGGCGCGGGCGGCGGATCGGCGGCGGGCAAGGGGTTCCGCCTGGTCGATGCGCTCAGCGTCGCGGATGCCGGGTCGGTCAAGGTCTTCCCCGACAATATCGAGGTCGATGCGCTGCAGACCTATCAGACCGACACGCCGGGCCGCGAGGTCGAGCGGATCGCCGCCGAGCCGCGGCAGATCGGTTTCACCGTCCACCACAGCTTTGTCCGGCTGCCTGCGCCCGGCTTCGTCTCGCGCAAGTTCGACATCCGGTCGGCGGCGGGGGGTAACCAATATTACGACTATGGGACGCCGCTGGGCGAGGATGTCGTCCAGCAGTTCGCCAACCGGTTCCGGCTGGAAAAGGTCGATCCGGCCGCCGCCCGCTCCCGCGTCAAGAAGCCGATCATCTTCTATATCGACCGCGCCGCGCCCGAACCGATCCGCACCGCGTTGCTGGAAGGCGTCAATTACTGGGCGACGGCGTTCGACAAGGCCGGGCTGATCGACGCGTTCCGGGCGGAGATCCTGCCCGTCGGCGCCGATCCGCTCGACGTGCGGTACAGCATGGTCAACTGGTCGAACCGGCTGACGCGCGGCTGGTCCTATGGCGGCGGCATCGTCGATCCGCGGACCGGCGAGATCATCAAGGGCAATGTCGTGATCGGCGCGCTGCGCGTGCGGCAGGACATGGCGATCTTCGAGGGGCTGGTCGGCGCCGCGCAGACCAACAGCGGCAGCGGCAATGATCCGGTCAGGGCGTCGCTCGACAGGATCCGCCAGCTCGGCGCGCATGAGGTCGGCCATGCGATCGGCTTCATGCACAATTTCGCGGGCAGCACGCAGGACCGGACGACGGTGATGGATTATCCCGGACCGCGCATCAAGCTGACCGATGGCCGCATCGACCTGTCGGACGCCTATGCGAAGGGCGGGGGGGTATGGGACGACTTCACCGTCGACTGGCTGTATGCCGATGCCGCACCCGGTACCAATCCGGACGTGGCCGCGCGGGCCAAGGCGCTCGCGATCCAGGCGAAGGGCGTCCGCTTCATCACCGACATCGACGGCCGCGCGTCCGACACGCCGAGCCCCTGGGGCAGCATGTGGGATGACGGCCCCGATCCGGTCGCCTCGCTCAACCACATGATGGCGGTCCGCCGCATCGCGATCGCGCAGTTCGGGCCCGGCATGTTGCGCAGTGGCGAGGCGCTGTCCGATCTGCGGCGCAAGTTCGTGCCGGTATGGCTGCTGCATCGCTACGATATCGATGCGGTGGGCAAGCTGGTCGGCGGGATCGACTATGCCTATGCGGTCGCGGGCGACAATCATCCGGCCGCCGCGCCGGTTGCCGCCGCCACGCAGGACGCGGCGCTCGCCGCCTTGCTGGCGACGCTTTCACCGGATGTGCTGACTGTGCCCGCGACGCTGGTGATGCCGCTGTCGTCGCCGATGAACGGCCGCAGCGATGTGCAGTTCGATCAGGAGGTATTCCGCAATGCGGGCGCCGCCGCGTTCGACCCGCTGGTCGCGGCCGATGTCGCCGCGCAGGTGACGCTGGATTCGCTGCTGGCACCGGCGCGGCTGGCGCGGGTGTACGAACAGCATCGCCGCGATCCGGGAATGCCCGGCGTCGACACGCTGCTCGACCGGCTGATCGCCGCCACCGTCGCGGCACGGCGTGACGCGGTCGGCCGCCGGATCGCCTATCGCACGATCATGACGCTGGCCGCGACGGCGCGCGACGATGCGACGTCGCCCGACGTCGCGGCGCTGCTCGGCGATCGGCTGCGCGGGATCGCGACGCGACTGGCCAAGGCCGGCAGCGACGAGGATGGCGCCTGGAGCCGCCACGTCGCGCTGCTCCTGACCGACGAGGACCGGCTGACGCGCGAACTGGACAAGCGTCGCGCGGTGCCGACGATCCCGCCGGGCATGCCGATCGGGGGCGATACGGGCTGGTTCGACGATTGAGCGATCCGATCACGTCGGATCGAGATGAACGAATGTCGGGAGTCGGGAGGTGGAACGAACGCTTTGGACGGCCGCTTGTGGGTCTGCCCGGAAGCATGGGCCGGTACTCCCGCCCCGTAGCTGACGTTCCTAGCTAAGCTCCCCTGGCGGCTCGAGCCTCCATTTGGCAGCAAGCATCGCCTGCAATAGATTGACGTAGCTCCAACCGTTGGCGCGGGCGGCGATGGCCGAGAGGCAATCCTGATCTTCGCGCCCCGGGCGGCCCGGCCCGGTCATGTTGGGCTTCATGTTGAGGTCGAACAATTTGAACACACCATGACGATCGGCCCGGCAATCGATCCGGATCGCGGTGCGCGCGTCGACCAGCGCGGCTGCCGCCACGCAGCTTTCGATCATCGCCACGATGGCCGGATCGAGTAGTCGCTCCGGGGCGATTGCGATGCTGTTGGCGGTGACCGGAACGTCGCCGTTGTACGGCGCTACTCCGCCGCGCTGATCGAAGCGGTACACGGGCGGCAAGGCCCAGTGCGTCGGTGCCCGCGAACCATCCGGGCGCGGGGACGCGGGCGGCATGAGGTTGACGGTCATCTCGTCACCGCCGAGAAACTCTTCCACCATCAGCATGTCGCCGAAGGTGGCGGCTGCGATCAACGCAGTCGCGGCATCGCGCAGGGCAACGAGGCTCTCCACCAGGGTTACGCCCTGGCTGCCACGTCCGCGCACCGGCTTGACGATCATCGGAAAGGACATGCCGCGGGACGCGCACGCGTGCTCGACATCGGCCAGTGCGCAGACGTTCTCCTTCGCCGTGCCGGACAGCAGAAACGATCGTGCTACCGGCAGGCCAGCCTCGGCAAGAAGGTGGTTGGTCTCGAACTTGTCGTCGAACGCCTGCATCGCCGCAGGAAGCTGCCCGACGATGTCGAAGTCGACCATTGCCGTCTCGAGCGGATGTCCTTCGAACAGGACCGTGTTCGCCCACAGGACCGATGCGCCGGCAGCGCCTGCGCTACGGATGCCTTCGGCCGTGTCCGGGAATACCCAGTCGAGTGCCTTGGAAGGGTCTGGCGCGGGGGCGGGTGTGACAACGTTCACGCCCGCACTCCGCAAGGCGAAAGCAATGTCGGCGCCGCCATCTGAATATCCGCCCGGCTTCGCGTCCTTTCGCAGTCCGTCGATCAGCGGCGGTGGAAGCGCTTGGTAGAGAAGGGCGACCGGCGCTGTTTTCATGAATATTCTCCTGCGCACCGCGCATTAGCCCGGAACGGCGCGCGCATGAAGGGGGCATCGATTGCGGTCATGCGTCAGTGATACCTCATGCATCGGCTTGACCCTGACCGTCGCGCCATTTGCGCTGGGGTACCCTGATCGATCGGACCGGCTAACACCCGGCAATCCGCTCGACGATGGTCCTGATCGCATCGCGCTCTAGGGGGGCGCGATCGATCGAATTGTGGATGCCGATACCCTCGATCAGCGCGTCGAGCGCGCGCGCCGTGAGCGGGTCGAAGAAGCGGCCCAGGGCGCCTCGGCTGCTGTCCATCCAATGTTGCATGACCGCGCTGACCGGTGGGTGCCGGGCCGCGAAGGCGTAGAGTTCGTAGCTCAACAACAGGGTGCGCGGTTCCGCCCAGACCTGGTTGGCGATGATGTCGATGACTGCCGTACACGCCTCTGCGCGGTCCGTCGCGGACTCCAGGCGCTCGCGGAACGCCGCAGAGGATTCCGCCGCCAGTTGCAGGAAGGCGGCCGTGAGCAGGTCCTCGAGCGTCGCAAAATAATAGGTGACCGAGCCGAGCGGCACCTGCGCCGCCTCGGCGATGCGGCGATGAGTCGTTGCCGCGGTTCCAAGATCGGCAATAACTCCTAGCGTCGCATCGACGATGCGCTGCCGCCGTGTCGGATCATTGCGCCGGGACTGTTGGGTCATCGCCTCTTTACCTCGATCTCGGCATGTGTACATATGTACATAATATCGAGGGTGATTGGAAGGCAGCGGCTATGATGGAGGATCGGGTGAGCAGGCGAGCGGTGATCGGTGGTGCCGCGGCGCTGACGATCGCGGGCAGTGCTGGCGTCGCAACGGCGCAGGGCTCGGCAATCTCGGCGCTTGGGCGCCGTGACGGTCGCTGGCTGAATGCGCCCAAGGCCTGGAAGGCCGCACCCGGCGGAGACCTTACGCTCGTCACCGACAAGGGCAGCGATTTCTGGCGCGAGACGCATTACGGCTTCACCCGTGACAGCGGCCATTTCCTCGGCTTCACCGCGCCTGCCGCGTTCACCGCCCAATTGCGCATTCGCGGCCAGTATCAGAAACTCTACGATCAGGCTGGCATCATGGTGCGGGTCGACGAACGACGCTGGGTCAAGGCGGGGATCGAATTGTCAGACGGGCGCGCCATGCTGAGCAGCGTGCTGACCGATGGCAAGTCCGACTGGGCGACCGGCCCCTATGAGCATGACTCGCAGGATTTCTGGATGCGCGCGACGGTCGCCAAGGGCGTCCTGCGGTTGCAGGTTTCGGCGGACGGCAAGACGTGGCCTCTGGTCAGACTGGCGCCTTTTCCGATCGCCCCTGAATATCAGGTTGGACCGATGGCCTGCACGCCGGAACGTGCCGGACTGGAAGTGCATTTTTCAGACCTGAGCATCACAGCCCCGTTGGGCAAGGACCTCCACGACCTGAGTTGATGGCGATGACGCAGAAGGAGCGGATGCTGGCGGGCGAGCTCTATGTTGCCGACGATCCGGAACTCGTCGCGGACGCGGCGCGCGCCGCTGGGTGGCTCGACCGCTATAACCGCGCATCGACAGCGATCGTGATCGCGAAAAGGGCCTGCCCGCCTGAACGGTGCGTGACAACCATCGGTGCCGGTGACGCCTCGGTCCTCCCGTGGCCATGGCCGATCCAACAAACGCGGACGGAATAGTGAAGTACAGACTTGACCAAAGGACTCCTAGAAGTTAGTGAAGTCTAAACTTCACTGGGGGGCGAGTCGATGACCATTACACACGATACCTTCGAAATCCGCAAAACCTGCGATGCCGCTCCGCCCGCGATTTTTGGCGCCTTCGCTTTTCAGGACCGCAAGAGCAGGTGGTACGCCGCCAGTCCCGGACACGAGCCACTGTCCTACAGCTTCGACTTTCGTCCGGGCGGTGAGGAGAAGCTCACCGCCAGGATGCTGCCAGGCACTCCTATCGCGGGAAAGCAGCTGTGCTGGACCTCAAGCTATGCTGAGATCGTCGATAACGCTCGGATCGTGTTCTTCCAAACGCTCGACGTCGATCAGGCCCGCGTGTCTGCTGCCGTGGTCACCGTGGAAATTTCGCCGCTCGACGACAAGAGCGAGGTCTTGCTGACGCACCAGGCGGTCTATTTCGAAGGCGCCGACGGCCCGGCAATGCGCCGGATGGGGTGGGACTTCCTGCTCGACACGATGGCTTCGGAACTGCAGCCCGCATGATGCAGCCTGCCGTAGAGTCTGTCCGCTCGTCGAGGGTCGACCTTCTGTTTCATGCGCTCGGTGACGCCAATCGCCGTCGCATGGTGAGTCATCTTGCGGAGCGGCCCGCGAGCGTTTCGGAACTCGCTGCGGTACTGGCGATCAGCAAGACGGCAATAGGCCAGCACCTTGCCGTGCTTGAGGAAGCCAAGCTCGCCCGCTCGACCAAGCTTGGACGGGTGCGCACCTGTCAATTCGATCCTGCCGGGCTCGCGCCGTTGCAGGATTGGATCGACTATCACCGTCAGGAATGGAACGCGCGGCTGAACCGCCTTGATGATTTGATCAGCGGCATCGTTTCCAACGAAGACTGCGCCTGAACGTCGGCTTCTGCATAGAGCTGTCGTTCGGGTTATCACTGCAATCGGCGGGAATGTCCCTAACCAAGCCGCTCGGATCGGGCTTTTGCGATATGAACGAGCGGCCGAAGTTGAGAAGCCGAAACGAGCCCGCGAACGTCCGCAACGGGTCGTCGTGGCCTCTAAGTAGCCCAACAGTTTTCTCCTCCGTCGTCATGCGCTGCCGATCCCATGGACATCCATGGATCAGACTTAAGCGTATTTGAAACCCCGAGTGTCGACCCTGCCTAGTTGGCCACTACATCCGGCCCGAGCCACGCGGCGCGAAACGCGAGTTGTTGGGCGGTTGGTTTAACCCCTGTGGTTTCGTAGCGGACCACCTCGACAGTGGGGTCGGCGAGGAAGGTCAGCGTGGCGCGGCGGTCGAGGCCGCGTTGGCGGTAGGTGATGTCGGCGGTCTGGCCGGGTTTGTAACGGCCAAGCGCCGCAGCCGCGTCAGCATCGCTGGTGATCACCGTCCCGCCTAGGCTGACGATCTGGTCGCCGTTGTCGAGGCCGGCGCGGTAGAGCGGAGTATCGGGGGCGGGCGCGCCGTCGATGCGAACGTCGGTGCCGGTAGTCTTGAGGCGGACGTTGCCGAGCCACGCGGCGGTCGGGTTGGCGGGACGGAGCTTCAGACCCGCCTGGTCGAGAAGGGGAGCATAGTCGGGAAGCGCCTCGGCATCGACCGAGGTCCTGAAGAAGGCGTCCGCGAAGGCGGGATCCTTGGTCACCTCGCCTAACGCGCGCGACAGGTCGGCGCGGGTATAGGGGCGCTCAGGCTTGCCGAAGGTCTGCCACAGGTGGCGCATAAACGTGTCGAGCGTGATGCCCGGGTAACGCTGGCGCAATGTCAGGTCGAGGGCGAGCGCGAGGCCGGCGCCATAGGTGTAATAAGACACGAAGATGTTGGGGTTCGTCGCGTCGATCGACTTTGCCGCATCGACGAACGGCGCCCGCAGGCTCATTTCCTGCGGACCGCCGTAACGGCGTGCGGTGCCAGTGGTTAGCGCGTTGACGGTAGAGCCGACCCCGCGCAGATACGCGTCGATCGCGGATTCGCCCGCTCGGCGGATCATCAGCGGCCCGTAATATTGGGTGAACCCTTCCGCAAGCCAGAGCGACGGGGTCGGGTTGGCGCGGGTGAAGTCGAACGGTTCGAGCTCGGCAGGGCGGATGCGCTCGACGTTCCAGCTGTGGAAGAATTCATGGCTGAGTGTGTCGATCTGCGCAAAATTCGCCGCGGTGAACGAACGCGGCTGCGATATGATCGTCGAGTTGCGATGCTCCATGCCGTCGCCGCTGATCTGCGGCACATAGTCGGCGATGAAGGTGTAGGTGCCGAAGTCGTAGGCGGGGTGTCCGCCCCACATCGCGATGTGCTGCGCGACGACCTTTTTGGCGCTGGCGGCGAAGCGATCGAGGTCGGCGGGCGAGCCGTCGTGATGGACCGCGAGCCGGATCGTGGCGCGCGTCGGTCCCTCTCCGACCTGCCATTCGCGCAAATCGAAATTGGACAGCTCGGTGGGGCTGTCCATGAAATATTGGAAATTGGGCGCGGCAAACGTGTAGGGGTCGCCGGTCGGCTGGAGCTGGGTCGCGACCTTCCACTTGGCGTCGAAGGGCACGAACCGGACGCTGATCGGGCGCGCGTCCTGCCCGACCGCCCACAAAAAGGTCGCGGGCATATTGAGATGCGCGTGGGTTGCGTCGATCTGCGCATATGTGCCGTCTCCGTGATCACCGAACAGCGTGTAGGTGACGCTTACCGTCCCGTCGTGCCCGGGAATCGTCCAGCCATAGGGGTCGGTCCGCGTCATCGCGAGCGCGCGACCGCGGCCATCCTTGGCGGCGAGCGAATAGACGTTCTTGGCGAATTCGTGGATCGCGTAGCGGCCGGGCGAGGAGCGCGACATCTGGACGCGCAAGGGGGCCGGTCCGAGGTCGCGCCAGGTGACGGTCACCTGTGCCTCATGATGGACCGCGTTGGGGAAAGCGATCTCGTACCGGGTCGCCGCTGGCGGCTTGCTCTGTGCAATCGCGGGGCCGGCAAGCAACGCCAGCGTGGCGGTGCAGGTCGCGAAAATCGTCTTCATGGCTGGTCCCCCGGATCGTCTATCGGCACCTAGGATCGATCGACATTCACCTTGTCAATGCTCCCGCCAGCCGAGGAGGAACGGCGGCAAAGACCTAAAGCCGAGATTATCGCGTAACCGTGTGACGGATATGAACGAGCGTCCGGAGTTGCGAGACGCTGAAAGCTGTCGGACCGACCGGTCTTGGGGGCGAATCTGACTTGGGAGCAAACTGGGGCAAGAGCCCCAACTTTGGTTGGTTAAATCAAAGCGTTAGGATGGTCTCTTGAGTGTAGTTATGCAGAAACAGATCAGATCCGGCCAAGGCGGCAGGCGTCGGATACACACGCATCGTTAAGCCTGCCCAGTAGCGCAAGCGAACATGGCGCTCTCCTTCAAGTCGAAAGCTACGCCATATCACGCCGGTTTTCCCGAGTCCGAACATGGCCACGTGACAGGGCTGCTGCATCGTTCACGCCGGCGAGCGTCAACGTGCGCTCGAACTCTTCTGTCAACAACGTGAGAGCGCGATCGACGCCTGCTTCTCCGCCGGCTGCGAGGCCGTACAGATAGGGGCGCCCGATCGAACAGGCGGTTGCCCCGAGCGCCAACGCCTTCGCCACGTCCGAGCCGCGTCGGATGCCGCCGTCGCAAATGACGTCCGGCCCACCGCCAACCGCGTCGCGTACCGCTGCGATCTGGTCGATCGGGGCGGGCGCTCCATCGAGCTGGCGTCCGCCGTGGTTCGATACCATCACGCCGGTCGCGCCCGACGCGATCGAACGCCGCGCGTCCTCGGGAGTCATCACGCCCTTGATCGCGAGCGGCCCGTTCCACTCGCGTGCGAGCCATTCGACGTCGCGCCAACCGACCGACCGATCGAATTGGCCGCCGATATAATCGAACAGGCTCATCGGCCCCGACGCGAGCGCATCGATCCTGTGGCTGACGTTCGCGAGATCGAACTTGGACCCTGTCAGCGAAGGCAGCGACCATGACGGATGACGCGCGAAACTCAGTACCGACTTCAGCGTCAGCTTGGGCGGCAGGGACAATCCGCTGCGCCGGTCTCGCTCGCGGTTGCCGGCGACCGGCGTGTCGACGGTCAGCGCCAGCCCGTGAAAGCCTGCATCCCGGCAACGCGCGACGAACTCTGCGGTCAGACCGCGGTCCTTGAAGATATATATCTGGAAAACCTTCGGTCCGGCGAATGCCTGGGCAAGGTCTTCCAGCCGCGTCGTTCCCATCGTCGACAGACTGTACAGTATTCCGTGACGCGCAGCAGCGCGAGCGACGGCCAGTTCGGCATGGCCGTGGAACATACGGGTGAGCCCCGTCGGCGCCAGCATTAGTGGCCAGCGCGATGGTTGTCCGAACAGCGTCGTGCCGGTGCGGACTGCAGAGACGTCGTTCAGTATGTCCGGCACCAGCTCGTAGTTTGAAAATGCGGTGACGTTTCGGCGCAGCGACACTTCGTCGTCGGCGCCACCGTCAATATAGTCGAAGATCGGTCGAGGCAGCCGTTTGCGTGCCATGAGGCGCAGGTCAGCAACATTGTTCGCCCGGTGAAGCTGCCTCATGGTCGTGCCCGCGTCTTGATCGCAAACAGCTGCGCACCCTGATTCACCATCACTCTCCCACGTCTTCGCCCCTCGCCGATGTCCGGGATGGCAAGCACGGCGAGCAGACGTATTCCCGACGCGTCGTCCCCGTGATCCGGATATCAGGAGAGCTGTCGCAGTCTGCGCGCATTTGGGGCAGGCGACGAAACCAATTACTGTGCAAGGCTGCTGCATGACTATGCGCACCGAAGGCATTTGGAGCGTACGGCCCTGTTCTAGAGTATCACCGCGAAGCGTCGACTACAGGCAGGGAAGCGAGCGCGTGGGGATATATCATCGGATGGTCGGCAGGGTAGCAAGGCTGGTCTGGCGGATCAGCCGGCCGCGCACGATCGGTGTCCGCGCTGTGTTGCTGGATCCGGACGAGAGGGTCGCGTTGGTGCGGCATACCTATGTCGATCAATGGTATCTTCCGGGCGGCGGCGTGAAAAAGGGCGAAAGTATCGCCGCCGCGCTTGTGCGGGAGCTTGCCGAGGAAGTGGCGATTGCCGCCCCGGTGATCGAGCGGGTGCTGGGCGTCTATCACAGTCGCCGAGAGAGCAAGGACGACCATATCGTGATCTTTATCGTGCGAACGGCAGCAAGCGGAACCCTGGGGCGTGCTGATCTGCAAGAGATCGAACAGGCTGACTGGTTCCCGGTGGACGACCTGCCTGAGACTACGTCCCCGACGACCCGACGGCGTATCGCCGAATACCGGCAGGGCGCGACGGGAACTGGAGCCTGGTAACGCGGGCGGGTGCTTGCCCGCCGTACGGCACGATCAAAACAACGATTGGCATAGCCTGAGTTCAAGACTGGCGCCTCGCGGCTGCTACCTTTGCCCTTCGATCGCTGCTGCGGATCGGAAGGAGAGAATATCGTGAGCGAACCTATGGTCTCGACCGCCGACGGTATCGTGCAGGGAGGGGCCACGGGCGGTGTGCTGCGGTTCCTCGGCTTGCCTTACGCCGCGGCGCCGGTGGGTGCGGACCGGTTCGCGCCGCCACAACCGGTCACGCCGTGGCCCGGGGTGCGCGACGCGACGGTGGCCGGATCCAACGCGCCGCAGCGGACCAAGGCATTTCCCGGCCTCGATATCGTACCGCTGATCGGCAAAGGCTGGGTGTCGGGCGATGAATATCTGACGGCGAATATCTGGCGCCCCGATGACGACCGGACCGGCTTGCCGGTGATGGTGTTCATCCACGGCGGCGGCTTCGTGATCGGCAGCAAGGATGCACCCGTGCAGGACGGCGGCACCTTCGCGCGCGACGGCGTGATCTGCGTCGCGATCAACTATCGGATGGGGGTGGACGGCTTCCTGCCGATCCCGGGCGTGCCGACGAACCTCGGCCTCCGCGACATGATCGCGGCGTTGACATGGGTACGGGACGGCATAACGCGGTTCGGCGGCGATCCGGGCAATGTCACGGTGTTCGGCGAATCCGCCGGCGCGATGGCGATCGCCGACCTGATGGCATCCCCGCTCTCAAGGGGATTGTTCCGGCGCGCGATCGTTCAGAGCGGGCATGGCGGGATGACGCGCTCGGTGCCGGTGATGCAGCGTCTAGTGGAGAAGCTGGCGAAGATCCTGAAGATCACCCCCGACGTCAGTGGTTTTGGCAGCGTGCCGTACGATGCGCTGATCGATGCGGTAGAGGCGGTATCCGCGCCGACCGCACGGATTGATCTGCGCGACGAAGGCGGGCACGAACCGGTGTTCGGGATCAGCCGCTTCGTGCCCGTCCACGGCGACGACGTGCTGCCGCAGCGTCCGCTCGATGCGCTAGCGAGCGGTGCGGGCGCGCAAGTCGACCTGTTGATCGGCACCAACGCGGAAGAGATGAACCTGTACCTCGTCCCGACCGGCGTGCGGGACAAGATCGGGCGGTTGCTGGCCACCTATGCCCTCCACAAGTCGCAACCGCATGCCCGCAAGGTATTGAAGGCATATGGTATCGGGACGAAGGGCAGGAAGCCCGGCCAGGCGCTGACCGACGCGATGAACGACCTCGTCTTTCGCTGGCCCGCACGCAGGTTTGCTGAGGCGCACCAAGGGCGCACGCACATGTACGAGTTCGACTGGCGTTCGCCGATGTTCGGCGGCCAACTCGGTGCGTCGCACGGGATGGAGTTGCCGTTCGTGTTCGATACGCTGGCGACCGCAACCGGCGAGCAGGGCTTGTGCGGACCCAACCCGCCGCAAGACCTCGCCAACCGGATGCACGCGCTGTGGATCCGCTTCGCAACGGATGGCAGCCTGCCTTGGGCCGAATTCGATACCGAGACTCGGCAGGTCTATTCCCTGGTCCGGCAGGAGGCGCGGCATGAGCCCGTCATGCCCGCCGCACCCTATCTGCCGTGAAGGACCGGTCATGTATCTCGAACGACTAAAGCTCACCGGCCGCCGTGCTGTCGTGACGGGTGGCGCGGCGGGAATCGGTCTCGCCTGTGCCGAGGCGTTAGCCGAAATGGGCGCGCACGTGACGTTAGTCGACCGCGACGCGACGGCGATCGCGGCGGGGCGAGCTGCGCTTGCGGACAAGGGCCATGCGGTCGACGGCCATGTGGTGGACGTGACGAACTCTGCACAGGTCACCGCCCTGGCCGATCAGCTCGGGGCAATCGACATTCTCGTCAACAATGCCGGCATTGCACGGAGCGAAACCGCCGCTGAGGACGTCGCCGACGAGCATTGGCTGAACGTGCTCGACGTCAATCTCAACGGCACCTTCTGGTGTGCCCGCGCCTTTGGACGGCACATGCTGGCGGCAGGGAAGGGCGCGATCGTTAACGTCGGTTCGATGAGCGGCTTCATCGTCAACCGGCCGCAACCACAAAGCTATTACAACGCATCCAAAGCCGCGGTGCATCAGCTCACCAAGAGCCTCGCGGCTGAATGGGCGCCGCGCGGTGTGCGCGTGAACGCCGTCGCGCCGACCTATATCAACACCGTCCTCAACAGCTTCGCGGACCGCGAGGGCGAGATGTACAAGCGTTGGATCGACGGTACGCCGCAGGGGCGCTTGGGGGAACCTGAAGAAGTCGCGGCGATCGTCGCCTTTCTCGCCTCGGACGCTGCCAGTCTGATGACCGGCAGCATCGTGCTCGCCGATGGCGGCTATAGCTGCTGGTAGCGTACCGATCGGCGAAGCCCGCGAGCCGCGCGGCACAGTCGATAACCTTTCAGACAGGTCAGCTATCAGATAGCTTGAAGCCTAGAAGTAGCCGGCGATGGATCGGCGCTCTGAGGGGATGAGGATCCAATGCGCTTCAAGACATTGCTCGCCGGAGGATGCGCCGTCGCCGCGCTCGTCACCACGCCGGTATCCGCGCAAGACGCCGCCGATCAGGCAAAGGCGACACCTCCCGCACGCTCCGACGACATCATCGTCACCGCACGTCAGCGCCAGGAATCGTTGAAGGATGTGCCGATCGCGGTGACGGCGATCTCCGGCGACCGACTGAAGGAATTGCAGGTCAATACGGTGAAGGACATCGCGTCCTACACGCCAGGCCTCAACATCAATTCCGACAGCGTCGGCCGCGCATTCGTGTCGATCCGCGGTATCGGTACGACGCTGATCGACACGGTGCAGCCCGGCGTCGGCATTTTCATTGACGGCGTCTATCAGCCGAACACATCATATCTGAACTCTCCGATCGTTGACGTTGCGCGGATCGAGGTGTTGCGCGGGCCGCAGGGGACGCTGTTCGGCAACAACACGCTGGGCGGCGCGATCAACGTCATCACGCGCCAGCCGGGTAACGAGTGGGAGGGGCGGTTCGACGCCGCGATCGCCGGTACCGACAACTACGCCTCGGTCTCGGGGTCGGTCAGCGGGCCGATCGTCCGCGACCTGCTCCAGTTCCGGATCGGCGCGTCCTATCATGAGCAGGACGGCTTCATGCGCAACACGCTGACGATCGGCGACATGAACCCGCTGAAGCAGCAGAGCGTCGGTGGCACGCTCCGCTTCACGCCCGCCGACTGGGCGGTGTTCACCGTCAACGGCAACTACGACCGGGCCGCAGGCGGCAGCACGTCGTACATCCATGTCGCCGGGCCGACCGATTACCGGCTCGATGGCGCGACAAACGTGCTGAACCGGGCGGTGATCGATTATTACGGCGCGAACGTGAAGGGCGAGTTCGACGTCGCATCGCTCAAGACCAAGATCACCGCAATCGGGGCGTACAACCAGAAGAACCTCTCCGGGGTCAATGACGGCGATTTCGGTGCGGTCGACCTCCTCCGTACCCGCGGTGGTTCGACCTTGAAGACCAAGACGGCCGAATTGCGCTTCGATACGCAGTGGAGCGATGCGTTTTCGACGCTCATCGGGCTGTACGGCAATCGCTACACGCAGGTGAGTGATCAGCTGACGACGATCGATTTCCGCGCGCTGCTGGGCCCGACCTTCCCGCTGCCCGCCTCGACCACGCCTTCGTCGACCTATGTCCGCAACGACACGCGCGCGATCTTCGCGACCGCTTTCTTGAAGGTTGGCACGCTCGATCTCGCGGTCGGTGGGCGCTACGATCATCAGAAGCTGGTCGCGAGCCAAGTCAACGGCGTGACGCCCTATACCGCGCCGGTCTATAAGAAGGACCAGTTCCAACCCCGCGTCACGCTGACCCAACATTGGACGCCGGCGGTGATGAGCTATGCCTCGGTCGCCAAGGGGATCCGCGGCGGTGGCCAGAACGGTCCGGGTACGCGGCCGCAGGACGCGACGTACAAGGGCGATAATGTCTGGACCTATGAGCTGGGCACGAAGTTCGATGCATTCGACCGCCGCCTGACGATCAACGCGGACATATTCTACAACGACTACAAGGACTTCATCGGTCAGAACTCGCTGGCGCCGAGTGCCACGGGCGGCTTCGTCGCGATCAACCTGAACACCGGCACCGTCAAGAGTTACGGCGCCGAACTGGAAGCGCACCTCCGCCTTACCGATCATTGGCGGATCGACGCTGGCGCCTCCTATCTCCATGCCCGCATCACCGACGACAGCCAGTATTTCGCGACCACCGGCGTCCATGTATCAAGCGACCGTGTGATCTTCACGCCCGACTACAACTTCAACGTCAATACGACCTACACCGTCCCGGTCGGCGATAACGCGGTGTTGCTGGACGCGGGGATCTTCGGGAAGGGCAGCCGGATCGGGTCGTCGCTCGACCCCGATGTCGCGCCAAGACTATCGGCCTATGCTATCACGAACGCCTCGCTCGGCTTCCGCTTCTCCAGTGGTCTGACGGTGACTGCGTTCGGCACCAATCTGTTCAATACCAAATTCATCGAAAGCTATATCGACAAGTCGGCGTTGGTGCGGGCCGGGCTTGCGCCGCTGGCGTCGAACCTCGCCATCCAGGGCGACCGCCGCCGATATGGCGTGCGCGCGAGCTTCCGGTTCTAGGATGACCATGCACGTCGAACAGATCGAAAGGGCGCCGCTCGATCCGGCGTTCGTCACAGCGCTCCAGCAGCGTTTCGGCACTGCGCTGCACATGAGCGACGCGATGCGCCTTCACCACGGCAGCAGCGAGGCGCATTTCGCTCCGATGCTGCCCGACGCGGTCGTCTTCGCGCGGTCGACCGAGGAGGTGGTAGATCTCGTCAAGCTGTGCGCTGCGGCCAAGGTGCCGATCGTCCCGTTCGGTGCGGGGACCTCGATCGAGGGCAACACGCTGGCGGTGCATGGTGGCGTTTCGGTCGACCTGTCCGAGATGACCCAGATCGTGTCGATCAACGCCGAGGACTTTGATTGTACGGTACAGGCCGGCGTCCGTCGTGAGCAGCTCAACGAGCATATCCGCGACCTGGGGCTGTTCTTCCCGATCGATCCCGGTGCGAATGCAACGATCGGCGGAATGGCTGCGACGCGCGCGAGCGGCACCAATGCGGTGCGCTATGGCACGATGCGCGAGGCCGTGCTGAGCCTGCGCGTGGTGACGCCCGATGGCCGCGAGATCCGTACGAGCCGTCGCGCGCGGAAGTCGGCGGCGGGCTATGATCTGACCCGGCTGTTCGTAGGCTCCGAAGGCACGCTCGGCATCATCACCGAGGTGACGCTGCGGCTGCACGGCATTCCCGAGGCGATCTCGTCCGCGGTGTGCAGCTTCCAAACGCTGAACGGCGCGGTCGATACCGTGGTTCAGGCGATCCAGATCGGCGTGCCGCTCGCTCGCGTCGAAATTCTCGACGACATGCAGATGAAGGCGGTCAACGCCTGGTCGAAGCTAGATTACCCCGAACTAACCACGCTGTTCTTCGAATTCCACGGCTCGCCAAGCTATGTCGACGAACAGGCGGAGACCGTGCGCGAGCTCGCGGCGGCGAATGGCGGCGGCGACTTCCGCTGGTCGAACCTGCCCGAGGAACGCTCGAAGCTGTGGAAGGCCCGGCACGAGGCATATTACGCGGCGGTCAACCTGCGTCCGGGCGCAGTCGGCTGGGCGACCGACGTGTGCGTGCCGATCAGCCGCCTGGCGCAGTGCATCGGCGAGACCAAGGCCGACCTCCAGGCGTCGTCGGTCCCCGCGACCATTCTCGGGCATGTCGGCGACGGCAATTTCCATGTCGTCTTCTCGATCGATCCGGAGTCCGAGGCGGAGCTGGCCGAGGTCTCGGTAATCAACGCGCGGATGGTCGAGCGTGCGCTGGCGATGGACGGCACCTGCACCGGCGAACACGGCATCGGCATCGGCAAGCAGGACTGGCTGGTCGCCGAACTGGGCGACGCGGTCGAGCTGATGCGGACGCTGAAGCACGCGCTGGACCCAGACAATCTGTTCAATCCGGGCAAGATCTTCGCGTTCTAAACGCCGTTCCGGTATCGGACGCGCGTCGCAATAAGGATCGTGGAGAGAATGATGGACAGCCTGCACCTGGTGGATCCGACGCTGCGCCCGCTGCTCGAGATGATGCCGCAGATCTCGCTCACCGCCGACATCCTGCCGGCGATGCGCAACCGACCGTCGATGCTGCCGCCCGCCGACGAAACTCTGGCGACGCTGGAGATCCATACGGTTCCAGGGCCTGCCGGGGCGCCTGATATCGACCTGCACGTCTTCCGCCCGGCGGGCGTCACCGGCGACCTGCCGTGCATCTATCACATCCACGGCGGCGGCTATGTGATGGGCAAGGTGTCCGACTATGATCCGCTGCTTCGTCCGCTCGTCGCCGATCTGCAATGCGTCGTGGTGTCGGTCGAATACCGGCTGGCGCCGGAGACGAACTTTCCCGGCCCGATCGAGGATTGCTACGCAGGACTGGTATGGACGATCGCCCATGCCGACCGGCTCGGGATCGATCCGGCGCGGCTCGGCGTGATGGGGCAGAGTGCGGGCGGCGGGTATGCCGCGGCATTGGCCTTGATGGTGCGCGACCGGGGCGAACATGCGCTCGCATTCCAGCACCTGATCTACCCGATGCTCGACGACCGTAGCTGTACCGCACCGCCGCATCCCTATGCCGGCGAGTTCGTCTGGACCGCGCAGAGCAATCGTTTTGGCTGGACCGCGTTGCTCGGCCACGCGCCTGGTGGCGACGCCGTGTCACCCTATGCGGCACCAGCGCGGGCGACGGATCTCGGCAACCTGCCGCCCGCCTATATCGCGACCGGCGCGCTCGATCTCTTCGTCGAAGAGGACATCGACTATGCGACGCGGCTGATCCGCTCCGGAGTGCCGGTCGAGCTTCACGTCTATCCCGGCGGCTATCACGCCTTCGACATCTTCGCCGACGGTCCGGTCTCGCAACAGGCACGCCGCGACAGCCACGAGGCTCTGCGCCGTGCGCTTGCATAAGGATCCAGAATGACCGATTTCGCCCGACCGATGGAGGCGGCCGCACCGCCGTTTGCCAAGACGCTGTTGCCGCTGCTCGCGCTCGCGCTGGCCATGGCGGTCGGCTTCACGATGATGGGCGCATTCGGCACGGTGCAGGAAGGCGCAAAAGCCGAACTCCACCTCAGCGACTATACGCTGAGCCTTATCCAGGGGCTGTCGGCGGCGCTGCCGCTGGCGGTGTTCTCGATCCCGATCGGTATCATGGTCGATCGCTACAACCGCGTACGAATGATGATTGTTCTCGCGTTCGTGTGGACGCTGGGCACGGTGCTGACCGGGCTCGCGCATAGCGTTCCGTTGCTGTTCGTCGCACGCATGCTGACCGGGATCGGCACGACCGGCGCGCTGACCGCGGCGCTCTCGCTGTGCGCCGACTTCTGCGTTCCGACGCAGCGGGGCAGGGCGATGCTGATCGTCAACCTCGGCAAGTCGCTCGGCGTCGCGCTCGCCTTGGCACTGTCGGGCGCACTGTTCGGGCTGTTCGCGCATGGTCGCGCGCCAGCGTGGTTCGCAGGAATGATGCCGTGGCGAAGTGTGCATCTGTGCCTGGCGGTCGTCAGCGTGCTCGCCATCCTGCCACTGTTCCTGCTGCGCGAACCGGTGCGGCAGGAGGTTGCGGCCGGCACGCATGCGCCGTTCAAGGTCGTGGCCGGCGAACTCTGGGCGCGTCGCGAGTTCCTGATCCCGTTGTTCATCGGCCAGATCAGCGTGGTGATGGCCGATGCC
Source organism: Sphingomonas sp. BK481 (assembly GCF_014194875.1). Classification (NCBI taxonomy): domain Bacteria; kingdom Pseudomonadati; phylum Pseudomonadota; class Alphaproteobacteria; order Sphingomonadales; family Sphingomonadaceae; genus Sphingomonas; species Sphingomonas sp. BK481. The sequence goes on along the minus strand of NZ_JACIAP010000005.1, from coordinate 315,433 downwards.
GCGGCTGGGATCTGGGTTTCGCCGGTCCTGTCGCGAACGTTCCACCTCCAACCAGACCAGTTCGCCGGCTGGATGGGCGCGCTGCTGTTCGGTGCCGGCGTGGTCGGTGCGATCGTCGGTGGTCTGTCCGCCGATCGCGGGCAAAAGAGTGGCCGCCGCGGTGGCCTGCTGATCGGTGCGATCCTTGCCGCCGCGCTCGGCGTACCCGCGGCGTTGTTCCCGATCATGCCTTCGGTCCCGCTGTTCGGGCTCGCCGTGGGTCTGCTGGTAACGTGCGGTGCGGTGACGGGCGTTGTGACTTCGGTGGCGTTGACCGTGCTGATCCCCAACGAACTGCGCGGGTTGTGCATCGGCGCGTTCATCGCGATCGCTGGGCTGATCGGCTACGGCCTCGCACCCACGCTGGTCGCGGCGGCAAGCGGCATGCTGGGCGGCGAAGCGCATCTTGCGCAAGGTCTCGCGATCGTCGGCGTGGTGACCAGCGCGATCTCCGTCGTCGCCTTTACGATGGCAATGCGTCGCGCGCCGGTGTCAGCAACGCCCTGACCTGTAAGATAGCTCTTGCAGGAGCTATCTGATAGCTGCATGATCGACCCAAGCCCGGCAAACGGGAGAAGGAGAGCGGTGGTGGGCGAGGGAAGCATGCAGAAGGAACGCGTCACGGTGTCGCCCGAGATGGCGGCATTCATCGGCGAGGGTATGGTCGACCCGACGACGTTTCCCGCCGATGCCGTGGTCCTCTGCTTCACGCTGGGTGAGCACACGCCGGCGCAGGTCACCGTCACGACCGGTGCGGCTCTTTCGGTGGAGCGTGCAGACCTCATTCTTGCGGTCGAACGCGGTGCCTGCCTGCGGGTCTTCGATTACGCGCCCGACGCGAACATCGCGTGCCATCTGCCAAGCGAATTGCGGCTGATCGTTGTCGCGATCCGCGATTGCGCGCTCTCCGAACCCTGGCGCAGCACACACCGGTCCGCGAAATGCATCGAACTCCTGTCCATCACGTTTCAGCGGATCGTCGAGGACGACCTTGTGCCGCTCGCGGGCGCCGGGCAGTTGTCTGCGAGGGACAGCCAGCGGATCGTCGCGGCCAAGCGCATGATCGACGAGCGCTGGGGTGAGAAGATGACGCTCGATTCGATCGCGCGCGCTTGTGGACTGAACCGTGCGAAGCTGACCCGCGGCTTCCGCGACATGTTCGCCTGCACGGTCGCCGACGCGCTGCTGGACAGGCGGCTCGGAGCGGCACGCCAGTTGCTGATCGCGACCGATCTGCCGGTATCGTCGATCGGATACCAGTGCGGCTATCTCAACAATGCCAGCTTCACGCGGGCCTTCTCGCGGCAGTTCGGCGCGACCCCGTCGTCGCTGCGCGCACCACGGCTCGCGGCATGAGCGCGACGAGCGTGCGACTGATCGAGGGCGGCTCGCTGGTCGATCAGGCGGTCCATGCGGTCCGCACACATATCCGCACGAACGACATGAAAGTCGGCGACACGCTGCCGTCCGAAGGGCATTTTGCGACAGAACTGGGTGTCAGCCGCCCAGTACTCCGCGAGGCGTTCGGCGCTCTAGCGGCGTTGCGACTTATCGACGTGGGCAACGGCAGGCGCGCGCGCGTAGCCGCGATCGACGGATCTGTGATGGCAACGTCGCTCGACCACGCGGTGGCAACGGCGCAAATCTCGATGGTACAGATCTGGGACGTGCGCCGTACGCTGGAACTGCGCACTGCCGAGCTCGCCGCGATCGACCGCACCGACGAAGAGGCGCAGACGATCATCGGTCTGGCCGAGGCAATGGAAGCAGCCGGTAGCGATATCGATGCGCTGACCCGCCACGACATCGCTTTTCACCAAGCAATCGCGCAGGCTGGACGCAACATGTTGTTCTTGCAGATCATCCGCTCGTTCGCACCGATGATGGTTCATGCCGTCCCTGCAGCGTGGGCAACGCGGACCACCGCGCGGCAGCGTGCCGCCGTGCTGGCACATCATCATGCGTTAGCGCGCACGATCGCCGATCGTGACCCGAAAGCTGCGACCGCAGCAATGAATACGCATTTTGTCGCGTCCATCGGTGATCTGTTTGCCCGTCGTGAGAATGATAATTAGCCAGCGCTTTCTGGACGAGCATCGATCGTTATTCGAAGAGGTTGGAGTACCGGCTGTCCCAACAGAATGACATCAAGGATTAGCGGGTGTGGACGCGTATATGTCGTCTCAAAGGACGTAGCTCTGCGAGCCGGCACGGGCAATGAAGCTTGCGAAATGCCTGGGCCCTGGAAGGTCTGGGATCAGATGCATATGGCTTGGCGACGAATTGGCGACGCCTCCAATCATCCTTCGTTGCGTTACTCCGCCAAAACCTGCTCCAATCAATGATAAACGAGCGTCCACTTTCGGGACGCAGCCGACTGCATTTGAACGTCCGCAACTGGGTCATCCTCCGCAAATATTGCGACCCGGCGAGCCATCCAGGCTGTCTGCTCACCGGCGGAAAGAATCAAATGCCGAATATGTATCAAGAACTCGACGAGCGCGATCGACGACGGGTTTGTCGATCAGTTTGCCGTCGACGGCAACGGCTCCGAACGCGCCGTCGATAGCGGCGACCACGCGGGTGGCCCAGTCCACGTCAGAGGCGGAGGGCAGGAATGCCGTGTTGACGATCCCCACCTGATGTGGATGGACGCAAAGCTTTCCGCCGAAGCCAAAACGACGTGCGTGGTCGGTGTCGCGTGCCAGCGCCTCGTCGTTAGAGAGATCCGTCGAAACGCCATCAACTGGTGCTGCAAGTCCGGCGCTTCGCGAGTGAAGGACGAGCTGGGTACGGACATAGTCGATCTCCGCCTGGTCGCCGTCGATGCCGGCGTCCGCCTGAAAGTCCACTGTGCCGAACGACAGCCGTGAGAGACCGGGCGCGGTGACGAGGTCCGCTAGGTTCAAGACCGCCGAAACGGTTTCTACCAGTGCATGGAGCGGCTTGCCGGCTGCTGCCTCGTGCATCGCCGCGAAGTCCGACGCGCGCTCGGCCTTGGGTAGCATCAGTCCAGCGACGCCTGGCAATGCCGCGAGGGCACGTACGTCGTCCGCATGCCACTCGGTATCCAGACTGTTGACGCGCACGAAGAAGCGCGGTTCCGTAAGACTGGCGAGCGCATCGTAAATCGTATCGCGCGCGGCAACTTTGCGGTCGGGGAGGACGGCGTCTTCGAGATCGATCACAACGATGTCCGCGCCGCTCGCGCGCGCCTTTTCGAAACGCTCGGCACGATCGCCGGGCACGAACAGGATACTGCGGGCGGCACTGGTCATGGGATGTCCTCTACAGGCCGGATACGGGATCGCGGCGGAAGGTCTGAGAATAGGAGTATCGGTCCGCGGGATGGGTGTTGATCGCCATCTCGACGACCTCGCCGCGTGCGTTCAGATACTGGCGCGTCAGGCGCAGGCCCGGCGCGCCGGTCTTGGTTTCGAGCAATTTGGCGATCGGTGCGGGGATCGCCATCGCTTCAATATGCTGGCGGACCTCGGCGACGCGCTCGCCGAATTGCTCCTCGATCCGGCTGAAGATCGGCACATCGCCGACATCGTCGTCAAGCTTCAGGCTGCGGAACGCGGGGTGGAGATAGATGTCCGAAAAGGAGATCGGGCTTGTCCCGGCGGCGCGGCGCAACGCCATGAGATGCAGCCAGGTCTGGCCTGATGTCGCGCCGACTTGTTCAGAGAGCGGGCCGTCCAGCGCGATCGTCTCGCGCGCGATGATCGTGAGGCTGGTCTCGTTGGTGTATTGCTGGAGATCGGACAGCCCCTCCATCACCTGACGATACGCCGCCGGGCGCGACAGCCCGAGGACGCGCGTGCCGACCCCGGCCTGTCGCGAAACCATGCCCGATTGCACGAGCCGCTTGATCGCCTCGCGCACGGTGAAGCGGCTCGCGCCGAACTGGTCGCACAGCTCGAACTCGGTCGGCAGCAGCGTGCCGATTGGATAGCGCCCATCCTCGATCTCGTTGATCAGCGTCTGGGCGAGTTGCAGGTAACGCGGTTGCTGACGAAGCTGGGGCATCAAATATCCATCGGTCGCTTTGTCGGGTGATCCGGACAATAGCGCACCGTCCAATGCCTTGGCGTTTGATGCAAGCGCGGGTGTCACCGGACCGCGCCGCGGGTCCGCAAGGCTGCCACGTCGTCATCGGTGTAGCCAAGCGTCGCGAGGATGGCGCTGGTATCCGCACCGAGTGTGGGAGCAGCCTTGTCCGGATGTTCGACGCCGCCCGCGCGGATCGAGGAAGCGATGCCGGGCAGGGGGCCGTGTTCGGGATGTTGGAAATCGATGATCCGCTTCGATTCTGCGAGAAACGGATTGTCGAGCGCCTGCTGAACGTCGAGCACCGGCGCGGCCGGCACGCGTCCTTCGAACAGCTGCATCCAGTCCGCCGTGGTGCGGGTCGACAGCACCGCATCGAGATCCGCGTTGAACGCCGGACGGTTCTCCAGCCGGGCGGCGAAGGTCGCGTAGCGCGGATCGGTCGCCCATTCGGGACGCTCGATCAGCCCGCACAGGACCTCGAAGAACTTCTCCTTGTTGCACATCACGAAGATCCAGCCGTCGCTGGTCGTGTAGAGCTGGCTGGGGGTGAGCGAGGGATGGCTCGATCGCGACGTGCGTTCGACGGTGACGCCGCCGTTGAGATACCATTCGGCGACATAATTGAGGTTGCCGAGCGCGACGTCGAACAGGCTGACGTCGAGATCGCGGCCGATCCCGCTGCCGCGCGCCGAGACGACGCCGGCCAGGATCGCGAGCGCAGCGGTGGTACCGGTCATGAAGTCGACGATCGACAGCCCGAAGCGTGCGGGCGGCGTTCCCGGCTCGCCGGTGAGCGACAGATAGCCGGCCTCGGCCTGCATCAGGTAATCATAGCCTGGCCATGCCGCGCGGCTGCCGGTACGACCATAGGCGGAGAGGTGGACGCAAGCGATCGCGGGGTTGAACTGCGACAGTGCGTCATAGTCGAGCCCGAGCTTTGCCGGCAGGTCGCCGCGCAAATTGTTGAACACCACGTCCGACTCCGCGACGAGCTTCTCGAGCACCGCGCGCCCGTCCGCGCTCTTCAGGTCGAGGCCGATGCTCCGCTTGTTGCGGTTGAGCGATTCGTAGAAGTGGCTGTCGCCCGGTGCGAAGAAATACGGCCCGACGTGACGGCCGATGTCGCCGCCATCCTTATGGTTCTCGATCTTGATGACCTCGGCGCCGAGATCCGCGAGCTGCTGCGTGCCGAAGGGGCCCGCGCCATATTGTTCGACCGCGACGATGCGGAGACCCGCGAGTGGCTGGTTCATGCCGGGTTCCGCGCGATGATCTGCTTGGCGATGATGATGCGTTGCAGTTCGTTGGTGCCTTCGCCGATCGTCAGCAGCGGTGCATCGCGGTAGAGCCGCTCGACATTATATTCCTTCGAATAGCCGTAGCCGCCGAAAATCCGCATCGCCTCGATCGCGTTCTCCAGGCCAGCTTCGGTCGCGAAATACTTGGCCATGCCGGCTTCCATGTCGCAGCGCTCGCCGCGGTCATACGCCTTGGCGGCGGCTTCGGTGAGTAGCCGCGCGGCGTAGGTGCGCGTCGTCATCTCGCCGAGTTTCAGCTGGATCGCCTGATGCTCGCAGATCGGCTTGCCGAACGTCTTGCGCGTTTGCGCATAGGCGACCGCCTCGTCGAGTGCTGCCTGCGCGATGCCGACGCCGCGCGCCGCAACGTTGATGCGGCCGAGTTCGAGCCCGCCCAGCACCTGCTTCAGGCCGATGCCCTCGACGCCTCCGATCAGGCGGTCGACTGGCACACGGTAGCCGTCGAAGGTCAGCGCGTTGCTGTCGATCCCCTTGTAGCCGAGCTTCTCCAGCTTCTTCGACACGATGAAGCCGTCGCCCTTCTCGGCGATCAGCAGGCTCATCCCCTTGTGGCGTGGCTCGGCGGCCGTGTCGGTCTTGACCAGCAACAGGATGGTGTTCCCCGAGCCCGAATTGGTGATCCACATCTTGCTGCCGTTGACGACATAGTCGTCGCCGTCGCGGACCGCGGTGGTGCGGATCGCCTGAAGGTCGGTGCCCGCGTCGGGCTCGGTCAGGCCGATGCCGCCGCGCAGTTCGCCGGTCGCGAATTTGGGCAGATAATGATCCTTCTGCGCCTCGGTACCGCAGCGCTGGACCGTCATCGCCATGATCATGTGGCTGTTGATGATCCCTGCGACCGACATCCACACGGTCGAGATCTTCTCGATGATCCGCGCATAGGTCAGCGTCGAGACGCCGAAACCACCGAATTCGGGTGCGATCATGAGCCCGAACAGGCCCATCTCCTTCATCGTGTCGACGATCTTCTGCGGATATTCGTCGTCATGCTCAAGCTGGTGAACGAAGGGCTTCACGTCGGTTTCGAGGAACTTGTCGATCGAATCGAGGATCATGATCTCTTCGTCGGTCATCGCGCCATCGGCGGCGATCGCGTTTGCCAGGGTCATGCGGATACTCCTTGAGGGGCAGTGGCGCCGGCGAGGATGTCGCCGAGCGCGGAAGTGGGGTGCAGGTGCAGGTCGAGCACGGCGGCGCGGATATGCGCCGCGCGGGTCGCGTCGACCGTGCGAGCGGCGTTCTCGAAATATTTGGCGTCGATGTCGGCGTTGCTGAGCGGCCGGTCGGATGCACCGCGGTTGATCGCCTCGCGGTGGCGCAGCATCCGGCCATCTCGGGTTTCGACCATGACTTCGCCGGTGAAGTGCTTGGGATAATCGCTGTCGGGGTCGACTGCGTATGAGACGCGGGCGGCCAGATCGAGCACCGCCGGATCGTTCAGTGCTGCCGGATCAAGCGAATCGAGCGTGAACTTGCCCGTCAGCAGCGCGGTCGCGACCGTGTAGGGGATCGAGAATTGCGCGTCGTAGCCGGTGTGTGGCGTCCGCTTGGGAGTGACCGGCTCGCAGACGATCGGAATGACCGCCTCGGGGACCAGTACGATGACCTTGGCGATATCGGCAGCGGTCAGGTCGTATTCCGCACGCAGCGCGATCGCCGCATCGATCGCGGCATGCGTCATGTGGCAGGCGGGAAGCGGCTTTACCGACACCGCCTCGATCTCCCAGGTCTCGCCAAGCGCTTCGGTCGCCTGCGCGAGCAGGGCAGGGGCGGCGTCGCGAAGATACAGGGCATAAAGACCGAAGCGCCCTTCATAGGCAGCCGGCGGTCCGACGAAGCCGCGCTTGGCAAGCGTCGCCGCGGTCAGTGCCGAACTCGCCGCCCAGCCTGGATGCAAGCGCTTGGTCCACGCACCGTCGGCCAGGAACTCCAGACTCCCGCCGGCCATCGACAACACGATCCCCTGCGCCATCGCGATCTGCTGCGCGTCAAGTCCGAGCAACCTGCCGGCCGCGAGCGTCGATCCGAACGCGCCGATCAATCCCGTCGGGTGAAAGCCGAAGCCGTGAAATCCACCAGCGCCGACCGCCGCGACGCGGGTCGAGACCTCCATCGCCGCGATATAGGCGACGAGCAGATCGGCGCCCGATGCGCCGGCTTTGTCCGCCGCGACCAGCGCAGTCGGAAAGGCGCTGACGGTCGCATGGATGATCCCGCGTGAATGCGTGTCGTCATAGTCGAGGCCGTGCGTAACGATGCCGTTCATCAGCGCCGCGTCCCGCATTGCCAGCGTGCGGCCATAGCCGAGCACCGGCGCTGTTCCGCTGCCGAGGTCCCCCGCGGCGGCGAAAGTCGCCTCGGCCCAGTCTGCGCCGACTGCCGCTAGGCCAGTGCCGACCGAGTCGAGGATCAGGTGGCGTGCGCGCTCCTTGACCCGCTCGGGAATGGCATCGATCGTCAGGCCAGTCGCGAAATCGGCGAAGGTTTGCGAGAGCGTCACTTGGCGGCTCCCCCAAGGACCAGCGAGTCGTCGGCGACGTCGTCGAGCGACTGACCGGTGGTCTCGATGTTCAAAAGACCGACGGCGGCGATCATGCAGGCGAGCACCACGCCGACCATGCCGAGCACGCCCTCCAGCCCGAAGCGCTCAAACAGCGCGACGGTGGCATAGGGCGTGACCATCGACGCGGCCCGTCCGCACATGCCCGCGAAACCGGTGCCACGCAGCCGATAGGCGGTCGGGAACAGCTCGGGGATGTAGGCAAACAGCGCCAGCGTCACGAGCGTGTAGATGCTCGACACGAGCAGGAAGCCCGTTAGCGGCACCATCAGGTCGCCGTGCGCATTGGGATATAGGAAGCCGAAGATCATGATCGCGACAGCCGCCGCGATCAGCGAGGCGCGGCGCGAGATGCGGTCGGCGATACCGATCGCGACGATCGCACCGAACACGCTGCCGAACGACATCAGCGTCGTGTACCAGAGCGAGGTGACGATCCCCGTGCCGTGGCTCACCAGGAAGGTCGGCAACCACGCGACGAACCCATAGACCGAGACGTTGACGGCGATCGCGGCGAGCGTCGCGGCGATCAGACGGCGGCGAAGTTTGGCGCCGAAGAGCGCGCTGAGCGGTGCGTGGACCTTTGGCACGATGCGGACTTCGGGGACGGCGGCAAGGGGCCCCTTATGCTTGACGACGTCGGCTTCGATCTCGCGAAGCGTCGCCTCTGCCTCCTCGTTGCGGCCGACCGATTCCAGCCACCGCGGCGATTCCGGCATCTTCTTGCGCATCACCCAGACGATCAGCGCAAGGATGCCGCCGATCGCGAACATGTAGCGCCAGCCGAGCGTCGGGATGACGATATAGCCGACCGAGGTCGCGACCAGCAGGCCCGAATTGACGACCATGCCCATGATCGACACCCAGCGACCACGATAGGCCGGCGGGATGAACTCGCCGAGCGTGCCCGCCGCGACCACCAGCTCGGCGCCGAGGCCGATGCCCATGATGAAGCGGCAGACGATCAGGAACGTCATGTTGGGCGAGAAGATCGCCGCGATCGAGGCTAGCCCGAACAGCGCGAGGTTGAACTGGTAAGAGGCGCGACGTCCGAAGCGATCGCCGACATAGCCGGCCATGCCTGCGCCGATCATCATGCCGAGGAAGGTCATCGACATGAACACCGCAGCCTGCGCCAGCGTCGAGAAGCCCTCGGCCTTCAGCGCGGCGATGACACCCCCCGCGAGATACACGTCGAACGCGTCTAGGAATGCGCCCGCGCTGATCAGCCCCAGGATGCGCCAGTGGAATCGGGAGATAGGCAGACGGTCCAGCCTGGCTCCGGCGTTGACGGCGATGGTATCGGCCATGGGGCTACCTCTCTTCGTAATGACGACGGGCCGGGACTTCTTTTGTCGAAGTTCTCGCAGGCCGCGCTGGGGGCGTCCGGTCACCAACGGCGACCGGTTAGTCGATCAGTCGGGCTATTTGTCGTCGGGAGATTCGCCGCGCTTGTAGACCAGCGAGTTGCGCGTGAACTCCATGATCTGCTTGGCGTCCTGGTTGAACGCCCGAGTGCGGGTGGTGACGATCCCCTGCGTCGGGCGCGACTTGGACTCGCGGATTTCGAGTACTTCGGTTTCCGCGATCAGCGTGTCGCCGCCGAACACCGGATGGGTAAGCTTGATCTCGGTCCAGCCGAGATTGGCGGGGGACTTGCCGCTCACGTCGTTGACGGTCATGCCGAGCACGATCGCCAGGGTCAGCCCGCTATTCACCAGCAGCCGCCCGAACTCGCTCTTGGCGGCATATTGCGCATCGCAATGCATCGGGTGCGAATTCATCGTCATCAACGAGAACTGGATATTGTCCGCGTCGGTTATCGTCCGCCCGGGGCGATGCTCGTATATGTCGCCGACGACGAAATCCTCGAGATACCGGCCATAGCTCGCGCGGTAGCGCTGCTCGCCAACCTTGATAGCCGAAAGGCTCATACATCCTCCTTATCGCTTTGTACGGACATTATCGAACTTATCGTACGCTGGCAAGGTGAAGCCGGCGTCGACGGTCAGAACGCCACTTCGGCCCTTGCCGCGAACGTGTCGCCGCTATCGCGCCCGATGAAACTGCCGGCCCGGTTGTCGGTACGGAAATGGGTATAGTCCGCCATGAACCGGAAATTGTTGGTCAGCGACCAGTTCAGGCCGACCGTACCTGCCGTACCGGTGCCGCCGAGCGGGAGGCTCGAACTGTCGAGATCCTCGTAGCGTACCACCGCCTCCAGCGCCCCCCATCCGCCATCGAGCACCGAGTTCAGCACGTTCGGCGCGACATAGGTGCCGCTGCGCGAAGCATAGGTCGGCGTCTCGCCGGTGATCCAGAAGCCGCCATTGACCGACAAGGCCTTGATCTTGCCGCTGCGGAAGGTCGAGGTCGGGCCGCCATGCACGGTCCGCTGACCATATTCGCCAAACGCGTAGAATGGCCCGAGCGTGCCGCCGAGTTCGAGGCCGAACGCCTTTGATCCGTCCGCGCCAGCCAGCGCCGCGGACTCGACACGGACGCTGTTGTTGAGCGCGCCCGCCATGCCTTGCGCGAACGTGGTCGGCAGCGTCGTATCGGGGATGTTCTCGCTATATGCCCAACCGCCGATCTGGATCAGGCCATGCTTGGTGAGGATCGGGTTCCAGTGCGCACGGCCCAGCAGCATGCGATTGTCGCTACGCGTGAAATCGCTGTCGATCGCATCGCCGTGAACGCCAAGGCTCGCATGCCAGTTCTTGCCGCCCGCACGGCCGACCGCGCCCATCAGGAAGACCTTGCCGCCCTGCGTCGCGAGCGCGGTGGTATTAATGTTGGTGGTGATGAAGGGGTTGGCGGTCGACGCGGTGCCGATGTCGATGCCGCGATCGGTGATGAGATTGCCGAACCGGACATCGGCGTCGGTCTTGCCGAACTTCTGGCGGTAACCGACGAACGCCTGCACGACCTCGGTCGCGTTGCGCCGGAAATCGGTTTCGAACTGATAGAAGAGGTGATCGCCAATCGTGCCAATCGCGCCGACGCGAAACTGGCGCAGCGTCGAGACGGTGATGTTGCGACGGTCGAAATCCGACCCCCCGGTCGAAGAGATATCCGCCAACAACCGCCCGCGCATCTTGAAGGTGAACTTTCCGTCGCGGCTGCTGAACACGGGGGCCCCCCGGCTCCAGTCGACCGCGAGATCGGCGGGCAGCGCGACCCCGCCGGCGTTGACGACCTGCGGGTTACCGACCGGCACGGGAGCGATCTTCGCGCCGGGATCGGCCGTCTGGTTGGCGACCTGCACGCGGGTCGGGGCCGCTGACGGGGGTGCTGGCACAGGCGCTGCCAGTTGCGGGGCTGTTGATGGCGCAGCGGCCGGAGGTGGGGCATTCGCGGCAAGCGCACGGCCGGCTTTCGCCTTGGCATTGGCGATCAGCGTATCGGCGCGCTCGCGGCTGACCAGCTTGTTCTCGACCATCTCGTCGATCAGCGCCAGCATCGTCTGGTACGACGGATCGGTATCGAGTGGAGACGCCGTCTGCGCCCGCGCTGCCGATGGCAGCACGGCTAGCAACGCGCACAGCGATACGGCGTACGAATGACGCATACAGACATCCTCATCGATTGGGATCGTCCGTCTTGCGCGGCGCGACATCCTGGAACCAGCTTTACTGGCGTAAGATGATCCTAATGTCCGTACAAATGCGCTGTCAACATGGTTTTGCGCGGCGACCCGATCCGGGGCGCACCGATCAGGGCATATGCGGGATCGTCGTACGTGGCGCGAGATCGGGCCGCATGCGAATCAATCCCTCTTGCGTGACATGCGCGATCGCTCGCCCGTCGCGGCTATGGAAGACACCGCGTGCGATGCCGCGGCCATGTCCCGACCACGCGCTTTCGCTGGTATAGAGCAGCCAATCGTCCAGCGGCACGTCGTCGTGAAACCACATTGCGTGATCGAGGCTCGCGGTCTGCATGCTGTGCTCGAACATGTTGACGCCGTGCGGGATCAGCGACGCACTGAGCAGCGCATAATCGGACAGATAGGCGAGCACGCCGCGGCGCACGACGGGATCGGTTGGCACGCTTCCCCAAAACCGGATCCAGACATGGGATACGGGCATGCCGGGCTTGGTTTGGAGGAACGCGGGAACGCCGCAGGGCCGGATATCGAAGGCGGACGGCTGGCCGAGGAACGCGACGGCTTGCGCGGAAATACCCGCATAGTCCCCAGCGAGGATGTCGAGCGAGCGCAGTTCCTCTGGCGGGGGAAGGTCGGGCATCGCGACCGCATGCTCCAGGCCGGCTTCCGGGCGCTGGAACGATGCGGCCAACGTCAGGATCGTCGCGCCGTTCTGGCTTGCGGTGACGCGGCGGTTCGCGAACGACTTGCCGTCGAAATCGCGCTCTACCCGGAAGATGATCGGTCGCGTCTCGGTGCCGGCGCGCAGGAAATAGGCGTGCATGCTGTGCGCCACGGCGGGTGCGTCGACCGAACGCTGCGCCGCCATCAGCGCCTGCGCCACGACCTGACCGCCGAAGACGCGCGCGGTTGCGCCGGGTCGCTGGGGTCCGCGGAACAGGTCGGTATCGAGCGGTTCGAGGTCGAGCAGCGCGACCAGTTCGGTGGCGAGGTCGGGCGTCGATAAGGTTTCGGTCATCGCCGCCCGTACCGCGCGCGGGGCCAGTGGCAAAGTTGCGCGGTCAGTTTTGTTCGGCAGCGAGCACCTTGGTCGGGGCGATTTCGTCGACGCGACCGGCAAGGTCGAGCAGGTCGCGGTGAAGCCGACCCGCGGCGAAGGCGAGCCCGAATACGCGGCCCGATGCGTCGAAATCCAGGGTCGCCGCGGCCTCGCTCCGTCGGAACAGATCGAGCGCGGTACCGAACATCCGATAACAGGTTTCGACGTCGCCCCGATCGACCTTGCCCCGCGTGCGCAGCGCCTCCGAACACCGGGTCGCCAGCGCGGCCTGCGCGGTCAGCATCGCCGCCGATGGCTTGGCGAGCGCGGCCATCGCAGCCGGGGGCAGCGGCTCGTCGAGTGCGCGACCGCTCAGCACCAAATCGTTGCGGATACGCCAGAGCGTGCGCGGGACGGCGGCGGGGATACCGTGATCGGCGAGACGCGAGGCGCGTTCGCGGTCGGCGTCCTTCATCGCCAACTCCACCGCGGCCAGCGCATGACGCAGCGCGGCGTGTTCGGGGGACGATGGCAGCGCCAGCCCGGTGGTCAACGCGTCGGCCTGCGCCCACAACATCCGTTCGATATGGCTCAACACGGCCAAAGTGCGCGCGATCACAACGCCGTGCGAGCGTGCCGGCAGGATCAGCATCGCCGCCAGCACACCGATCATGCCGCCCAGGCCGATCTCGATGATGCGATCCCGGACGAAGATTTCCACCGAAGAGCCCGGCGGCGCGCTGAGCAGCATGATTGCCGCGGTGACCGGCGCGATCCGCAGCCGCGGTCGGATCGACGCGACGAGCGCCGCGATGCCGGTAACGGTGACGAGCACCAGCCCGAGTTCGAGCGTATCGGTTCGCCCGAGCGCCGCGCCGATGCCGCCCAGCACCGCGCCCAGCAAGGTCCCCATCAACCGATCGGTCGCTGCGCCGAGCGTTCCCCCGATCGATGCCTGCATCACGATCAGCACGGTGAACACCGCCCAATAGCCTTCGTGCAGACCGAGCGCCTTGTACGCCGCAAACGCCGCCGCCGTCCCGGCGATGACACGGACCGTCTGACGCAGGCTGTCCGCATTCGCCTTGATCAACGCGCTCGGTCGGAGATCCAATGTCAGCGCTTTTCCCTCAACTATCTGTAAATTAGCCCGTCGGCGGTAACGCTCGTACCTGCGATCGTAAATCGCCATGATTGGCGTAGCTACAGTTCGGTTGGCTGATATCGTCGCCCTCCTGGCGTGGTCTTTGCCCTAGCCTTACGCTCGCGCAGGACGCCTTAGGATCTGATTCTCGGAAGATCGGCCATGCCGCATCACTCCCCTCCATCTGACGAGATAACTTACCAGTCAGGTGAATTCTGAGGAGCGGGTCAAGGGAGATCAGTGCACCAGATATACATCGCTGGCCCGCGCAAGCTGCTCCGTACCGCTGGCATGACTGAAAGCCCAAGTCAGCGGCGAACATGAACGGATGTCGGAAGCTGGAACGGCCAAAGCCGCATCAAGATGACCGAATGTTGGTCTTGGCAGCCCTGCGAGGCCCAACGGTTTCGCCAACTTCCGGACGTTCAGGCTGGTGATCCGAGCTCCCGATAACGGCCATTTGTTGAGCGCGCGCATTCCTCATTTTCCAATTCAGAGCGGCGATTTCGGGAACGAGCAACCGGTAACAGATTTGGGGAAAGCGACCCCCGCCTGTGGCCGTCAGCCCGATTGGGGGGGGCCGGTTTCCCCCTCTAAGTTCCCAATCGGGAAAGACTTGCTCCGTCTATTTGCCGGCGCGGTCGCAGCGATCATTGAAGGTATGGACGAGTGCCGCGAGGCTGATTGATCCCAAGCGCGTAACCAGCAGCCGCTCCGCTTCCTGTAGCGCGTCCCCCAAGGCTTCGTTGACGACGCTGGCGATTTGGCAGCCGGGCTCGGGATGCTCAATTCCAATTGCAAAGAGGCGGGGGCCGCCAACGGCACGATGCACGTCCAGCAGCGTCACGGCATTCAGATCGGCTGCGATAGCCCAACCGCCGCCGTGCCCCTTTTCCGATCTGACGTAACCCGCATCCCGCAGGCCCGACATCGTGCGTCGGATCAGGACAGGATTGGTGCCCAGCATCCGGGCGATCGTCTCCGAAGTCATCGGGCCATCGTGCCGCGCCATATGGATCAGCACGTGCAACATACGAGAGAGGCGACCGTCGTTCCGCATGACGCCACCTTCGTTGCTGGCACCGACTTGGCAAGCCCCCACTATCAAGATACCTATTGAGTTGCATGATTCGTGGAGCATAGCCGGTGCGTGAGTTTAACAAGGCCGACCACTGGGACAGCGCGGCCGATCGATACGAGAAGACGGCGCATCCCTACACGGCCCGCTATGTCGAAGCTGCGCTGGCGCGTGTACCGTTGACGCCAGCGTCCCGGGTGCTCGACATTGCAGCCGGGACCGGCGCGCTCGCCTTAGCAGCTGCACGAATCGGAGCGCAGGTTCTGGCAACCGACTTCTCGCCAGGCATGATTGCGCGCATCGAGGCCAAGGCGGTGCCGAACGTCGAAGCGCGGGTGATGGATGGTCAGGCGCTCGACCTGCCCGACGCTGACTTCGACGCGGTGTTCTCGATCTTCGGCGTGTTCATGTTCCCGGACTGGCGAAAGGGGCTGGCCGAGATGGCAAGGGTCACACGACCCGGTGGCTACGGCGTTGTTGCGGTCTGGCAAGATCGTGGCGCCGGCGCGTTCATGCTGCTCGGCCAGCTGATCCGGAGACTGTTTCCGGAGCGCGACCTGTCTCCCATGCCGGAGGCTATGGCGACCCTCAGCACGGAGAAGGGCCTTGCCGACGCGCTGTTCGAAGCAGGTTATCGTGATCCGCAAATCGAACTTGTGACTCGCGACTTCGAACTCGACATGACCGCGATGGACGACCTCGACGCCCTTTTCGGCCCATCGCCCGACTGGACGAGTCTGGACGCTGGACAGAAGGGGGTGATCGTCGCTGAGCTGCGTCGAATGATGGAAGGCCGGCCACAACTTCCGATCCCTTCCACGGCGTTGATCGGTGTGGCGCGACGAGGATAGGTCTCGGGATCGCGTCCATGTCGCTTAGATCATGAGGGCTGCCGCCATTCTCAAAACACCATCCTTTTTGGGACAAGCAGCAGCCCGCAATGCCGCCCATAGTCCTTCGGCGCATCACACCAGCGTAGCCCGTTGCGATTGACAAAAAGCGATGCCGCGGAGCACCCGCCGATCATCGACCGAGGCTTGCCATGGCTCTTGGGAAAGGACGGTTGCAGACGCGCCATCTGCTCATCCGTCAGCCAGTACAGGTCGCTCATTTACGCTCTCCTCGCGGAGCCTGGATCAGATCGCGCCTCTCGCATCAATGGGTCCTGACCCTAAGACGGTGTCTGAGCCTTCATCTCGGACGCGCCGTTTAAAGGTCGGCGGCTTAAGACGCTGACGGCGATCGGCAACCATTCGCCGAAATCTCTGAGCATTGATGTCGAATGTCGCGGTCGACACATCATCGAGACTGCCCCAAACTTGGCATTCGTTCACCGTGATGGATGCGACACCGTAGCGATGCTCGACAGATCGGTTGTCGGATCGATCGGGACGCCGCGATCCTTCCGCTCCGAATACCGGTCGACGAGTTGGGCCGCGTGAGGGCGGAGCAGGACCGTGAAGCGGACCATCTCCTCCATCACGTCGACGATGCGATCATAGTAGCTGGACGGCTTCATCCGGCCGGCGTCGTCAAACTCCTCGAACGCCTTGGCGACGCTCGACTGGTTCGGAATCGTCACCATCCGCATCCAGCGGCCGAGGACGCGCAGCGTGTTCACGCTGTTGAACGACTGCGATCCGGCCGACACCTGCATGACGGCGAGCGTCCGACCCTGCGTCGGTCGCATCCCGCCCATCGACAGCGGCAGGTGATCCACCTGCAGCTTCATGATGCCGGTGATCTGACCGTGCCGCTCGGGGCTGCACCAGACATGCCCCTCGGACCATAGCGACAGCTCGCGCAATTCATGGACCGCCGGATGGTCGTCGCCAACCACCTGATCGGGCAGCGGCAGGGTCGAGGGATCAAATATGCGCGTCTCGGCTCCGAAGAACCGGAGCAGGCGCGCGGCCTCCTCGACGCAGAGCCGGGAATATGACCGCTCGCGCAGTGAGCCATAGAGCAGCAGGATGCGCGGGGGCGGGTCGCCCACACCCAGTCCGATGGCTGGCCGGTCGCGCGTGTAGCGTCGATCGAGTGCGGGCAGATGGTCGGGGTCGGAAAGCGTGCGCAGGGGCATCAGGGGTATGTCCTGTCTTTGGTTCGATTCAACGGCATCAGGCGGCACCGAGCCGCAGGGCGAGCGCGGCGAGCGTTACCAGCAGCACCGGGATCGTTAAGGTCGCGCCGATCCTGAAATAATAGCCCCAGCCGATGCGGATGCCCTTCTGCTCGAGCACGTGCAGCCACAGCAACGTCGCGAGCGAGCCGATCGGCGTGATCTTGGGGCCAAGGTCGCAGCCGATCACGTTGGCGTAGATCATGGCGTCCTTGATCGCACCCGTGGCGTGGGTCGCGTCGATCGACAGCGCGCCGACGAGCACGGTCGGCATGTTGTTCATGACCGACGACAGCAGCGCGGCGATGATGCCGGTGCCGAACGCCGCGCCCCACACACCGCCCTGGGCGGTGCGGTCGAGCAGACCGGCGAGGTGGTCGGTCAGGCCGGCGTTCCGCAGGCCGTAGACGACAAGGTACATGCCGAGCGAGAAGATCACGACCTGCCACGGCGCGCCGCGCAGCACCTTGCGCGTCTCGATGACGCGGCCGCGCCCGGCGACGACGAGCAGCAGCACCGCGCCGGCAGCGGCGACTGCACTGACCGGTATGCCGACAGGTTCGAGAAGGAAAAAGCCCGCCAGAAGGGCCGCAAGTACGACCCAACCGGCCCGGAATGTCGCCCGATCGCGGACGGCGTCGGCCGGCGCGCGGAGCTGCGCCACGTCGTAGTTTGCTGGGACGTCACGGCGGAAGTACAGCAGCAGCACGATCAGCGTCGCACCGATCGACGCGAGGTCGACCGGCACCATCACCGACGCATAGTCGGCGAACCCGATGCCGAAGAAGTCGGCCGACACGATGTTGACCAGGTTGGAGACGATCAGCGGCAGGCTTGCCGTGTCGGCGACGAAACCGGCCGCCATGACGAACGCCAGCGTCGCCCTGTCGCGGTAGCCCAGCGCCCGCAGCATTGCGATGACGATCGGGGTCAGGATCAGCGCCGCGCCGTCGTTCGCGAACAGCGCCGACACGGCCGCGCCGAGAAGGACAATCAGGACGAATAGCCTATGGCCATGTCCTCCCGCCCAGCGAGCGACGTGCAGCGCCGCCCATTCGAAGAAGCCGGCCTCGTCCAACAGCAGGCTGACGATGATGATGGCGACGAACGTCGCGGTCGCGTTCCAGACGATACCCCACACCACCGGGACGTCGGAGAGCGAGACCACCCCGACGAGCAGCGCCACGACCGCACCACCCAGCGCGCTCCACCCGATACCGAGCCCCTTGGGCTGCCAGATGACGAGCGTGATCGTGGCGACGAAGATGGCGAGCGCGAGCAGCATCAAGCGATGCGCTGACCCGAGGCGTCCACCACCGCTTCGCCGTCTTCCTTGGCAAAGGCCCCCAGTTGCGGCTCGGGAAGCAGACCGAGGACCGCTTCGGATGGTCGGCACAGCTGCACGCCGAGCGGCGAGACGACCAGTGGCCGGTTGATGAGGATCGGATGCGCCATCATCGCGTCCACCAGCGCGTCGTCCGTCAGCGTCTCATCACCAAGCCCCAACTCCGCATAGGGCGTCCCCTTCTCGCGCAGCAGTTCGCGAGGCGTCATACCGGCGCGGTCAATCAGCTGGACCAGCAAAGCGCGCGAGGGCGGGGTTTTCAGATATTCGATGACGTGCGGCTCGATGCCGGCATTGCGGATCATCGCCAGCGTGTTGCGCGACGTGCCGCAGGCGGGGTTGTGGTAGATCACGATGTCGACGGCCATGACGCGTCCTTTCAGCAGCAGGGGGTGAGTTCGGCCAGAAGCGGCACGCACAGCTCGGGCGAGCCGGCGCAGCAGTCGTTGACCAGGAAGAGCGTGAGTGCGCGCAGGCCGTCCAGATCGGCGCGGTAGATAATCGACCGGCTCTGTCGCTCGGCGCGGACGATGCCGGCGCGCGCTAGGATGCCGAGATGCGCGGACATGGTGTTCTGCGGCACGTCGAGCCGGCGGGCGATTTCGCCCGCCGCCATGCCCTCCGGTTCGTGGCGCACCAGCAGCCGGAATACGTCGAGCCTGGTGCCCTGAGCGAGCGCAGCAAACGCAACGATAGCCGAATCCTTATCCATAAATCCAGCATAGCGGATATATCTGACGGCAACAGCACGAACTTCCGACATGCCGGTTTTAGAGACTGCCGACCGTTTTCGATAAGGGCGAGGGCGCTGCGGATCTCAGCCATACCCAGTCGGACACCCCCGTGGCAATTCATACGGCCGAGATCGCGGACATTCGCTCAGCCCGATGACGTCTGATCGTTCGTTGCCAGCGGTAACTTCCGAAAAGGTCTATCGAGAGAGTATTTCGTGAAAGCGGACTGACCCGGCGGATGTCAGCGCCAAGGAGCGGGCTGTCCAACAGCGGGCTTCTGCTCCGGTAAACCGGCTCAGTGGAAACCGGCAAGATTTGCTAGCCGCCCAACATTCACTATCTCTGCTGAACCGACTTGGCTGCCGATAAGCACTAGTGCTAATATCAACCGGCAGCTCAATAACGGAGACAAAGATGTTTGCCGTTGCTCTTATGTTTTCCGAGGCGGTGGCCGTCGCTTCCAACCCGCTCGAATCCGGCAACGTCGTCAGGAGCGTGCGGGAATCGATATGTGAACTGCGCGCACCCTCGATTGCCGACGACGCCATTGGTCTTCTGGCCCTGCCAGCGCCGAAGCAAAAGAACGAGATGGGGGTCTTGCTCCTGGTCAATTGTTCGGACCGAAAGATCATAAGCCTGCGAGATCCAAGTCGATCACGACGGCACGTTAACGAGTTTCCGTACGACCCGCGGGTCGTGACGAAATTGCGCCATGACCCCGGGCGCTACGAGATCCTCAACTTCAACCAGAGGGCCAACAATTCCGTTGGGGACCACACGACCCATTCAAAATCGACTTATTGGACGGGGCCTTGCGAATATACGGGGCTTCAACTGACAACTGCCGCCGCAGGCGACGATCACAGCCGGCAAACGGTCGTCTTCGATCTCAACATCTGCAAGAACCAGATTCTTGCAATGCTCGAGCCCAACAGGGCGGTAATATCCCCGTAAGGAGACGCCAGAGAGCCGCCTGCAGAATACCACCGCGTGGCGCGATCAAGGTCCTGCCCCATACGTGGTTGGGCGAATGCCCCTCGTCAGGGCGGCTTCGCTATAATCATAGGGAGGCGGATGCGGTGGCGCAGTTAACACTCCACGCTCTGAAAACGGCCACCCGGTTGACCGCTCATCTATCGAGAGAGTCGGCATTCCTCTCCGGCTAAGTCATTCGCTGCTGCAAAGACAAAAGTTTCGCAATACAGTCACTGATGCGAGGTCAGGCTTGCGGCGTTGCAAGGTGCGACTCGAAGTGGAGGCCGGGTGATGATTGCTTTATTTTTCGCATTGTCGCTGCAGGCCGCCACCCCCGATATCGTAATTTCTGGCAGGCAGCTTTCGGAAGCGTATGCAGCCTGCGTCGAGCAGGGCTGTGCGCCGTTGCGCGATGCACAAGCGTCGATCGCCTTTGCCGAGCAGCAATTCCGGGATGGTGCGTACCTCAAGGCGCGTCACACGCTTATGCGCGCCATATCTCGTAACAAGCGTCACGCTGCGACGGACCCGAAACCGGTGTCCGCATTGTATGAAGCGTATGCGACCGTCTCTTTACACGACGGTGATCTGGATGCGTTCAAGAGCGCGGTCGGTGAGCAGGTTCGCACGCTGCACGACAATCTGCCGGCCAATGACCCGGCTGTCGTTGCCGCGGCATTTGCAACCGGCGATATGTGGCTCGCGATGCGCAAGGGGCGTAGTGCCGAGATTTCGTATAAGGCGGTGGAGCGTCAGGCGTTGGCGGACGGAAACGCGGTGCTCGCCCTGCAGGCGACGTTGCGCCGCGTCAGACTGGCCAACGCACGGGCCGACACGGCCGGTGCGGCCAGGCTTATGGCCGAAGCCGAAGCCCGGCCGATCGCGGCGGATCCAAAGTTGCGCAACCTGCTGCAAGTTGTCCGGTTGCGCTTGGCGGCGGGGCAAAAGGACAACGCGCAGATTGACCAGCTGGTGCGTGCGATCGGCCGCGATGGCTCGACCCGCCCTGAGCTGGTATGGGCGCCGCCTTATCGACCTACGGCGCTGGCGGCTGCGCAAGACGAAGCGCGCAAGTTCGACTTGCGCAATCCGCTTCCCGCGAGATCGTCCGATGCCGATCCGATCAAATGGGTCGACATCGGCTTCTGGATCCGACCCGACGGTAAGACGGACGAACCCGAAATCTTGCGCGGCTCGCGTTCGACGGGATGGGCAGGGTACCTCCTCAAGCAGGTTGCCGAACGACGCTACACCGGCTTTTCGACCAGCAGCACTGATCGGGGTGTGTACCGTGTCGAGCGGTTCACCTTACGCGGTACGTACCAGGTTCCAGTGGGGAGCCTGATTGCAAGGCGAGGCGACGCTGCAAGGTTGGAAGTGCTAGACTTGACGCAGCCAGATACATCCGGCTCGTCGAACCGCTCATAACGACAAATGTGAGACGGGCTCCGGCGGCGGCTGATGATGCAAAAGCTGCTTCGCTGGGGACGGCCATTTGGCGGGGCAGTTCGGGCACATTCATCGGTCGCCGTGCCACGTTGCAGGTACGACACCACATCATCCGCGCCGACGACCGCGTTCCGGCGTTAGGCCATTACCCCATCCAGGCCGACGATGTTGGCAATAGGTCGTCTGGAACTTCTGATGGTGCGATGGTCGCCGGAATGCGTATCGGCCGTCTGTATCTCGTTGCAGACGAAGGAGCACCAGCGTCAAAGGGGCGGCGCGATGGTGACCGGACGCCTTACATTGCATCGAACGCGAACTATCTCACAGCGGCGCATGACACTCGACCGACCTTTGATACTCGCAATCGGCGACAGCCTGATTGCCGGTTACGGCCTTCCCGCCGACGGTAGCTTTCCCGTACAGCTCCAGGCATCGCTGCGGCGGGCATGCCCTTCTGCCCGCGTGGTGAATGCCGGGGTGTCGGGTGATACCACCGCTGATGTCCTACGACGCTTGCCCCGAATGCTCTCCGCGCTCGACCAGCGACCCGCACTTGCGATCGTCCAGGTGGGACCGAACGATGTCCTGCGGCAGGTGCCGGTGGGTCGCACCCGAGCGCAGCTCGGGCAGGTCCTGCTGAGCCTGGGCAGTTGTGGCATTCCCGTTTTGTTGACGACCGTCGATCCCCCGATGTTCATCCGTGATCGGGCTGCTGCATATCTAGGCATTCATGCCGCGTTGGCGGCCGAACACGGCGCGACCGTCTGGCCGTTCTTTCCGCCGGGCATATTGGGACATGCCGATATGGTGCTGGCGGACCGGGTGCATCCCAATGCCAAGGCGATTGCTGCGGTGGTCGCAGCGATGCTGCCGATCGTGGAGAGGATGCTGTAGTGCCCGCATTTGAGCGTAACCGCAGACGCGTTCGTATCTCGGCCCCAGGGGCGGGCGGATCATGGTGACGGATCCGAAGTGGCTGAAAGTGGCGCGCACGAAGCTCGGCACGAAGGAAGCTGCAGGATCAGCGAACAGCGCGACGATCCTCGGTTGGGCAAAGCGGCTTGGAACGCGGGTGTTGGGCATGGTCTACAACGCCGACAGCGTCCCGTGGTGCGGCGTGTTCGTCGCATATTGCCTGCAGGACGATGGTATCGAGCCGGTCTCTATTGCGGTGCGGGCGACGTCATGGTCGACATGGGGATTGTCGTTGCGGCCGGAGCGCCTGGCGCCGGGGGCTGTGCTGGTGTTCGAGCGTCCTGGCGGCGGGCATGTCGGTTTCTATGTCGGCGAAGACGCGACGGCCTATCATGTCCTTGGTGGCAATCAGGGCGACGCGGTGACCATAGCCCGGATAGCAAAGGATCGCTGTATTGCTCGCCGATGGCCAGCCGGCCGCCCCGTGATAGGCAGGCCAATCCAGATGGCGGCAAGGAAGCCGATCTCGACCGACGAAGCCTGATGGACATGCGCTTATTTCGTAATGCGCGCATCGGATCCAGATCCATTCGTAACAGACAATATCGGTAAGTGGTGGGTTCGGCCTGACCGCGCCGTGCGGCCTCGACGATGAGATCCCCCGTCTCGAGCCGCTGCGTGTCTGGCTCCCGGAACCCAAAGCTTCGATCGCCCCGGTAGATACGGTGGCCTAGACCAGCACGGATTTCCGACAGTGCGATTCCCACCTCTGTCGCGGTCTGTGCTCGTTCGTGCAGGACGACCTGTCCGCCGGCCGCGGCGAGATCCGTTGATACGACGCGATATGCGCGCAGTGGGTCCGACCCTGTCAACAGGACGCCGGCGAGACTTGCGGGGTTCAGGACGATCGGAATCGGATGTGTCGTCCCATCCCGCAGCAACGGTCAGGGCACGCGCACGGGCGAGCTGTGCTGCCTCCAGAGCGGCATTGCGGGTCGCATCGCCCTGCATCATGGTCGGGCCCATGCTTCAGTGGCGTCGAGCTCGACCATCCGATCGTCGATGACCACGATTGTTTCGGGATCCGCACCACGCTTGACGAGTTCGTCGACGGCTCCGTGCCACTCGTGCCATAGCCGGCGGTCGTGACCGTGATCACGGTGGAATAGAGCCCATCAAGGAAGCTGATCGCGCCTTCAGTGTTATAGCGCAGCCCCTCACGGTTAAACCAGTGACCAGGTACGCGATGGCTGTAGGCGCGCCGGCAAGCCTCACCCGCCATAGCAGCCGAAGCCAAACGGCGTTGTGCCGTGCCGTCTCGGGGTAAAACTGTGTCGATGCGGACGGCGCATGACGTGGTCTACGCACAGTTACGAACGACCCAAGGCGCTGCCGATCCGTTTTCGCCGTCGTGGCTTCGCGCCCAGGGTTGATGGGGTAGACGATACGATCTTCCGAAGCCGTGCCGGCCTATCGCAGACCGAACCCCGCGGTGCTGCTTGCGCCATCGTCGGTCCGCTCACGACCAGCCAGCACGTTCTCGAGTTCAGCCAATGAATGGGGCACGTCGAGGTGCTGCGCCCCGATGAACAGGCGCGACCCGTTCGCCTCGGGTACTGCATGGGTCAGCTTGTCGATATCGACCAGCGCCTTGCCCTGCGGCAGTATTTCGATCTGAACAAATCGCATGTGATTTCCCATCTTGCGTCTGAGGGCTGGAGTGTTGCGCGGTCGATAGCGAAGTTCTGTGCCCTGAGGGTACCCGACATGCTGACTTACGTCGCTAGAGTCGGCTTAAGGGCGAGGTGACGAATCCCGGAGCCAGAAAGCGGGTAGGGCGGTCGGAATGCCTGCGAGTCGGTCTCTTTTTCAGCGAGATTAGTGGAGTTTGCTCTCACGCTCCCGTCTGCCTTGAGCATCCCACGCCACCATTGCGTGTCCGATGCCGGCCCGCAGCGTCTCGGTCGGAACGCCGTCCCGCGCCTGGATCGAGATCCCCAGCACCAGCCCGTCGTACAACGCGGCGAGACCCGCGACGTCCGTGGCGGGATCGAGATCGCCGGCGCTGACTCCGGCGGCGATACACCGCTGCAACGCCTGCCGGGTGATCTCCCGCTCGGCACGAGTCAGCGCCCGGGTCGGCGCGCCGGCTTCGGACGAAATGATCGATGACAGCGTCATCATGCAGCCCTTCGGATGGGCAGGATCGGTCTGCACCGCAACCGACGCGATTAAGGCCTGTTCGAGCCGTGAGCGTGGCGGTAGCGTCTCGTCGTCGAGCGCGCAGACGATGCCGCCATGCACGGCGAGATAGCGCGCGAGCGTTTCGCGGTAGAGCGCTTCCTTCGACCCGAAGGCCGCGTAGAAACTGGCCGACGAGATGTCGCCCATCGCCTGACGCAGCGTAAGCAGAGACGCACCCTCATACCCGTGTTCCCAGAACAGGTGCATCGCGCGGTCCAGCGCTGCATCCCGGTCGAAACCACGCGGTCGTCCGCTCCGTGTCATACATGTCCGCTCCTCATTGTGGACTAATCAATCCATTACCCGTTGACAAGGCACGCCGCGGGGCCGAACGCACTGGACCAGTCGATCCAGAAGTGAGTGTTGCGTGATTCCGAGATCCGGTCAGACCGATGATGGCGCGAGCGAGACGTTGCCGATCTCCGCATTGCTGGCGCTGGCAATGACCGGCTTCACCGCGATCCTCACCGAAACGCTCCCTGCCGGGCTGTTGCCACACATGGCCGCCGGGCTCGGCGTATCGGAGTCACTCGCGGGGCAGACTATCACGGTCTATGCGGTCGGGTCGCTGCTCGCGGCGATCCCGCTGACGCTGTACACGCAAGGATGGCGCCGCAAGCCGACCCTGCTCGTCGCGATCATCGGTTTTCTGATCTTCAACTGCGTGACCGCGGTGTCGACCTCCTATGCGCTGACGCTCGTCGCGCGGTTCATGGGCGGCGTTGCGGCGGGGCTGGGGTGGGGCATCATCGCGGGCTATGCCAGGCGGATGGTCGCCCCGCCGTTGCGCGGCAAGGCGCTCGCGATCGCGATGGTCGGTACGCCACTGGCGCTGTCGATCGGCGTCCCCTTGGGGGCGATGCTGGGCACGACGCTGGGCTGGCGCATGGCGTTCGGGCTGATGGCGATCACCACTTTGGTACTGATCGGCTGGGTGCTGTGGCGCGTGCCGGACTTTGCCGGCCAGCCTGCCGAGCAGCGGCTGTCGATCGCGAACGTGTTTCGCACGCCGGGCGTTCGTCCCGTCCTGATCACGCTGTTTGCGTGGATCACGGGTCACAATATCCTGTACACCTACATCGCCCCGGTCGCCGCCTTGTCGGGCGTGGGGGAGAGGCTGGATCTGTTGCTGCTCGGATTCGGGCTCGCCGCGCTGGTCGGGATCTGGGTGACGGGCGTGCTGATCGATCGCGCGCTGCGTCCGCTCGTGCTGGTCAGCCTCACGATGTTCGCAGTTGTCTCGCTGGCCTTCGCGCTGTTCGCGACGGTCCCCGAGATGACGATCATCGCGACAATCCTGTGGGGACTGTCGTTCGGCGGCGCAGCGACACAGCTGTCGACCGCGCTCGCCGATGCGGCGGGCGAGGGCGTCGACCTCGCCAATGCGATGCTCACGACGGTCTGGAACGGCGCCATCGCGACGGGCGGGATCGTCGGCGGGGTGATCCTCGACCATGCGGGGGCAGGGCCGCTCGCCTGGGCCGTACTGGTGCCGACCCTTCTTGCCCTGGCGGTCGCAGCCGGCGCGCGCCGCCATGCCTTCAAGCCCGGTCCCCGTGCCTTCGAATAACGTGCCTTCGAATAAGGTGCCCGTCGTGCGCGCCCATCAGGAGAAGATTGCGATGAAAGCCTTTCACATCGGTGCCCAGAACGGCATCAGCGGACTAGTCGCCACGACCCGGCCCGCGCCGGTCGCCGGTCCCGGCGAAGCGCTGGTAGCGCCGCGTCTCGTCGGCCTGATAAGCCGCGACGTTCAGCTCCTGCAAGGCACCTATGGCGCCCGACAGCCTGAGACCCGCATTCCGATGTCCGAAGGCGTGGGCGATGTCGTGGCGATCGGTGCGGGCGTGACCGAGGTCGCGGTCGGCGACCGCGTCGTCTGCGGTCATTTCGCGACCTGGCTGGACGGCCCGTTCCGGTCGGACGTCTTTGCGCATGATATCGGCATCACGCATGACGGCTGGCTTGCAGAAAGGGTCGTTCTTCCCGCGGCTGCGCTGATCCGGGTGCCCGACGCGCTGGCCGATGCGGATGTCGCAGGCCTCGCCTCCGCCGGCCTGACCGCCTGGAATGCACTGGTCGAGGTCTGTCGGGTCGGGGCAGGCGACACCGTGCTCTGCCTCGGCACCGGTAGCGTTGCGCTGGCGGCACTCAAGATCGGCAAGACCCGTGGCGCACGCGTGGCGATCACGTCGTCGCAGGACGCGAAACTCGAGACGGCGCGCAGCCTCGGCGCGGACATCACGGTCAATTACCGGACGTCACCGCGTTGGGGGGCCGAGGTGATCGCAAAAACCGAGGGAAAGGGCGCCGACATCGTGATCGAAACCGGCGGCGTCGATACGCTGGGGAACTCGATCGCAGCCGCGGCGATCAATGCGCGGATCATCGTCATCGGCGTTTCACCTGGCGAGGGGCTGGCGATCCCCGACTATCTGTCACTCATCACGAAGAACGTGACGATCCGCGGGATCGCCAATGGCAGCCGCGCAATGTTCGTCGACCTGCTCGACGCGATGGCGGCGAGCCGGATGACGACCGTTGTCGACCGGACGTTCGCCTTCGACGATGCACCCGACGCCGTCCGCTATTTTGCCGCGGCAGGGCATCTGGGCAAGGTGATGATCGCGTTTTGATCGCGAAAGTCCGGCCACTTCGGCGCACGGCTCATGCGGGTTTCATGCGCTGCCGCGCCTGATCCGGGTGGGCATGACTGACCAGCGTTGGAAAGCTTGGAGCGTTTTTCAAATGACCAACCGTCGGTCAGACCTGCGAAGGCAGCTTTCGTTCAGGCACGATCCAAGCCGCGCACATGCTCCCACACATTGGAGATGACGACCGATCCTTCTCCTACCGAGGACGCGACGCGTTTCACCGATCCGGCGCGCACGTCCCCGACGGCATAGATGCCCGCGCAGGACGTGGCGAAAGGCGACATCGCGCCAGCCGCTTCGCCGGTAAGCACGAAGCCCTTGTCGTCGAGAGCGACCAGTTCGGAGAGCCAGCCCGTATTGGGTGCGGCGCCGACCATCACGAAGACGGCGCAGCTTGCCACGGTGCGGTCGCCGTCTTCGTTGCGGATCGTCACCGCCTCCAGATTGTCCCCGCCGTGAAGTTCGACGGCATGGGTGCCGTATTCGATGGTGATCGCGGGGTCCGCCTCGAGCCTGCTCGACAGATAGCTGGACATGGACGAGGCCAGGGTGTCGCCGCGTACCAGCAGGCGAACGTGCCGCGCCGTACGGCTGAGGAACATCGCGGCCTGCCCGGCCGAATTACCGCCGCCGATGACCAACACTTCCGTATCGCGGCAGAAGCGCGCCTCATTCTCGGTCGCCGCATAATAGATGCCCTTGCCCTCGAACTCGGCGAAGCGGGCGATCGGCAGGCGTCTGTACTGGACCCCGGTGGCGACCACCACGGAGGCGGCGAGAACGCGCCGACCATTGGCGAAGGTCGCACAGAAGGCGCCATTGTCGAGCTGGTCCAGCGACTCGATCCGCCGGGGCATGACGAAGCGCGTGCCGAATTTCATCGCCTGCACCTCGCCGCGCCACACAAGATCGGCGCCTGAGATGCCGGTGGGAAAGCCCATATAATTCTCGATCCGGCTGGACGTGCCGGCCTGGCCGCCGATCGCGGTCTCGTCGACTACCAGTGCGCGCAACCCTTCGGCTCCCGCATAGACGCCCGCCGACATGCCGGCGGGGCCGGCCCCGACGATGAGCACGTCGAAGGCCTCGTCCTCGGGAACGTCCTGATCGAGTCCGAGCAGCCGTGCCACCTTTTCCGGCGTTGGATCGCTCACCACCACGTCGCGGCCGAACACGACGACGGGCTCCAGCGGCGCGGTTCCGCAACTGCTGGCGACATGCGCGGCTTCGGCGCTGCCGAGCGGGTAGGACCGGTAGGGCAGGCGGTTGCGTGCTGCGAACTCGGCCACACGTCTGACGGCTCTGTCCTCGTCTTCGCCAACCAGAACCAGCATGCCATCGCCGGCATCCAGCTGCCGCCGACGGCGCGCGGCCAGCACCGTGATAACGATGTCCGACATCTCCGGTATGGCCGCCATCAGGCGAAGCATCGCGGATCGCGGGACTTCGACGACGGTCGTGTCGCTCGCGGCGCGCATCGGGAGCGACCATGTGCCGCCGGACAGCAGCGAGATCTCGCTCATGAACTGGGTGGGCCCCAGCGTTGAGGGTACCAGCCGATCGCCCGTGAACGGGTTGACGACCTCGATCTCCCCCTCTTCGACATACACGAAGCGGTCGGCCGGCGCGCCGATCTCGGCGAGCATCATTCCCTTGGGATAGTGCTTGCGCGTCCCTGCGGCCTGGATCGCGGCAATATGCGCAGGCTGTAGCGGAACCCGCTGCATTTCCCGCAGGTCACGGCCGATCGTTTCCATGAGCGCTGTCCCCTCTGCGCGGCGACACTAGCGCGGCGAACGTGACGACGGCAATCGCCCGGGAACGGCCCAGTCCAAATGCGCGCGCGGCCCGATCGCATTGACGGCATTCGGGACAGCTTGCAGGACCACCGGGCGGGCAGAAAAAGGGGCGGCTCTGTGCATCCAGCGGCAAATTTCGAGCTGATCATCCTCATGTTCCTGGTGGTGCTGGGGCTTCACTATCTGGCCCGGCGTCTGTCGCTGCCACCAGCAGCCGCGCTGATCGTCGGCGGATGCGCCGTCGCCTTCGTGCCTGGCGTGCAAGGGATCGCGATCGATCCGGAGCTGGTCCTTGTCCTGTTTCTCCCACCCTTGCTGATGGACGGCGCGTGGTTCACCGCGGTAGCGCCATTCCGGCGGCACATGGCCGGCATTCTCTCGCTGGCGGTCGGCGCCGTCTTCTTCACCACGGCGGTTGTCGCGATCGTGACCAAGCTGCTGATGCCGGAACTGCCCTGGGCCGCCTGCGTCGCGCTGGGCGCGATCCTGTCGCCGCCCGACGCGGTATCCGCCCGCGCCGTGTTGCAGCGGGTGACGCTCCCGCGCAGGCTGACCACGCTGCTCGAGGGCGAGAGCCTGCTCAACGATGCCGCGGGGCTGGTGCTGTTCCGGTTTGCGGTGGCGGCGGTGCTGACCGGCAGCTTCCATCTGGGGGCGGCGACCGGAACGTTTTTCGTGCTGGTGGCGGGCGGCATCGCGGTCGGCGCGGCGATCGGCGGGCTCTGGGTAGTTCTGCTCCGCCGGCTCGGCGATGATACGCTGATGATCGCAGCGACCGTGCTGGTCTGCTGGAGCGCCTATATCGCGGGCGAACTGCTGCACGTGTCCGGCGTCATTGCCGTTGTCACTGCAGGCCTTGTCTGCGGCTGGTATCAGCATGTCGTCTTCACCGCCCGCGTACGCATCCGGGCGATGGCATTCTGGCAGGTGCTGGTGTTCCTTCTCGACGCCACCGTATTCCTGCTCATCGGCCTGTCTTTGCGGGGGTTGCTGGACCGGGTCGGCGGGCTCGATATCGTCATAGACACGATGGCGCGGCCCGTGCTGCTGATCGTTCTGGCGGTCGTTGCCGCGCGGTTCCTGTGGATCTTCGCGGTCGATGCCGGCGTCGCCACCGGTCGCCGCATCGGATGGACGCGACAGCAACCGCTCGGAACGCGTGCGGCGGTGGTGATGAGCTGGGCCGGGATGCGCGGCGTGGTGACGCTTGCGGTTGCGCTCTCGCTGCCCGAGGCGATGCCGGCGCGGGATCTGATGCTCGTCACCGCCTTTGTCGTGATCCTCGTTACCGTCCTGGTGCAGGGCACCTCGCTCGGCTGGGTCATCCGGACCCTGAAGCCGCACGACGACGGCAGCGCGCGACCGCCGCTCGATCTGCACGCCGCCGAGATGATGCTGTTCCAGGCGCAGTTGGCGCTTGTCGAACGCGAGGCGGTGGCGGTCGACGGCACGGTCATCCACCCGCAGCTCCTGCGGCGCTACCGGACCCGTGCAACCGCAGCGGATGCGTTCGACGGTACGGTGGAGGAGCGCAACGTGGCGATTGCGAGCCATTTCGACGTCATCATCGCCGCGGTCGCGGCCGGCCGCGCCGAGCTGGTCCGCCTGCACCGTGCCGGTCGTATCGATGACGAGACGCTCCACGATCTCGAGCATGATCTCGACCTCGAGGAGCTGGCCGCAGCGGCAGCGAAGGGGTGAACGAGTTCGGTTGCCCGGAGCCGCGATGAAGAGGCGCGGACATCGGCCGGATCAATAGGGCGGGTCGAGCCGCTCGCGCTGGCCGCGGGCGGCCTGCGTCCACCAGCCGAGATCGTCGGCGAAGCGCGGGAAGGCACGGGTGAGGGCGGCGCCGCCGTCGCCCGCCGGTTCTCCGCTCGCATCGAAGGCATGGCCGATCCCGCCCACGGCGATCGTGCTGGACACGACCACGATGCCCATCTCGGACAGGATGCCGTGCCATGCGAGACCGGCACGCGCGCCGGCGAAACGTCCCGCCGAATAGCTGACGATCGCCGCCGGCCGCCAGTACCATTCCTCGAGGAAATGGTCGGTGAGATTCTTGAGCCCGGGCTGCACGCCCCAGTTATATTCGCCGGCCACGAATACGAAGGCGTCGGCCGTCCTGATCTTTTCGGCGAGTGCCTCCATTGCCGGGGGTGCCTCACCACTAGGATGTTCCTTGTACATGCGGTCGAGCATGGGAAGGTCGACTGCCCTTGCGTCGATCAACTCGGCCGATGCACCGCGTTCGGCAAAGGCGCGGACGAGCCACTCGGCGAGGCGGATGCCCTGTCGGTCGGAGCGATAGGAGCCGTAGAAGATCAGAACCCGATCGGGCATCGCCGCAATTCCTCGTTAAGCGTGTCGTGCAGAAGCACGGAGCGCGCCATCGCTCCGTGGTTCTACCATGGATTAGCCTTCGATGAAGGCGAGCAGATCGGCGTTGATCCGATCGGCGTTGGTAACCGGCATGCCGTGGGGAAAGCCGGGGTAGGAGATGAGCTTGGCGTCCTTTACGATGTCGGCCGACATCTTGCCGGTGGTGGCGAAAGGAACCACCTGGTCGTCCTCGCCGTGCAGGACCAGCGTCGGTACGTCGATCGCCTTGAGATCGTCGGTGAAGTCGGTCTCGGAGAAGGCCTTGACGCCGAGCGTATGGGCGAGCGCCGAGCCCATCATGCCCTGGCGCCACCAGTTGAGCCGCACCGCCTCCTTCACCTCGGCGCCGTCGCGGTTGTACCCGAAGAAGGGAAGCGTGAAGTCGTAGTAGAATTGCGAACGGTTCGTGGCCGTCTGCTCGCGCACCATGTCGAATACGTCCATCGGCACGCCGTCCGGGTTGGCATCGGTCTTGACCATGATCGGTGCGACCGCACTGACCAGCACGGCCTTTTTGACCCGCCCGGGCTTGGCGCGCGCGACATAGCGGGCGACCTCGCCACCGCCGGTCGAGTGGCCGACATGGACGGCATCGCGCAGATCGAGCGCGTCGGTCAGCGCGATGACATCGGCGACATAGGTGTCCATGTCGTGACCGCCCGCCGACTGGGTCGAACGGCCATGCCCGCGGCGATCATGCGCGATGACACGATAGCCCTTCTGGACGAAGAACATCATCTGCGCGTCCCAGTCATCCGAGCTGAGCGGCCAGCCGTGGTGGAACATGACGACCGGTGCATCCGTGTTGCCCCAATCCTTGTAGAAGATTTCGGTCTTATCGACGGTGGTGACGAACGGCATTCGATGTCTCCTCGGGATTGGTCGGGTACGCGGCACGCTACAGAGTGAAGGTGACAATCAGGCGGCGTCGACGAGGACGATCTTTCTATCCTTGATAGCGGTCATACGCGGTACGGCCTCGTCGGCAACGGCGGGGCCCTCTCGCCGATCGAGACGGGTGAAGTTGACCTTGATCGACCCGATCGCCGGTATCAAGTCGCTACATTGGTCGGCGCCGAGCGGATATTCGGCGATTGCCTTTGGCAGGGCCTATACCGCGTCGGAATGCGCCGCCTCGCGCGCATCGCGACACCGACGCAATAGACGTTGGCGAGGCAGAATTCGTCGGTCGCGAATTTGGGGAGCACGCGGACGTCGGCGGCTTCGAACCGATCGTGCGGGGTTAAGCGGACGATCTGTATCGGAACTGCATTTATCGCAGTTGAGCAGTTCTATTGCATTCATCCTTCAGGTCCGGTCCCTGCCACGCGGCTGTTCAATGTCGGGCGAATGTGCATGATTGGCCATGACCGCAGCGCATCGGCAACGCCTTGTTCGCTATCTGGGCATTTGGGCCGCGTGGCTGGCGGTCGCGGTGGTGACGGCGTTCCAGACCTACGCCGCGGGTTTCGCGGGCGGCCCTAGGCTCCCGCTGGGGCAGGCATTGGTCAATGGGCTGATCTGGTATTCGGCTTGGGCAGCATTGACGCCCGGGGTTGTGAGCGTCGCGCGAGCGTTCGCCTATGAGCGGCGGCCGGGCAGGCTGCTGGCCATTCATCTGGTCTTCGGGCTCGTGTTCGCGGTGCTGCACGCGGCGCTCTACAGCGCGATCAACGCGATCTTCTATTTCCGCGCGCCCTGGGCGCCGTGGAGCAATGCGCTGCTGATCACGAAACTCGCGACCAGCATCCACGTCCATCTGATGATCTACGCGCTGCTTGTGGCGATCGTGCTCGGCGCGCACGCCTATCGCACAATGCGCGATCGCGAAGTCGCGGCGGCGCGGCTGGAGGCGCAGCTCGCAGAGGCGGAAACCGCGGCGCTGCGCGCGCAGTTGCAGCCGCACTTCCTGTTCAACACGCTCAACGCCATTTCCGCGCTGGTGCCCGACGATCCGATCGTGGCGCAGCGGCTGATCGCGCGGCTGGGCGATCTGCTGCGACTGTCGATCGATCAGCGCAGGTCGCAGCATAGCGCGCTCGCCGATGAGCTCGACTTTACCGACACCTATCTGGCGATCGAGGAAGCCCGGTTGGGCGAGCGACTGCGGATCGTCCGCGCCATCGCGCCCGGGTTGGAGACCGTCCAGGTGCCGGCACTGCTGCTGCAGCCGCTGGTCGAGAACGCGGTGCGCCACGGGATTGCGCCGTTGATCGAAGGTGGCAGGCTGACGATCGAGGCGAAGCCCGCGGGTGACATGCTGCGGATCAGCATCGCCGACAACGGCAAGGGCGCGGGCGCGATCCGCGAGGGCGTCGGGCTCGGCAACGCACGCCTCAGGTTGCGTCACCTCTACGGCGAGCGCCAGTCGCTCGAGATCGACACAGCGCCGGGCGAAGGTTTCCGCGTCACCATCCTGGTGCCGCAGTGATCCGGACCCTCATTGTCGATGATGAGCCGCTGGCACGCCGCGCCGTGCGCCAGTCGCTGGCCGGGTTCGGCGATTTCGACGTGCTCGGCGAGGCTGGGCACGGGGCTGAAGCGGTTGCGGCAATCGGCACGCTGCGGCCCGATCTGGTGTTCCTCGACGTCCAGATGCCCGAGATGGACGGCTTCGGCGTGATCGAGGCGATCGGCGTGGATGCGATGCCGCTGACCGTTTTCGTGACGGCGTTCGATGCCTATGCGGTGCGCGCCTTCGAGGCGGAGGCGCTCGATTACCTGCTCAAGCCGTTTGACGACCAGCGCTTTGCCCGCGTGATCGAGCGGGTGCGGCGACAGATCGGCACGGGCGACGGGCAGCGCGACGGCCAGCACGACGGGATGCGATCGCTGCTCGGCGGGCAGGGCCGGCTAGTCGCGCGCGGCGATCGCGCGACGCAACTGGTTCGGCTCGACGAGATCGACTGGATCAGTGCGGCCGGCGACTATGCCGAAGTACATGCCGGCGGACGCAGCTTGCTGATCCACGAAACATTGACGTCGCTCGAGGCGCGGCTGCCCCAGGCCGCGTTCGCGCGCATCCATCGCGCCGCGATCGTCCGGCTCGACCGGTTGGTCGAAGTCCGGCCCGGCACGCACGGCGACGGTGTGGTGCGGCTGGCATGCGGCGCGGAGCTCCGGTTCAGCCGGCGATACCGCGAGCCGATCGACGTCTACCTTACCCGCTGGTCCCGCTTGGCGATCCGCCAAACCCGCCCGGCGAAAATCCATTGCCGGCGAACCCCGTTCCGGGCCCGTGTGCCGCTGAACCGAAACAGGGGGTGGGCATGGGTTTGCAGCACAGGACATATGCACTTTTCAGGTTTCCGACGGCGGTATTCGCGCTGGCGATCCTGTTCCCCGCAAGCCCTTCATCGGCGCAACGCGCCAACCCCCGGGCCATGATCAAGCTCCACGCCGAAGGTCGCCAGGCCCCGCGTGCGACGATCGCCGACATGGCGTGGATCGAGGGCCACTGGATCGGCGACATGCCCGATGGGCCGGTCGAGCATGTGCTTCTCAGGCCTCGCTTTGGGCAGCTTCCGGGCTTCGTCCGCGCGCTCGCTCCCCAGAACCTGGCCTTTTACGAGATCGGCGTGTTCGCGGAGATTGGAGATTCGCTGACTCTTCGGGTCAAGCACTTCACCCCGGAACTCGCCGGCTGGGAAGCGCAGGCGGCTTATATCGACCGTCCGCTGGTCGATCGCGATTCGACCAGCTTCTACTTCGACGGCGCGACTTTCTCGCGAACCGGGCCGGATAGCTTCACGGTCTATTTCCTCAATCGCTCGGCGGGCCAGGAACGCGAGACACTCGTGATTCCCTTCCGGCGTACATCAGGCCCCACGCGGCAAAGCGATGGAGCGTCGTCATGACCGGGCTCCGCAAGCTTTACGCCGTTGCCTGTTGCTTGCTGGCGCTGTTCGTCGCTCCGGCGATGGCGCAGCCGCAGGGCCGGCTGGTTGTCAGCACGCTGCAATCGACCAGCTTCGCCGGCAGCAAGATCGGCATCTCGCCAGTCCGCAACCTCACGGTCTACCTGCCGCCGCGCTACGCCGAGGCAGGCAAACGATTTCCCGTCCTCTACTTCCTCAACTACTTCTTCGAAGATCACCGCGAACCCTTCGCCAGCCACGGCGCAAAGGCGTTGCTGGACAAGGCGATAGGGCAGGGTCTGATCGGCGACGTCATCGTCGTGACCGCCGACTTCACGACCCCCGTGGGCAGCTCATGGTATGTGAATTCGCCGGCGACGGGCAATTGGGAAGACTTCATGGTGCGCGAGCTGGTACCGCACATCGATGCCACCTACCGCACGCTCGCCACCCGGGATTCGCGCGGGATCGCGGGGGACGGCCCGGGGGCTTATGGCGCGA
Organism: Sphingomonas sp. BK481; assembly: GCF_014194875.1. NCBI lineage: Bacteria > Pseudomonadati > Pseudomonadota > Alphaproteobacteria > Sphingomonadales > Sphingomonadaceae > Sphingomonas > Sphingomonas sp. BK481. The sequence goes on along the minus strand of NZ_JACIAP010000005.1, from coordinate 279,611 downwards.
TCCGTTTCGGCATGCGCCATCCCGAAATATTCGGCGCGGTCTATGGCATGCAGCCGGTGGCGAGCGGCCCCAATATCCAGCCGACGCACAGCCGCCCGAACTTGGAACGCATGGCGCGCGCGACATCGCTCGACGATCTGCGGGACGACGGCTTCTCGCTGATCTTCACGTCGATCTATCAGGCCTTCGCGCCGAACCCGAACCGACCGCCGCTGTTCTTCGATCCACCGGCGCGGCGTGTCGACGGGCGCATCGTAGTGGACAGCGACCGTACGGCGCGTTTCAAACAGGGATTCGCGCTGACGGCCTTGCTCCCCGCTTATGCCGACAATCTCAAATCGCTGCGGGGCTTCAAGTTCGACTGGGGGCGTCAGGACACGCTGGTCGATCATGTCTATGGCGCGCAGGCGTTCTCCAATCTCCTTGCCGAATATGGCGTTCCACACGAAGCCGAGGAGCATGGCGGCGGCTTTCGCGACCGCCATTGGGGCGAGCAGGGGCGGTTCTATACCGATATGCTGCCCTTCTTCGCGCGGCACCTGATGTTCGGACCTCCCGCGACGCCGACCGAACGCGTCAACGCCGCGCACGCTAAGCTGCGTCAGGCGATGCTTGCCAATGATGCCGATGCCCGCGCCATGCTCTACCGCGCCGATGCGCGCTCGATGCCCGAATATCAGCCGGTGCTGATCGGCACGCGCCAGATCGCGGCCTATCACCGCGCGATGCGCGAACGGCGGCAGGTGATCAGCTATGTGCCGGTCACGAGCGAAGTCTTCGACCTGGGCAACACATTGGTCGAGATCGGAACCTTCACGATCCGCTGGTCCGACCGCACCGATGAGGAGCGGGGAAAATACGCGCATGTCTGGGGCGTCGAGCGCGACGGCAGCCTCAGCCTCAAGGCCGACACCTGGGGCTATTTTCGCCCACTGGCCGATCCCGCGGGCTTCTTCACCGCGATCCCGGAGCCGTCGTCCTCGCCCATCCCGCTAGCCGCAGGCGATCGGTCCGTGGGCGAATTCCTACGGGCGCATAACGACCGCGACGCCGAGGCCGTGCGGACCAAGGATGTCGAGGCGAAGCTCGTGGATTACACCGACGACGCCATCTTCATGCCCTTCGGCGATACGCCCAAACGCGGCATGGCCGAGATCCGCCCCTATCTGACCGCCTATACCGCAGCGGGAAGCGGCGCGACCTTCCGCGACGTGCGGGTCTGGACCCTGGCGTTCGAAAATCACGGTGCGTGGGTGATCGAATATCCCAAATTCCGCGTCGAGTGGACCGCGGGGGGCCAGTCGGGCACCGTCAAGGGCGGGGGCATCCGGCTGTGGCAGCGTCAGGCTGGCGGCTCGCTCAAGCTGCATCGCCAGATCGGAACGCACGACTATGTCGTCCCGGCCCGTTGAGGAGAGGCCGCGGTCGGCTTGGTCCGGATCTCAAGCAGGCATTCCGCTATCAATTTGACATCGGAGCTCTTCGTTCGAGGCGGGCATTTACAAGCGTAGCGAGGCGCTCAGATCACGACGGGGCAAGGCTCAATATAAGTGGTTTGCCCAAATGGATCACGGCATCGCGTATCCTAACAATTGTGCGCCGCTGTCGGCGAACGTAAGCGGGCGTGAATGGATGTCCGGAGGTTGGGCGCGCACACGCCGCCTGGAATGTCCCGAAAGCGGTCGTCCTGGCCGTTGTTCAGGCGGGCACTCCTTGCGCTGCCGGCAGAGCAATGATGTCAGACGATCCCGACCAGAGATTGACGCCGCCATCGTCGGCCGCGTTGTCGATCGCGGTGAGTTCGTCGGCGGAGAAGTCGAGCGTCTTCACCGAGTCCAGCGAGTCGTCGAGCTGTTCGACCGTGCGGGCGCCGATCAGCGCCGACGTGACGCGCGGGTCGCGCAAGACCCACGCGATCGCCATCTGGGCCAGGGTTTGTCCGCGCTCACCCGCGATATCGTTCAGGGTACGGATGGCAGCAAGGTTCTGATCCGTGAGCAAGGCCTGCGACAGCGACCCGTCACGGGTTGCTCGCGCATCCTGCGGGACGCCCTGGAGGTATTTGTTCGTCAGCATGCCCTGCGCCAAGGGTGAGAACGCAATGCAGCCGACCCCCAACTCCTCCAGCGTCGCCAGCAGGTCGCGCTCGATCCACCGGTTCAGGATCGAATAGCTGGGCTGGTGGATGAACAGCGGCACCTTTTCCGCGGCCAGGATCTCGGCCGCGCGGCGGGTCAGCCCCGGCTCGTAGGAGGAGATGCCGACATACAGTGCCTTGCCCTGTCGATGGAGCTGCACCAGCGCGCCCATCGTCTCCTCGAGCGGGGTCGCGGCATCCACCCGATGCGAATAGAAGATGTCGACATAGTCGAGGCCCATCCGCTTGAGGCTCTGGTCGCAACTTGCAATCAGGTATTTTTTGGATGAACCGACATCGCCATACGGTCCGGGCCACATGTCCCAACCCGCCTTGGTCGAAATGATGAGTTCGTCGCGATGGGCCACGAAATCAGAGGCGAGGACGCGACCGAAATTCTCTTCCGCCGAACCATAGGGCGGGCCGTAATTGTTGGCGAGATCGAAGTGGGTCACGCCACGATCGAATGCCCGCCGCAGGATGGCTCGCCCCGTCTCGAACACATCCTGTCCGCCGAAGTTCTGCCACAGCCCCAGGCTGATTGCCGGCAGCCTCAGCCCGCTTCGGCCGGTGCGTCGATAGGGCATGCCGCTGTCATACCGGAGCGGGGACGCGACGTACGGACGGGGAAACGACATTGGTGACTCCTTGTAAACGTCTTCGATGCGCAACGCGCAAACCGTTTCGGCGCAGCGTGCATCACTCTTCTGAACTGCCTCGATCGCGTCGGGCAGGTGCGTGATGCAGCGCTGCAGTTAGGCACGGAAGCTGCCCTAAGGCCCGCCTAGATCAGCCATTCGAAAGCACGCTTCAGTCGTGCGGCACCATTGGTGTCGAACGGCTGACCATGAGCGAAGATCACCCGGTCAGGTTCGAGCGCCACGATCGCTCGCACCGCCTTTCGAGCGTCCGCGCCGCCTAGCCGTACTGGTAGCCGAAGGTATCGTGCGGTCGTGCCGTCCGTGGCGGCGGAGGCCTGCATCAATAGCCGCGTGACAGGCGGCAGCTTGTCAGCATCGAGGTTTTCGATGAGGTCGACGAGCACGAGCGTCTTGGTCTGCCGGTGGAAGAACCAAATCTCGTTGAAGCCAGCCCCTGCCGGCACCATGCCTTGATCAAGCGTGTCCGACCATTCGGCCGGGGCCGTTCCACCGAGTTCGGCATCGAACCGCACCGCCGATGCGCAGACCTGTGCCCGGTCCCGCAGTCCTGGCGCAGCCCAGGTGGTCGCATCCGGATAGGCCCGTTGCCAATCGGCAACGTAGGTCCAGTGCGCGATGTTGGGGGCAACGAGATGCCGTACCCGGCCCAGCGCTTCGACCGCCTTGGCCAGCGCGGCCGAATAGGGGGTCGGCGAATGCAGCAGCAGATCGCCGTTTTCGAGGCGGACGATCGTCATGCGCACGGGCAGCGCCAGCCCCATCGCGTTTATTGGTCCGCTGTCGACGATCCAGACGCCCTCGGCAAAAGCTTTCGGGACATCCAGTGGCGGGTAGGTCGCGCGATGCCGGGCTTGGGTATCGTCCGGGCGTCGATGACTATCCGCCAACCTCCAAAATCCAAGGGCGGCAACGCCGACAACACCCGCCGCGCCGGCGATCCGACGCCGTCTGCGCCCCTTCGAGGACGCCTGGTCGGCAAAGAAGCGTCGCATATCCGCCAGCAGGAGACCGGGCTGTTCGAGCGCCGCGAAATGGCCACCTGCCTTCATCTCGCTCCAGTGGACGATGTTGTAGGTCTTACGCGCCTGCGAGCGCGGGGGCGGCGGGAAGACGGGATCGGGGAAGGCTGCGACGCCGGTCGGCACCTTGATACGGCTGCCTGCCGGAAGTTCGCCCGAACCCTCCAGCATACGGCCGCGATACATCCAGGTGGACGTGATGAAGGACCCCTCGACGAGGTACAGCATGATGTTGGTGAGGAGCGTATCTTCATCGAACGCCTGCCAGAGATCGGGCCGACCCTGTTCATCACGCGGCACGTCCGCCCAAGCGCCGAACTTCTCCAGAATCCAGGCTGCAACGCCGACGGGGCTGTCCGACATGGCAATGCCGAGCGTCTGCGGACGCGTGCCTTGTTCGTGCGCGTAGCCGGTCTCCTCTTTGGCCAGGGTAGCACGTCGGGCCGCCCAAGCGAGTTCGTCGGGCGTCTTCGGCGATATGTCCGCCGCCTGAAGGAGAACCATGTTTAGGTGCAGCGCGGCCACGGCTTCGGGATGATCGTGCGCCATCCAGCTCCCGATCGCCGCGCCCCAGTCACCACCTTGCACCAGATAGCGGGCATCACCGAAAAGCTCGGTCATCAGACCGTGCATCAACTCGCCCGTCCGGCGCGGTCCGATCGGCGCGGCAGGGCGCCCGGAAAAGGCGTAGCCCGGAAGCGAGGGTACGACGACGTCATGGCCGTCGGCGACCAATGGCGCGATGAGCGCCTCGAATTCCATGAACGAGCCCGGCCAGCCATGCAGCAGGAGCAGGGGTGCGCGCGACCCATCGCCCCGCGCATGGATGAAATGAAGCTTTTCGCCCAGCACCTCCGTCGTGAACTGGGGTAGAGCATTCAGCCGACGTTCCTGTGCGCGCCAGTCGAACCGCATGCGCCAATGGTCCACGAGCCGCTTGAGATCCGCGAGGCCGACCCCTGACGTCCAGCTTCCGGCGTCCGGCAGCGCGCCCCAGTCGAACGCTGCGACTTTGGTGTTGATGCCGGCGAGCCGCTCGTCGGGTACTGCAATCGTAAAGGGCTTTGCCATCTCGTGTCCTAGCGTTCCAAGGGCGCGCGCCCCGTCTCAAGCAACACCAACGCACGCACCTGCGTCGCGTTCAAATCGGCCGGCAGTCCGTAGTGAGAGCACCTCTCGAAGCTCGAGCCCGATACGGTGAGATGGGTTCTGCGGCGCTCGTGGGACACCGCAGCGCCTTCAGAACGTTGAGGGGCTATGCATGATGACAGGCCAGCCCCTCCGATGCGACAGCGTCCTCCCGCCGACGCTGTGCGGCTAAGCCCCCCGAGCAAGATCCGATGAGCGCGGACCAACCACTCGCTGGACACCGGGTGGTGATCACCGGTGCATCGAGCGGTATCGGCGCGGCTACGGCGGTGGCCTTCGCGGCGGCGGGCGCACGGGTCGTTCTGGGCGCCCGCGGCAGGGAAGGGCTGGACGACATCGCTAGTCGCTGTGCCGCGGCGGGCGGCAACGCGATCGTCCGGCCCGTCGACTGTACCGATGCAGCCGCGGTGGCGACATTCGCTGCCGAGGCCCGCGACCTTCTCGGTGGCATCGACCTGTGGTTCAGCTGCGAAGGCGTTGGCGTGCTCGGCCGGTACGAGGACGTGCCGATCGCAGACCATGCCCGCGTCGTCGACGTGAACCTCGTCGCTCACATGAATGATGTGCACGCGGTGCTGCCGATCTTCCTGGCGCAGGATCGCGGCACCTGGGTCAACATGATATCTGCTGGCGGCTTCGTCGCCACGCCGTATGCGGCAGCCTATTCGGCGAGCAAGTTCGGGTTGCGCGGGTTCAGTGCGGCACTCCGCGGCGAGGTGTCAAAGCGCCCGCACATCCATATATGCGACGTCTGTCCGACCTTCGTCGACACACCCGGCGTCGACCACGCCGGCAACTATACGGGCTCACGGCTCGCGTTGCCGCCGGGTTCGCTCGCACCCGAGACGGTTGCGAAGGCCGTCGTGGGGCTCGCCACGCGACCCCGCAATCTCACCGCAGTCGGCGCGCCGGCGATCGCCTTCAAGCTGGGGGAGTTCGCGGCACCGAACCTGCTGGCGGCGATCCTGAGCGGCTTCCTCGACACCTGGTCAGCCCGCGCACCCGACGGCGACGACAGCGACGGGGTATTGTTCGAGCCGGGCGTCCCCGCCGGCCCGGATGGCGGCCGGCGCGATCCGGACCGGCGGCGCAAGGTCGCCGCTGCGACGTCCGGTATCGCGGTGCTCGGCCTTGCGGGTATCGGCATCTGGCTCGGTCGTCGCCGGTGAGCGAGACCGACCGCGATCCTTCACTCGCGCCCGGCCAGGAGAGCGTGTGGCGCTTTCCCCGCCCTCCCGTTGCCGAAGCGAGCGAGCGGTGGATCCGTATCGAGCATCGCGGTGTCCTCGTCGCCGATACGCGCCGCGCTGTCCGCACGCTGGAGACCAGTCATCCGCCCAGCTGGTACCTGCCGCCCGGCGCTCTGAGCCCAGGCCTGCTTCGCCGTTCGGAGCGACGCTCGTTCTGCGAGTGGAAGGGCCACGCCGTCTACTGGCACCTGGCGATCGGTGGCGAAGTGCTGCGCGACGTGGCGTGGAGCTATCCGGAGCCGATGCCGGCCTTTGCGGTATTGCGCGACCATGTCGCCTTCTACGCCGGTCCGCTCGATAGATGCACAGTGGACGGCGAGCAGGTGGTTCCGCAGCCCGGCGGGTTTTACGGCGGGTGGATCACGTCAGAGCTTGTCGGGCCGTTCAAGGGCATACCGGGCAGCATGGGATGGTGACCGCCGTCCTGCTTGCCGGCCTTCGCGACTGGCGAGAAGCGCCGCGCGTGCGGACGCTGAACGACCGCGCGGTGAACGCTAGCGGCCGATACGTCCTGTGCTGGCTGCAACAGGCACTGCGGGCGCGCGACAATCCGGTGATTGATGCGAGCATTATGCTCGGCAACGCGCTCGGTTTGCCGGTCTTGGTGTACCACGGCGTGCGCGAGGATTATCCCTATGCCTCCGACCGGCTGCACCACTTCATCCTGGCGGCGAGCCGAGATCTCGGCGCAGGATGCCGGAGGCGTGGTCTAGCGTGCGTTCAGCACGTAGATCGGGCTGGGCACCGCGAAAAAGGTCTCGTGCACCGGCTTGGCGCCGATGCGGCGGCGATCCTGGTCGAGGACCAGCCGACCTTCGTCGCCCGCTGGCAGTCCGAGCGGGTGGCCGCCCGCGCCGCGGCGCCGGTCTACGCAGTCGAGGCTGCGTGCCTGGTACCCCCGGCCGTGCTGGGCGGCGACATCCGTGGACGATCGGGGTTCCTGCGACGCCACGAACCCGAGCGCTCCAATTGGGTGGAGACGGAGGAGGCGGTGCCGGAACAGCCCGCTTACGCCGGGACGCTGCCCTTCACGCCGGACAGGTTGGACACATGCGATCTCGACGCGCTGGTGACCAGTCTCGCGATCGATCATACGGTGCCGGTCAGCGACCTGCACCCGGCTGGCCGGAGCGCGGCAGAGGAACGGCTGCGGCGGCTGGTGACCGAGGTGCTGCCCGGCTATGCCGCAGCGCGCAACGACGCCACGCGCGCGGACGGCGCCAGCGGATTGTCGCCCTATCTGCACTTTGGTGTGCTGGGCCCGCGCGAGGTGATGGCCGCAGTCGCCGCGGCTGATGCAGGTAGCAGGCACAAGGCAAAGTTCGCCGACGAGCTTCTCGGATGGCGCGAGTGGTTCCACTACCAGGCGCGGGATCTTGCCGCGCCGGAGCGCTACGACCGCGTCGCCGGCTGGGCAGTCGACACGCTCGCAGAGCATGCCGCCGATCCCCGACCCGAATTGGAGACATTGAGCGCGATGCTTCACGGCGAGACGCGCGACGAGACGTGGAATGCCTGCCAGAAGCAGTTCCTCGTCGACGGCTGGATGCACAACAACCTGCGGATGTATTGGGGCAAACGCATCATCGCGATGACGCCCAGCCCGGAAGCGGCATGGTCCACAGCCTGCTATCTCAACGACCGGCTCAGCCTCGACGGTCGCGACCCGTCGACCTACAGCAACATCGCCGCGATGTTCGCGGGCTCGCCATCGGATCGCGAGCGACCGATCTACGGGCACGTCTCGACACGCGGCGACGGCTCAACGCGGCGCAGGGACGGCGGCGACGAATGGCTCACTGCCGCAGCGTCAAGGGCGGTGCCGCGGGTATCGGTTCCGGCGGAGGTGCCGGTCGATCCGTATCTCACCGGCGAGCCGACTGTCTGAGCGGTCGTTCGGCAGGGGGGGCTTTGACCTGGAGATGCGGCCGAACAAACGCCTGCATTCCCGGCCTTTCCGTCACAGTTTCCCCTGCGTCACCACCGCGCCCGTCTTCACCCGACCACAGCCGCGCCGGCTCGCCGCTCGGGACGATCAGTTACGCGTTCCAGTTCGACGCCTCGCTCTACGCCCGCTACCTGCGCGAGCGGGCCGAGGCCAGTGGCGTACGGCGCACCGAAGGGCGTATCGTCGATGTCGCCCTCGAAAGCGGCAATGGTCATGTCCAGGCGGTGACACTGGAGGACGGCAGCCGCGTTGCGGGCGACCTGTTCATCGACTGTTCGGGCTTTCGCGGCCTCCTGATCAGCGAGGCGCTTGGCGCCGGCTTCGAGGACTGGAGCCATTGGCTGCCCTGCGATCGCGCGGTGGCGCGCGCCTGTCGCCGGACCGCCGACCCGCTTCCGTTCACCCGCGCCACCGCCAAGGCGGCGGGCTGGCAATGGCGCATCCCACTCCAGTCCCGCACCGGCAACGGCTTCGTCTACTGCTCCGATCACCTGAGCGACGATGCAGCGCTCGACGGTCTGAACGCCGCGCTCGACGGTGATCCTCTGTCGGAGCCCAACTTCCTGAAGTTCAAGGCCGGCATCCGTCACAAGGCCTGGGACCGCAACGTCGTGGCGCTCGGTCTGGCGAGCGGCTTTCTCGAACCGCTCGAATCGACGTCGATCCACCTGATCCAGTCGGCAATTGCGCGCCTGCTGACCAACTTCCCGGATCGGCGTTTCAACCAGCACGACATCGACTATTATAACCGCCGCACGCGTGTCGAATATGAGCAGGTGCGCGACTTCATCATCCTGCATTATGCCACCACGACCCGCGATGATTCGCCGCTGTGGCGCTACTGCCGGAGCATGGCTTTGCCCACGTCTCTCGAAGAGCGCATCGCGATATTTCGCGAGAATGGTCGGCTATATCGCCATGACAATGAACTGTTCAGCGAGACGAGCTGGCTCGCGGTCATGCACGGGCAGGGCCTTGTTCCCAGACGCTACCACCCGCTCGCCGATCTGCTGCCCGAAGACGAACTCGACAAGCGCATGGCGCACATCGCAAATGCGATGCGGCTGGCGGTCGACCGTATGCCCTCGCACCAGCAGTTCCTCGACCAGATTGGTCGTCCTGCGGCTTGATGTCGGGCCGGCAGAGGTGACGCCGGGAGGGCTTATCGCGCGCCTAGTGCGTGGAGCAGATACTGCTTGATGCGATCCGTCCGCGACGGCGACGCCGCCCCGAGCACGCCGCGTGCTGCCTCGGGCAGGTGATCGGCAACCCGGTCGGCCGCGTCGTCGAACGCATAATGATCGAACCATTTCCACCATACCGCGCGCTCGCGCGGCGGTAGGTCGCGTACCGCCACCAGCGCATGGATCATCGCGGTAAACGGACTCGTCGCCTCGGTCCCTTCGGCCCAATAATTCACCAATATGTTGAGCGGCTCGTACGAGCGCACATTGTGCCACCACAGTGCCGGAATGAAGATCGCGTCGCCCGGCCCAAGGTCCGCGACCCGCGCATGGCGCATCGCCTCGGCAAAGCGCGGGTAGCGTTCCAGGTCGGGTTCATCGGGGTCGACCATGCTCGCCGGCTGCCCCGCCATCGTATGATCGAGCGGCCCGACATAGAGATTTTCGAGCTGTTCGGGCGGGAACAGGACGAAGCGGCGACGGCCCGCCACGACGCACGCCAGGTTTGCCGATCCGTCGTAATGCGTCGAAATCCGCGTCGCGTTGCCGATCCACACCCGCGCCTTCGCGCCCGGTAGCGTCAGGTCGAGCGGGTTTGCCTCGCTCCAGCCGGGCAGGAGCTGTCCTGTCGGCGCAGACCCAGCATAGAGAACGGGCGCTGCAGGATCATTTTCAAAACGAAGCAATTCCGACAGCAGCAACCGCAACGGAACCATCTGACGGTTGAAGTTGAAGCCCTGGACGGCATCGTCGTAGAAGAAGCGGCCCTGTATCTCGGGCCGCCCCGCCATCACCTGCACAGGGACACCACCGTCGAACTTCTCCATGTATTGCGCCGCGCTCCGGGCATCGCCGCGTGCCGCCTCGACGGACGGCCAGGCGGAGACTTGACCACGCAGGACTACCGGCTCACCACGGTTGAGGATTTCGGCTTCGAACGTTGCTGAGTCCACCCGCGCACGCTCGGCAAGCGGGCGCGCCCAGTCCAGATTGCTCACCCCTCGTCATCCTTTCATCCCGCTCCGCCAAGACGTTTGGCGCTGCGCTACCCAGGTTTCTCCGGATATACCTGGCTGGGAAGCTGGTGGCGACCGCGTATTCGATCTTCGAACGTCCGCACGAGGGGGAGCAATGGCCGAGCCCCGAAAAACCCGACGCCCTAGACCAGGCCGCGGCCCTCGATTTTCACGACCGGAACGAAGCCGTCACCGCGGTCGGCAGGCATTGCGAAATGCAGGCCGTGCGGGTCGCGGCGGTGCGCTATGCGGTCGCCGCCGAGCAACGTGACGCGCTCGACGACGCCGTCGGCGAAGCGGTGGCGTGCAAGGGCCTCGATCGTCACGTCGCCGCGTGGCCAGCCGAGGAACAGCGCATAGAGCGCGCCCTTGTTCGTGGTGAAGCGCACGTCGCGCGGCGTGAACACCCCCGCAGACTGCTCGTTCTGCATCCCCGTCTGCAGCTTGGTCGGGCCTTCGCCGTAGATCCGCCACGGTTGCGAGCCGAAGATCGCCTCGTCGTTGATCGCAATCCAGCGGCTCATGCCGTCGAGGATCTTTTCCTCCTCGCCGTCGATCGAGCCGTCCCCGGGCTGCGGGATCGAGAGCAGCAGATTGCCGTTCTTCGACACCACGTCGGCAAGCCGCTGGATGACCTGCTCGGCGGTCTTGTAGCTTTTGTCGTTCAGGCGCGCGACATTGTAGAACCAGTCGCCGATACATGTATCGGTCTGCCACGGCTCGTCCCACAGATGGTCGGTGAAGCCGCGTTCGACGTCCTGCACCAGGCCAAACCGGGCATAGGGCTTCAACTGCTTGGCGGTCAGCACGACATCGATCTTGCCGTGCCAGGCGATCGACCGATTATAGTAGTCCGCCGCCGCCTGCAGCCCGATCGGGCCGAACGGCAGCTCGTAATCGTCGAAATAGCAGAAGTCCGGCTTGTACTTGTCGATCAGGTCGGTCTGCCGCAGCAGCCATTTCGCGGCATAGGACGGGTCGTTCGGCGGCGGCGTCTCGATCCACTGGCCGTCATGCGCATCGTGCCATGCGTTCATCGCCGCAATGGTGTCGATTCCGTTCGGCAGGACCGCGTGCGCGCCCGTATAGAGCTGCTGCGGATCTAACCCGTCCCACCATGTACCGTGGCCATCGGCGGCGCGGAGCGTGAACGCGTCGTAGCGCTGTCCCTCGCGCGGCCCGACCGGATCATAGCCATAGGCGGTCTGATACCAGTGCCAGCTATGCGCCGCATGGTTCGAGACACCGAACTTCAGCCCGGCCTTGCGCGCGGCCTTTTCCCAGATGCCGACGACGTCGCGCTTCGGCCCGACGCGGAGTGAATTCCAGGCGTGATAGCGACTGTCGTAGCAGTCGAGATTGTCGTGATGATTGGCGAGCGAGACGAAATATTTCGCGCCGGCCCTGGCATAGCGGGCGATCAGCGCATCGGGATCCCAGCGCGCCGCGGTCCAGCGGTTCATCACCTCCATCATCCCCGATCGGGTCGGATGGCCATAGGTCTTGAGGTGATGTTCGTACGCCGGATGGCCCTGCATATACATGAAGCGCCCATACCAGTCGCCTTGCTCGGGCACCGATTGCGGGCCCCAATGCGACCACAGGCCAAGCTTCGCATCGCGGAACCATTCGGGGTAGCGATAGTGATCGACCAGCGATTGCCAGGTCGGCTGCACCGGGCCGCGCGCCAGCCCCATCGGGCTTTGCGCGAGTGCGTGCGTTGCGGGCCCGAGTGCGGCGATGCCGGCGAGAACCGAACGACGGCTGAGATCGATGCTCACGGGGTCGCAACGAATCCGACGGCCGCGCCGGCAGAGGACGCACGCAGCGTCCTGGGATGCGCAGCCGTCGGCAACCCGGACCAGAGCCGTGCGGTAGCGGGGATACCGATCACTTCGGTGCCACGATCTGGACCAGGGATCCGGCGTCCTGCCCGGTCGGCAGCTTGCCCGACGCGGTCAGGCGCCGGGTCTTGTCGTCCCAGCGGAGGGTCGCCTTGCGGCCGCCCTTGGTCCGATAGTCGTTGGTCACGCCGTCGTCGTCGTAGAGCGCGAAACTGGCATCCGCGCCGGGATAGACGCGAATGGCCTCAAGCGACTGCGCCGTCGCGGTGCTCGGGACCTGGACGCCCATCGGAATGATCGACCCGGCGCGCACGAACAGCGGGATCCTGTCGATCGCTGCGTTCGCGGTGACGGTCTGCCCACCGGTAAAGCGCTGGTTGGTCCAGTAATCATACCAGTCCGCCCCGGCCGGCAGATAGACCTGGCGGGTCGTCTTGCCCTGTTCGGTGACGGGGGCGACGAGGAAGGCGGGGCCGAACATATACTCATCGCCCATGTCGGCGACGTTGGGATCGTTCGGGAAATCCATGAACAGCGCGCGCATCATCGGCGCATTGCTCTCATAGGTGTGGCGCCCGAGCGAATAGATGTACGGCATCAGCGAATAGCGCAGCTTCAGGAAGTTCGCGAGAACGAGTTCGGCCGCGGTACCATATTCCCAGAGTGCAGTGGCCGGGCGCTGGCCGTGGATCCGCAAGGTCGGCGTGAACACGCTATAGGCGAACCAGCGTGTGAACAGCTCGGGATAATCCGCATAGTCGGGCGCCATCGCGGTCGCGCCTGCCGGATCGAGCAGCACCGGACGGGTCGCCTTGGGCCCGTTCGGCCATTGCCAGCCGCCGATGTCGCTGCCCCAATAGGCCATGCCGCTCGCGGTGAAGCCAAGCCCGGCGGGCACCTGCCGGTGCAGCGCCTCCCAGGTCGACTTGATGTCCGACGACCAGAACAGCCCGCCATTGCGCTGGGCGCCGAGATAGGCGGCGCGCGACAGGATCAGGTTGCGCATGGTGGGGCGATCCCGTGCCGACCCGTCTGCGACGCTCATCGTGTGGAGCAGCGGAAAGACGTTGTGATAACGGTCGCCCGAACCGATCGAATAGAAGCTGCCGTCGGGCACGAGATCGGGCTCGGTCTCGTCGAGCCAGAACCAGTCGAAGCCCTGGCTGGCGATATTGTCGCGGATCCGCTCCCAGAACCAGTTGCGCGCGTCGGGGTTGGTGCTGTCGAGCAACGCGCCGGCACGATCGGACCGGATCGGCAGTCCGTCGACGGCGTTGCCATCCTTGTCCTTCAGCAGCCAGGACTTGCTCGACAGCAGATTGAAGTAGCGCGATTCCTTTTCGAAGCGGGGCCAGACGCTGATGATCGAGTGCATCCCCATCGCCTTGAGCTTGTCGTTCATGCCCTTGGGATCGGGAAAATAGGTGCGGTCGATGTCGAGCTGACCCATGCGCGACCAGTAGAACCAGTCGAGCACCATGATGTCGAGCGGCAGGCCACGGCTGCGATACCCGTCAGCGATGCCGAGCAGTTCCTTCTCTGTCTCGTACCGCGCCTTGCTTTGGATAAGCCCGAACGCGGCCTTTGGCGGCAGCGGGGTCGTCCCGGTCAGCGTGGCGTAGCCGGCATAGATCTCGTCGGTGGTCGCGCCGGTGATGACGAAGAACGAGACGCGCTCGCCGACTTCCGACTGCCAGTGCGTCGCACTGTGCAGGCCGGGGGACACGACGGTCGAGGATGGATTGTCCCAGACGATGCCATAGCCCTTGTTGGTGACCATGAACGGCACGCAGACCGTCTCGCCCGCGGGCGCATCGTAATTATGGCGGCAGTCGATCGTGCGGCCGCGCAGGTCGAGCTTGCCTTCCTGGTTCTGGCCCAGCCCGTAATAATGCTCGTCGGCGGGGGAGGCGAAGCTTGCACCGACGCGGAACGTCTTTTCGCCGTTGACGGTATGCGGCCCCATCTCCCACCCGGTCATCTGCGTCAGCATCGTGCCGTCGGGCTTGCGGATCGTCACCGACACTGGCGGCAGCGATGGCGCGAAATAGCGCTCCATCTGGGTGGGGGCCTTGGGCCAGGGCTTGGCATCGACCGAAAGCGACAGCGCGGCGGACGTGAAGATATCGGCGCCTGCGTCGTTGCGGTGCGTCCAGCCCGCGGCATTGGGCTTGGCGTTGGGACCGTCGCCCGGGGGGGCGTCGACCTGCCCGCGGTCGGTCGCGATCGTCACGCGGACGATGTTGGGGGCATAGGCCTCGACCGAAACCAGGCTGCCGTTGCGATCGACCGTCGCGATCGGCGCTGCGAACCCGCTCGTCGCAATCGTCGCCAGCGAAACCCCGAGGGCAAATCGCGCGATCAGGCGTGACCAGCCCGGCGATACCGTGCTTCGGGAATCGTCGGACGGCTGCGTGACGACACGGGCTGGGGCGATATGCATTGAATTCCTCTCCGCGGGTCTGTGCCCGTTATGGTACCGCAAACTTCGCCAAAGCGGCAAATTTGTCGTATAATTGCAGGTCCGCGCTACAGATCAACCGAATTCTCTGCCAAAAATATGACTTGTCAGACAATTCGTCCATTGATACCGATACCACACTTCGACCGCAGAGCGCTTCATGGCTCAAAATGCGGCACAAATTTCGAGCGGTGGTCCGTTCGGTATCCTGGGGAGATGGTGTTTGAACCGCGTAAAATTCCGTTCGGCTTGTGTGCTCAAGGCTCTGGCAAGCGGGGCATCTGCCCTCGCAATTGTCTCGGCATTCACGGTAGCCGCGAGCGCCCAGCAGGCGCCCGCTATCGTTCCCGACACGGCTGAAGAGGTCGCCCCGTCACCGATCGATCAGGGCGCGCAAGCGGGTACCGTCGCACCGAGCGGCGACGTTGCGAATGCGAATGCGGATGCGGACATCGTAGTCACCGGGGTCCGCGCCAGCCTTCGGAGCGCACAGGCGCGCAAGCGCAACGCCAGCCAGATCATCGATTCGATCGTCGCAGAAGACATCGGCAAGCTGCCCGACAACAACGTGTCCGAGGCGCTGCAGCGGATCAGCGGCATCCAGATCGAGCGTAACCAGGGCGAGGGCAGCCGGATCGCGATCCGCGGCCTGACCCAGGTCCGTACCGAGCTGAACGGTCGCGACTATTTCACCGCGGGCGACGGCCGCACGATCAGCCTTGAGGATATTCCCTCCGAACTGCTCGCCGGGATCGACGTCTACAAGAACCCCGCCGCCGACGTGATCGAGGGCGGTCTGGGCGGCACGGTCAACCTGCGCACGCGGATGCCGTTCGACTTTTCGAAGCCGACGATCAGCGGTAGCGCGCGGGTCACGCATCACGATCTCGCGGACAAGACCAAGACCTCGTTCTCGGGTCTGATCACCGACACCTACCAGACCGGTCTGGGCGAGATCGGCTTCCTGCTCAACGGATCGCTCCAGCGCGGCGCCTATCGCACCGATGCCTTGTCGATCGAACCCTATCAGCTGCGGACCGGCATCGTCGATCGGACCGGAAACGGCAGCACGGCCGATGCCGCCGACGCGGTGATCGTGCCCAACGGCGTCGGCCAGTTCAACAATGTCGGCGATCGCCGCCGCATCGGCATTTCCGCGGCCGTCCAGTGGAAGCCTGCCGACAATCTCGAAGTCTACGGCCAGTTCGACTATGCCAACTACAAGTTCAACCAGGTCGGTTATCTCGTCTACCCGTTCGGCCGCGGCGGTGCGCCGATCACGCCGGGGCCGGCGAGCAGCTTCACGTTCGACGAGAATGGCGAGTTCCAGAGCGGCACGTTCCAGAACGTGTTTGTCGAGGGCAATACCTATCGCAGCGATCGCCGTTCGAAGACCGCATCCTATTCGGGCGGGCTCAAGTTCAATCCGACGAGCCAGCTCACGCTGACCACGGATGTCAGCTATGTCGACAGCCGGACGAAGACGGAGTTCTTCGCGCTCGGCGTTGGCAGTGATCAGCCCAACACGCTCAGCGTCGACATTACCGGCAAACTGCCCGTGATCGGCGTGACCGGGGCAGGGTCGCCCAGCTTTCTCACCGATCCGGCGAACTTCTCCTATCTCTACATCCTCGATTCCAGCAGCCGCAGCCACAACGACCAATGGTCGGTACGGCAGGACGTCGAATATGAGACGGATGGCGGCTTCTTCACGTCGATCAAGGCGGGTGTGCGGTACACCAAGCTGAACGCGGTCGTCGAAAATCCGGTGTTCGGCTATGTCGACCTGTTCGATACGCCACGCGTGCCGCGTACGCCGCTCTCGGCGATCCCCGGCTATTACAATCCCGTGCCGGTGAAGAACTTCTTCCGCGGCGATGCGGCCGGGCTGGGCAGCTTCCTGATCCCGCCGTTCGACGTGATCCGCGGCGATTTGAACGCGGTGCGCCAGACCTTCGCCTCCTATTATCCCAACGGGCAGGTCGCCGTTCCGGAATATCTGCCGACCGGTCGCAACGACGTCTCGGAGCAGACGATCGGCGGCTATTGGGTTGCGCGGTTCAAGTCCGAGACCATCCTGCCGTTCGACGGCAATCTCGGTGTGCGCATCGTGAATACCAAGACCAACGTCGCCGGCTTCCAGACGCCGTCGGGCGGTCCAACGATTCCGATCGATCAGACCAACAGCTACACCTCGGTGCTGCCGAGCCTGAACATCCGCTTCCCGATCACCGAGACGCTGCAGCTGCGCCTGGCCGCGTCGAAGGGCCTGACGCGACCAGATTACAACCTGCTCAACTCGGTCCTGACGTTCGATCCCGTCAGCCGGCGGGGCTCGTCGGGTAATCCGGATCTGAAGCCGCTGCGCGCGGATCAGCTCGACGTCTCGTTCGAATGGTATTTCAACAAGACCAGCTCGGTCTACGCGGCCGCCTTCTATAAGGCGGTCAACGGCTTCATCGCGCGCGTGGACGATCCGGTGGTCATCGATGGCACGCAATATCAGATCAACCGGCCAGTCAACGGCGCGAACGGCAAGATCAAGGGGTTCGAAGTCGGCTATCAGCAGTTCTTCGATTTCCTGCCGGGGCCGCTGTCCGGCTTCGGGGTGCAGGCCAACTACACCTATGTGGACTCCAAGGCGCCCAATCCGAGCGCCGGTGCGATCCCCGGCGCGCCGATCTCGGTGCCGCTCGAGGGGCTGTCGAAGAACAGCTACAATCTGGTCGGCATCTACGAGAAATACGGCCTGTCGGCGCGCGTCGCATACAACTGGCGCGACGATTACGTCCGCACCACGTCGGCCAGCGGGACGGGCAATCTGCCGATCTACGACCGGGCGTTCGGCCAGCTCGACGCTTCGATCAGCTACGACGTCACGCCCAACATCACCGCGTCTGTGGATGCCACCAACCTGCTCAATACGCGGCGTGAGACGTTCTTCGGGTTGGACAGCCGGCCGCGCGACTATTCGGTCGTCGATCGCCGCTTCGGCGCGACGCTCCGCGTAAACTACTGACCGGCCGAAGACCGGGGGTCTCGAAAGGCTCCCGGGCTTCTGGCGCGATCCCGTGCGATGTCGCGACCTAGACCTGTAGCGTACACCGCGATCCGCGCCGTGGGGGTTGCAATGTCGTCGCCAGGGCGCCCACCAGTGTCCGACGAATGCGAACGCCAGCATTGACGGTGCAACGAACGGGGCTCGCCCGGCAGCGATGGATAGGAAGCCAGAGATGACGGATGCGCACGAGACGGGTCGGCTGAACCGGCGGCACTTCCTTGGAAGCGGCACCGCGATCGGCATGGCGCTGGCGGCGGACGGTGTCGCTCAGGGCGCACCGGTGCGGGCGCCAGCGATCGGCGCATTGCCGATGCCGGCGACCCGCGACGACCTGCCGCTGCGCGCGCCGGTCGAGGATCCCAGCCGGCTGCTGCTCGATCGCAGATGGCGCTTTCACCTCGGCGATATCCCGATGCCGGAAATCCGCGGCCATGGCTGGTCCTACAACAGCGCCAAGGCGGGGCAGGCGCAGGGTGCGGCGGCGATGCAATATGACGACTCGGACTGGCCCGAGGTCGATCTGCCGCACGACTGGGCGTCGACGATGCCGTTCGAGGAAAGTGCCAATGTCTCGCAGGGCTATCGCCGGCGCGGCTTCGGCTGGTACCGGCGCGCGCTGCGGCTCGATCCCGCGGACCGGGGGCGGTATCTCGAGTTGCAGTTCGGGGGGATCGCGACGAATGCGACGATCTGGTTCAATGGATCGATCGTCGCGCACAACTGGAGCGGCTATAACTCGGTCTATGTCGACATCACCGATCTGGCGCGGTTCGGCGACGATCTGAACAGTATCGTCGTGCGGGTCGATGCGCAGACGATGGAGGGATGGTGGTACGAGGGCGCCGGGCTGTACCGCCATGTCTGGCTGGCGAAACGCGATGCGACCTACATCGCGACCGATGGCATCCACGCCGACCCGCGCCGCGCCGCCGATGGCACATGGAGCGTCCCCGTCACCGCGACGCTCGGCAATATCGGCAAGATCCCGGCCGAGGCGAGCATCGAGGTGTCGCTGATCGATCCCGCCGGCCGCACGATCGCGACGCAGACCGCTTTGGCGCACCTGCCGTCTTTGAAGCCCGGCACGGTCACGCTGACGATCCCGGTCCCCGCGCCACGGCTATGGTCGATCAACACGCCGACGCTCTACACGCTGCGGACGCGGCTGATGCGCGGCGGCAAGCCCGTCGACGAACGCACGTTGCGGATCGGGTTTCGCACGCTGCGTTTCGACGCCGCGACGGGCTTCCATCTCAACGACCGTCCGCTCAAGATCAAGGGTACGTGCAACCACCAGGATCATGCCGGTGTCGGCGTCGCGGTGCCCGATTCGCTGTGGGACTGGCGATTGCGCCGTCTGAAGGACCTGGGATGCAACGCGATCCGCTTCGCGCATAGCGCGATCGCGACCGAGGTGCTCGACGCGTGCGACCGGCTCGGCTTCCTGGTGATGAGCGAGAACCGCAACTTCAACACCAGCCCCGATTACATCGACCAGCTCGAATGGCTCGTCCGCCGCGATCGCAACCGGCCAAGCGTGTTCATGTGGTCGGTGTTCAACGAGGAGCCGATGCAGGGGACGCCCGCCGGCTACGAAATGGTCCGCCGCATGTCGGTCGCGGTGAAGGCGCTCGACGAGAGCCGCCCGGCCACCGCCGCTATGAACAGCGGCATGTTCGCCCCGGTCAATGTCAGCCAGGCGGTCGACGTGGTCGGCTTCAATTATCAGCGCGACCAGTATGACCGGTTCCACGCCGCCAACCCGACGCTGCCGCTGACGAGTTCGGAGGACACCAGCAGTTTCATGACGCGCGGGGCTTGGGAGACCGACCGCGCCGCGCACGTGATGGCGTCGTATGACGAGGAACCGGCGGACTGGGGCAGCACCCACCGCGACGGCTGGAAATCGGTCGCCGAGCGGCCGTTCGTCGCGGGGACCTTCGTATGGACCGGCTTCGATTATCACGGTGAGCCAACCCCGTTCGAATGGCCGTCCGCGGGCAGCTATTTCGGGATCATGGACCTGTGCGGCTTTCCCAAGATGGCGTTCTATCTGCACCGCGCACAGTGGATCGACGACGTGCCGCTGCTCGATCTGATGCCGCACTGGAATTGGCCCGGGCGCGAGGGGCAGGCGGTCAAGGTGATGGCGCTGACCAATGTCGAGTCCGTGCGGCTGATGCTTAATGGCGGTCTGATCGGCGAGCAGAAGGTCGATCGCTACACGATGCCGAGCTGGCAGGTGCCCTATGCGCCGGGCCGGCTCGAGGCGATCGGCTATCGCGGCGGACGCGAGGTCGCGCGCAGCGTGGTCGAGACGACCGGCGCGGCGGTGGCGCTGCGGATCACGCCAGACCGGCGTGCGATGGCGGCGGATGGCGAGGACGTGCAGCCGTACACGATCGACGCGGTCGATGCGCGCGGCCGGCATGTCCCGACCGCCAATCTCGACGTCACCTTCGCGTTGAGCGGGGGCGCGATCATCGGCCTCGGCAATGGCGATCCGGTCAGCCACGAAGCCGAACAGGGCAATCGTCGGCGCCTGTTCAACGGCCTGGCGCAGGTGATCGTTCGCGCGGGCGGCGGCGGCGCGGGCACCGTCAAGCTCTCGGCCAGCGCGGCGGGATTGCGCCCGGCCATCAGCATTGTGCGTCGCCTCGCCACGCCGGCTCGTCCGTTCGTCGCGCCCGCCCGCATGACGCTGACGGTGCAGGACTGGCGGCAGTCGCCTGCCGCCACCGCCAAACCGTCGCCCGACATCGTGCTGGCGGACAATGACATGAATAGCTGGCTCTATGTCCGCGCAGGCGAGATCCAGCCGCCGCAGGGCAGTGGCCGCTGGACCGTGCTGCGCGCCAAGCTCATCCCGCACCGCGGCACGCGCGAACGGGGCGGGACGATCGTGTTCAAGGATCTGGTCGGGCGCGGCGAAATCTGGATCGACGGCAAGCGCGCCGCGACGAAGCCCGATTTCGCCGCCGCCACATTGCGCGCCGCCTTTCCGCCAGGACCCGGCGAGCGGACCGTCACCCTCCTGCTCGAAAGCGACGGCACGGTCGCATCGGGTCTGGGCGGCCTCGTCTTCGTCGAGGACTGATCCGTGCCGGCTTTCCCGTTTTTCGTTCGAGGTACTGCATCATGATCTTCCGCCCCTTCCGCACACTCGCCGGCCTGACCCTCGCCGCCGCACTGTTCACCGGCACCGCGCACGCGCAGGCCGCGACCGAGGTACCCAGGCTGGTGACCCGCGACGGGCATCACGCGCTGATGGTCGATGGCGCGCCGTGGCTGATGCTCGGCGCGCAGGTCAATAATTCGAGCAATTATCCGGCGATGCTGCCCAAGGTCTGGCCGACGATCCACGCGATGCACGCCAACACGGTCGAGGTGCCGATCGCGTGGGAGCAGATCGAGCGAACCGAAGGGCAATTCGACTTTTCCTTCCTCGATCAGCTGCTCGCCGAGGCGCGGCAGAACAAGGTGCGCCTCGTCCTTTTGTGGTTCGCGACGTGGAAGAATACCTCGCCCAATTATGCGCCCGCCTGGGTCAAGCTCGACAACGCGCGGTTCCCGCGGATGACCAACGCCAAGGGCGAAACGCATTATGCGCTGTCGCCGCTCCATCGGTCGACGCTGGAGGCGGACAAGCGCGCCTTCGTCAAGCTGATGCAGCATCTGAAGGCCGCCGATCCGCAGAACACCGTCATCATGGTCCAGCCCGAGAACGAGGCCGGTACCTATGGCAGCGTCCGCGATTTCTCGCCGGTCGCGCAGAAGCTGTTCGACGGTCCGGTCCCGGCGGCGTTGCTCAAAAAATTCCGCAAGCCCGCGGGCAGCTGGAAACAGGTGTTCGGCGCCGATGCCGACGAGTATTTCCACGCCTGGTCGATCGGCCGCTATATCGAGGAGATCGCGGCGGCGGGCAAGGCGGTGAAGCCGGTGCCGATGTACGTCAACGCCGCGCTCGCCTCCGCCTTCGGACGGCAGGCGGCGACCACCTATTCGAGCGGTGGGCCGATCCATCACGTGATCGACGTGTACAAGGCCGCGGCGCCGTCGCTCGATCTGGTCGCGCCCGATATCTATGCGCGCGATCATGCCGCGTATCTCGAATATCTGAAGCTCTACGGCCGTGCCGACAACGCCCTGCTGATTCCCGAAACGGGGAACGCGCCCGAGTTCGCACGATATTTCTATCCGGTGGTCGGGATGGGCGGCCTCGGCTTCGCGCCGTTCGGAATGGACGATAGCGGCTATTACAACTTCCCGCTCGGTGCAAAGACGCTGGACGCGCCGACGATGGAGCTGTTCGCGCGCAACTACCGCGTGTTCGAGCCGATGATGCGGGAATGGGCGCGGCTGGCCTTTGCCGGCAAGACTTGGGGCGTGGCCGAGCCGACCGACCCCAAGGCCGAGCACAGGCAGGTCATGGACCTCGGCAAGTACCGCGCCACCGCGACGTTCGGCCAGTATCAGTTCGGCACAGACAAGCCGACCGGCAACCCCCAACCGACCGGCGGTCTTGCTGTCGCCGAGATCGGCCCCGACGAATATCTCGTGACCGGATTCGATACGCGCGTCTCGTTCGCGCTGGCGGATGCGAACAGCGGGCGTTCGATGCTCTACGATCGCGTCGAGGAGGGGCATTACGACGCGCAGGGACACTGGGTGTTCGACCGTGTGCTGAACGGTGATCAGACCGACTACGGGATCAACTTCACCGATCGCGCGCAGGTGCTCCACGTCAAGCTTGGCAGCTACAAGGGCAATCCGGTCATCCCGGTCGGCAATCCAAATTAGGAGGCCTCTCGGCCGTCAGACCGGGGCCTGTTTGATGACCGGCCACGAGAGCCGTCATCTTATTGGAACCATGTCATAATCGTTGGATCGAAAGCTATCGTCGGCCAGATCGGTTGTTCAACATCCTGTTAACTGGCGACCATTGAGAACAGCCCAAATGGAGGGCTGTTTTATCATGATTTACCGTAAGATGACGAGCAGGGTTCTGGGCATTGCGGTCGGCATGATCGCGGCGTCTGGCGGGGCGACATCGGCAGACGCGCAAACCGCCAGCGGCACGATCGGCGTGTCCCTGAACATCCTCGCGGCCTGTGCGGTGAATGGCGGCAACAGCGCCGCGACCATGGGGCGGATCGGGACGATCGCCTTTGCCGATCAGTCGGGCGTCTTCGGCAATGCCGATGCGACGATGGTCGCGCAAGGCAGCACGAATGCGGTCACGGTGTTGTGCACACCGGGCCTCGCGCCGAAGGTCACGGTCGGGGCGGGCGCGAACGACGCGGGCAATGTCCGTCAGCTGGCCTATCTGGGGCAGACCGTCGCGTATCGGCTGTATACGGACGCGTCGCGGCAGGACGAAATCACTATCGGCAGGCAGATCAGCCTCGGCACCGCGGCCACCTCGGCGTTGACGCTGCCGATCTTTGCCCGCGCGTCAAGCAACGGCCTGGCGCTGCCGGCGGGTACCTATACCGACACGGTACAGGTGACGCTCAGCTGGTAGCGGCGGTGCGCGCCGTCCGGGCTTTCCTCGCGGTGTCGGCGATTGCAGGCTGTGCGTCGGGGAGCATGGCCGAGACCAGCCGCACCTTCAGGGTCGGCGCGGTCATCGCCAATGGTTGCGCGATCAGCGCCGATACCGGGGGCAGTTGGGGATCGATCGACCTCGGGTCGGTGAACGGGGTCGATGGGGGAGCCGCGCAAGGCAGCCTGGTCACCGCGGTTGCCGCCGGATTGCAGATCGACTGCACCCCGGGAATGAGCGTCACCCTCACCGCGGACAACGGCACTCAGCCGGCTAACGGTGTGCGCCAGCTCGTCCACGCAACCCGGCCTGCCGATCGCTTGCCCTATCAGCTGTTCGCGAACGGCAGTCAGACGCCCTGGACGTCGCAGGCGATCGCGCTGGCATTCCCGATCGGGACGTCACGACTGTCCGTTCCCGTCCAGGCCCGCGCCGTCGTCCAGCGCGGCGTGGCAGCGGGGCGATATTCCGATGTGGTTCGCATCACCGTCACCTGGTGATGCAGCAAGGACAAGTCATGAAGATCCTGCGTATGTTGACCGCCATCGTCTCGCCGCTCCTCCTGCTGCCAGGCACAAGTCGCGCCGCGGCGGTCATCATCTGGCCGGTCGATCCGAAAATCGCCGCCACCGAGCGCGCGACCGCGCTGTGGATCGAGAACAAGGGCAACGAACCGATCACGATGCAGGTCCGGACGCTGCGCTGGTCGCAGGGGCCGCAGGGCGATCTGTACGATGATCAGGACGAGGTCGTTGCCAGCCCGCCGATCGCAGTCATCCCGGCGGGGGAACGGCAGATGATCCGTGTGCTGCGGCGCGAGCGGCCTGCTATTGCGGCGAACGACCAGACCGGCCCGGTGGAGCGCAGCTACCGCCTGTTGATCGACGAAATCCCCACCGCGAACGCGCCGAATGCGAGCCGGCTGCCGGCGGCCGAGCTTGCGGTACAGATGCGCTATTCGGTTCCGCTCTTCACCTATGCGGGGTCCGTCAACGCAGCCAAGCCGGAGCTGACCGCGACGTTGGAACGGAGCGGCAGCGGTCGGATGCTGGCGATCCGCAATACCGGCATGCTGCACGCGCGCCTCATCGACATCCGGACGGCGGACGACAAGAAGACCAGTCTTGCTTCGGGGCTCGCGGGTTATGTTCTTGCGGGGCAGACCATGCGCTGGCCGGTGCCGGAGGGTGTCCCGGACACCAGTCCGCTGATGGCAAACGTCAATGGCGCCGATCAGCGCATTGCCGCGCGTTGATCCGTCCGACACGCCATGATCCGCGGTTCGCTCCTGCTGACGACCATGCTGGTCTGCCTGCCACAAATGGCACGCGCGGGTGACCCGGTGCAGCAGCTGTTCGTCGAGCTGGTCGTGAATGGCCGTGCCACCGGCGATCTGGTGCCGCTGCGGATCGACGGCACACGCATGCTCGTGCCGGCCGAGGCGCTCAGCCGAAATGGCGTGACGCTCGATGGGGAGGGCGGCGGTGCGGAGGGCGGCGGGACGGAGCGCGACGTCGCGTCGCTGCCGCACACCCGCGCCCGCTATGACGCCGCGCTCCAGACGCTCCATCTCGAAACCGCGCCCGACTATCTGCCGACCACCCGGATCGCCGCGGGTGATAGGCCCCGCGCCGCCACGCTCGCCAGCTGGGGCGCGATGGTCAACTACCAGTTCTATGCGCAGCGCACCGACGGCGGCTCCTTTGCCTCCTTATGGTCCGAACAGCGGGTGTTCGGGCCGGTCGCGACGCTGTCCAATTCCGGCATGCTGCGAGTCGGGTCCCGCATCGGCGGCTATCTGCGCTACGATACGCATGCGAAAATCGTCAACGAGGATCGCGCGCTGACCGTCACGGCGGGTGACCTGATCACGCGGTCCTTGCCCTGGAGCACGTCCGTCCGGCTGGGTGGCCTGCAGCTCACGCGCGATTTCAATACGCGGCCGGACCTGTTGACGATGCCGCTGCCGAGCTTCGCGGGCAAGGCGGCGGTACCGTCGGCGGTGGACCTGTTCGTCGACGGCTATCGGCAGCAGGGTGCAGACGTCGCGCCCGGTCGGTTCGTGCTGCAGGATGTCCCAGTGATCAACGGCGCTGGCGAGGCCGTGATCGTCACGACGGACGCCGTGGGTCGACAGATCGCGACCACGATCCCCTTTTACGTCTCGTCGACACTGCTGCGCGCAGGGCTCACCGATTTTGCAGCCGAAGCCGGCGCCATCCGCCAAGGCTATGGCATCCGCAACTTCGATTACGGCACGCTTGCCGCCAATGGCTCGATCCGACGCGGCATGACGTCGTTCCTGACGCTGGAGGCACATGCCGAGGTGACCGCCCGGCTTCGGCAGATCGGGGGCGGGCTCGTGGTGGCGCCGTGGCGATTTGGCACCGTCGCGCTGTCGGTCAGTGCGTCGCGTTCGGGTAAGGCCGTGGGCCGTCGGTGGTCGCTCGGCTACAGCTATACCGCGCGTCACTTCAGCGTTGCCGCGCAATATGACGATCGCAGCAGGGACTTTCGCGAGCTTGCAAGCTTCGACCTTGCAAATCCCGCGACACGGCGGCGAACCTATCGCGCGATCGCCAACGTCAATCTGGCGCGACTGGGCACATTGGGGGCGGCGTATATTTCGGGGCGAACCTTGGGATCGGTCGACGAACTCACGCTACGTTCGCGCCTGCTGTCCTTGTCCTATGGTCGTCCGGTCGGATCGCGGGCGAACCTGTTCGTGACTGCGGATCGCGATTTCGAACGGGGCGCGACTAGCGCCCAACTGCGCCTGTTCATCCCGTTCGGACGCAATGCGGCCAGCGGCGGGATCAGCCGTTCGGCCGGGCGCAATCTCTATCAGGTCGGTTATACCCGGGCGACGCCGACCGATGGCGGCCTTGGCATCGATGCCGGGATAGCAGCGGCGAGCCGGGGGCCCGCATCGGGGCAGGTGACCGGGACATGGCGCGCGCCCTTCATCGAAGTGCAGGCCGGGGGCGCGACGGCCCAGGCGCGCAGCTCGGCCTGGGGTGGCGCATCGGGTTCGGTCGTGGCGATGGACGGCGGCCTGTTCGTCGCCAACCAGGCGAGCGATGCCTTTGCGGTTGTCGAGACTGGCGTGGCGGGCGTTGGCGTCAGCTATGAAAATCAGCCGGTCGGCGTGACGAACCGCAAGGGCCATCTCTTCGTGCCCAATGTCGTGCCCTATCTTCCCGTCCGCTTCGCGATCGATACGCTGTCGCTGTCGGAGAACCATGTCGCATCCGCGGTGGAGCAGCGGGTTGCCGTGCGACAGGGCAGTGGCGCCGTCGTGCGTCTGAACGTCCGCATGACGCGCAACATCCTCGCGGTGCTCGTCGACAGGACCGGGGCAGCGCTCAAGCCGGGCGGTCGCGTCCGGCGTGAGGGGCATCCCGACGTCGCCATCGGCTGGGACGGCATCGCGTATCTGGAGGATGTCGGCGAACAGGTGTCGCTCTCCGCGCTGACGTCGGACGGGACGGTGTGCCAGGCGACGTTCGGCGTCTCCGCAGACGTCGCGGCGCTGTCACGGATAGGGCCGGTCTCGTGCCGGTGATGGCGTCGCTGCGGCTGTTCTTCGCACTGGTGGTCCTGAGCATCGTCACGGGCCGTGCATTCGCCGCCTGCACGACATCGTCCGGGGCGCTCACCTTCTCGCCGGTGTCGTCGTATGACGTACGAGGGGGCACGGTGCCGCAGGTTGCCGGATCCGCCGGGCTTTCCTGTACGGGGTCCGTGCTGACTCTGATCGGCGGCAATTCGGCGCGCGCGACCATCACCAGCCTCAACCAGTTCCGCCTGGTCAAAGGCACTGACGCGATCGCCTATCAGGTGTCGGCCGATGCCAGCGGCGCCACGCCGTTCACGCAAGGATCGACCGTCAACTATATGAGCGGCAGCCTGCTGGCGCTGCAGGGCGGTGGCAGCAGTTTCACCACGCCATTGTTCGCGCGTTTGACGGCGGCTCCCAATGTGGCCGCCGGGACGTATAGCGACACACTGACGGTGCAATGGGACTATAGCGTCTGCAACGGGGTGAATGTGCTGAGCCTTGTCTGTTCGGGCTATGACAGTGGCAAGGTCGTCGTAACGCTTCAGGTGACGCTGGTGGTCGGCAACGACTGCAAGATCACCGCGCCCGACCTGTCCTTCGGCAGTGCGGCGCTCGTCACGCAGTTCGGTCCGGTGACCTCGGCCGTCCAGATCGATTGCACCCGCGACGCCGTCTACCGGATCGGCTTCACGCCCGGCGGTGCTGGTACCGGTGCGGCGTGGCGGCAGATGACAAGTGGCACGGGCGCGACATTGCAGAATCAGATCTATCATGCAGATGGCATCACCGTCTGGAACGAAGCCAACCCGCTTACCGGCGCAAGTCCCGGAACGGGCAGCCTGACCCCCGTCAGAACCTACCCCTATGTCGCCAGGATCAATCAGGCGCAGGTCACGCCGGCGGCGGGAAGCTACCAGGATAGCGTCAGTGTGGTCGTGACATTCTGATCGATCAGCCACTGACCTTTGGCGGCGAGACGGACGATCGTTGCACGGCGCATCACGCGGGGCGGATGATCTCGCCGACACGAACGTCCGACAGGCCGAGCCATTGCGCCATCCGCTCCAACTCGACCCGCAGGTGGGGCAGCGTGTCGTCTGGCGCCCCCGGTTCGAGCGTTATGCGTTTTGCCAGCAGCACGCCCGCTTGCCGGTCCGCCTTGAGATCGACCCGCGCGACCAACGCCTCGTCCATCAGGAAGGGCAGCACATAATAGCCGTGGGTGCGTTGCGCCTGCGGCACATAGATCTCGATACGATACCGGAAGCCGAACAGGCGTTCGGTGCGGTCGCGTTCCCAGATCAGCGGATCGAAGGGCGCCAGCAAGCCCGCACCGCGCACCCGGCGGGGCACTGCGGCGTCGCGGTGGAGCCAGACCTTCTGGCTCCAGCCGTCCACGCGGACGGGCACCAACACCTGATCCTCGACCAGATCGGCAATGGCATGATCCGCCTCGACGGGCTTCAGCCGAAAATAATCACGCAGCTCGGCAGCGGTCGCGATGCCGAGCGCGCGGGCGCTCCGTTCGATCAGCGCCCGCTGCGCCTCGGCAACGTTCGGCGTGGGCATGGCGAGCACCGCAGGGGGAAGCACCCGCTCGGGCAGGTCATAGACCCGCGCGAAACTGCCCCGCCGCGTCGCCGTGGTGATCCGGCCCGACCAGAACAGCCATTCGAGCGCGTGCTTGACGTCGCTCCATTCCCACCAGCCGCTGCGGCTCGTCCCGTTTTCGAAATCGGCGGCGGTCAGGGGGCCCTCGGCTGCGATGCGGGCCAATACGGCGTCGGCTTCGCTACAATGCTTTGTCGCAAAGCGGCGAAGCGCGGCGTAGCCGATCTCGCCTCGCTCAGCGCGGGCCATCCGCCATCGCAGCAGCGGATGAAGCTCGAGCGGCAGCAGCGACGCCTCATGCGCCCAATATTCGAAGAACCGGCGATGCGGCTTTGGACCCCAGGCGGCGCGCTCGAGCAGCGCCAGGTCGTAGCCGCCAAGCCGGGAAAACAGTGACAGGTAATGCGCGCGGGCCAGCACGTTGACGCTGTCGATCTGGATAAGGCCCGTCCGATCGGCGACCTTGCGGACATGCGCTGCCGTGACCCGAGCAGGCGGTGGACGGTCGAACCCCTGGGCTGCAAGGGCAATGCGGCGCGCATCGGCCTGCGAGATGATCATGCGGTGATGATGGTCGCAAAGGACAGCGACGGTCAATGTCACCGCGGTTGCCCCCGCCGGGCTACAGCGTACTCCGTGTGATCCGGGAGCCGCGGGGCGTAAGGGCAATCGCGGAACGCCGCGAGCGCCTTTGTCGCTACTGGTCGGCGACCTTGATCTCGGTAATTTCCGCGTTTGAAAGACCTGGTTTTTCCGTGCGGAGATAGTGGAGGAGTTCGCTGATCTCCTGCGCATCGAACCGGAGGTCGAGATCGTCCATATGGATGGCGACGGAACGCTGCCGCGCCTCCGACAGACCAGCGACGATATCGACGCACGCCTCGAGCGTTCCGCGTCCGACTTCCGTCGGCGTCGCGCCGGCGGACGATGCGTCAGCGAAGATCCGGGCCGGCTCGCTCAAGGGGTAGGTGGTCATGACTGTCGCGTCCGTCGTCTACGGGGCAGGACATCGCCCGCCGGGGTGAGCCGGCGGGCGAACGTTTCAGGAGTCTTCGGCGTCGATGTTGACGCTCGTCTCGGCGAGCTTCGTCATATATTCGTCGCCACCGTAAATGTCCTTGGTGGCCGCGTTCAGCGCCTTGTGATCATCCTTGAGACCCAGCGCCTTGGCATAGGCTGCGGCCGTGCCGAAGCCGGCGATGCCGTAATGCGTCATCCGCTGATATTGGGCAATGATCATGACATCGAGCAACGGACCCTTTTCCGGACCCTCTTCGACGACATGCTTGGTGGCTTCGGCCACAAGCCCTTCCATGCCCTTGCAATGCTCCTTGGAGACCTTCTCGTCGTTCGACGCGATCAGCTCCTTGAGGAGATCGGTATGCTTCTCGATATCCGCCTGCGACTTGGTCAGCATGTCCTTCAGCGCGGCATCGCTCGCTTTCGACGTGATCTTCTTCAGGACCTTCTTCATCTGGTCGTTCGCCGACCACAGGTCCTTCAGCTCGTCGGTGTAGATGTCTTTCAGATCTTCGGGTGCAGACATGGGATACTCCTTGCTGGTGCACGGGCCAGAAATGCCCGGTGGCGTGATTGACGTTGAATAGGGGGCGTGCCGTCGAGGCGTCAGCCGGCGCCGGGCTTCGCCTGTTCGTGCTCATAGCGCGCATCGGTACCGACCTTGCCCGTCGCCTCGGCCTCGGCGATACCGGACGTCTCGACGACCGTGATGGTGCCATGCTCGGCCGCGATCGAGTGCGGGGTCCGATCGGCATCGGGGTCGGCCGCGATCGTCGTGCCGCCGCCGCCGCTGGAGCCGGCGACGGCGTTGCCGGCGCTGCCCCCGTCTTCACCCGCCTGACCGCCGCCATGATAGGCGATGTCCGTCTGGCCGCCCTGCGACGCGGGGCTGGTATCGGCGTCGATCTTGCCTTCGTGCGGGTTGGGATAGGCGCCGCCCGCGCTCTCACCGCCGTCGCTGCGACCGTGAACGCGGCCGTCGGTATCGCTGCGAGGCGACTCCGAGACGCCATCCGGCGCGCCCTTGCTCGCGGGATTGCCCGGGACGGGGGTATGAACCTTGTCGCTCATGGAAACTCCTCGTGACGGTCGTGGATAGGAAGCGGCCACCCCGATCGGCATGCCGAGCGGATCGGGGTGGGGCAGGTTACGGCCGCAGCACGACCTTGATGACGCCGTCCTGCTTGTCGCGGAACTTCTGATACATTTCGGGCGCATCCTCGAGGCTTGCAGGGTGCGTCACAACGAAGCTCGGGTCGATATCGCCGGCTTCGATGCGCGCCAGCAGCGGCTTGGTGTACGCCTGGACATGCGTCTGGCCGGTCTTGATCGTCAGCCCCTTGTTCATCATCGCGCCGATCGGGATCTTGTCGCCCATCCCGACATAGACGCCGGGGATCGAGACCGTGCCACCCATCCGGCAGCTCATGATCGCCTCGCGCAGGACATGCACGCGGTCGGTGGCGAGGAACGTGGCGGCCTTCACCTTGTCGATCACTGCATCCATCGCGCCATGACCCGAAGCCTCTGCACCGACGGCGTCGATGCAGCTGTCCGGACCGCGGCCCTTGGTGCGGAATTGGAGTTCGTCATAGACACTGTCGACCTCGGCGAAGTTGATCGTCTCCGCACCACCGGCCTCGGCCATCGCGAGACGCTCAGGCACTTCGTCGATCGCGATCACGCGGCCTGCGCCGAGCATCAGCGCCGATCGGATCGCGAACTGGCCGACCGGACCGCAGCCCCAGATCGCCACGGTGTCGCCTTCTTCGATGTTCGCATTCTCGGCGGCCATATAGCCCGTCGGGAAGATGTCGGAGAGGAACAACGCCTGATCGTCGGTGACGTTGTCGGGCACCTTGATCGGACCGATATCGGCCATCGGCACGCGCAGATACTCTGCCTGGCCACCGCAATATCCGCCGAGCATGTGGCTGAAGCCGAACAAACCTGCAGGCGAATGCCCCATCGCCTTGATCGCCATTTCGGCATTCGGGTTGGTCCGCTCGCACGCCGAGAACAGACCCTTGCGGCAGAAAAAGCAATCGCCGCAGCTGATCGTGAACGGCACGACGACGCGGTCGCCGATCTTCAGGTTGGTGACTTCGGAGCCCAGTGCGACGACGACGCCCATATTCTCATGACCAAGAATGTCCCCGGCCTGCATGGTCGGCTGATAGCCGTCGAGAAGATGAAGATCGGAACCGCAGATCGCGCAAGATGATACCTTGATGATCGCGTCGCGCGGATGCTTGATCTCTGGGTCCGCGACAGTGTCGACCCGGACATCGCCTTTTCCATGCCAAACCAGTGCGCGCATTAGAAAGTCTCCGTCATGTAATTGGCGTGCCGTACTTTCGAAAAGTACATTACGCCGTCAAAAATAATAAGCAGTAGACCAAGCCCGCCGGACGATAGCCTTAGCGATGCCAGCAAAGGCATTGGTCAGCGTGCTCCAGTTGGGCGTCGTGCCGTCAAGCTTTGGATGTTGATGGAGACATAGCGATCCGAACGTCCTCATCGTTCCTGACGATTTCCGGAAATCGGCGGGTATATTTTGTATTGATCCTGATCAGGGTGGCTAAAGATAGGTTATCATTGGAAATTTACCGCGAACCACGATCATTCGGGGGTCCTTCCTAGCGAGAACCGCGTGCGAAAGGATGTCGCGGTAGGATGGAGACAGGGTTGGATGCTCGGTTAAATGCAGTGCGCACCGTCAAATTCGCCGTCCACGGGGCCAATTCGGACAGTCAACCGTTTGGATATCATCATCTCTTGCCGATGCTTAGCGCCACGCCTGTCACGGCGCTGGCGTGCTGGTTGGCGAATACACGACGTCAGACCCGGGATTGAACTATGCAAATCAAGGCCATCCTTTTCGATATCGACGGCACGCTGGTCGATACCAATGACATGCATGTCCTCGCCTGGGAGGAGGCCTTTGCAGGTGTCGGGGCGTCCTTCGACCGGCAGGTGATCCACGATCAGATCGGCAAGGGGACCGACATGCTCGTGCCGACCCTGTTGCCCGGTGCCGACGCGGAGGAGCAGGAGAAACTCGGCGATACGCACGGCGAGATCTTCAAGGCAAAATATCTCGAAACTGCCAAGCCGTTCGCTCGCGCGCATGATCTGCTGGCGCACGCGCATAGCCTGGGGCAGCAGGTCGTGCTCGCCTCGTCGGCGTCGGGATCGGAGCTCGATCATTACATCGCGCTGCTCGAGGCGCGCGATCTGATCGACGCAACGACGAGCAGCGACGACGTCGAGCGCACCAAACCCGCCCCGGACATTTTCGCCACCGCGCTGAAGGCGCTGCCGGGGATCGATCCTGCAGAGGTGATCGTCGTCGGCGATACGCCTTATGATATTGAGGCGGCCGCCAAGTGCGGGATCGCCGCGGTTGCGGTTCGATCGGGCAAGTTCAGCGACGAGCAACTGAACGGCGCGGGCGCGGTCGCGATCTATGACGATGTCGCGGCCTTGCTTGTCGATTACGCCCAATCGCCGCTGGGGCGCTGACCGCTATGTCTGTCACACTGAAACCCCTTCGCGATCAGGTCATCGTCGTTACCGGCGCGACCAGCGGCAACGGCCTCGCAATCGTCGAGGCCGCCGTGCAACGCGGTGCGGCCGTGGTCGCGACCGCGCGGAACGACGCCGCGCTCGAGGCACTCCGCGTCCGTTTGTCGGCCGATGGCGGACGCATTGCGGTCTGCGTCGCCGACGTCAGCGACATGGCCGCGGTCGAGCGTGTCGCCGCCGTTGCAGTCGCGGCGTTCGGCGGCTTCGACAGCTGGGTCAACAATGCCGCGACAGGCACGTACGGCACGCTCGATCAGGTGCCGGTCGCCGATCACCGGCGCGTGTTCGACGTCAATTATTTTGGCGTGCTGCACGGATCGCTGGTCGCGGCCCGCCATCTGCGCGGGCGGGGCGGCGCGATCATCACTATCGGCTCCATTCTGAGCGACCGTGCGATCGTCGAGCAAGGGCCCTATGGCGCGACCAAGCATGCGGTTCAGGCGCTGACGGACACGTTGCGGATGGAGCTCGAGCAGGAGGGGGCCGGCATCTCGGTCACGCTGATCAAGCCCGGTGCGATCGACACGCCATTCCCCGAACATGCCCGCAATTTCATGGATCAGCCACCGCGCCTGCCACCGCCGCTCTACGCCCCCTCCGTCGTCGCCGACGCGGTGCTGTTCGCGTGCGAGACGCCGCGGCGGACGCTGTATGCGGGGGGTGGCGGGCTGCTGTCATCACTCCTCTCGCGCGCCGCGCCGCGGGTGAGCGACCGGATCATGGAACTGGTCGGCACGCTCGCGCAGCAGAGGCCCGGGGATCCCGGTGATCCGGCACGCCGCGACAATCTCTATGATCCGCGGGCCGATGCGCTGCGCGGGACCCAGCATGTCCGCGCGCGCACGTCGAGCAGTGTGCTGCAGGCGCAGAAGCTTCACCCGGCGGTTGTGATGCTGGGCGTTTTCGGCGCTGGTATCGTCGTCGCGCTCGGCCGACCAAAGGGTGGACGCCGGTAATATCAGGCACGGAAAGGGTAGGGTGCGTGTGCGGCGTCGACACGTGACCGTCCTTCCGCGCCATCTTGGCAGTCTATATCAACCGGACGCCGGCTGCGCGGAACTGCGCTTCCGCTACGTCTACCGTCGTTCCATCACCTGCCGGCATCGCGATCGCTCGCGTGCAGTCCGTCAGGATAGACGCTTCGAAGCCCTCGCGCCGCGCATCGAGTGCCGACCAGGCGACGCAGAAATCATAGGCCAACCCAACGAACACGCACCGCCGAACCTGCTTGTCCCGCAAATACCCGGCCAGCCCCGTTCTCGTCGTCTTGTCGTTCTCGAAAAAGGCCGAATAGGAATCAATCTCCGGATTATAGCCCTTGCGAACGATGACGTGTGCGCGGCGGATGGTGCCCTTCACGCCGGGATGGAATTCGGCACCAGCGGTTCCCTGGACGCAGTGATCGGGCCATAGGACCTGCTCGCCATATGGCATCGCCACAGTATCGAACGGCTGGCGACCTGAGTGGCTGCTCGCAAACGACAGGTGCCCGGCCGGATGCCAGTCCTGCGTTACGACGACATGCCGGAACCGCGGAGCGAGCCGTTCGATCCCGGCCATGATCTCGTTCCCGCCCGCAACCGCCAGCCGGCCGCCGGGGCAGAAGTCGATCTGCGGGTCGACGACGATGAGCGCGTCCGACTCCGTGATCGCTGCGTCGCCGGTGAACTGCTCGATACCCAACGTCATCTCCTGCAAAGCCGACAGGTCGCGTCAAAGGCGGCCGATGACAAGAATGATCCTATTGCCGAGCGCCTATTTGCGAACACTGGTCGACGGCTGGGCCAGGTCCGGGAAGCGATCGAGGATCGCGCTGGTCACGCCGTTGGTCCAGCCGAACCCGTCCTGGACCGGATATTCGCCGCCCCCGCCGGGTATGCGCTGTTCGATATTATACTTTTCGAGCATCTTGCCGGTATCGGCATAGGCCGCGCCAACCGTCCCGAGCCAGCGTCTGGCGATGTCCTTGGCCAGCGCCGGCTCGCCGTTTCGGTCGAGCCCTGCGATCGCGACCCATTGCAGCGGTGCCCAGCCATTGGGTTCGTCCCATTGCTGTCCGGTGTTGAGCGTCGTCGTGCGCAGGCCACCCTCGGCCACCAGCGATTTGCGCACCGTCGCTGCTACGGCCTTCGCCTGTGCCGACGATGCGAGCCCGACGAACAGCGGGTGCAGCATCGCGGCATTGATGCTGGTCGTGGGCATGCGCGACGACAGGTCCCAGTCGGCGTAGCGCGCGGTCGTCGCCTGCCAGAGATAGCGGTCGATCGCGGTCTTGCGCTTGGCCGCCAGCGTCGTGAACGTGGTCGCGCAGGGCGTGTCGCCGGCGGTCTGGCAGCGTGCGGCGATACGGCGTTCCATCGCCCAGATCAGGCTGTTGAGATCGACGGGCACGATGTCGGTGGTGTGGATTGTGGCGAGCGACCGCGGATCGCGGAGCCAGCGCGAGCTGAAATCCCACCCGCTCTCCGCGCCCGCGCGCAGGTTGCGCTGCGTATCGGCAGCGTCGCGGGGTGCCGCCCTGGCCGCGGTCTCGACATCCTCGGCATAGGATTCGTCACGCGGCGTATCGCGGTCGTCATAATAGCGGTTGAGCACGCTCCCGTCGGGCATCCGCACCACGCGGAGACAGGCCGGATTGCCGTCGAGACAGGTTCCGCCCTTCATCCAGAAGGCGTGCTCCGCGCGCAGCGCCGCCAGTCTACGCTTTGCGACAGCGGGATCGGTGTTGGTCGAGAGATCGAGCATCAGCGCATAATAAGGCGGCTGCGACCGGCTGAGATAATAGGTCCGCGTCCCGTTCGGGATATGCTCGTAGCGCTCGATCAAGCTGGTGAAATCGTCGAGCATCGATTCGACGAGCGGCTGCTGGCCATCGACCTTCAGCCCGAGCATCGTGAAATAGCTGTCCCAGTAATAGATTTCGCGGAAGCGCCCGCCCGGCACGACATAGGGCGCCGGCAGCGGCAGGGCGGAGCTGCCTGCGACGGGGGCGATCGGCTGACGGACGAGTTGCGGCCACAGGGCGCGGACATGCGACCTCAGATCGCCCGAGCCCCGGTCATTCTCGCCGGGCACCACGAAATCGGCGAGCACGAACGCCTTCAGCGCCGGGCCGGCGGGCCTGGTCCGCGCATAGTCCGCTATGATCGCCGCAGCCGCGCGCTTGGGGACGGCATCGACGAACGTCTTGCCATCCGCGAAGACGTGACCCTGCTGTACGGCCTGGAACAGCGGGCCATAGATATCAGCGGGCGACTGAGCCTTCGCGGCAGCGAGTGCGGGAGAGCCGGCCGGTCGGGACGGAGCGGTCTGGGCAGGCGCCATCGCGGCAACTGAGGCCAGGGCGGCAAAACGGCAAAGGGTTTTCATGAAGATCGCAACCATTTCGCCAGGGTGATCGATCCCCCGACGGGGCGGGATCGATCACCCTTGGCTGTGTCAGAACTTGAACGCGGCGGCGAAGCGGATCGAGCGACCCACGATCGGCCTTGCGAGGATCGTGCCGCTGCCCTGCGATCCGAGCGTGCGCGGATTGCCTTCGGTCAGCCCGATCTCGTCGGTCAGATTGTCACCGATCACTTGGAACTGAACCTGTCGGTTCAGATCGAGCGTGATGCCTGCGTCGAGCTTGTAAAAGCTCGGTAAAACCTGCGCGTTCTGGACGTCCGAGAAGCGGTCGCCGATATAGCCTATCGTCGCATAGACGCCGGCCTTCGCATCGCCGCCGAGCTCAAGATCATAGGCAGGGGTCACGCGCCATTGCCATTTCGGCTGGCGCTGAACCCGGTTGCCGGTGAGATCGGTCCGGCCGCCATCGGTGAAGAAGTCGCGATAGGTCGCGTCGAGATAGGTCGCCGACCCGCTGAGCGTGAACCCGCCGAACGGCCGCACCTGCCCCTCGAATTCGACGCCGGTCGCCTTGGCGCCACCGACCGACGCGATCGGGGCGCCGCTGGTGATGACCGTCGTCGCAAGGCCGTCGAACCTGTTGTGGAACAGCGTCGCGTACAGGTTGGCGATACCGGTCGAGACCTTCACGCCGCCTTCATAGCTGTCGACCTGCGGTGCGACGTCGATCCCGTCGCGCAGATTGTCGAAGAACGGAAAGCTGTTGCCGCGGCTGTAGCGGACGAACGCGCCGACCTGCCGGGTCAGGTCGTAATTGACGCCGCCGGTAAACGACCAGGCATCGCCGCGATAGCGGATCGTGCGGAAGGTGCCGTTGAGCTGCGCATCACCATTATCGTACAGCGTCAACGGATTGCCGTCCAAACCCGCCGCCGGGACCGTCGCCGCGAGATTTTCGAGCGTGCCGTCGACCGAGTGATGCTGCCACCGGACGCCGCCGTCGAGGCGCAGCTGGTCGGTGATCTGCAATTCGTCGACGGCATAGCCCGCGACGTCCTCGCCGGTGTAGCGCGCGTTGACCTTGAACGTCGATCCGCCCGAGAAGCCGTCCCGCGTGACGATCCGGCCATCCGCCAGCGTCAGATTCAGCCGCCGGGCATTGGGCTCGGCGGTGAGCAGCATGCTGTTGCCGAGATTCCACCGGTCCTGCGACTTGTACCGCGTGTAATAGACGCCGCCAGTCAGCGTGTTGCTGCCCGATTTCCACTCCAGCGCGAAATCGTTGACGAAGGCTTGGATGTGCTTTTCGACGCTCCAGAGCCCGGCCTCGACGACCGCCTGGTTGGGCGAGGCCGCCGCGCCGCCGGTGGCAAAGGTGAGCGATCCGATCGTCCCGCCCCGGCCGGCGGCATAGGCGGCGGCGGTGACCGGCGCGGCGCCGCCGGGGACGAGACCGATCGTGTTCGCATCGCCCTCCATCCAGCTGCCGCGATCGCGCACCGTGATCCCGCTGCCGAGTTCGTAATCGAAATTGCCGCCCAGATTGTAGATCTTCGCGCTGCGTCCGTCTGCCAGATCCACCCTGCTGCCGTCGTTGCGCACGCCGATCCGCGTGTCGCGCCCAACGAGCGTTCCGGTGCCTGCATCGAAGCCGGGATATTCGCGGATCTTGTCGCCGTCCTGGACGACCGGGATGGGCAGCAGCCACTGGCCGCGATCGTCGAGATAGCGACCGAAGAGCAGGATCGAGCCCTTGTCGAAGTCATGGCGGATATTGCCGGTGATCTGGCCGCCGCGCTCCGCCTCGAACTGCGCGTCACGGATCCCGCGCGAGGTCGAGTAATAGCCGCCAAGCATATAAGTGGTGCTGTCGTCGATCGGCCCCGAGATATAGGTGTCGACGCGGAACTCGCCGAAATCGGTGCCGCTGAGTTTCAGCAAGCCGGCCGGCGTCTGCTTCCCCTCGCGCTGGACGAGGTTGACGGTCAGGCCGGGCTGGCCGTTCGAGAACAGCGCGCCGGTGCCGCCGCGCACCGCTTCGACGCGCTGGATCGTCTCGTCGATACGGATCAGCTGCGTGTTTTCGAGGAATGAGAGCGTCGGCGGCGGGAAGAACGGCACGCCCTGCGTCTGGAAGGTGACATATTCCGCATCGCCACCAGACGGATAGCCGCGCACGAAGATGTTCGCGCCGGTCTTGCCGCCCGAACTTTCGGTGCTGACCCCCGGCACCGCACGAAGGACTTCGGCAGTGCTGGCGGTGCCGAGCCGCTGCGCCATCGCGCTGTCGATCGTCGTGACCGCAAACGCCGCATCCTGACGCCGGGTGCCCGCGCCCGCCGTGCCGATCACGACGATATCGGGGGCGGTTTCCTCGGGCACCTGCGCCGCAGCGGGATCGGCTGCCGCCTGCGCTGGGGCGACCTGAACCGCCGCGGGCGTGGCTTCGGCCGCCTGGGCATGCGTGTCGATGATCAGGTAGGCCCCGCTCGGCGTCAGCCGGTGGCCGAGCCCGGAGCCTTTCAGGATCGTCGTCAGCGCCGCGCCGACGTCCATCCGGCCGGCCACCGCGCGTGCGGTCTTGCCGCGGACGAGGGTGGGGGAGAACAGGATCTGCCTGCCGCTCTGGCGCGAGAAGGCGAGCAACGCGGTGCTCATGTCCGGCCGCGCAATGCGGATGCCGATAGCGGCCTGCGCGGTGACGCCGATCGGGATCCCGCCTGCGCCCAGCGCCAATGCGGTCATCATCACGCCGCGTATCAGCACGGCCCTGCCTGTGGATGTCATGCAACCCTCCCTGTTCGTGCGATCCCTCTGCCGGGGTCGATCTGACCCTAAAGACGCGGCACGTTCGAAAACCCGAACCGGGTTTTGCCCTCGGGTCGATTATTTTTTCGACGCGATCGTGATGCTGCCGTTCGGGTGCCGATCGACGCTGACGGGAAAGCCGAGTTCGAGCGCGTCTAGGAACGGCTGGACCTCGCCCGTCCGGAATGCGCCGCTGATCCG
This sequence comes from Sphingomonas sp. BK481, assembly GCF_014194875.1. NCBI lineage: Bacteria > Pseudomonadati > Pseudomonadota > Alphaproteobacteria > Sphingomonadales > Sphingomonadaceae > Sphingomonas > Sphingomonas sp. BK481. Next base: position 240,197 of record NZ_JACIAP010000005.1, on the reverse strand, counting down.
GACCCGGCCCGCCGCGGCGTCGGCGATCGCGATCTGCTGGACGCTGTAGCGATTTATCTCGGCGACGGCCTGCCGCAATGTCTCGTCCTCGAACACGAGCCGCCCTTCGCTCCAGCTTGCCAGCCGCTGCGCGCTGCCGGGCATGTGGCGAACCGACACCCCGCTGGCCGATGCGATGAGGACGTCGTCGGGCACCATGGCAACGGTCTTGCCGCGTGCGCCCTTGCCGGCGACGCTGACCAGCCCTTCGAGCAGCGCGACGCGCACCGCGCTGGTTTCGAGCCGCACGTCGAACGCGGTGCCGTGCGCTGTCACCGCCTGCGCGCCGGCAGTGACGACGAACGGCCGGGCCTGATGCTTCGCGACCTCGAACAAGGCCTGTCCGCGTTCCAGCACCAATCGACGCTCGGTGCGCGTATAGGCCATCCGGACCCGCGTGTCGGTATCGAGAGTCAGCCGCGACCCGTCGGACAGCGTGACCATGAGGCGCTGACCCGTCGCCGTCCGGTACACGGGTGTTTCGGCGACCCGCACGGCGGGCGTATCATCCGCGAAGCGCCACAGCGCCAGCGGCGCGACCACCGTGGCACAGGCGGCGGCGGCCAGTATCCACGGCGCGACTCGTCGCGGCTCGCGGCGTAACGCAGCGCGCGCCACGGCCGCGTGCCGCAATGCCAGAAGGTCGGGATGGTCCGCCAGCGCTGTAGTCGCAGCCCGTGCTTGGGCGATCACCGCCCAGGCTGCAGCGTGATCCGGTCGCGCATGCCAGTCTTCGAACCGCGCACGCATTACGGCGCTCGGGTCGCGGTCGAGCCGTTCGGCCCATTCCGCGGCTTCGATCATGACCGGAGCGCTCACCGATGCCAGTCCTTCAAGCGTTCCGCGACATGCGCGAGCGCGCGTGCCTGGTGCTTCTCGGCGGCACGCGTCGAGATCGCCATGGCATGCGCGACATCGGCCATCTTCAATCCCTCCAGCATTCTGAGCACGAACACGTCACGTGTCCGTTCGGGCAGTTCGGCAAGCGCACGACGCAACGCGTCCGCGATGTACTTACTCGCCAAGACGCGGTCGGGCGCGAAATCCGAACCTTCAAGCGAAAGATCGTCGATGGGATCCGACAATCCCGCGCCTCGCGCCTGATTGCGCCGGGCCTGATCCTTCAGGACATTGGCTGCGGTGACGAAAATGAAGCTGTCGTGCTGGCGAATGCCGTTCGGGTCTTCCAGCCGACTGAGTCGCAGGAAAACCTCCTGGACCAGATCGGGGACGTCGTGTGGCGCGGAGACGCGCCGCGTGAAGTACCGGCTCAGCGGCCGGGTATAGGTCTCGACCAGCGTGCGAAGGATCGTTGTCCTTTCGCCAAGGCCGGACACTTGCTCCCCCTCCATCGCCATGACCGGTTTCTAATAGCCGGGTCTGTTACGTCAATGAGTCTCGCTGGTCGGTATTTGACGCGGTCAATCTTGCGGCATTCGAAATCTATATTGATGCAGGCGAACGCGCGCCGTGTTTTAGAAGCCGTGAACACCGTTTTCTGGGCCGCTCCACGAGGCGTAGCTGGTCAGCGCTGCTTCTTCGTCGTCGTCGCGGTGAAATCAGGATCTTTCTTCGCGACCCAATCCACGAATTTGCGGACCGTGGGATCGGCTAGCAGCTCGTCGACATTCATGCCGTGGCGTTGCAGCTCGGAATTGGTGAAATTCGCCATCAAGGTCTGCTGGCAGATCGGATGCATCGGCACGACATCGCGACCGCCGCGGCTTTTCGGCACGGGATGATGCCAGACGATGGTCTTGCCTAGTACGCGTCCGCAGAGCCAGCACGGCGCGACCGGTGCCGGGCCTTCCTCGTCTTCGCGATCGGGCTCCTCGTACGGGGCATGTTTCGAATGTTTGCGGGCCATGTCGCTGTATAGTCTCTCGGTGGATGACTGCACGCTGTAGCGGCGCGCCCGGCACCACTACACCTGCGACACGCAGGATGACCACAGGAACGGATGTCGGGATTGGGTCGCGACGGCCCCGGGCCAGACGCTGTGCGTCACACGGAGCGAACCCGCACGCGCGTTAAGACAGAGATCGTCAAGCGGCAGATCGGCGTTGGGGAGCGCCTGAGAAACCGTTCGTTTAAACTTCGTGGCTAAAGCGACGCGATGCCGACGTCCTCCCCAGCGCCCCTGACGGCACCATCCGACCATGGGCATAATGCACTGGCGCGTGCCGTCCGGGGGTGTCGACGGCATCTGGTCTTCGCGGGTCTGTTCTCCGGATTGGTGAACACCCTGTACCTCGTGCCGTCGATCTTCATGCTGCAGGTGTATGATCGCGTCGTGCCCACGCGGGGCGGGACGACGTTGCTGCTGCTGACGCTGATACTGGTGCTCGCGCTGGTCGTGTTCGCGATCCTCGACGCGGTGCGCATGCGGTTGCTGTTGCGCGCCAGCATGCGGCTGGAGCGCCGGGCGGCGCCTGGCATCCTGCTCCGGATCCTCGGCACCGATGGCGCGACGACCGGCCAGCGCAGCCAGGCGATGCGCGATTTCGACACGGTGCGCGGGACGCTGACCGGGCCGACGATCATCGCGCTGTTCGATGCGCCATGGGCGCCGATCTATATCGGCATCGCATTCCTGCTTCACGTCTGGATCGGCGTGCTGGCGCTCGTGAGCGCGCTGCTGCTCGGGGGGATCGCGATCCTCAGCGACCGCGTGACCGCGCATGCCGCGCGCGACACGCAGGCCCGCGCGGTTCTTGCGACGCGTGAACAGGATGTGTCGATCCACGGATCGGAGGTCGCGCGGGTGATGGGGATGCGCAATGCGCTGATCACCCGGCATCTGCTGGAGCGCGCCGAACTCGTCCGCCGTCAGGCCGCGCTCGCCGGTACGTCGGGGCAGTTTCTCGCGATCACCAAGTTCCTCCGCCTCCTGCTCCAGTCCCTCGCGCTCGCGCTCGGCGCGCTGCTGGCGATCCGGCAGGATATTTCGGGCGGTGCGATCTTCGCAGCGTCGTTGCTGCTGGGGCGGGCGCTTCAGCCGGTCGAGCAGATCCTCGGGGCGATGAAGCCGCTCGCCGCGGCGTGCAACGCCTATCGCGATCTCGATGCCTTCTGCCGGATGCCGGGGCCCGCGATCGACGCGACGACGCTGCCCGTGCCGACCGGCCGGATCGACGTCCGCGGTATCACGGTGCGCGCGGAAGGCAGCGATCGCGCGTTGTTGTCGGACATTAGTTTCGCAGTCGCGCCCGGCGAGATCGTCGCGCTGGTCGGCCCGAGCGGCGCAGGCAAGTCGACACTGCTGCGCGTGTTGTCGGGTGCGCTGTCGCCGGACGCTGGCGAGGTGCGGATCGACGGTGCGAGGCTCGCGGACTGGAACCGCGAACAGCTTGGCCGGCACGTCGGCTACATGCCGCAATCCCCGTCGCTGTTCCCGACCACGGTGCACACCAACATCTCGCGGTTCCAGTCGGTGCTGGCGGGCGAGAGCGAGCAGCTCGACGCCGCAGTGGTCGAGGCGGCACAGGCGGCGGGTGCGCATGAGGTGATCCTGGGCCTGCCCAATGGCTATGCAACGATGCTGAGCATGGCGGACGGGTCGGGGCTGTCGGCGGGGCAGAACCAGTCGGTCGCGCTGGCGCGCGCGCTGTTCGGTGCGCCAACGATCCTGTTCCTCGACGAGCCCAACGCGCATCTCGACAGCGATGGGGAAGCGCGGCTGGTGACGACGCTTTCGGCACTTCGCGCGCGTGGCGCAACGGTGATCGTGTCGACCCATCGGACCGGGCTTCTGCAGGCGGTCGACAAGATCATGGTGCTGCGCAACGGCACGATCCAGCTGTTCGACGACCGCGCCAAGGTGTTGCGCCCGGCCAGCGCGGGGCCCGTCGCCGCGACCGGAGGCGCCCGATGATCCCCGCTGAACTGGCCAGCCCGGTCCCCGCCGCCGGTGGCGCAAGCCTCGCGGATCGCCTCCGCCTCGACGACTCCCCGCGGCATGCGATCCTGATCGGCGGGCTGGTCGCGATCCTGTTCTTCGTCGTGGGGCTGGGCTGGGCGGCGTTCGCGCGGCTCGATGCCGCGGCGGCAGGCGAGGGGCAGGTGGTCGTCGCGGGCAATCGCCAGACCGTCCAGCACCGCGAGGGCGGGATCGTCGCGGCGATGGCGGTGCGCGACGGCCAGCACGTCCGTGCAGGCGACGTCCTGTTCCGGCTCGAAGGCGCCGAAGTCACTGCGAGCGAGCGTGCGCTGGCCGCCAGCGTCATCGACCTTCAGGCGCAACGGGCCCGGCTCGAAGCGGACGTTCGCGGCGGCGAAGTCGTCTGGCCCGCGGATTTCGCGTCCGCACAGGGCGACGACCTTCGTCTCGTCGAGCGGGCGAAGTCGCTCCAGCTTGCGCAGCGGGCGGCACGCTCGGCCGCGCTTGCCGCCAATGGCGCGGTTCTTCGCCAGCAGGAGGCGACCGTCGCGCAGCAGACGACCGGCTTTAACGCGCAGGCTCAGGCGACCGCCCGCCAGCGCGCCTCGCTCCGGCAACAGCTCGACAGCACGCGGGCGCTTGCCGACCAGGGCTATGTGTCGCGCAACACGGTCCGTGCGATCGAACGCTCGATCCAGCAGCTCGAAGGGACCGACGCCGACTATGTCTCACGCTCGGCGGCCGCGCGCGAACAAATCGGCCAGACCCGCGCGGAAGGCGTTCAGACCCGCCGCAAATATGTCGAGGAGAGTGCGACTTTGCTGCGCGACACGCAGTTCCAGCTGAACGAGGTCTTGCCCAAGCTGGCTGCGGCGCGCGAACAGCTGGCGCGCACGATCATCCGCGCGCCGGTGGCGGGCCGCGTGGTGGGGCTGCGCGTATTCTCCGTGGGGGGCGTGATTCAGCCGGGGCAGGCGATCCTCGACATCGTTCCCGACGCTGCCCCTTTGGTGGTCCGTGCGAACTTCTCGCCGGGCGATATCGACGGGGTGTTTGCCGGGCGGGAGGCGGAGGTGAAGTTCCTGTCGCTGCACGAACGCGACCTGCCGATTTTGCTCGGCACGGTTCGTACGGTTTCTGCGGATTCGCTTCGCGACGAGCAGACCGGTCGCAGCTATTTCAGCGCGGAGGTCACCGTGCCGCGTGCTCAGATCGCCAAGATCGAGGCGGTGCGCGGTCGCGACACGGGGATCCGCGCGGGCGTACCGGTCACCGTCCTCGTCAAGCTGCGGTCGCGTACCGCACTCGACTATCTGCTCGATCCGTTGACCGAGGCCTTTTCACGGTCGCTTCATGAACGGTGAGAGGATCTGCCTCGCCGTCGCCATGCTGCTGGTACCGGCCATGCCGGTAGCCGCGCAGACGGCACAGGAGGCAGCACCCGCAGCGCCCGAAACGCTGGGGCAGGCAATCGCCGACGCCTATCGCAGCAACCCCTCGCTGGAGGGACAGCGCGCCCAGCTTCGCGCGCTCGACGAGCAGATCGTCCAGGCGGGGGCCGCGTACCGGCTGACCGCGGGCATCAACATGACGCTGCAATATCAGTCGCAGGACCAGCGCGGGCTGCTCGGCGATTTCGATACGGCGCGGGGGCGGACCCTGGGGGCGTCGCTGACCGCATCGCAGATCCTGCTGGACGGCGGGCGGACCGCCGCGCAGGTGTCCGCGGCGGAGGCGACCGTGCTTGCCGGGCGTGAGCGCCTGCGCGAGGCGGAGAACACGATCCTGCTCGAAGTCGTCGACGCGTTCGTGTCGGTGCGGCGCGACCAGGCGCTGGTGGCGATCCAGCAGCGTTCGCTCGACTCCTATGGGCGGCAGGTGACCCAGGCGATCGCGCGCGAACGTGGTGGCGACCTGACCCGCACCGACATCGCGCAGGCCGAGGCGCAGCGCGAGATCATTCGCGCGCAGCTGGCGCAGGCGACGGTCAATCTCCAGGCAAGCCGCGGCCGGTTCGCGGCGGTCGTCGGGCGTAATCCAGGGACGTTGCTCGTGCCGCCGACGCTGCCCGGCCTGCCACGCTCGCTCGATGCCGCGTTTGCCGTGGTGGAGAAGGAGAGCCCGAGCCTGTGGCAGGCGATCCTCGCCACCAAGGCGGGCGACGCGCGGATCGCGGCGCAGCGCGCCGAACGCGCGCCGATCGTCGCGCTGTCGGGCAGCTATGGCTATGGAAGCCCCTATTCCTACCGCCTGCGCGATGCGGGTGCGCAGGCGACCGGCGGGGTCACGGTGACGATGCCGTTGTTGACTGGCGGCGTGATCGGCTCGCGCGTCCGGGCCGCGGTCGCCGAACGCCAGCAGCTCGGGTTCGAGGTCGAGACGGCGCGGCGCGCCGCACTCGCCAATGCCCAGAACGCCTGGAACCAGGCGGTGGCGGGTGGCGAACAGATGGCGGCGGGGCAGCGCGCGACCGAGGCGGCGGAGTCGGCGCTCACCGGGGTTCAGCGCGGGTTCGCGGAGGGATTTCGCTCGAATTTCGAGGTGCTGGACTCGGAGCAGCGCCTGCTGACCGCGCAACTCGTGTTCGTCAACGCGACCTATGGAGCCTATGCCGCCGAGGCGCGGCTGTTGGCGACGCTGGGGCGATTGCAGGCGGCGGCGATCGATCAGGCGGTGCCGACCTATGATCCGGCGCAGAACACGCGGGTGGTGCGGGCCAAGACATTCGGACCGTTCGATCCGGTGCTCGCGCCGATCGACCGTGCGCAGAAGCCCGCTGGCACCGCCCCGGCGGCACCCGTAATCGCGCCCGCCACCGACGCGCGGATCAGGCCGGCCGCCGTCCAGAATTTGCCAGGGCCGATCGGCAATGTGCTGCCGATCGCGCCGTTTCCGGTGCTTGCGGGCCCGGTCGCGGCCGATCTGAGCGATGCGGTAGTCACCGGCGGGAGATGATCCGATCCGGCGTTCGCGCGTAGGCTACCGCTGGATCAGGGTTTCGTAGAGTTCCGCATAGGCCCCGATGATCGTGTCGTGATCATAATCGCGGCGCACGCGTTCGCGCATGGTTTCGCCCATTGCCGATCGCATCGCCGGATCGCCCGCGATCGCGAGGATCCCCGCCGCGGTCGCTGCCGGATTGACCAGCGGGGTGACGATGCCGCCATGGCCGCAGTCCGCCCCGCCGCGTCCCTCAATCATCTCGCGGCAGCTGCCGACATCGGGCGCGACCACGGGAATCCCGCAGGCGCCGCCTTCGAGGATCACCAGCGGCTGCGCTTCGGACAGGCTGGTGAGCACGAGCAGGTCGATCTTTGCCATCCAGTCCTCGATCCGCACGCGCCCCGCGAAGTGGAAGACCGGGGACAGGCCCAGATCCTCGACCAGCCGCGAGCATTCCGCGGCATATTCCGGGTCCTCATCCTCGGGGCCGAGCACGACGAAGCGGATGTCGGGGCGTTCGGCATGCGCGATCGCGGCGGCGCGAATGAACGTCTTCACGTCCTTGATCGGGACCACGCGGCCGAGCAATGCGACCAGCGGGTGCGCCGGATCGCGCTGGTCGGAGAGTGCGGCGAACCGCTTCGAATCGATCCCGTTGGGAATGACGCGGACCCGGTCGGCGGCGGCACCCAGCCGGCGCTGGACCGCCGTATTCTCGCCGTAGAGCGCAACGATCGGGTCGCAGCTGTCATAGCAGGCGGTCGCATAGCTGGTGAAGGCACGGACCCAGAGGTCGCGCAGATCGCGCACGCTGCGTTCGAGCTCGAGCCCGGTGTCGACCTGGTCGCCGATCCAGTCCGCCATCATCACCTCGATCTGGCGTTCGAGCAGGTAGATGCCGTGTTCGGTGATGAACGCCGGGCGCCCCGTCTCGCGCGCGGCGCGGGCGGCGAGCAGGCCTGCGAAGCCGGTCGAGATCGTGTGATACGCTTTCGCGCGCGGCAGGGGCGCCGTCAGCACCGCGAGCAACCCGCCGAGCAGCACGCGCATCGCCCAGAAATAATGGTGGAACGAAGCCTTGGGCAGCATCGCCTGATAATGGCGCCTGAGCCGTGCGAACACCGCGGGGTGCGACAGGATGTCACCGGGGGCAAGCGGTCGCGCGATCCCGCCGATCACGTCGATCAGCGTCGCGAGCCGGTCCGCGCCACCGGTTGCAACGAACGCGACCAGCGCGTCGGCGATCGGCACCGCGATCCGATCCGGGATCGCGCGCGGCATCGCCGGCGCGGGCGCCAGACCGATTTCGACGACCGCGACGACGTTGGGCGGCGGGGCGAGCTGGAACGCGAGCAGCCCTGCACCCGGCTTGATCGCGGCGATCACGAACCGGACGTCGGGCAGGTGCGTGATCAGATCCTGCAGCCAGCCGGATACGCCGCCGATCACATAGGGATAGGCGCCCTCGACGATCAGGCACATGTCGGCGTCCGGAACGTCGAGCGGCGCGTGCCGGGACGTCTCGGTCAGGGCGGACAGCGGGATCATGCCACCGCGCCCGTCAGCCACCACTTCGCCAGCGTCGATGCGCCGCGGTCGTTCGCGCCGGTCGGACCATCGGCCCGGTCCGTCGACGCCTGGATCGCGGTCGCCATCCAGTCGATCGCGTCATAATCGCCCGTAGCCCAGAACGCCTCGATCATCAACGCATCGCGCGTGTCCGCATGCCGTTCGTCCGCCCCGTCAGATACTGCAGCGGCCATCGTCGCAACCGCGTCCTCGCGCAGGTGGAGGCGCTGCGAGTCGGATAGCAGCACGTCCGAACGCGCGTGATCCCCGAGCAGCCGCGCCAGATTGGTCGCGGCGTCCGGATCGCCGCCATCGGCAACGCGGGCCGACAGTCTTGCACGGGTGAGCACCAGATTTTCCGCGACGCGCGCCGACGCGGCCGCCGCAAGCGCGCGGATGGTCTGGTCGCTGTCGGTCAGCGCCAGCGCGATGAGCGGCGACAGCGCGGGCTCGAACGAGCGCACGACGGTCTCCAGTGCCCGGCGCCGCTCGGCGACCGCGCCGTGACGCATGATCGTGACCAGCGAGCTCAGCGTATCGGGGGTGGCGTGATGAACCCGCCCGTCGAGCATGCGTGCCACCGCAAGGCGTGCGCCGCGCTGTGCGGAACGCCCGGTAACAGGGCCGAACATCTCGTCGTCGCTCCGGTGTGCGGCAGGTCTGACCAAGCGAGCAAGGGGCAGGGCAACAAGCAGGCCAAGCGGGCCCATCACACCCAGCATCGCCGCCGCAAAGCCGGCCGCCGCACCGCTGCGGAACCACAAAGTGAGTCCAATTCCGCTAGCCACGGCATGGGCCGCGAGCGCCCAGCCGGGCGCGAGTCCGGAAAGCCAGCATGCCGTCAGGACGACCATCTCCAGCAGCGCGAGCGCAGTGAGGCGGCGGATCACGCGACCAGCCCGGCGGCCCTGACCGGCCGCTGGGTCGCGTGCAGCGTATCAGCGAGCAGCGGCGTCAGCCAGGCGGCGATCTCGGTCAGTTCGGCGGTACGGCTCGCGTTTAGCGTCTCGAACGGCAGCGCGTGGAGGATCAGGCACCCGACAAGTTCGCCGGTCTTCGGATCGGGCAGGGCGATCGCGGCGACGCCGATACCATCGAGCACGATCCTATCGCTGCGCCTCGCGACGTGCAGCATCCCCTGCGACCGTGCCATCCGCTCCATCAACGTCGCTGGCAGGGTGTCGCGCCGTCCCGCGGTAACCGGTCCGCGGATCCATGCGCGCGCCTCGTCACCGGTCATGCGGTAACAGGTAAAGTCGGGGGTCCGCGCGGCAAGTGCGATCAATTCGCCGATCGCGCCACGTCGTTCAGCCAGGTCCTGCGAACAGAGTCGCGCGGCCGTCTCGATCGCATGGCCGACGGTATGCGCCTCGGTCGCGATCTGCACCTGCAGCAGCCGGTTTGTCCGCGACAGCGCCGCAAACGCCTCGGTCAGCCGTGCCAGGTTCCGCGCCGCGACCCCGCCGCGCTTTTCCAGCCGATCGTGCCGCGCGGTCCGCATGATCGTCACTTCGCCGATGACGCCAGCAGCGACGAACCACATCAATGGCTGAAGCGAGAGATGGAACAGATGGTCGAGATAGTCGCGCGCGCGCGTGTCGTCGTGGACATGCGCGAGCCATAGCCCCGACGCGATGGCGGCGGCAACGACGCCGGGGCCGGTGCCATAGGCGAGCGCCATCACCAGCACCGGCAGCCAATAGGGGTTGGGCTGAACGCGCGTGAAGCCGGTTTCGCCCGTTAGCCACCAGTCGAGCGCCGCCAGCGCGGCGAAGGTGAGCGCGATCTCCAAGGCAATCCGCAAGGGGCGTCGCCACCGGGCCTGCCATTTTGGCGCAGCGTCGTCGTGCGTCACTGCGTATCCCCGAGGCTGCGTGTCAGCAGCGCGCGCGCATAAAGCTGGCGGCCGGCAAAGCCCTGCCGCGCGATCGACGTGATGCCGCCGCTGCCCTCGACCCGCCACGCGACCGCGATCGGGGCGGCGAGGCCGAGGCTGGCGGTGGGGCCATCGCCGCCGAACCGATCGACGGTCCAGCCTGCGAGCGCGGTCATCTGCACCGCGCCGACCGCGCCACTGGCGAGGCCCTGGAGGGTGTGGTTCTCGCGGGTGGCCAGCGGGATGACGGCAAGGCGGTCTGCGCCAAGCTGCATACGCTGAACATATTCCGCGTCGAAGCGGTAGGTCAGCCCGAGCGCCGGGAACTGACGGCGAATGAGATAATCCACCCCGGCGCTTGCGACGATGGTGTCGCTTGCACCACTACCGTTTGCGAGGCCGTACCGGTAGGCGCCGATATCTCCTTGCGCGACCACGCCTGGCGTCAGGCGGTAGGTGACGCCGATCAGCGCGCGCGAGAGATACCCTCCCGCCAGCACCTGCGCCGGGGTCGAATAGTCGGGCATGTGGCGGGTCACGGTCGCGCGGAATTGCGCGTCGGCGGCCCCTGCCGTGATCCTGGCACCGCCACCCGTCACCGCGTCGTCAAGCGCGGCGGAGGCGAAGAGCTGGATGCGGACCGCGCCGTCGAATGCTGCGGCCAGCGACGCGTCGACGACGGTGTCGCCGGATCGCTCGGTCGGCGCGGCGGTGGCGACACTGCTGACGAGATGGCGAACGCCGCCGCCAACGTCGAGGGTGTCACCGACAGCTGCATCGATCCGCGCGGCGAATTCGGTCTGTGCGAGGTCGCTGCCGTCACGCGCGGTGATACCGATGCTGGCGGTGCCGGCTGCGGCGGCGATCGTACGCCGTGCGGCCAGGTCGTCCGCCTTGAGCGCGCGGTACTCGCGGGCGGCGCCGCGGACGTCGCCCTGCGCGAGACGCGTGTCGGCGAGCAGACGGGCGGCGCGTCGGTCGGCAGGATAGCGCTGTGCCAGCTTCGTAGCAGCGCGCAGGGCCGATCCCGGATAGCCGGCGGCCACGTCCGCCTCGATTGCAGCCAGTGCGGCGTCGGACGCGCTGTCGTCGGCGGTTTCGAGCAGCGCGGCGTCCGCGGGTGGAGAGAAGGCGAGCGCGACGACCGGGCCCGTCTGCCGCCAGCGCATCGTCCAGCCCGCCGCGGGACGGAGGACCAGGCTGTCGTCGTTCCAGCGCAGATCACCGATTGCCTCGCCCGCCGCCTCGCGGAACGCGGCGAGCCGCGCCGGCGCGATCGGTCGATCGAACCGCGCGACCAGTTCGCCGTCACGATCCTCGATCCGGACGACGGCGTCGTCGGGCCAGGCGAGCCGGGACTCGGACGTGACGATCCGGCCATCCGCAAAGACGGTCCGGGGTATGGTCAGCACCGGCGCATCCGCGAGGCAGAAAAACAGGATGATCACTGCGCCAGCACCGTCCGCGCCCGGCCCGGCTGGCCCTGCGTGATCAGCAGCCGGGCGTGCAGCGCGGCGAGCGATCGGTCCTGCGGCGTTTCGGATCGCAGCGTCTCGACCAATCTTACCGCCTCGTCCCGTCGACCGAGCTTCTCGAGCAGTTCCGCGCGCGCCCTGCTGTCGGCGGGAGTCTGGGCGAGCGCGCGTTCGAGCCAGGGGCGTGCCCCCCGCACGCCATTGATCCGCGCCTGCACGTCGGCCATCAAGCGCAGCGCGGGCAGATCGGTCGGGGTGGTCGCAAGATGCGCGTCGAGCCATTGTCCCGCAGCCTTCGCATCGCCGGCGTTCCACGCCACCCAGGCGAGATCGAGCTGATCACGCGGCGCAGCGATCCCGGCAGCGACGCGGCGTTTCGTGATCGCCGCCGCCTGTGCCAGATCGATCCGCACGGGCGCCGCAGCTGACACGGCACGGACCTGATCGGGGGACAGCGTGCGGCCGTCGAGCAAGGCCGCCAGCACCGTCCGACCAGCGGCGTCATTGCCCGCCGCGCGCGCCAGAGACAGCCGCATCAGCATCACGTCGGTCTCGTCCGCGAGCGGATGCCGGGTGACGAACGCCAGCGCCGCGCCCGGTTGATCGCGTTCGGCATAGCAGGCCAGCCAGGTGCGCTGCCGGATCGCACTGCCTTGCAGGCTCTGCTGTTTCAGCCAAGCGAGATCGTCGGATCCGGGGCGCGGACCCATCAGGTAGAGCAGGCGCTGCGCTGCCGGCGCAGTCGGTGCGAGCCCGGCCGCCGCACGCCGCAGCACCGCCGTCGCATCCCCGCGATACCCGGCCGCGATCAGGCGCTCCGCAATCGGCTCGAGCGGCGCGCCGGATGCGGTCGCATGTGCGAGCAACTCGGTCCGCAGACCGGCACGGTCGCCGGCCTCGGTCAGGATCACCTCGCGTGCCGCCTGTCTCTGCTCGACGGGGAGAAAGCCGGCTGCCCGCAATCCTGCGGCGGTGTCCTTGGAACGCGCCGCCACCCGGATGGCGAGCCAGGGATCCGCGGCGCGCCAGTTCGCGGTCGTCGTGGTGTCAAGCAACGCGATCAGATCGCGCCGCCCGGCCTTGTCGGCCCGCCGCGCAAGATCGAGCGCCAGCGCGGTATCGGGCGGCGGGATAACGTGGTTCGCCGCCGCCACGATCACCAAGTCGGGCCGATCGATCGCATAGGCTGCCGCGACGATGTCCGCAGCAGGCAGGGGGCCGCGCTTTTCCGCTGCCCGCGCGACGAGCGCGGCGGCGTTCGCATCGCGTCCGGTCCGATGAAGCAGGTCGATGCGGAGGCGCCACGTCGCGGCGGTCGCACCATCGGGCCGGGCCGCAAGATAGTCGAGCGCAACCGCCGGTCGCTTCGCAGCGACCAGATCATAGGCGACCTGAAGCGTCGACACCGGCTGGCCCTCGGCGATCAGCCGCGTCGTGAGCGTCGCGAGCGTCGCTGCGTCCGCAGTCGCGATCTGCGCCGTGATCGACGGATGCGCAGGCGGCAGCACCGGCGATGCTGGCGCCGGCATCGAACTGCGCGTGGCCAAAAAAGGCACCGGCTGCGCCCGACGAACGGCGGGGAGGATCTCGCGCTCCTTCGGCAACAGCATCAGCCCGCCCGCGAGCAGACCGATCCCGGTCAGCGCGGGCAGCAGGAGCGCAAGCCGTGCGCGGTGGCGGTCGATCCTCACCCGGCCGGCTCCGGCATGAGGCGGTCGAGCGCCAGGGTCGCGACATAGGGGCTGAACCCCGCCGCCCGCTCGCGCGCATACAGTGCCGCGACCTGTTTCGTATCCGCCGGATCCCAGTAATCCAGCGTCATCAGCGACAGCGCCGGATTCCACGCCTGTGCGGTGCGCAGGCGACCCGCTTGCCATTCCCAATCCGAATCGCTCAGCAACTCATAGTGTTTGGCCGTGAAATTCCACCGCGATGCCATCGCCTCGCCGAGCAGATAGTCGATCTTCGGTGCAACGTCGGGCAGCAGCGCATAGCCGCGGTTGAGCATGATGCGGATCTTGGGGAAGCGGGCGCACACGGCGGCGATCAGCGATACGCCTGCTGCTACCATGCCCTTGTTGGCCACCGGATCCTGCTGTTCCATCGCCTCGGCATTATCCATCGTATCGATGAAGATTCCGTCATAGCCGAGCGCGAGGATCGCGGGGACGAGCTGGTCGAGCACCGCCGCCCGCCACGCCGGATGACGCAGGTCGGCGAGCCGCGCGTCGGGCCAGTTGGGGTTGGCGGCCTTGAGCGCGCCGGCCTTTTCCAGCCCGGCGAAATAGGGTCGGTTGCGCTCGACTTCCCCGAAGCTGACATAGCCGAGCAGCGTGCTGCCCGGGCCACGAAGCGGCGCGATCGGACGCGCGTGATGCGGCTCGAGGACCAGCAGCGCGCAGCCGCGTGCCAGCACGGGGTCGGTCGCAGCCCCGTAATCGACGCCCCAGCGCGACGCGGCGTTCGCGGATGGTCCGGGCGCGGCATCCGACTGGAGCCGGCCGCCCAAGGTCCAACCAGCGGCGCCGAGTGCGAGCATCCGCTGGACGATCCTCCGCCGGGCGATATCCGTAAATCCGGTCACAACAGACGTCCTCCATGCCCCACGACGGAGGGATTGTTGCCGACAAACAGCAGATAGGTGAGGTTGACCGTCGCTTCGGCGACCATCGCGAGGCCGACCGACGCCCCGACGACGGCGCCGGCCATATAGCCCCAGCCGAACGCGGCGAACCCCGTGTCCCATTGGAGAAGCGTCGCCACGCCGCTGCCGATGGCGAAGGCGGTCCAGGTCACGAGGATCCGCCCGAACAGGTCATAATAGGCGAGCACGACCGTGGCTGCGATCACCACGAGGTGGAAGACGGTGCCGAGCGCGGTCTGGCGAAACGCGAAGACCGCGCGTGCGTCCGCGCCGATCAGCTCGAACAGCGGCACCGCGAACACCCAGGCGAGCGCCGCGACGAGGGCCTGCACCAGCAGCATGATCCGAAGTCCGTCGAACATCGTCCGCGCGAGGTCACTGCGCGCCTCCTCGATACGCTGCAGCGTCGAGGTGCCGGTACACCGGACGATCATGTCGCCGAATGCGCGATCGAACCGCGTCTCGGCGACGATCAGCAACAGCGTCAGGCCCGGCACCATCGTCAGCAGCCCCAGAAAGCTGCCCTGATCGTTGATCGGGTTCAGCCGAATCAGCCCGATCGCGCGAATGCTCTGCGGCCCTGTCCACAGGAGCCATTTGTCGATCCAGATCGCCGCGACCCCGGCAATGCCCGCCGCGGCAACGATAAGTGCGAGACGTGGCGCCATCGCGTCCCGCGTCGGCAGGACGGGCGACGCGGAGAAATGTCGGCGGATCACCGCCATGATCGCGGCGAGCGTCAGGCCGACGCCCCCGGCAATGACGGCAAGCACGGCAGAGACGTCGGGGCTTGGCAGGAGCGCCAACAGCAACGTCGCGACGCCGATGCCGAGCAGATAGGCGAGCGGAATCGCTCGGTACCGGCGCAGCGCGGTAAGCAAGGGCGCGACGATCCAGACCTGCGTCAGCCAGGCGAGGATCAGCGTCGCAAGCGCGGCCTCGCCGAGCGGAAGCCCGGCAAGGGTTCCGAACACGATCGCCCCGATCGCCAGCGCGATCCCGCCGCCGGCCGCCAGCGCGACCAGCATGATGCCCGACACGCCGCCTGCGTCCCGCGCGAAGATCCGATCCGCGGCCATCCGCGTCGCGAGAATGCCGACCGGCGCCGCGGCGAGTGCGGACAGGCTGAACGCATAGACAAGGATCGTCTGGACGGTCCGCGCGCCGCGTGCGCCGAGATGCGTGCCCAACCAGTGGGTGAGCAACGCCATCGCGACCGCGGTGATCAACCACGGTCCCGCGCTGATCACCGCACCGAATGCAGCGGCGCCGACGATCCCGCCGACACCGCCCTCGCGCGCGGTTTTCGCTAATTGAAAGCCTATGCCCGCCATAACTTCGCCGGCCTATGGCGCAGCTTACATGAAGAAATCGTTCGCGGTCAGCACGTGTTGACCGGCCAACGCGATCGAGAAATCGGCGCCCGCACCGCTGTCGATATTGCCCTCGACGACGGTGAATTCCTTCCCGCCGATCATCTGGTAGCTGTAGCGCAGCTGCCCCGGCGCGGTGAAACGCGCGCTCGTGCCGATGAAGCTGAACGCCTGATCGCCGCGTGCAAACAGCGACGTGTTGGCGTCGATCATCGACAGGTCGATCTTGTCCTGCCCGACGGTAAAGTCGGTGATCACGTCGCGCGACGCCGATGCCAGGCTGTCACCCCTGGCCTCGAACCGGAAGATGTCCGCGCCGGCACCGCCGGTCATCATGTCCAAGTCGTCGCCACCGATCAGGATGTCGTTGCCGTCGCCGCCGCTCAGGATATCCCTGCCATTGCCGCCGATCAGCGTGTCATTGCCCGCGCCGCCGTTGAGCATGTCGTTGCCGAGCCCGCCAATGAGCCGGTCGTTGCCGCCGAGCCCGTTGAGCACGTCATTGCCCCAGCTGCCGTCGAGCACATCCTGCTCACCGATGCCGTTGATCGTCTCGGAGAAGATCGTCCCGGTCTTCGTGATGCCGACCACGTCCGTCACGCCGATCGTCAGCGTCTGCGTGTCGATCGCGCCGCGTGCGTCGGTCGCGACCACCGTCACGCCGTAGATATTGTCGCGATTGGCATCGGTCGGTGCCTCGAAATCGGGCGCGTTGACGAACTTGAGCACACCCGTCGTCGCGTCGATCGAGAAATTCGCGCCGTCGCCGCCCGCACCGATCGAATATTTGATCGAATCGCCCCAGACGCTGTTGGCGTCGGTCGCGGTGATCGTCGTCAGTGCCGTGCCGTTCTCGGCGATCGACAGCGATCCCGTCGTGCCGCCCGCGAACGACGTCAACACCGGATCGACATTGGCTTGGTGACCGATTTTGACGTCGTGAACGCCGATCGCGCCGAGGTCGATGGTCAGGATCTCGCCGATCTGGCTGGCGATCGTCCCGCCGCTCACCGTCGTCCAGTCGGTCCCGGGCGCCTTGAGGTCGACCGTGACCTTGCCCTCGCCCTCGACCGTGAACGCGAGGTCGCGGCCGTCGCCGCTCAGCGTCGTCAGCGTCGCGCGCATCGGCAGCGCGGTGATGTGGGTCACGTCGTCCGCCACCGCGCCCATCGTGATCGCATAGGTCCCGCCCGCCTTGGGCAGGAACACGGTGTCCGCGTCATAGGCGTACCAGTTGGCGACACCCTTTATCACCTGGCCGCTGCTCTGGCCGTCGACGTCGAGCGAGAAGCTGCCCGTCGTCGCGCCGACCATCGCGGTGATCGTGTTGCCGACGACGGTCGAGGTGATCGTCGCATTCTGGAACGCGCTGACCCGGCCTGCCAGATCGGCAAGCGTCACGAACTCCACCCCCGCCGCGGCGGCCTGCGCGATGAAGCTGGTAAACATCTGCTTGGTGTACGGGCTGGTCGCGCCATCGCTCGCCCACATGGTCGGGCCGTAATCATGCCACGGCCACACCACGACCGGCGCATCGCCACCGGCGGTCAGCGCGGCGAACTCCTTGGCCCAGATGGCGCTGGCTTCGGCGACGGTCTTCTTCTGGAATTCGATCAGCGAAAAGTCGAACGACGTGTTCGGCGCGATATACACCTTGTCGTCCGCGGCGTTCTGCGGCGTCATATACCCGACCGCGTTGGGATAGCCCGCACCGACGCCCGAATAACCGCCGCTGAGATAGGTCACGTATTTCAGGATTTCCTGGCTCGTCGCGATCTGCTCAGGCGCGCCCGGTACCGCGGCACCGCCGACCGTCACGGTCTTGGCAAGATACGCGCTCAGCTGCTTTTCCAGCTCGGCACGCGACTGGCCGAACTCGAACGCAATCTGCGCGTCGGTCAGCAGATTGGTGTTCTCGGGATGCGTGTAGCTGTGCGAGCCGACCTCGTTGCCGGCATCGAGCAACGCCTTGTAGACGGGCAGCGAGACCGCCCAGTCGGTTGTCTGACCGTTCGCGGCATCGTTGCCGACATTGACGTAATAGCTGCCGACGAAATTATAGTCGGTCTTCCATTCGGTGAGGATCGGCAGCAGCTTGTCGTAGATACCAGGCGCGGTCCCCGCCGGATTGACCTCTTCGCGCTCCTGGCTCTGGTCCATGTCGACGCGCGACGCGAACAGGCCGCTCTGCCGCGTCATCTGCAATCCGACCGACAGGCCGTTGCCATGGACCGAATAATCGATCGCCTTCTGGAGCAGATTGTCGTCGGCCATCACCGCTTCGCTTGAGAACAGCACGTTGCGCCCGCCGGTCTGCGTCGCGATCGCCGCCGCATAGGTCTGGCCGTTGACCGTCTCGGTCGCGATCGTCGTGCCGGTTCCGCTGACGCTGGTGAACGCGTTCCAGCCGATGCCGGTATATTGGCGGATGACCTGCCCGTCGGCATAGCCGTCGAGCACCAGCTGTGATGCATCGCTCGCCTTCACGGTCACGTCGGCCGGAAAGCCGCCGGTCACGCGCGTCGCGTCGAACAGCAACTTCATCCGCGAATAGGAGTCGCCGGCCAGCGCGGCATTGTCCGCGCCGTTGGTCATGAACTCGCCCGCCGCGACCAGACCGATGCCGAATTGCGTGGTCGCCTGTTCCAGCGTCTGCGCAATCTGGTCGGCTTTGCCCGCCTCGACGTTGCGGAACGACGGGAAGACGATCGTGTCGTATCTCGCGAGCGTCGCCAGGTTGGTGAGATCGCCTTCGGTCAGGATGTCGAACGGTACGCCCGCCTGCATCGCCTGGCTCTGCGCCGCCATGAACAGCTGCGAATACGCGGTCTTGCTGAAATAGGCGTTGGCGGTCGTATCGGACCAGACGATCGCGATGCGGTGCGTGGGATCGGCGACGACGCCGGTGTCGTTGAACACGGTGAACGCGGGGTTCGAATAGCTGCCGGGCAGGAAGGCCGTGTCGTTGACGTCGTAGATCGTGTCGATCGCGTTCGGATTGCCGATCGCCGCCTTGGGGACCTTGAATTCGACGGTGGTGCGATCCGCCGACCACGCCGCCTGCAGGCCGCTGGCGATCAGCGTCTGTCCCGCCGCCCCGCTGTACAGCGAGACCGTGCCGTCGGCGGCGAAATTGACGTAGAATTCGGCACCGCCTGCGAACCCGAACACCTGATAGCCGGTGGCCGCGTTGCGATCGGTGTTGAGCCACGCGGTGGTGTTTGCGCCGATCGCGGTCGGCGCGGTCATCGCGAAGGCAAAATCCGCGCCGTCGCTGCGGGCATAGATCGCGTAGCCCGCGCCAAGGCCACGGTCGATCCGGTCGCCGGCGGTCCAGTCGTTCAGAGCGCCATCAACGATCACTGGTGTTGCGTTCGCCATTCTTCGTCCCCGCCGCGGTCACGAGCTTCATGCGTGGGCTAGGCCGCTCGTCATCAAGCTCGAGCGTCACCTAACGAAGACCGTCGGTCTTTCGAACAACTTAGATGGATGGTTAACGCAGAACGTGTATCACCATGGTACGCGATTACTGGCGGTATACCCGAGCGACGGGGCGGCGGCGTCACTTGGGTGAACCCGGATGAATGGCAAAGCGGCGCCAACGGTTACGAACATTGATCAGAAGCGCCTATCGGGTCAGGCTAACC
Source organism: Sphingomonas sp. BK481 (assembly GCF_014194875.1). Lineage (NCBI taxonomy): Bacteria > Pseudomonadati > Pseudomonadota > Alphaproteobacteria > Sphingomonadales > Sphingomonadaceae > Sphingomonas > Sphingomonas sp. BK481. Next base: position 220,751 of record NZ_JACIAP010000005.1, on the reverse strand, counting down.
CGGTTTAGCCAAGGTGAATTCAATCCGCTGCATGCGAATGACTAGCCGCGCCTTGTCGGCCTTGTCCTTGGCCGGTGCGTATCGATAATGCTTTATCATCGAAGAACAAGCGCCGGTATCGAATGGCGCAGAGCCGCTCGACGTTATAACCGAACAGCGTCGGATCGCGCCGTCTTCCCCGACCAGATAGCCCAGGGTGACAGCAACGGACTTCTGCCCCGCCGGCAGCTTCGCGACTTCCAGCACGATGTCTGCCGGCACCTTGGGTGTAGGGGTAGAAGCATCGAAGAAGAGCTCCATGTGCCACCGAACCCGCATTCGGTAGACACCGTACATGGGCGACCCGGTCTCGTCCGTAGCCGGCGCATATTTACCCCGCAGCACCCCGGCGGCACACGCCTTCAGGTCCAGATCCTTGGATCCGCTGGTCGAGACAACGCCGCACGTCTGAGGTTTTCCAGTCGGATCGATCAGGATCTCGACCACCGTGTAGCCGCTCTTGCCCGTACCGACTGCGCGCGAGACGTAATCGTCGGACGTGAGCATCTCACTCGCGTTGCGGACGATCACGGGCGTCAGCGTGCCCTGTCCCCCCAGCACGAGCATCACCAGCCAGAACATTCGCCTCTCCCCGTTGCGGATAGTGCTTCGTGGTAGCTGGAACCCTGGGCGGTTGACGCTTGCCTCGCTGGTCGGTTCGCACACCGCACCCGATGCCCGCAGATGAAATTCCTCCCGGCAGCGCACCCAACGGCAATCCGGGCTCCGGCAGCTAAAGCATGATCATCTGACCCTGCCGCGAGCCCGCGGCTCCGCCGGCCGAACCGATCGCATCCAAAGGGGTGCCCGTCAGGCGCGGGCGGCATGGTGCGGCGTCCCGTAACGGCGGAAGACATGGCTCTGTGCGACCCGACCCCTGCGGCTACAGACGTCCCGCTATTGGCGTTTAGGCCCAACGGCACGTCATGGGGCCGGATGACCGTGCGCCATCATGACGTCGAGCTTGCTCTTGGGCATATTGATCAAGAGCCCGTTCTTGTTTTTTGCAAAGGACGGAAAGTCCACCTCGACGCTCCCGATCGCACTCGACACGACCGCAAAGCCTTTACCGACGGTCTCGATCTTGCCGACGACGAGTCCCTTTGCGTCATGGACGTCCAGCCCCTGAATGATGTCTTTCGGCCCCGCCGGGACCGGCCGCATCGTCAATCGATTGGCGTCGGTAACGCTGACTGCGAAATCCCGGAAATTTTGCTGACGGTTGAATTCCCCCGTACCGCTGTCGTTCGCCCCGAATCCCTGCGCCGAAGGGAATTGTTGTCCCTGGGCTCCGGTTGCCGATGCGAGAACAGATGCGATCATGCCAAGCAAAAGCCCCCGCATTTCATCCCCCCATCATATTATGCAACCAGCGTATCCTGCTTTCATATCGCGGGCAATACATCGAGTCGGTCTGATAAAATAAGCAGTAGGTAATTTAATACAAAACAACTGGCAGATTAAACTGGCAATCAACCATCGGAATAGGGTTGGGATGGCGAAGTATTTGAACTGGTAACTGAACCGGGAATTGCCGAGACGACCTGGCAGCTGCCGACCTTTGGCTTAGCGCCGGTGGCGGGAGAAGAACGCCCACATTGCCTCATTGTCGACGACCGACCAGCTATGCTGCCCGCCGCGCGTCACACGCGCCGCGACGTTCGTGCCGTGCTGACAGCGGGCATAGCCCTGTTCGTAAACCGTCGCGCCGAGGTTGCGGGCATAGGGATCCGAGCAGCCGTTCAGCACGGCCCAGCGTTGCAGCGCGGTGGTTTGTGAATATTGCCAATAGGGCGCGCCGCCGCCGGTGATGGGGTTTGTGGTGTCGGCATCGCCGGCGAAGGCGAGGAGGGGCAGCGGCGCTGTCGAGCGACACGTCGCGGGATCGGCGCGTGACACATCGGATGCGAGGGGGCGTCCGGCACGCAGTCCGACCACCGGCGCGATCGCGGCGAAACGGCGTGCGGCGACGCAGCCCAGCCAGGACGTCATCCGTCCACCACCCGACAAGCCGGTCGCGTACACACGCGCGCCGTCGACGCAACCGGTTGCGACAAGCCGGTCGATCAGCCCCGTCAGATACCGGACATCGTCGCGTGCACCGCGTGCCGGCATGCTGCCCGTGACGGTCGGCACGCCGGGGATGTTCCAGACAAAGCCGCGATCCGCGACGATTCCGCCATCGGGCGCCGCGACGACGAAGCCGTGGCGATCCGCCGTCTCGGCGAGGTGGCTGTCGCGCAGCATCTCCGCCCCCGTGCCGGTGCTGCCGTGGAGCAGGACCACAAGCGGCACGGGCCCGGTCACGCCCGCGGCAGGAAGGTGAAGCATCGCGCGTTCAGGCAGGGCCTCGATGCTGCCAGGACGGCACTCGGCGAGCGCGACACCCGCAACGAAGCAGAGAGCAAAGGTAATAAGCAGACGAAATACCACCATGTGTCCGATCCTCGACGTCAGCCATCCGCGCTGAAAAGTCCCTGTAATAGCAAGGAACGCGTGTCCAGACGCGCGTCACGTCCTGCGTCGTCGGTGGATCGAGACCCCAGCGCTAGGATTGCGGCAAGTTGGCGAGGCGGCGTTCCACGCCGTTCCAGAACCGCTCGAGCCGATCGAGCGCGTGTCGCTTGATACGGTTGACCTCGTCGTCGGTCATGACCTGTACCCCGGTTGCCTGAAGGCTGCCGAAATCCTTCAACATGCGATGCGCCGTAGCCTGACAGGCCCTGACCGGATCAGTGTCGCTGGCGAGCAGCAAGGCATACAGGTTTTCCAGCACGAAGCCCTGTGCAGCCAGTGCGCCGGCCACGGCTTCGGCAAATTCGTCGTCCACTGGGCATCTCCGTCCGCCGTGCCGCGGTGTGTAGCGAAGCGCTAAGCGTTCGGAAACCGCGCTTATCGAGCGTGTTGCAGCGATGACGTCGTCGTCACGACCGCCGCGAATGATCAGGTGGCTGATGTGGGCGGTGGCAAAGGGCAGGGGGCCTCCTCAGATCGGGCGTTCCGGTGACATCGCGCCGCTAATCATCACCCCCGCGGCTGACCAGCATCCGGCAGAGTGGCTCGACCGTGCGCACGACCCGCGCCACGGGTTCGTCGCAACCCCGCGCTACCCAGTCGCGCGCCACCGCGAGGAGCCCGTGCATGGCGCCGGCACGGCACAGCGGCTCGATCGAGCCGGGGACATGGGTCGGCACCAGCGTGCCGGCGATCAGGCCGGCGAAGCTGGCCATCGAGCGTTCGAACAGCTCGTCGACCTGCGGGTCGATGCCGGACAATTCTGACAGGAAGACGCGCGCGCTGGCCGGTTCGTCGCGCAGCAGGTCGTAATAGGCGGTCAGCAGCGCGATCAGCCGATCCTGCGGCGTCCCCCCCGCCGCATCGGCCGCCGCGGCGACCCGTTGCGTCACGAACTGCGTGACCTCGCCGAATGTCGCTAGAAGCAGCGCGTCGCTATTGGCGAAGGCTTCGTAGAAATAGCGCGGGGTCAGCCCGGCCGCGCGGCAGACCGCGGTCACCGTCGTGTGCCGATAGCCCTGCTCGCCATACAGCGCGATCGCGGCGCGGATCAGCCGGCTGCGCCGTTCGAGGCGCCGCTCGCTTGCCGATGCACCGCCATAGCGCCGTCCGCCCTGGCTTGCCGCCCTCGATTTCAAGTGATAACTCCTGTTTCCAGATAACGGCGGTTGCTGTCGCACCCTTCTATCGGAGCACTCCGGCATGGCAATTGAGACTGCGTCCATCCCCTCCGGCTCCGGGACCGCGGAAGAGCTCGACATCGTGATCGTCGGTGCGGGTCTGTCGGGGATCGACGCGGGTTATCGCTTCCAGACCGAATGCCCGGGCAAGAGCTACGCGATCCTCGAGGCGCGCGATGCGATCGGCGGCACCTGGGACCTGTTCCGCTATCCCGGCATCCGTTCGGATTCAGACATGTACACGCTCGGCTTCCCCTTCCGCCCCTGGCCGAGCGACCAGGCGATCGCCGGCGGCGACGCGATCCGCGACTATATCGCCGACACGGCGCGCGCATTCGGGATCGATGCGCATATCCGCTTCGGCCGCCGCGTCGTTCGCGCCGCCTGGTCGTCCGCCGATGCGCGCTGGACGGTCGAGATCGAGCGGGACGGCGCGGCGCCCGAGCGGATCGTCTGCCGCTTCCTGTACATGGGCAGCGGCTATTATGATTATGACGCCGGCTTCACGCCGCCCTTCGAGGGGGTCGAGGACTACTCGGGGCAGCTCGTCCATCCGCAGCACTGGCCCGCCGACCTCGACTGGACCGGCAAGCGCGTGGTGGTGATCGGCAGCGGTGCGACTGCGGTGACGCTGGTGCCGTCGCTCGCCGAAAAGGCCGCGCACGTCACGATGCTGCAGCGCTCGCCGACCTATATCGTCTCGCGCCCGTCGCAGGACGGCTTTGCGCGGTGGACGCACCGGGTGCTGCCCAAAAGCATTGCCGACAGCGCGACCAAATGGAAGAGCGTCGGACTCGGCATCGCCACCTACGCCTATGCGCGTAAGCGCCCCGATCACATGAAGGCGCTGATCCTGAAGGGCGTCCGCGCGCAGTTGCCCGAGAATTACGAGGTCGAGCGCGATTTCGAACCGCGCTACGATCCGTGGGACCAGCGCATCTGCCTCGTCCCCGATGCCGACCTGTTCGAGGCGATGCGCGGCGGCAAGGCGGAGATCGTGACCGATCACGTCGCCCGCTTCACACCGACCGGCATCGCGCTTCGATCGGGCCGCGAACTGCGCGCCGATATCGTCGTTACCGCCACGGGCCTCGTCCTGCGCCTGCTGGGCGGCGTCGAGCTCGTCGTCGACGGGCAGGTCGTGAACCCCGCCGACCGGTTGATCTACAAGGGTATGATGGTGAGCGACGTGCCGAACCTGGCGCTTGCCTTCGGCTATACCAATGCATCCTGGACGCTGAAATGCGATCTGTCGGCCCGCTACGCCTGCCGCTTGCTGCGGCACATGGACGCGAACGGCTATGATATGTGCACGCCCACGCACGACGACCCCTCGGTGACACCCGAGCCGATGCTCGGCTTCACCTCGGGTTATGTTCAGCGCGCCAACGCCATCCTGCCACATCAGGGGTCCAAGGCGCCGTGGAAGGTGCATCAGAACTATGCGCTGGATCTCGCCGCGCTCAAATTCGGCAAACTGGAGGACGGGACGATGCGGTTTGACAAGGCGCGCGGTGCCGTCACTCCGGCGCCAGTCGAATCACCGCGCTCTGCCGTTTCGATCGGCGCGGTGACGGCCGCGGCGGCGATCGCAGCAGTCGGCGGTCTTGCGCTGTTCGCCAAGCTGAGCCAGCGGCGGACCGAGCGGATGATACCCGCCGATGGTGCCTTCATCGACGTCGACGGCCGCCGGATGCACTATCTCGACCGCGGCACCGGACCGACAATCGTGATGATCCATGGCCTTGCCGGGCAGATGCGCAACTTCAGCTATGCTCTGCTCGACCGGCTCGCGACCGACTACCGCGTCATCCTGGTCGACCGGCCCGGCTCCGGCTATTCGGCACCCGGCGAGACCGCGAATATCCGCGCGCAAGCCGCCCAGATCGCGCGCTTCATCGCGGCGCTGGAGCTCGAGAAGCCGCTGGTTGTCGGCCATTCGCTCGGCGGCGCAGTCGCGCTCGCGCTGGCGATCGATCACCCGGAAGCGGTCGGTGGCCTCGCGCTGATCGCGCCGCTGACCCAGCCGCAGGATAGCGCGCCGAGCGCGTTCGCGGCTCTCGCGATCGTCTCCCCCGCCGCGCGCAAGGCGGTGGCCTGGACGCTCGCCACACCCGCCGCGATCCTGGCGGGCGAGAAGGGCGCAGCCGCGGCGTTCGCCCCCGAGGCCGTGCCCGCCGATTTCGCGACGCGCGGCGGCGGCGCGCTGGTGTCGCGGCCGGCAAATTTCGAGGCAGCCTCTGCCGATCTCGTCGCTGCCAATGACGACCTGCCCGACATGGTCGCGCGCTATCACGGCCTCTGGCTCCCGATCGCGATCCTCTACGGCCGCGACGACCGGATTCTCGATCCCGAGGTACACGGCGCCCGCTTTGCCGACATGGTGCCGCACGCCGCGCTGACGCTGATCGACGGCGGCCACATGATCCCGGTGACGCGGCCCGACGAAACCGCGGCGTGGATCAGGACTCAGGCCGATCGTCTCGGCTGATCGAACCAGCCGGGGGGGCGCCGCGATCTCAGAACAGACCGTCGCAGTCGTCCGCCTCCTCTGACATCGCAGCGACCTCGGCTTCGGGCTGGTCCTGGGATGGCGAAAAGCGGGTATGCACCTGGCGTTCGCGTGCCATCGTGTAGAGTGCGTTGATCGCTTGAAAAAGCTGCTCACCGGTGGTCGAGATGCTCTGGCTCGCTTCGACCAGCGGCATCGCCAGTGCATCCAGTTTCGCGTTGATGCGCGCCAGCGGCTCGGCAACGGCGGTTTCACAGTCCAGCGTGCTGGTCATCTCCGCGACGATGTCGTGGATCGCACCCGCATCACGGTCGAGGCCGGACATGCCCTGACGCGTGAGCAACGCCCCCGCGCGAATGACCGCGAGCGCTTCGGGCAGCGACCCTGCCGTCGCTTCGTCGCCATCGGGGGGCGAGCCGATCGCGTCGGCGGCGTCGCTCAGCTGTTCAAAGGCGCTGGCGATCGATGCCGAGACAGCCTCCAGGGTGTTGACGGCACAGCGGATCTCGGTCGCGATACGCGCCAGCCCGTCGCCCTCGCGACCCATGCGGAACGAGCGCAGATCGGAATTCCACGCCATGATCCGCACGCCGCTCGTGACCCGGTGGATCGTCGTCAGCCGGTCGCCCAGGCGTCTGACGGTGGCAGAGGCTTCGGATCCCAATTGCGTCGACCGCATGTCGGCGTCGCGCAACTGCGCGGTGACCGCATCGACATCGGCGACGCTCTGCTCAAGCAGCTGCAGGAACGCGCCATCGCTCGTCCGCTCGACGCCGCTCGATTCATGCGGTGCCACCATCGTCGCGACCTGCGTTGCGATCGCGCGGAAATTGCCGCCCAACAGACGCGATTCCTTCTGGAGATCCGCGGCCGCGTCGGCGACCTGTGCCGCGAGCATCGCCATCACCTGGCCTTCGAGCGCGCTGGCGGCAGCCGGATCGCCCGCACGGTTGAGCTCGTCGACCGCCGTACCGAGCAGGCTGCAGGCCTGAGCGACATGTTCGAGCCGCTGCCGGGTGATGTCGCCGATCTGCAACGCGCCGTGCGCCGCAGATAGCTTGCTGCGAATGTCGCGGGCAATCGTCGCGATCGTCTCGGCACGCCGCGCGGCCTCGATCTGGTTCTGCTGGAGTCCGATCGCGTCCGCGGCGAGCTTGTCGGGAACATGCGGGCACAGGCGCGCGCATTCGGACGCCAGCACGCGGTTCACGTCGACGACGCAGGGAACCGTCGATGCGAGCTGCCCGACCTCCTTGCTGATCTCGTGGATTTCGCGTTCGCTGACGTCCAGTTCGGCGACCATCGCGTCGGCGAACTCGGCAAAACCATGCGCGCCAGCGGCCGCGACTTTCAGATACTGGCCGCAGATCTTCAGCAGATCGAGCGTCCGGTCGACCCGCCCGATTTCCGTCTGCACCGTTCCGCTCGCCTGCTGAAGGATGTCGAGCGAATGCTGCCGCGTCCTCTGTCGTGCGGGCAGGCTGGCGAGCTGGTCGGCATTGGCCTGCATCGTCGCAACCGCGCGGTCGGCGGCGTCCCGGTCGAGCGCATTGGTGACGCTTTCGAGGCTGCCGATCAGGTTTCCGACCGTGTCATAGGCCCGTTCCAGCGACCGCCCGGCATCGACGAAGCGCTGGTCGAGCCCGCTCGCCACGCTCTCGAGCTCGGTTGCCAGCACGCTCCACGCCGGCATTTCGTCGCCGTCCCGATCGGACTCGACAGCCTTGTGTTCGACCCGTGTCATCGTCCTAGCCCCTATTGTGCCGTTGCGTGCAAGACGTCGCGGGCGATGTGATGCAACGGGACGACCCGATCGACGCCGCCCAGCGCGATCGCTTCCTTGGGCATGCCGAAGACGATCGACGTCGCCTCGTCCTGCGCGAAGGTGCGGCCGCCCGCCTGTTTCATCTCGAGCATCCCGCGCGCGCCATCGTCGCCCATGCCGGTCATGATGACGCCGATCGCGTTCGTCCCCGCAGCGGTCGCCGCCGAGCGGAACAGGACATCGACCGATGGCCGGTGGCGCGAGACCAGCGGCCCGTCGCGGACCGCGACGAAATAGCGGGTCCCGCGTCGCTCGATCATCATGTGTCTGCCGCCGGGTGCGATCAGGACCGTGCCGGGCAGGACGGGATCGCCGTCCTCGGCTTCCTTGACGGTCACGACGCACAGCGTGTTCAGCCGATTGGCAAAAGCGCGCGTGAAGTTTTCCGGCATGTGCTGGACCACGACGACACCGGGCGTGGTCGCGGGCAGCGCCGTGAGGACCTCGCGCAGGGCCTCGGTTCCCCCGGTCGACGCGCCGAGGCATACCACGCGCTCGGTCGCGCGGTTCATCACGCGACCGCTCGGGGGCGGCAGCACCGCGTCCGCGGTGAGCTTCTGCTCGAGCCGGCCCGGCCGGCTGCCATTGGACGCTCGCAGCGAGACCCGCACGCGCGCCGCCGCCTTGATTACGTCGCGGATCTGGAGATTGTGATCCGCAAGATGCTCGGCGAGCCCGGCACGAGGCTTCACGATGACGTCGACCGCGCCCGCCTCCAATGCCTGCAGCATCGCGTCGGAGCCCTTTTCGGTGACCGACGAGCACATCACCACGGGGAGCGGGCATTGTGCCATCAGCTTCCTCAGGAACGTGATGCCGTCCATGCGCGGCATCTCGACGTCGAGCATCATCACGTCGGGCACTTCGTCCTGGATGCGGCGGGCCGCACTGAACGGGTCGGCGGCGGTGCCCATGACGGTGATCTCTGGATCCTCCTCGAGGATCGCCGCAAGGGCATGCCGCGCGACCGCGGAATCGTCGACGATGAGCACACGGATTTTTCCGGAGACGGCCATGGATCAGCTCCGCTGGAAAACGGTGTGGGCGACGGGCACGAGCGGGAGTTCGTGCCCCGTGATCGATTCCGAATGACCGAGGAACAGGTAGCCACCCGGCGCGAGCCTGCTGACGAGCTTCGAGACGACCTCATGCTGGGTCGGCTTGTCGAAATAGATGAGGACGTTGCGGCAGAAGATCAGGTGCATCGGCTCGCCGACCGGATAGACCTCGTCCATCAGGTTGAGCCGGGCGAACGCGATCGCCCGGCGCAACTCGGGTATCACGCGGACTTCGCGACGCGCCGGATCACGCGATTCCATCAGATATTTGCGCCGCAGCGCCGCCGGAACGGGCTCTGCGAGATCGGCGGGATAGATGCCGCGCCGGGCGATCTCGAGCACCTCGGTGTCCAGATCGGTCGCCAATACGCTGTAAGCGATGCCGCGGCGCGTGGCGGCAAACTGGTCGAGCAGCATCGCGATCGTGTAGGGCTCGGGCCCGGTCGAGCAGGCGACGCTCCAGGCACGGATCGTCCGCAGATAGGTCGCTTCCATGCCGGGAAGTGCCACGTCGCGCAGAAAGTCGAAATGGACCGGCTCGCGGAAGAAATCCGTCTTGTTGGTCGTCACCGCGTTGATCAGGTGGATGCCTTCCTGATCGAGATTATTGTCCGTCAGGACATGGCGACAATAGGCCTCGAGCGTATCGAACCCCAGCGCGCGTTGCCGGCGCCGCAAACGCCCTTCGAGCATCGTCCGCTTGCTCGCCGGCATCCGGATCCCGGCATAGTCGAAGATATAGTCGGCGAGCTGCGCGAACTCGCGCGGGCCGATCTGGTCCGAGGCGCTCGGCGTAGCTTTGACGATCGGGGAGATGAAGGACACGGGAGCCAGCTCCAGAAATGACGAGGGACCGTTCGAGGCGGCACCATGAGGATTGGGTGTCAGGGGGCGCGACGCGACCCCGTCATGCGGCGCTGGCGTGCAGGACGCTGACCTCGGCGCTGGAGAAGATCTGCGCGACATCGACCAGTACGACGAAACCCTCGGTCCGCTTGACCACCCCCGCAATATAGCGCGACGGCCAGCGGACGCCGATATCGGGCGCCGCGCCGATCTGGCCGCGATCGAAGGTGCTGACCTCCAGCACCCGGTCGACGACGAGGCCTAGGACCAGGTTGCGCCCGTCGACGGGGACATCGATCACGAGGATCCGCGTGCTCGGCGTCGGCGCGACTGGCGGCAGGCCGAGGCGTCGCCTCAGATCGATCGTCGTCACGCCCTCGCCGCGCAGATCGGTCAGCCCCAGCAGATAATCGGGGCCGTTCGGAATGTGGAAGGTCTCGGTCCAGTCGAGGATCTCGCGGACCAGCGTGACGGGCACCGCGAAGGTTTCGGCACCCAGCCCGAAGGTCACGGCCTGCAGCTCTCCGGCGACGCTCATGCCGCGCACCCAGCACAGGCTGCGGAGCGGGGGCGTGCCGCACCACCCGCCCGGGACCCGCGGGACCGATCAGTGGCCGTCGCCGAGCATCGTTCGATTGACCCGTACATGTCGGTCCTTCCAGCGTCAGAGGAGTGCCGGCGCGAGCACGGCGGGGGCGGCGCGGCCACCAAGCAGCGGGTCGAAGATCCGCGCGATATTGGCGAGGACGATGACGCCCTGCGGCGTCCGCACCAGCTCGCGGATGAAATCGCGGCGCCAGCGCAGGCCGACCGTGGGCGGGGTCTCGCTAGCATCGCGATGCAGGGTCGCGACCTCGTGCACCTTATCGGTGCGGATGCCGATCTGGGTCGGGACGCCGTCGACGTCGAGCTCGACCACCACGATCCGGCTGTCCATCGTCGATTCCGCCGAGGGCAGGCCGAACGCCAGGCGCAGGTCGGCGATCGGGATGATCTTGCCCCGAAAGTTCGCGACGCTCGCGACCAGCCGGTCCGCACCCGGCACGACCGTTTCGGGCAGCAGGTCCAGGATCTCCCGGACTAGGACTGCCTCGACCGCGAACTTTTCGGCTTGCAGATCGAACGTCAGCACCTCGAGCCGGCCGTCTTCGTCCCACTGGGTTTCCGTCGTGTCTTCCATGGTCATGCAACGGCGCGAAGCCGCTCCTCCTGATACTGGCCCAGCGCGACGAGCTGGACGACGTCGAGGATCAGCGCGACGCCGCCATCGCCGAGGATCGTCGCGCCGGCGAAGGTCGGGACGTTGCAGTGCACCGCCGACATCGGCTTGATCACGGTCTGGTGGCTGCCGATGATCTGGTCGACCACCAGCCCGACCCGCTCGGTGCCGGTCGCGATGATGACTATCTTCTGGTGGACGCTGGGCTTCGTCCCCGTCGCGAACATCTCGCGCAGCCGGACGAACGGAACGAGCCGATCGCGCAGCGTGATGAAGCTGCGCCCGCGCGAACGCAGGTCTTCCTCGAGGCTGAGTTCGATGCATTCCTCAACCACGGCGAGCGGAATGACGTAGCGACCGTCGCCGACCCGGATCAGCAGCCCGTCGATGATCGCGAGCGTCAGCGGGATGCGCAGCGACATCGCCGACCCCTGACCCGATACGCTCGCCACCTCGATCGTGCCGCGCAGGCTCTCGATCGTGCGCTTGACGACGTCCATCCCGACACCGCGGCCCGACAGGCTGGTGATCTGCGGCGCGGTCGAGAAGCCGGGATGGAAGATCATCTGGAGCAACTCCTGGTCGCTCACGATCTGTCCCGGCTGGAGCAGTCCGTGCGCCTCGGCCTTGGCGCGCACGCGCTCGCGGTCGATCCCGTTGCCGTCGTCACGGATCGTGATGACGACCTCGCCGCCTTCCTGACGTGCGGACAGCCGGACCTGCCCGACCTCGGGCTTTCCCGCGGCAAGGCGCCGCTCGGGCGGTTCGATCCCGTGATCGCAGGCGTTGCGGATCAGGTGGATCAGCGGATCGGCGAGCCGTTCGATCACCGTCTTGTCGACTTCGGTCGTCTCGCCGTCGGTCGACAGCTCGATCGTCTTGCCGGTATCGCGCGCGATGTCGTGGACGAGGCGGCGGAAGCGGCCGAACAGCGTGGCGACGGGTACCATGCGCAACACCATCACCGTGTCGCGCAATTCGCTCGCCAGCCGCTCGATCTCCTCGGAGATGGAGCGAAGCGCAACGTCCGTCGCGTTGCTGCCGCTGCTATGCGCGAGCTGCGACAGCCGGCTCTGGACGATGACGAGTTCGCCCACCCGGTCCATCAGCAGGTCGAGGCGTTCGGCGGGTACCCGGACGCTTTCGCCGGTCTTGGGCGCGCCGCGGCCGTTCGGGGTGGTGGCCGGGTCGCGATCCTGCACCGGTGGCATCGTGTCGACCCGTGCGGGCGGGAGCGCAGACGGCGTCGTCCCCGCGCCAGGCGGCGGCGCGGTATCCTCCACGTCGTCGCACGACGTGTCGCCGATCGCCTCGATCTGAAGATCCAGGTCGTCGAGCACGAAGATGAAGACATCCTCGAGGTCATCCCGCGACACCGCGCCGCGCACTTCGATATCCCAGCCGATATGGCATTCGGTCGGCACCAGCTCGGCAAGCGGCGGCACCTGGTCGGTCCGCGCGACGATCCGGCAGTCGCCGAGCGTGCGCAATTCATCGAGCAGCGCGAGCGGGTTGATGCCATTCTGCATCGCTTCGGGGGGCAGGCGGAGCGACAGCCGCCACCCCTGCACGACGGGCGGTGCCTCCGGCGTCGGCGCGGGCGCGCCGTCGAGCGCCGCCTGCAGCTTCGCCAGGATCGCGTCGCCTTCCGCCTTGCGGTCGGTCGCGTCGCCCTCGATCAGCGCGCGCATGTGGTCCTGCGCGGACAGGATGACCGCGATCAGCTGCGGCGTGGCGGGGGTCAGGTTCTTGCGGACGCGGTCGAAGGCGGTTTCGCAGTGATGCGTGAAGCTGGCCAGCGCGTCGAAGCCGAACATCGCGCCCGAGCCCTTGAGCGTGTGCAGTCCGCGGAACACCGCGTCGATCAGCTCGTGATCGTCCAGCCGGTGACCCAGATCGAGCAAGCCCTGCTCGACCTGTTCGAGGACTTCACCCGCCTCGACGCGGAATGCGGCGACGGGGTCGTTCTGGCTCACCGTCCGAGGACCTTGCGCACGACCCGGATCAGCTGTTCGGGGACGAACGGCTTGACCAGCCAGCCGGTCGCGCCGGCGGCCTTGGCCTGCTGCTTCATCGCATCCTCGGATTCAGTGGTGAGGAACAGGATCGGGGTACCGCATTGCGCGGGGTTCTTGCGCAGCGCGCGGATCATCGACAGCCCGTCCATGTTGGGCATGTTGAGATCGGTGATGATCATGTCGAAGCGGCTGCCGCTGGCCTTGCTCAGGCCCTGCGCGCCGTCGGCGGCCTCGCTGACGGTGTAGCCAGCCCCGGTCAGCGCCATGCGGATGGCGACGCGTATGCTGGTGGAATCATCGACGATAAGGATGGATGCGCTCATCGCGGCAGGTCTCCGTGAAACCAGAAATTCTGATCGGCTGATGGGATATCGGTGAGGAAGCCCGCGCGCCCGAGCAGCGCCGCCAGCGCGTCGTGCACCGGCTGTGCGAGGCGCAGGGACTTGCCGTCGCGTTCGGCCTGACGGCGCGCCGCGCAGACGAGCTGCAACAGGCTGACATCGGCTTCGACAACGGCGGAGAGATCGAGTTCGATCGCGTCATGCTGCTCAAGCTGCGACGCGAGGTCCGCAGCGAACGGCACCACCGAGCTGGTCGTGACGGTGGCCGGTACAAGGATGATTTGCGCCATGCGTTCCCCCATTCTCTCCGACCGGCAGCTTCGCGCGGCCGGGTCCGCTGGTTCATTATAGACGGCGGCCAAGAGGTCCGTTCCGGACCCATCGCTTATTTTCGATCAGGTCGTCATTGACGCCGCAAGGCGACCGCGCCCGACGGCGCGATCGCCTCACCACAGCGTCAGCGATTGCGTCTGATTACCGGCTAGGCCGCCCGCCTGCGCAATCCGCGCTCAGGCCGCCTGCGCGCCGAAAGCATCGTCGTCGGCGTCGGTGCCACCCTTGATTAGATCAAGCGCGAAGCCGTTCACGCGGGCCTGCTGGTCGGCGATAGAATTGGGCTTCGGCCGCTTGGCCTTGGCGCTTGGCCGGGCGGCGATTGGGCTGCGCGCGCTCACTTTGCGCTGCACGGTCGGGGCCGGCCGCCGATGGCCAAGGTCCGCGCCGCCGCCGGTCCGGAAATAGGCGATGCTGGCCTGGAGTTCCTCGGCCTGCGAGGCCAGTTCTTCCGACGTCGCGGTGATCTGTTCGGACGCACCGGCATTCTGCTGGCTGATCAGGTCGAGCTGCTGAATCGCCTCGTTGATCTGTGCCGCGCCGATATCCTGTTCGCGGCATGCCGCGCTGATCTCGGCGACGAGTTCGGCGGTGCGGCTGATGTCGGGCACCAGCTTGGTCAACATGTCGCCGGCTTCGGTCGCCGCGGCGACGGTCTGCGAGGACACCGATCCGATTTCTGCCGCTGCGACCTGACTACGCTCGGCGAGCTTGCGCACTTCCGATGCGACGACGGCAAAGCCGCGGCCATGTTCGCCCGCGCGCGCAGCCTCGACCGCGGCGTTCAGCGCGAGCAGATCGGTCTGCCGGGCAATCTCCTGGACGATGCCGATCTTCTCGGCGATCGTCCGCATCGCGTTGACCGCGCGCTGGACCGCGATGCCGCTGAGTTCGGCGTCCTTGGCGGACTGGCGGGCGATCTTTTCGGTCTGCGCGGCATTGTCCGCGCTCTGCTTGATGTTGGCGGCAATCTCTTCCATCGCCGAAGACGCTTCTTCGGCAGCCGCCGCCTGCTCGGTCGCGCCTTGCGAGACCTGCTCGGAACTTGCCGACAGCTCCTGGCTTCCGGCCGAGACGTTGTCGGCGGCGCCGCTGGCCTTGCCGACGACGTTGCGCAATTGCTCGATCATCCGCACCAGCGCCTGGCCAAGGACATCCTTGTCGGACATGGGCTGGTGCGACACGGCCAGATCGCCATCGGCAATCTTGTCGGCCAGATCGGCGCTCACCCGAAGATTGTCGACCATCCGCACGATCGCCTGTCCAAGCGTATCCTGGTCGGACAATGGCTGATGCGCAAAGCTCAGATCACCGTCGGCGATCTTGTCGGCGAGACTGGCGCTTACCCGCAGATTGTCGACCAGCGCGTTGATCGAATCCTTCATGCGGCGGTGGTCGCCCTGGCAGGGGATCTCGACCATCTCGCGCAGGTCGCCGACGCTGGCGAGGTTAAGGACGCGATTGCCCTCCTCGATCGGCAGCAGCGTCGCGTCGAGCATCGCGTTGATCCCGCAGACCAGTCCGGCGAAATCCCCGACGAAGCGCGTCTCGTCACCGCGCTGGCCGAGCTCGCCCGCCGTCGATGCCTTGATCAGCCGCTCCACCTCGCCAACGATATCGCGCAGGTTGCGCCGAAGTGTCTCGATGGTGTCGTTGATGAAGGCTTTCTTGCCGGGAAAGGCTTCGAGCGGCGCGTCGAAATTGCCTTCGCCAAACGCCTTGATGCAGGCCATCGCCTTCTTCTTCACGGCGATATGGTTGCCGACCATGGTGTTGACGCCGCGTGCCATGGTGCCGAAGTCACCCTTGAACCGGTCGGCCGCGACGATGACGTCGATGTCGCCCTTGTCGTGCTCGGAGGACATGTGGTTCAGTTCGCTGATCAGGCCCTGCAGATTTGTGCGCAGCGTCTCGATCGTTTCGTTGATGAACGCCTTCTTGCCGGGGAAACGCTCTAGCGGGGCGGCGAAATTACCCTCGCTGAATTCCCTGACGCAGGCCATCGCGGTTCTTTTGACCGCGATGTGGCTGCCGACCAGAAGGTTGAGCCGCTTCGCCATGACCGCGAACGTTCCGTGAAACTCGTCGACCGGCAGGATGGCGTCGATATCGCCCTTGTCATGCGCAGCGCTCCAGTCGTCGATCCGGGCGCTCAACTGGCCAACCGGGCGCAGCGCGCGATCGAGCATCTGGTTGATCGCGCACAGCACCGTCTGGGTCTGGCCGTTGGCGAGCGAAGTATTCGCCCGCTGTGAAAAGTCACCATCGGCAAACATGCTCTCGAGGCGCGCCAATTCGGACGTGAGGACGTCTGACGAGACGCCGCCGAGGATCTTTGCCAACATCAACGGATTCCTTTGTGCTGCATCATGTAAATCAATAGCTCAAACAACATGGCCGCGATTTGCCGCCGTCTGAATCTCACATGTCACGCCGATCTGGCCGCCGAGCGCGGAATCGGGGGACCGCCCATCAAGGTCAGCTTGATTATAGAGTGGTCAGGGCAGGGACGGTTTGGAGCGCACGACAATTTTCGCGATTGCGATCCGGTGCGCCGGGAGGCTGCCACCCGCACGTCGATGCGTGCCGGATCATGGACGTGGTCTGCGCCTGTAAATCCTGACCGGTTCTGCTAGTGGACGGCGATGCTCAAAATACGAACCAAGCGCCAGGGGATGGTAACGGCGCGCGCGCTCGATCGCCTCGTGGCCGTCGAGGCCTCGGTGAATGCTCTCGGCGACGAGGATCTGCTCGACCTTGCGGACATTTTCGCTGCGGGCGAGGCGACCCCGCTGCGCGAGATGGCGCAGGCCGAGATGCGCCGCCGCGCGCTCAGCCTGTGAAGCGATTCCCTTCACGCTTCCGGCGCCTCGATGGCGCGCTCGCCGATCTCGCTGTCGAGGAACCGATGTTGCTCACCGAGCTCGACGGCTTCCTCACCGGGCTGCTGATCTCCCCGGAGGCGATCGCGCCGAGCGAGTGGATGACCGTGATCTGGGGAAGCGAGTCCGACGGCACGCCGCCCTTCGAGGATCCGCTCGACGTGCAATGGTTCGCCGATGCGGTGGCGGCGCGACGTGATGAGATCGCGCGCGACCTTGCCCGCGGCAAGCTTCAGCCGATCTGCGACGTCGACGAGCGTGATGGCGAAGTTTTGTGGGAATATTGGATCGACGGCCTGACCGATGCAGTTGCGCTCCGCCCCGAGGCCTGGAACGCGCTGGCCGACGACCCCGCAAAGGCGGCCCCGTGGGCGCAGCTGGCAACGCTGATCGCGGTCGCGGGCAATGCAAGCGACCTCGACAGCGTTGAGATCAACGCGCTTCAGGACCGGGCGCCGGCCGAACTGACCGGAGCCGTTCAGCGCCTGTACGCAGCGCAGGGGAGCGTCGCCGGCCCGTCGTCACCCGACGCATCAACGGCGACCGCACCGAAAGTCGGCCGCAACGATCCTTGCCCTTGCGGGTCGGGGAAAAAGCAAAAGCGCTGCTGTGGCTGATCGGGGACGAGGGCGGCACGATGTGTGCCGGCCCCGCGTCCCCTCGGCCAACTCAGACGCTCTGCCGTATTACGAGAGCTCGATCTTCCCGTTCATGCCGGGCCAGTCCGAATAGCCGACGGCGCCGCCGCCATACCAATATTGCTTCGGCGCCTCGGCCAGCGGTGCACCGGTGCGCAGCCGGTCGACGAGATCGGGATTGGCGAGGAAGGGGCGACCAAAGCTGAACAGGTCGGCATTGCCTTCCGCCAGCGTCTGCTCGGCAAGCGCCAGCGTGTACTGGTTGTTGGCGATGTACGCGCCCGAGAAGCGTTTGCGCAGCGCCTGGAAGTCGACGCCGTCCGGCACGTCGCGCGTCTGCTGGGTCACGCCTTCGATATCATGGATGTACAGCAGCCCGATCTCCGACAGGGCATCGACGAACGTGTCGAAGGTCCGCCCGACCTGGCTGTCGAGCGGCGTCTTGCCCGGCTCGGTCGTGGCGGGCGAGATGCGGATCCCGACGCGGTTTGCACCCCAGACATTGACGACGGCGCGAACGACGTCGAGCGGGAAGCGCAGCCGGTTCTCGATCGAGCCGCCATAGACGTCGCTGCGCTGGTTGGTGCTGTCGCGGATGAACTGTTCGAGCAGATAGTTGTTCGCGGCATGGACCTCGACGCCGTCAAAGCCGGCGGCCTTCGCCTGTTCGGCAGCGCGGCGGTAATCCTCGACGATCGCGGGGATCTCGTCCGTCTCCAGCGCGCGCGGGGTGACGAAATCCTTCATCCCGTCGTTCGTGAAGGCCTGGCCCTCCGCCTTGATCGCGGACGGCGCGACGGGGAGGGCACCGTCGTGGAGATCGGGATGCGAGATGCGGCCGGTGTGCCACAGCTGGAGGAAGATCGCCCCGCCACGCCGATGGACGGCCTCGACGATCGGCGTCCATGCGGCGGCCTGCGCGTCCGACCAGATGCCG
This sequence comes from Sphingomonas sp. BK481, assembly GCF_014194875.1. Taxonomy (NCBI): domain Bacteria; kingdom Pseudomonadati; phylum Pseudomonadota; class Alphaproteobacteria; order Sphingomonadales; family Sphingomonadaceae; genus Sphingomonas; species Sphingomonas sp. BK481. The sequence goes on along the minus strand of NZ_JACIAP010000005.1, from coordinate 202,408 downwards.
GGCGTCATCGCATAGCCGCGCGCCTGCGACGAGATGTTGGTCGCTTCGCTGATGATGAGGCCGGCATCGGCACGCTGCGCATAATAGTCGGCGGCAAAGTCGGGCGGGACACCGTCGTCGTTCGAGCGGCTGCGCGTCAGCGGCGCCATGACGATACGGTTCTGCAGTCGCAGATCGCCGATCGTGACGGGCTGAAGGACGGGGCTGTCGGTCTGGTCGGACATGATATGGTCTTCCGTTGGCGTGGGGAGAAGGGGGGCCGCAAGCTGTAACGCGCGAGCAGCCGCTAGATCCCGGCACGGCGGTAAGGGGAAGTGTCATCGCGACAGAACAGGACGACCTTCCGTATCCGGTTATGAGACACGGGCGCGGGTGTCGATGCTCGACCCCAACGGGATTTAGGCGATCACGGGCGGCTGTCGCTTCGGGGTCATCCGAAATCGCGTCACGAAGGCGCTCGAGGCCGCAAACGGTTCGCAACGCGGCGGGTGGGGCAGCACAGCGCCGGTCGGCGACCGCCCGACCGGCGCGTGTCGCGCTTCCCCTAAAGGGCCACCCTATAGCAGCTTGTCGAGGGTGATCGGCAGATCGCGGACGCGCTTGCCGGTGGCGTTGTAGACCGCGTTGGCGACCGCCGCCGCGACGCCGGTGATGCCGATCTCGCCGATCCCGTGCGCACCCATCGGTGTGTGGGGATCGGCGATATCGGTCCAGATGACGTCGATTTCCGGGACGTCGAGGTGCACGGGGATGTGATATTCGGCAAGGCTCGGGTTCATGATCCGGCCATTGCGTTCGTCGAACTGCGTTTCCTCCATCAGCGCCATGCCGAGCCCCATGATGATCCCGCCGCGGAACTGGCTCTTTGCCGTCTTGGGGTTGAGGATGCGGCCGCAATCGAACGATCCGAGGATCCGGCTGACGCGCGTCTCCCCAGTGACCGCATTGACCCGCACCTCGCAGAAGATCGCGCTGTGCGAGTGCATCGACCAGTGCATCAGTTCGAGCGGTTGCGACGCCGCCGCGGTGACGGTGACGCTGTCGCGCTGCGCACGCGTCAGGATCGAAGCGTAGCTTTCCCGCTGCGTCGGATCATCGATCTTCGCCAAGCCGGCATCCTCGCTGCCGACCGTATCCGCCGACAGCCCCGCGAGGGGTGAGTCGTTGCCGGCCAGCTTGAGCAGCTCGGCGACCAGCGCGTTATGCGCCGCGATGACGGCCGCACCGATCGCCGCAGTCTGCTGCGATCCCCCCGCCATGATCGCGCCCGGGATTGAAGAGTCGCCGTAGCCGACCTCGACCTGATCGAGCGACAGACCCAGTCGCTCCGCGCCGACGATCGCGGTGGTGGTCGAGGTCCCCATGCCCATTTCCGCCGCCGCGACCTCGATCAACGCGCGCACGGCATCGCCGTCCCGCGTGAGGGTGATGCGCGCCTGTGCGCCGGGCATCCGATAATAGGGATAGGTCCCGGTCGCGCAGCCCATGCCGATCTGCCATTCGCCATCGCGGCGCGTAGCCGGTTCAGGCTTGCGATCCGCCCAGCCGAAATGATCGGCGCCGTTGCGCCACGCCTTGACGATATGGCGCGACGAGAAGGCGAGGCCCGACGTCGGGTCCTTGTCCGGCTCGTTCAGGATCCGCAGCTCGACCGGGTCGATGCCCAGATCAACCGCGAGTTCGTCGACCGCGCATTCCAGCGCGAAGGTGCCGACCGCCTCGCCCGGCGCGCGCATGAAGGTGTTGGCCAGCATGTTCATCCGCGCGATGTCGACCTGCAGGCTGATATTGGGGCAGGCATAGGCGGCACGCGTGCCGAGGATGAACGGCTCGGGCATGTTGTTGTGCGGAGTCATGATCGACAGGCCGGTGTGGACCAGCGCATCGAAGTGCCCTTCCGCGGTCGCGCCGATCGCCACCCGCTGCTCGGTGAGGGATCGCCCGCCGACGACCCGGTATACACCCTCGCGCGACAGCGTGATCCGCACCGGACGGCCTGCCAGCTTCGCCGCGGCGGCACCGATGATCTGGTGATCCCACAAGCCTTTGCAGCCAAAACCGCCGCCGACATAGGGCGAGGTCAACCGGACCTTGTCGGGCTTGAGATCGAAGACCTCGCCGATCGTCTGCGCCTGTGCGGTGACCATCTGGCTCGCGTCGTGGATCACCAGCGCGCCGTCGATCCACGCGATCGTTGCGGCATGCGGTTCGATCGGGTTGTGGTTGTGGCGCGGGGTGCGATAGACCTGATCGACGACATGCGGCGCGGTGGCGAGCGCGGCGTCGGCATCGCCGATCCGGTTGTGCAGCGGCTGTCCCATGAACAGGCCCGGTTCGCGACCGTTCGCTTTCGCGTCCTCGAGGCTGGTCGTCGATGGCTCCGCGGCATAGGTGAAGCCGAGCAGCGACGCGGCATGGTCGGCCTGTTCCTGAGTCTCGGCGAGGACGCAGGCGATCGGCTGCCCGTTCCAGTGGATGCGGTCGTCCTGCAGGATCGGCAGGTCGGCGGGGCCCACCGCGGTCGGGGACGAGCCGAACATGCCCGGTGTGTTCATCCGTGGCGCGTTGAGGTGAGTCATCACCAGGACGACACCCGGCGCGGCGTCCGAGGCCGCGCTGTCGATCGCCGTGATTCGGCCGCGCGGGATCGTCGCATAGGCGAGTGCCGCATAGGCCATGTCGTCGAAGCGGAACTCAGCTGCGAAGCCTGCCTCGCCCTTGACCTTCAGCGCGCCGTCGAGGCGCGATACCGGCGTGCCGATCAGCCCGTGCTTGTGTGCGATCAGCGGATCGGGCCGGCCGCCGGGGATCCAGCTGTCGGGTGCCAGCGGAACGAGCTTCTCCATCGCGCCCTGCATCAGGCCCTGCGCCGCCTGCTTTGCGCTATCGATGATGCTCATGCCATGTCTCCCTTCGCCAGCTCGGCCAGCACCGCGGCCAGCGTTCGCGTCGCCAGTTCGGGCTTGAACGCATTGTCGCGAAGCGGCCGCGCGTCGGCGAACTCAGCGGCTGCGGCCGCCCGGAAGGCGGCCTCGCTGGCCAATTCGCCACGCAGCGCGGCCTCTGCCTTGGTCGCGCGCCATGGCTTGTGCGCGACGCCGCCGAACGCGATCCGGACGTCCGATATCCGGTCGCCGTCCATCTCGAGCGCCGCCGCGACCGAGATCAGCGCGAAGGCATAGCTCGCCCGGTCGCGCACCTTGCGATAGGTCGAGCGCGCCGCGACACCGAGCGGCGGCAGTTCGATCGCCGTGATCAGCTCGCCCGCCGCCAGCACGGTGTCGAGGTCGGGTCGATCGCCCGGCAGGCGGTGGAGCTCGCCAAAGGGCAGCGTCCGCGCGCCGTCGCGTCCCTCGATATGCACGACAGCGTCGAGCGCGGTCAGCGCAACGCACATGTCGGAGGGATGCGTCGCGACGCAGGCATCGGATGCGCCGAGAATCGCGTGAATGCGGTTGAACCCCTCGCGGGCATCGCACCCCGTACCGGGCGCGCGCTTGTTGCAGTGCGATCCGTCGGTGTCATAGAAATAGGTACAGCGCGTACGCTGCAGCAGGTTGCCGCCGACCGTCGCCATGTTTCGGATCTGCGCGGACGCCCCCGCCAGGATCGCGCGCGACAGCATCGGATAACGCGTCCGCACGCCGTGATGCTCGGCGACTGCGGTGTTGGTGGCGGCCGCGCCGATCAGCAGTCCGCCCTCTGCCGTCTGGGTGACCGCGGCGGACAGGCGGGTCACGTCGACCAATGTCTCGTGGCGGGCGACGGTCTCGCGCATCAGGTCGACGATATTGGTGCCGCCGCCGAGAAAGGCCGCGGTCTCGCCCGCACCCAGTCGCACGGCGTCGTTCACGGTATCGGCGCGCAGGTAGGTGAAAGGCGTCATGCCGCCATCTCCGCACTCTTCTCGGCGGTCGGCGCTGGCGCCATCGTCGCCTGGATCGCATCGATGATGCCGTTATGCGCGCCGCATCGACACAGATTGCCGCTCATCCGTTCCTGGATCTCGTCGCGGGTCAGGATCACCTCGGCGGCGAGGTCGGCGCTGACATGGCTCGGCACGCCGCGGCGCGCCTCCGCGGCCATGCCGATCGCGGAACAGATCTGCCCGGGCGTGCAATAGCCGCACTGGAACCCGTCATGCTCGATGAACGCCGCCTGCAACGGGTGAAGCGCCGCGGTCTCGGCCAGGCCCTCGATCGTCGTGATCTCACGTCCGTCATACTGGACCGCCAGCGCGAGGCAGGACAGGATCCGCTCGCCATCGACCAGCACCGTGCAGGCCCCGCACGCGCCCTGGTTGCAGCCCTTCTTGGTGCCGGTCAGGTGAAGCGTCTCCCGGAGGTGATCAAGCAGCGAGACACGGGGATCCGCCGGTCCCGGGACGGCGTTTCCATTGACAACGAACGACATGGCGATCTCTCCTGTGGCGCACCGCGCCGAGGGGCAGCGTACACCAGTTTATGTGTCGTGCAGATGTCTTTCAGGGGCCGGGGTGCAGCGCAAATCCAAAAAGATCAAACAGCGTGCTCGTCTCTCCGGTAAGGCAGGCGGCCAAGAGAAGCGCCGCTCGATAACCCCGGTCTCGATCGGCCGCCACGTCATCGTCGCGCCGCGCCGCGTGCGTCCCCGATCTCCAGCCAATAGCCATCGGGATCCTGCGCATAGATCTGGCGGACGCCGTCGAACCGGAGCTGCATCCTGTGCGGTGTGCCCGCAAGGTCGGTCCAGACGCGTCCGTGCTGGTCCAGCCAGGCAATGACGGTGGCGAGGTCGTCGACGTGCAGCGCCAGATGCTCGTTCCGGTTCGAGGGTGTCGGCGCCGTACGGCCGTCGAGGATGTGGAGCGCGAGGCCGTTGCCGAGATCGAGCCAGCGGCGGTTTTTGAGCGGCGTCGGGATGATCCGCAGGCCGAACGCCTCGTGGTAGAAGGTCGCGCTGCGATCGATGTCCGCGGCCTGGATCGCGACATGCTCGGCGGTCGCCGCGGGCGCCGCTGTCGTTTGCAACGCTGCGAGCGCGAGAAGAATGGATGGCACGATCATGAGGCCCGGTCCCTGAAATATGTGGTCAGCGCGTGTGTGACGATGAAGGCCCGGACCCATGCGGCGCGCCGTCGGCACCGTAGTCAAAGAAAGAACCGGGTGCGCCGCACGTGACGTGCAGCGCACCCGGTGATCGGGTCGACATCGGCAGGGGGGGGGCGCGCCGATATCGACCAGAACCGTGAAGTCATTAGAACTGGAAATTGACCGCCAGCGCGTAGGTGCGGCCGAAATAGGACGTGTAGAGCGGGTCCTGACGCACCGTGTCGACGGTCAGGCGATTGGTTTCGTCCGTGATGTTTGATACTTCGGCGATCAACTTGATATGCTCGTTGAGGTTGTACGAGGCCGATGCGTCGACGAAGATCGAACTCGCATTGGCGGTCGAATCTGCGTCGACCGAGCCGCTGGGGACGGCGGTCAGGAAGGCCGCGCGATAGTTGACAGTCGAGCGGATGCTGAACTTGTCGTCTTCATAATATAGCGTCCCGCTTGCCGTTTCGGGCGACAGCCCTACCAGCGGCGCGGTCCGGGACAGGGTCGGCGAGATGACGTAGTTGATGTTCGACCGGACCCGCGTGAAGTTGCCGAGCGCGCCGAAATTGCGCAGCACGCCGGGCAGGAAGGTGAAGGGCAACTGGACGTTGACCTCGAACCCGCGCAGTGGTCCGCCCTCCGTGTTGTTGCTGCGCTGGACGGTGAACACGTCGGTCGGGCGCAACTGCGTTCCGTTGAGCAGCGTCGCCGGCAGGCCGACATCCTGGAACGCGACCGCCTGGCTGGTCGTCTGGATATAGCTTTCGATATTCTTGTAGAAATACGCGACCGAGATCAGCGAGCCCTTGGCGAAATACCATTCGAGCGCCGCGTCGAACGTATTGGCACGGATCGGTTCGAGGAAGGGATTGCTGAAGGTTGCGGTCTGGATGACGAGGTTCGCGGAGCCTGCGGGGATCAGCTGCCCATAGGCTGGACGCGACATCACGCGCGCGACCGAGGCGCGCGCGATCAGCTCGGGCGTGATGTCGAGCGCGAGGTTCGCCGACGGCAGCCAGTCGTCATAGCTGCGGCCGACCTCCGATATCACGAACCGCGAGGGATAGAGCGACCCCGCGGGCGCAGCCGAGGTGATCGGGCCATAGGTGTCGAGCTTGGTATGGACGTACCGTACGCCCGCATCGCCCCGCAGCGCGAAGGGCAGCGAATTGGCGGTGTTGAACTTCACCATCGCATAGCCCGAGGCGTATTTCTCATCGACGCCGCCATACGTGCCCTTGGCGCATTCGAGGCTGCAATAGACATAGTTGTCGAGCCCGACCGCGTCGCGGAACTTCTCGGGATCGATCGAGACGAAATCCTGCAACAGCCCGTCCAGGTTGCTGCCGATGCCAGTCGTCACGGTGGTGAGGCTGGCGAGCGTCACGCCCGACGGCAAGGCAAGCGGCGTGTTGGTGGCGAGCTGCCGCTCGCGGGCGGTATATTTGTTGGTGCGATACTGACCGCCGATCTGCAGCGTGAAGTCGGGGGCGGCCTCCCATTCGCCGTTGAGCTCGAAGGTCTTGCTCGTGATCGTGTTGCGACGGATGAAGTTCGACAGCTGGCCGCGCTGGTCGCCATTGGCGAGCGGCGGGCCATATTGGAAGAGCGCGGGATTGGTCGTGTCGATCCCGTAGCCGATCTTCGGAATGTCGGGATTGTCGCGGAAGTCGATCGAGAAGTCGCGCGTGTCATTGGCATCGATCGCGACCTGCAGGCGGTCGACGTCGAGCCGCGACTGATTGATGCCGGCCAGACCATAGACCCGGACGGTGTCGGAAAAGCGGTGGTCGAGGTTCAGATTGACCTGGCGATAGGTCGAAGTGAACTTCTCCTGCTGCATCTCCGACCGCAGATCGACGCCGTCGAACAGCCCGTGGATCAGCGACCCATTGTCATCGACCTCGATCTCGCGAACCGACGTCAGCGGCTGGCCGTTGTTCGAGATCGCGCGCCCGAACGAGCGTGCATCGAAATAGGTGTCGAGCCGATCCACCTTGAACTGCGAATACAGGCCGTCGAGCGAGATGTCGGTATTGTCGCCAGGCTTCCATTGCAGCGTCAGCGTGCCCGCGAGACGCTGCTGTTCCTGGTCGCTTTTCGCCGGTCGCGGCAGACGGGGGAGATAGACGCCGCCGCCCGGACGACCGTTCACCCCGGTCCGGCTCATGACATAATCATAGGCCGCCGCCGTGCTCGTGCGCGGATTTCCGGTGCTGCAATCATTGGCGTCTGCGCCGATCGGCGTTCCGTTCGGCTGGGCGTAGCCGGCGGTCGGGCTGTTCGTCGCGGCCCCGCGAAAGCTGTAGCCGACCGGGGTGCAGAAGGGGAAGATCACGCCGGCGTTCGCGGTGCCCGCAGGCTGCGCCTGGCCATAGACCGTGGTCGGCACGACATCGGCGGCCGAATAGGCATATTCTGCGATATGGCGCTTCGAATAGGCGATGCTGCCGAGGATGCCGAACGTGTCGCCGAACTGCTTGGAGACCAGCGCGGACAGGCGCGGATCGGCCTTCTTGCTGATGTCGTTGTAGATTCCGCGCGCGGTGCCGGTGAGCACGAAGCTCTTCTTCTGGTCGAACGGCTTGGGCGCGCGCAGATCGACCGTCGCACCCAGCGAACCTTCCTCGACATCGGCCGACAGCGTCTTGCGGACCGACAGCGCCGAGAAGATTTCGGTCGGGAAGGTCACGAAGTCGAACGAACGGCCGGTCGCGACGCCGCCGCGAATGTCGGTGCCGCTGACCTGCGAGACGCCTTCCATGCCGTTGATGCGGACGCGCGTGAACTGCGCGCCGAGGCCGCGGACCGAGATATTGCGGCCCTCGCCGCCGTCACCGCGCGAGAGCGCGACGCCGGGGATGCGCTGCATCGACTCGGCGAGGTTGGAGTCGGGGAACTTGCCGATATCCTCTGCGACGATGCTGTCGATCGCGGCGGTCTCGTTACGCTTTTGGTTGAGTGCGTTGTTCAGCGAGGCGCGGAACCCGGTCACGACGATATCGGCGTTTTCCGGCTCGGACGTGGCCTGGGTCGGGTCGACGGGATCGGGTGAACTCGTCTGGCTGTCTGCTGGTTGCGGCACCTGACTGCCCGCGGTTCGCTGGGCCATGGCCGGCGCGGCGATCAACAGACCAATGACGCTCGTCGAGATAAGCAGCATGCGCTTATCGAAGCTCTTGTGGCTCAAGGACCCTCTCCCGATAGGCCGGTCGCGCTGAGTCGGCGCGGCCCGACATTTTGCCGCCCCAGTTTTCTAGGGTCGACGTAGGTCGTCAGGTATCAGGGCCGCAGAAATATGACAATATGGAATCATTTGGTCAGGCAAATAGTTTGACCAATATTTTGGCTCGCGTCAGACCGAGCGTCGCGCCAGGGCGCGGCGGCGCTGGACGGTCGCGGCCCGCGCGCGTTCGACGGCTTCGGTCTCGGTGACGTCGAGCAGGTGGTCGATCACACGCGCGAGGTGATCGCGCATCGCGTTGCGCGCGTCGACCGGCGAGCGGGCCTCCAGCGCGGTCAGGATCCGGCCGTGCTCGGCCATGCGGTTCTCCGTGCCGAGGCTTCCCGCCTTCGCGAGAACCTCGCGCGCGAGCGGCGAGCGGAAGCGCATGTCCCAGAAGTCGGCCACCGCGGAGATGATCACCGCATTGCCGGTCGCCTCGGCGATCGCGATGTGGAACCGGCGATCCGCGTCCTCTGCCGCGATCGTGTCGTCCTGATCCATCTGCGCCAGCAGACCGCGTAGCTCGACGAGCTGGTCCTCGGTGATCTCGGTCGCGGCGACCGCGGCGACTTCCCCTTCGAGCAGGCGGCGCGCCTCGGTGATCTCGAACGCGCCGATATCGAGTTCCTGCTCCGAGTCGTTCGATGACGATGCCAGCACGAACACGCCCGATCCCTTGCGGGCCTCGACCATGCCCTTCATCTCCAGCGCGATCATCGCCTCGCGGATCGTCGGACGACTGACCTGGAACCGCTCCGTCAGATCGCGTTCGGCGGGCAGGCGACCGCCGACCTGAAACACGCCGTCCGCGATGTCCGTCATGATCGCCTGCACGATCTTGCGGTAGAGTTTACCGCCGCCTTCAGCATCCTGCATTGCATTCCTCGTTCGATAGACGGCAGCCTGAACAGCGGCGCCGTCCCCTACATCGCGCGGACACCGGCATCGTCAAGTCCGGTAAGCCCCGAACCGGCGGAAACATCGATAAAATGCCTTACAATCTGTTTGCATGTGGCCCGACCACAAATTAGGGTTGGTTTTGGAGAGACGTACGGCAGCGACATGTCGGCGGTGAAACGATGCGAGACGACCGGACCTGTCCGGATAGGGCTGCCCAGCCTGTGCTCGCAGAGAAGAGAAAAGGGGAGGCGAATGGTTCGAGCGCTCGCAATTCTGACCTTGGCGGCCGCACCGTTGCTGCTGCAGCCGTCGGTCGACGCGGCCCCTGCGTCTCAATCCTCCACCGATCAGGCAAAAGCGCCGTGGCGCGACGTGACCCCGCGCGCGGGTCTGGCCGGCTGGCGCGCGACCGGGGGCAACGCGACCTACGCGTTCGAGAATGGCGAGCTGATCGGGCGCGCCGAGCCCGGCAAGACCAATAGCTGGCTCGTGTCCGAGGCCCAGTATGGCGACTTCATCGTCGAGTTCGACGCGAAGACCGATCCTGCGCTCAATTCGGGGATGATGATCCGCGGACAGAGCCGGCCCGATTATCGCAGCGGCGTCGTGCACGGCTATCAGGTCGAGATCGATCCGTCGGCGCGTGCGTGGAGCGCGGGCATGTACGATGAACAGCGCCGGCAATGGCTGTACACGCTCGGCCGCAACGCGCCCGCGCGGCAGACCTTTCGCTCGGGCGACTGGAACCACTACCGTGTCGAGGCGATCGGCACGCGGTTGCGCAGCTGGATCAACGGCGTGCCCGCGACCGATACCGTCGACGATGTCGACGCGCGCGGCTTCATCGCATTCCAGGTCCATGCGATCCCCGACGCGGACGCTGCGCGGCACCCCGAGGTGCGGTTCCGCAACGTCCGCGTCATCACCGATACGCCGGCGCGCTACGCGATGCCCGCGACCGCGCTGCCGCAACAGGGCTGGCTGAGCAATCGGCTGTCGGGAGAGGAGCAGCGCGAAGGCTGGAAACTGCTGTGGGACGGCAAGACAGGTGCCGGCTGGCGCAGCGCGAAGGGGACGGCGTTTCCGACGACGGGCTGGACGATGGCCGGCGGCGTGCTGCGCGTGGACGGCGGCGGCGGCGACCTCGTCACGACCCGCGAATATCGCGATTTCGAGCTTTCGGTCGATTTCAAGCTGGCACCCGGCGCGAACAGCGGGATCAAGTATTTCGTCGATGCTGGCCTGCTGAAGCGCAAGGGCGAGGCGCTCGGGCTGGAATATCAGCTGCTCGATGATGCGCGGCATCCCGATGCGAAGATGGGGCGCGACGGCAACCGGACGCTCGGCTCGCTCTACGACCTGATCGCGGCGAAGAACCTTTCCGACCCGGCCAGTCCGGGCAAGCGGATCAATCCGCCGGGCGAATGGAACAGGGCGGTGATCGTGGTGCGCGGCGCGCGTGTCGAGCATTGGCTGAACGGCTTCAAGATGGTCGAATATGACCGCGGGTCGCCGGCATTCCGCGCGCTGGTGGCGCAAAGCAAATATGCCGGGACCGCCGGGTTCGGTGAGGCCGTGCAGGGGCCGATCCTGCTTCAGGATCATGGCGACCGGGTCGAGTTCCGGTCGATCAAGCTGCGTACACTCTAAGGGGGATCAAACGATGGACCGTCGGACGATGATAAAGGGCGCGGGCGCGACGCTGGGCATGGCGATGACCGCGCGCAGCTATGCACGGATCAAGGGCGCGAACGACCGGCTGAGCGTCGCGATCGTCGGCGTGAACAGCCGCGGCCAGGCGCATATGAGCGCGTTCACCAAGGTCCCGAACGTCGAGGTCACGCATTTCTGCGACGTCGACTCGGCGGTGCTGGCCAAGCGCGCGGCGGCCTTTGCCGCGAAGGGCCATGCCGCGCCGCGGACCGAAGGCGATTATCGAAAGTTGCTCGACAACAAGGCGATCGACATCATCACCGTCGCGACGCCCGATCACTGGCACGCCAAGCTGGCGGTCGACGGGATGAAGTCGGGCCATCACGTCTATTGCGAGAAGCCGATCGGCATTGCGCCCGCCGAGGGCGAGGCGATGATCGCCGCGCAGAAGAACACCGGGCGCCAGCTCCAGGTCGGCAACCAGCAGCGTTCGAGCCCCGAGACGCGGCAGCTGCTCGCACTGGTTCAGGCGGGCGAGTTGGGCGACGTGTACGAGGCGCAGACCTGGTACGCCAATAATCGCGGATCGATCGGCAAGGGGCAGCAGGTCGCACCGCCCGTGACGCTCGACTGGGACATGTGGCAGGGCCCGCGCCCGCGCGCGGCGTACCGGTCGAACCTGGTGCCGTATAACTGGCACTGGTTCTGGCAATATGGGACGGGCGAGCTGTGCAACAACGCGATGCACGAACTCGACATCGCACGCTGGCTGATGGGGGTGACCTATCCGACGAAGGTCGAGGCGAAGGGGGCCAAGCGCTTCCACGCGGGCGACGACTGGGAGATGTACGACTCGCTGTCGCTCGACCTGAATTACGAGAACGACCGGGTGATCCGCTGGAACGGGCAGAGCTGCAACGCGATGCAGACCTATGGCCGCGGCCGCGGCGTGCTGCTGCTCGGCACCAAGGGGTCGGCCGTGGTCGATCGCAACGGGTTCGAACTCTATGATCTGGCGGGCAAGTCGATCCGGCAGGTAATGGCCAAGGCGACGTCGGAGACGACCGGCACGGTCGGCGAGGGTGTGCTCGACGTCTATCACGCGAACAATTTCGTCGATGTGATCCGCGGCAAGGCCACCACGCTCAACTCGCCGATCACCGAGGGGCATATCAGCACGACGCTCTGCCATCTGGGCAACATGGCCTATCGCACCAACAGCGTGCTGACCGTCGATCCCGCGACCGGCAGGCCGAGCAGTGCCGAGGCGATGAAGCTGTGGTCGGTCGCGTACGAACCCGGCTGGGAGGTCAAGGCCTGACGTGGGTATCGCCGCGCGGGTCGAGCGCTTCGTCGCGATGGGGACGCGGATCGAGCTTCACGTCTTCGGTGCAGGGTCTGAGGCTGCGATGGTCGCGGCACGGCGTGCGATCGAAAGCGTCGACGACGCGCTGACGATCCACCGGCCGTCGCCGACGACCGTGCTCAACGACGAACTGCTCGCCGGGCACGGCGTCGCGATCGGCGATCCGGTACTGATCGACGCGCTGGTCGCGATCGACGAGGCGCATGCGCTGACCCTGGGCCTGTTCGATCCGGCCGCCGATCGGCGGTTCGCCGGGGCGGGCTGGGGCGATCTCGTGTTCGACCGCAGCACCGCGCGGATCGCTGCGACCCGGCCGCTCGCGCTCGATTTCGGCGGCTTCGGCAAGGGCTTCGCGCTCGACCGCGCGGGCGCCGCGTTGCGCACTGCGGGGGTTGTCTGCGCGTGCCTTTCGGCGGGTGAAAGCTCGATCGCGGTGATCGGGGAGCATCCGTTGGGCGGCGGGTGGCCGTTCGCGATCCCCGATCCGTCGTGCACCGACGCGGTGCTCGTCGAGGTCGAGCTGGTCGACGAGGCGCTGTCGATCTCGACGACGGTTGGCGCGGGCACGCAGGCCCCCGAGCGCGCGGCTATGATCCGCCCCACCGATGGCGGGATCGTGACCGCGGCGCGCTGTACCGTGGCGATCGATCGCAGCGGCGGCGCTGCGGAGGCGATGAGCACCGCGCTGCTCGTCGCCGATGCGGCGCGCGCGCGACGCCTGCTCGACGCGGCGCCGGCACAGCGGTTCCTGTACGATCTTTCCAAGGCCGCGGCGCGGACCGACGACACAGCAAGGATGCAAGCGGCATGACCGACAAGGATTTCAACCTTTCACGACGATCGTTCATCGATCGCGTGCTGACGGCGACGGCGGGCGCGGGGATGGCGACGGCCGCACCCTGGGCGGTGTCCGCGGCCTCCGCGGCGGCGGGCGCCGAGCCGGTCAAGTCGAACCCGGTGCGGCTTGGCGTGATCGGCACGGGCGACCGCGGCCGCGCGCTGATCCAGAACATCGCCAAGTCGCGCAACTGCACGGTCGTCGCGATCTGCGACAGCTATGCGCCGAACCTCGTCAAGGCGCAGCAATGGGCGCCGACCGCGCGGCGCTTTGCCGATCACCGCGCGATGCTCGATGCGCGCGGGATCGACGCGGTGGTCATCGCGACGCCGCTCGACACGCATGCGAAGCTCTGCTTCGACGCGTTCGACGCCGGGCTGCACGTCTGGTGCGAAAAGGCGATGGCGCGGACGATCGCCGATTGCGGCGCGATGATCACGCACGCCAAGGCGGCGGGCAAGATCCTTCAGATCGGGCATCAGCGGATGTTCCACCCGACCTACCTCAACGCACTGAAGCGCGCGCGCGCGGGCGAGATCGGCACGCTGACACAGATCCGCGCGAGCTGGCACCGCAACAATGCCTGGCGCCGCGCGGTGCCTGCCGATGCGAACGACCGGCAGATCAACTGGCGGCTGTACCGCGACCGGTCGGCAGGGCTGATGACCGAGCTCGCGACGCATCAGCTTCAGGTCGGTAACTGGTTTCTCGACGCGGTGCCGACGCGGGTGATCGGGTCGGGCAGCATCTGTTTCTGGAAGGACGGCCGCGAGGTCTATGACCATGTCGCGCTGATCTACGAATATAGCGGCGGGCGGAAGCTGATCTACACCTCGCTGCTCAACAATGCGCGCTATGGCTGCGAGGAGCAGATCCAGGGCAGCAAGGGGACGATCGAGCCGGAGCTGGGACGCATCTATCAGGAAGTGCCCGCCAAGGTGCTGGCGTTGCAACGAATGCACAAGGACGTCGCGCGCGGGCACAAGCGCACCGTGCCGATCGGCGGCGCGACCTGGTTCCCCGAACTGCCCGTGACGACACCCGGCGAGTCGCTCGGCTGGGGCGAATATGACGAGACGATGCTGCAGTTCGACGGCTTTGGCGAGGCGGTGCGCGCGGGCAAGCCGCTGCCCGGCCTGTTGCGGCAGGCCTATCATGCGAGCGTCGCGTCGCTGCTCGGCGAGCAGGCGATGGACCGCAACCAAGCAATGACCTGGCCGACGAACCTGGTCGCGATCTGAAAGGGGATAGAGCTGTGAGCGACACCAACCGCCGGGGACTTCTCGGGCTCGGACTGACCGCAGGACTGGCCGCGGGCTTCGCCGCCGACGCGTTCGCGCAATCCGCCACGCGCGGCGACGCGCCGACCGAGGGCGCGGTGGCCAAGCCCGCGCCCGAGGCCAAATACCGCGTGCCGTTCGCGGTGATCGGGATGGACCACAACCATATCTATGGCATCACCGACGCGGTGATCCGCGGCGGCGGCGTCCTGACCGCCTTCTACGCGACCGATCCCAAGCAGATCGCGATGTTCCGCAAGCGCTATGGCGACATCAAGCTGGCGCGGTCCGAGCAGGAGATCCTCGACGACCGCGCGATCAAGCTGGTGTGCAGCGCGGCGGTTCCGGTGCTGCGCGCGCCGCTGGGCATCCGCGTGATGCGCGCGGGCAAGGATTATCTGAGCGACAAGGCCGCGGTCGTGACGCTGAAGCAGCTCGCCGACGTCCGCCGCGCGATCCGCGAGACGGGGCGCAAGTTCGCGATCATGTATTCCGAGCGGCTGGAGGTGCCCGCCGCGGTGATGGCGGGGCAGCTCGTCCATGACGGCGCGATCGGGCGCGTGATCCAGACGATCAACCTCGCGCCGCACCGCCTGTCCGCACCGAGCCGTCCCGACTGGTTCTGGGACCCGGCGCGCAACGGCGGCATCCTGACCGATGTCGGCAGCCACCAGGCGGACCAGTTCGTCTATCTGACGGGCAGCAAGCGCGCGCAGGTGCTCGCGTCGCAGACGGGCAATTTCGGCAATCCCGCGCATCCCAAGTTCGAGGATTTCGGCGACATGATGCTGAGCGGCGATGGCGGTGCGGGCTATGTCCGCGTCGACTGGTTCACGCCCGACGGCCTGTCGACCTGGGGCGACGGCCGCCTCTTCATCCTCGGCACCGAGGGCTATATCGAGCTCCGCAAATATGTGGACATCGCGGGACGTCCGGGCGGCAACCACCTGCTGATCGCGGACAAGAAGGGGACGCGCTATCTCGATTGTTCGAAGGTGCCGCTGCCGTTCGGACCGCAGTTCGTGACCGACCTGGTCGAACGCACGTCGGTGGCGCAGGATCAGGAGGGCGCGCTGCTCGCGGCCGAACTCGTGCTGACCGCGGAGGCGCGTGCGACTCCGGCGAAGCGATGACGGCGCGCCGCGGCGCGGCGGCCTGCACAGTGCTGCGCGCGTTCGGAATCGGCGTGGCGCTTGCGGCGGCCGCACCGGCCGCACCGGGGCCGGGTCGCGATCCGCTACCGCTCAGCGACTATGTCGATCCCCTGATCGGTACCGGGGACGACGACGAGGGCGACACGATCCCGGGGCCGACGCTACCCGCGGGGTCGATCCACCCCAGCCCGAACACGATCACGGCGACGACCAGCAATGCGGGCTATGACCGCGCCGCCCCGCTGAGCGGGTTTGCGCAACTGCATACGCAGGGGTCGGGCGGGGTGCCGAGCTATGGCACGTTCCTCGTCTCGCCGCAGACGGGGCCGCTCGCGACGACCGAGGCGGAGCATCTCTCGCCCAAGCGCGACGAACGCGCGCGGGCGGACGGCTACCGCGTGACGCTCGCGCGCTATGACACCGATGTCGAGATCGCGCCCGCGCATCACGCCGCACTCTACCGCTTCACCTTTCCCAGCAGCGGCGACGCGCATCTGCTGTTCGACGTGACGCGCAAGATCATGGGTGAGCTCGGCACCGCGGGATCCGAGGTGACGCTGTTTCCCGAGCAGGGCAAGATCGTCGGTCGCGTCCGCACCCGGCATTACTGGTCGCCCGCAGAGGTCGATATCTGGTTCGTCGCCAGGGTCGACGCGAAGCCGACCGCCTGGGGAGTCGAACGCGCCAACGTCCGCACCCCCGGCGCGACGCGCGCGAGCGCGCCCGCCGACCAGCCGCTACGCGCCTGGTGGACGTTCGGCAGCGCGGGTCGCGAGCCCGTCACGATGAAGATCGCGGTCTCCTTCGCCAGCGCGGCGCGCGCCGAAGAGCTGCTCGCACAGGATCTGCCCGGCTGGGACATGGCCGCGGTTCGCAGCGCGGCGGGCAAGGCGTGGAACGATGCGCTGGGGCGGATCACGATCGACGGGGTCGGCGCGGCGGACCGGCGGCGCTTCTACACCGCGCTTTACCACAGCGTCATCCAGCCGCGCGACCGGACGCAGGACCAGGCGGACAGCGAGCGCGCGTCGCCGCTTTACGACGATCACTATACGCTGTGGGACACGTACCACACGGTCTATCCGCTGATGTCGCTGATCCGGCCCAGCGTCTATGCGGGCGTGATCGGATCGTTCGTGCGGACGTGGGAACGCTATGGCGCGGCAGATACCGCGTTTATCGCCGGGCGCAATTTCCATGTCGGCCAGGCGGGCGACGAGGTCGACAATGTGATCGGCGAGGGGTTCCTGCGCGGTGTTCCCGGCGTCGACTGGCAGAAGGCGGCGAACGTCGTCCTGTTCAACGCGTTCGAGCGGCGCCGGCCGCGCTATCTGGTCGACGGCTATTTCGCGGTCGACGATCGCAGCCCCGAGGGGACGCCGCAGCGGTCGCGCTCGGGATCGGCGACGATGGGCATGGCGCTCAACGATTATTACGCGGCGAAGGTCGCGGCAGGCACGGCACACCCCGCCGAGGCCGCGCTGCTCGAGACGCGCGCGCGGAACTGGCGCAACGTCTGGGATCCGCGCGCGGCGAGCGACGGCTATACCGGGTTCGTGGGGCCACGCTTCGCCGACGGACGTTTCCAGCCGAACGATCCCAAGCGCGGCTGGGACGGCAAGACGCACGACAATTTCGGCTTCTACGAGGGGACGGGCTGGATCTACTCCTATGCTGCGGTCCACGACGTTCCGGGCATGGTCGCGATCATGGGCGGGCGCGCGGCGTTCACGCGGCGGTTGCAGCATGCGTTCGACGCGGGGCTGATCGACTTCACCAACGAGCCGTCCTTCTCGACGCCCTGGCTGTTCAGCGAGGTCGGGCGCCCCGATCTGACGAGCAAATATGCCGATATCGTCTTCCGGCGGTTTACCGCGGACGCCTATCCCGGCGACGAAGACAGCGGCGCGATGAGTTCGCATTACGTGTTCAACCGCCTCGGGCTGTTCCCGAAACTCGGCAGCGACCTCTATTACCTCCACGCGCCGCACCAGCCGCGGAGCCGGATCATGCTCGAGAGCGGGCGGACCTTCACGATCGTCGCGCGCGGGCAGGGGGCGGGGGCGCGCTACATCCGCGCGGCGCGGCTTAACGGGCAACCGCTCGACACGCCGTTCGTGTCGCAGGCCACGATCCTGCAGGGCGGGACGCTCGAGCTCGAGCTGGGTCGCACGCCGAACGACTGGGGTCGCGCGGCGTCGTCGCTGCCCTGAGACTCGATCGGCGTCAGCGCCAATGTGCGCCGGGTTCGCCGGGAACCACGGTCTTTGGTGCCGCGCTCAGCCTGCGGATCAGGTCGGTCTCCGCCTTGCGATACGGCGTGCCGTCGGCGCGGAAGACCTCGTGGAACCAGATCGTCGGCTCCTCCATCACATAGGGCTTCTTCCAGCTGTCCCAGGGCAGCCGCGTCTGCGTCTTTCCATCGACGAACCCCCAGTTCATCATCGCGACATTGTAGCGCTTGGCGATCGGCAGCGAGCCGTCGAACGTCGATCCATTGCCGCGCGCCATATATTCGGTGCACAGGATCGGCCGGTCATACGGCAGCAACTGGCGCACGCGCGCCTCGAACGTCTCGGGCCAGCTGTAATCATGGAAGCTGATGACGTCGGACTGGCCGAGCTGGAGCGTCTCCATCGGCGACAGCTTGCCGCCGGTCGGGGTCCAGTCGTCATGCTGCCACACGCCCGACGTCAGCGGCTGTGACGGGTCGGTGTCACGTGCCCAGTCGAACGCCTGCGCCAGAAGCGCGCGGACGAGCGGTTCCTTGCCCTTCTGGCCCTTATACTGGTCGGCGCCATTGTCGGGTTCGTTCCAGACGTCCCAGCCAAGGATGCGGTCGTCTTTCGCGAACGCCCCGACAATTCCCTGCACATAGGCCTTGTACGCGGGGTAGCGGCTCCGGTCGCGCAATCCCGGCAGGCCCGGACCCTGCACCCAGCCCGAATTGTGGACGCCGGGAATAGGCGGATGCTGGGGCCCGAGCTTCGGATCGGGATCCCAGCAGCTGTCGAACAGCACGAACAGCGGGCGGATGCCGTGCGCGTGCGCGATCGTCAGGAACGCGTCGATACGGCGCTTGAAGCCTTCGCTATCCTGAACCCAGAGCTGGTCGTGAAGGAACACGCGCATCGTGTTCATCCCGATCCCTTGGGCGAGGCCTAGCTCGTGATCGATCCGCTTGGGATCCCAGGTCGCCGCCTGCCACATTTCGAGCTGGTTGATCGCGGAGGCGGGGGTGTAGTTCGCGCCCACCAGCCAGGGCTGCCTCGCGTACCAGGCCTTGGCCTGCGCCTCGGTCCAGCGCGGGCGGGCATCGGCGGTGCCAACACTCAGCATAGTCGTCGCCGCGAGCGCGGCCAGCAATAGCTTGCCCATGTCTTCCTCCCCTGTCGGTCATTCTCGTTGCAGATCAGGTACGTCTGGCCGAATTAACGAAGGCCGGGCCGGTCCAACGCGGAAACGGCGAGGCAATTGCTTCTTCGTCGCACATAATTATAGGATTAGTAATAGGCGTCGCGCGGGTCAGCGTCGGCCGCGAACGGGAGCCCGGTTCTGGAAAAGCGTTTGATCTCACTCGATCGGGTGACCGCAGCAGGTTCGGTATTCGCCCTCAGCCACGTCAGTCGCGGTCGATGAGCTATACCGTCGCTGGCGACTGGGGAACGAGCAACCTGCGGCTCTACCGGATCGAGGACGGTGCGGTCGTCGATCGCGCCACGGGGCCCGGTATCGGGGACCTTGGCGACCAGACACCCGAGCAGGTGCTGCGCGCCGCGCTCGCACGCTGGCGCGCGACATCGGAGCCGCGCGCGATCCATCTCTGCGGCATGGTGGGGTCGCGCAACGGCTGGATCGAGATTCCCTATGTCGACTGTCCTGCCGATCCGGCGACCTGGGCGGCGGGATCGGCGCGTGCGACGGTCGACCGGATCCCCGTCACGATCGGCGCGGGGCTTGCCTGCACGCGCGGCTCTGGCGCACCCGATGTGATGCGCGGCGAGGAGACGCAGATCTTCGGTGCGATGGCGCTCGTTCCCGGTCTTGCATCCGGACGTCATCTGATCGCGCTGCCCGGTACGCACAGCAAATGGGCGACCGTCGAGGACGGTCGGGTGACCGGGTTCCAGACCTTCGTGACGGGCGAGCTGTTCGCGCTGCTGCGGCGGCATTCGACGTTGACGCGTGCGGCGGCGGATGATGGCGCGCCCGAGAATGACGCCGTCGGTTTCGACGCGGGCCTCGACCGCATCTCGGAGGGCGGTCATCTGCTCGGCGCGCTGTTCGAGACGCGGGCAGCGCAACTGCGCACAGGGGCCAGCGGCCGCTGGGCGCTGGGGTTCCTGTCGGGGCTGGTCATCGGCGCCGAGATCGCCGAGATCCTGCCCGCGGCCACCGGCACCATCACGCTGATCGGTGATCCGGCGCTCGCCGACCGCTACAACCGGGCGCTCGCGGCGCGCGGCCTTGGCGCTACCGTTCATACCGGCGAAGCCTGTGCGCTTGCCGGTCTTGCCTTGCTGGAGACACCATGACCGTCGATGATCTGCTCGCATCGGGTACCGCGCCCATCGTCGCCATCCTGCGCGGTGTGGCACCCGACGAGGTGCTGGCGATCGGCGAGGCGCTGGTCGAGGCCGGCATCCGCCTGATCGAGGTGCCGTTCAACTCGCCAGACCCGGCGACGAGCATCCGCATGCTGCAGCAGGCGTTCGGCGATCGGGCGGCGATCGGCGGGGGGACGGTGCTCGACATCGCTTCGGTCGAGGCGCTGGCTGCGACCGGCGGCACGATCATGGTGACGCCCAACACAAACCCCGCCGTCATCGCCCGCGGCGTCGAACTCGGGCTCGAGCCCATGCCCGGGTTCGTCACGCCGAGCGAGGCGTTCCAGGCGATCGCCGCGGGTGCACGACGCCTGAAGCTGTTTCCCGCGGTCGCGTTCGGACCCGCTTATCTCAAGTCAGTGCGCGAGATCCTGCCGAAGACCGTCCGCGTCTGGGCAGTCGGCGGCACGGGCGCGGACAATCTCGCCGATTGGCTGGCGGCGGGTGCCGAGGGGATCGGCGTCGGTGGCGCGCTCTACAAGCCCGGCGACAGCGCCGCCACCGTCGGCACGCGCGCCCGCGCGCTCGTCGCAGCGTGGCAGGCGGCGCAGTCCGTGTAACGCGGGGCTGGCAGGCGCGGTCGTTCGCTGTCTTAGGCCAGGATGGTCCGATCGATATCGGCGATCCGGCGGACGCCGGTCAGTGCCATTGCGACGCGCATCTCGCGTTCGATCAGCGTCAAGAGCAGGTCGACCCCGGCCTCGCCCCGAGCGGCCAGTGCATAAACCCAGGCGCGGCCGAGCAGAACGCCCTCCGCACCCAGTGCCAGCATCCGCACGACGTCTAGCCCCGACCGTACGCCGGAGTCTGCCAGCACCGTGACCTGGCCGCGGACCGCGTCCGCGATTGCCGGCAGTGCGCGTGCGGTCGACAGCACGCCGTCGAGCTGCCGGCCGCCATGGTTGGAGACGATGATGCCGTCCGCGCCGATCTTCACCGCCTCGCGCGCATCCTCGACGTCGAGGATCCCCTTGATGATCAGCGGCCCATCCCAGGCCGAGCGGATCCATTCGAGATCGGCCCAGCCGATCGACGGATCGAAGTTCGCGCCGAGCCAGCCCATATAGTCGTTGAGCCCGCTGTTGCTGCCGAGCACGGGTTCGAGATTGCCGAGCTTGTGCGGCCGCCCGCGCAGCCCGACGTCCCAAGCCCAGCCGGGCCGGCCCATCGCTTGCAGGACGCGCTTCAGGGGTGCACCCGCGCCCGACATGCCGGAATGCGCGTCGCGGTACCGTGCGCCGGGGACCGGCATGTCGACGGTGAAGACGAGCGCTTCCGCGCCGATCTGTTTCGCCGTGGCGATCAGGTCGCGCATGAACACCCGGTCACGGATCACGTAGAGCTGGAACCACAACGCACCCGTGCCGCTCGCCTGCTTTACCTCCGACAAGGGACAGATCGAAACCGTCGACAGGCAGAAGGGAACGCCCGCGGTGGTCGCCGCGCGCGCAGCCTGAGTTTCACCGCGCCGATGATACATGCCGCTTATCCCGACAGGTCCCAGCGCGACCGGAAGCGCCATCGTCCGCCCGAACAGCGACGTGGTCAGATCGATGTCGGCGACGTCGCGCAGCACGCGCTGGCGCAGCGCAATGTCGGCAAGATCGTCGACATTGCGCCGCAGCGTCTGCTCCGCATAGGCACCGCCGTCCGCATAATCGAACAGGAAGCGCGGCAACCGCCGTCGGGCGGCCTCGCGGAAGTCGTGCGTCGAGGCGATGATCATGACGCGATCAGTATCGCACTTCCGCCGACACAGCATAACGTTCGAGCGATGCGGGCTTCATCTCGATCGAATAGCCCGGCCGCGTCGGCGGCATATAGGCGGCATCGCGGATGACGCAGGGATCGACGAAATGTTCATGGAGATGATCGACATATTCGATCACGCGACCCTCGCGCGTCCCCGAAAAGCAAAGATAGTCGATCATCGACAGGTGCTGGACATATTCGCACAGTCCCACGCCGCCGGCATGCGGACAGACCGGCAGATCGTGCTTGGCCGCCATCAGCAGGACCGCGAGCACCTCGTTGACGCCGCCGAGACGGCATGCGTCGATCTGAACGACGTCGATCGCGCCCGCGTCCATGAACTGTTTGAACAGTACGCGGTTCTGGCACATCTCACCGGTCGCGACCTTGACCGAACCGATCCCGCGGCGGATCTTGGCATGGCCCAGCACGTCGTCGGGGCTGGTCGGCTCCTCGATGAACCACGGATTTGCGAAGGCGAGCGCGTTGACCCATTCGATCGCCTGATCGACCTCCCAGATCTGGTTGGCGTCGATCATCAGCTTGGCATCGGGACCGATCGCCTCGCGCGCGATCCGCAGCCGGCGGATATCGTCGTCGAGATCGCGCCCGACCTTCAGCTTGATATGATCGAACCCGGCATCGACCGCCTCGCGTGCCAGCCGGTAGAGCTTCTCGTCCGAATAGCCGAGCCAGCCCGCGGACGTCGTGTAGCAGGGAAAGCCCTCGGCCTTGAGCGTCGCGACGCGCTCCGCCTTGCCCTCGGCGCGCTTGGTCAGCAGTGCGAGCGCCTCGTCGGGCGTGATGCAGTCGGTGATGTAGCGGAAGTCGATCGTGCGGACGAGTTCCTCGGGCGTCATGTCCGCGACCAGCTGCCAGACCGGCTTGCCGACGCTCTTCGCCCACAGATCCCACACCGCGTTGACGACGGCACCGGTCGCCAGGTGGATCGCGCCCTTGTCGGGGCCGATCCAGCGCAGCTGGCTGTCGCTGGTGACGTGGCGCCAGAACCGCCCGGCATCCGCCGCGATCCAGTCGAGGTCGAGCCCGATCACTCGCTCGCGCAGTGCGCCGATCGCGGCGACGCAGATCTCGTTGCCGCGCCCGATCGTGAAGGTGAGGCCGTGCCCTTCGAGCCCGGCCGTGTCCGTTTCCAGCACGACATAGGCGGCGGAGTAATCGGGGTCGGGATTCATCGCGTCCGAGCCGTCGAGCGAAAGGCTGGTCGGGAAGCGGACGTCGCGAATGCGCAGCCCGGTGATCGTCGTCATGCGCGCGATTCCACGACGCGCTGGGTCTGCTCGCCAAGGCCTTCGATGCCGAGGCGCATGACATTGCCCACCGCCAGATATTTGGGCGGCTTCTGGCCGAGGCCGACGCCGGGGGGCGTGCCGGTCGAGATCACGTCGCCCGACTGGAGGCTCATGAAACGGCTGAGATAGGACACGATCTCGGCCACGCCGAACACCATCGTCGTGGTCGTGCCGTCCTGATACTTGTGACCATCGACCTCGAGCCACAGCCGCAGCGCCTGCGGATCGGGCACCTCGTCGGCCGTGACCAGCCACGGGCCGATCGGCCCGAACGTGTCGCAGCCCTTGCCCTTGTCCCAGGTGCCGCCGCGCTCGAGCTGGTATTCGCGCTCGCTGACGTCGTTGATGACGCAATAGCCGGCGACATGCGCCATCGCATCGGCTTCGTCGATATAGCGCCCGGGCTTGCCGATTACGACGCCGAGTTCGACTTCCCAGTCGAGCTTGGTCGAGCCGCGGGGCATTTCGACCGCATCGTCGGGGCCGCAGATCGCGCTCGTCCATTTGTTGAAGATGACCGGCTCCTTGGGCACGTCCATCCCGCTTTCGGCGGCGTGATCGCTGTAATTGAGGCCGATGCAGATGAACTTGCCGACCGCGCCGACGCAGGCGCCGTAGCGCGGCGTGCCGTCGACCAGCGGCAGCGTCGCCGGGTCGATCGCGGCCAGCGTCGCGATCCCCTCGGGCGTCAGCGCATCGCCGGCAATGTCGCTCACGACCCCCGACAGATCGCGGATCGCACCATCGGCATCGAGCATGCCGGGCTTTTCATGGCCGATCGGGCCGTAGCGTAACAGTTTCATGGAGCGAACGTCCTCTGGTTCTAGGTCGTGGGGAAGGGGGTGGTTAGTTGACCCAGCCGCCGTCGATGACATGGGTCGTGCCGGTGGTGAATGCACTCTCGTCGGACGCAAGGTACAGCGCGAGGGCTGCGATCTCCTCGGGGCGGCCGAGGCGGCCGACGGGCTGGCGCGCGACGAACGCAGCGGTCGCCTCTTCGAGCGGAATACCGGCCGCGGTCGCCTGCTCGGCGACGCGCTGGCGCAGCGACGGGGAGTCGATCGTGCCCGGGCAGATCGCGTTGCAGCGGACGCCGCGCAGGACATAATCCGCCGCGATCGCCTTGGTCAGGCCGATCACCGCGGCCTTGGTCGTGCCATAGGCGAAGCGATTGGGAATGCCCTTCACGCTCGATGCGATCGAGGCGAGATTGACGATCGATCCGCTGCCCTGTGCGAGCATGCCCGGCAGGAAGGTGCGGCACAGCCGGTACATCGACGTGACGTTCAAGGTCATCGAAAAGGCGAAGGCGTCCTCGTCGCAGGCCAGGATATCGCCCGCATGGACATAGCCTGCGCCGTTGACGAGGATGTCGATGTCGCCGATCTGCGCCGGCAGCGCCGCGACCGCCGCTGCATCGGTGACGTCGAGCATGATGGGCGTGACGCCCGGGACGGTCGCGAGCAGCTCGCCGTTCACGTCGGCGGCGTAGACCGTCGCACCCTGTGCGACGAACGCCTCCGCGATCGATCGGCCGATGCCCTGCGCCGCAGCGGTCACCAGCGCGCGTTTACCGTTCAGTCTCAATGGATCGTCCTCATGGTAGGGGAAAGGGGGGCGTCGGTTGCGCCGCGCGCGAACAGTGCGACGACCGCGAAACAGACCAGCGGCAACGCCATCGCGACGTGCAGGCCACCCGCTGCGCCCGCGATCAGGCCCATCACCGGCGGCACCAGCGCGCCACCGATGATCGCCATGATGATCAGCGAGGAGCCGATCGTCGCGCGCGGTCCGAGATCGCGGACGCCGAGCGCGAAGATCGTCGGGAACATGATCGACATGAAGAAGCTGGTCAGCCCGAGCGCACCGACCGCGATCCAGCCGCCCGACAGCATCGCGACCGCGCAGAGCGCGATGTTGGCGACCGCGCACGCGAACAGCAACCGGGTCGCCGGCAGCCTGTGCATCAGCGCGGCGCCGATGAACCGCCCCGCCATGAACAGCACGAGGCTGAGCGACAGGAGATAGGCGGCCGACCGCTCGGGCGTGGCGGGCAGACTGTCCTTCACGAAATCGACGAAGAAGCTCCAGATGCCAACCTGTGCGCCGACATAGAAGAACTGTGCGACCACCGCGCGCCACAGCCCCGGCGCGCGCAGGACCGTGAACAGCCCGTCATGCGCGGTGTCGTCGGTCTTCGTGTCGAGGGCGGGAAGGCGGACCAGCGCGATGGCGACGCCGACCAGCACGACGATGATCGCCAGCAGCAGATAGGGCACCTGCACCATGCGCGCCTCGGCAACGCGATACGCGACCAGCTGTGCCTGCGGCATCGTCGTCAGCGTCGCCGCGTCATGCTCGACGCCTGAGAAGATGAACAGACCGCCGATCGTCGGGGCGAGCACTGCGCCGAAGCCGTTGAACGCCTGGGCGAGGTTCAGACGCTGCGAGGCGCGCGCCGGGTCGCCGAACGCGACGATATAGGGGTTGGCGGCAGTTTCCAGGAAGGCAGCACCCGAAGCCAGCACGAACAGCGCGCCGAGAAAGGCCGCATATTCGCGGACTTCGGCAGCGGGCCAGAACAGCAGCGCGCCGATCGCGTAGAGCGCCAGCCCGGTCAATATGCCTGCGCGATACCCGAAGCGGCGCATGACCAGACCTGCAGGCAGCGCCATCACGAAATAGCCGACATAGAAGACGAACTGGATCAGGCCGGCCTGCGCGCGATTGAGGTCGAGCGCCTTCTGGAACTGGCGAATCAGGATGTCGTTGAAGTTGTTGGCAAGCGCCCAAAGGAAGAACAGGCTGGTGACGAGGATGAAGCCCGTCCGAAATCCCGGCCGGATGAAACGCCCGGTGCTCGTCGCGGTGTCAGCTATGTCGGCCATCTGGCTCGAGCCCTTCGCAGCGTGTGCCATGACATCCTCTCTTCGTCGCCTCTGGTGCGATTGCCGCCATGATAGGCCTTAAGAGAGGTTTGCATATATAAAAAATCATGTCACAGGTGAGCAACAAGCGAAGGGATGCAAAAGCCCGATGGTGAAGAGGATCGATGCGCACCAGCATTTCTGGCGTTATCGCGCGGCAGAGTATGACTGGATCCAGCCCGGCAGTCCGCTCGCGCGTGACCGGCTCCCGGTCGACGTCCGGCCCGCGCTGGAGGCCGCCGCGTTCGACGGCTGCATCGCGGTGCAGGCCTGCCACAGCGCGGCGGAGACCGACTGGCTGCTCGCGCTTGCCGAGGCAAACTCGTGGATCATGGGTGTCGTCGGATGGGTCGACCTGACCGCGCCCGACGTCGCGGCCCAGCTCGACCGTCACGCATCGCGGTCGCTTGTGGGTATACGGCATATCGCGCAGGACGAACTCGATCCGCGCTATCTGCTGCGCGAGGATGTCCTGCATGGTGTGCGGACGATCCTGGCGCGCGATCTCGCCTATGACATACTCGTTCGCGGGCCGGCACAGCTCGCCTGCGTTCCCGACCTGCTCGCAGCGACCGGGGCGGGGGCGCTGGTGCTCGATCATGGCGGCAAGCCAGACATCGCGGGTGGCGAATGGGGCGCATGGGCCCGGACGATCGCAGCCATCGCCGCCTTTCCAGGCGTCACCTGCAAGCTGTCGGGGCTGGTGACCGAGGCCGATCACGCCGCCTGGTCGCAGACCGACATCGCGCGGTATCTCGACCATCTGCTCGCCTGCTTCGGACCGGACCGGCTGATCTTCGGATCCGACTGGCCGGTGTGCCTGCTTGCCGCTGAGCATGCGGCTGTGGTCGACCTGATTGAAACCTTCGTCGCGCGCGCCTGCCCTGGGTATCGCGATGCGATCTTTGGCGGCACGGCGACGCGCGTCTACCGCTTATCACCTATCGAGGATGGACTATCATGAAGCTCGGGCTCGACGGTAAACTGGTGATCGTCACCGGCGGTGGCGCCGGGATCGGCGGCGCGATCTCGACGCTGCTCGCGGAGGAGGGCGCGATCCCCGCGATCCTCGGGCGTAGCGCGCTCGACCCTGCGTTCGAGGCGAATATCCGTGCGCTTCAGCCCGCAACGATATTCATGCGTACCGAGATGACCGACGACGCCGCCTGCGCCTCGGCAGTCGCGCAGATCGTCGCGGCGGGGCACGGCATCCACGGCCTGGTCAACAATGCGGGCGCCAATGACGGGATCGGGCTTGAGGCGGGAACAGCGGCCTTCCTCGCCTCGCTGGTCGCCAATGTCGGCCATTATTACGGCATGGCGCATCATTGCCTGCCGCACCTAAAGGCCAGCCGCGGCGCGATCGTCAACATCTCGTCGAAGACCGCGCTGACCGGGCAGGGCCAGACCAGCGGCTATGTCGCCGCCAAGGCCGCCCAGCTCGGCCTGACGCGCGAATGGGCGGCGGCGCTGGTCGGCGACGGCGTCCGCGTCAACGCGGTGCTTCCCGCCGAGGTGATGACGCCGCTCTATCGCGCGTGGATCGACACGTTCGACGATCCGCAGGCCAAGCTCGACGAGATCGCGGGCAACATCCCGCTTGGCCGGCGGCTGACGACCGATCGCGAGATTGCCGATACCGTGGTGTTCCTGCTGTCGGCGCGGTCGTCGCACACGACCGGGCAGTGGATCATCCCCGATGGCGGCTACACGCATCTCGACCGTACGCTGACCTGACCGGTCAGCCCTGCTCGTCGAGCGCGAAGATGCGTTCGGCGGGCAGCCATTTCTCGCCCGGCTGCGCGCTCGGCAACGGACGCTGGAGGCGCGACATCGCGGCTTCCCACGCGACCACGGCGGGATCGGACGCGTCGGCCGCGGCCTTTGCCTCGGGGTCGAAGTCGGGACCGGTCCGCATCATCATCACCAGCCGGTCATCGCGCTGATAGATGTCCATCGCCTCGATCCCCGCCGCCCGGATCGAGGCGAGCACGGCCGGCGGTACCGCACGATGGCGATCGCGATACGCCGCGATCAGCGCGGCATCGTCGTGAAGGTCGAGCAGAAGGCAATGCCACATGATATCGTGTTCCAGTTCGAAAGGGGTAGGCGGCGCGCTTGCAGCGATCAGCCGTCGGATTCCGCGTCCGGCGCGCCATGGTCGACGACCCGCTGATACAGCCCGTCACGCACTTCGGGGGACAGCTGCTCGGCGATCGTCGCGGCGGCGTGGCGCAGCACCGCCTGCGATGCGTCCAGCGTCACGCGCGCGCCCGGGCCATCGACGAACGGCACGGTCAACGCCGCCCGCGCGGACCCCATCACCAGAATCGGCACCGACATGTCGGTGATCGCATTCAGGACCGGACTTGGGGTGGTGTGCAGACCCTTCGCCGCGATCGCGTCCAGCTCCGCCGCCAGCGCGGCCCTGTCGAAATCCGCACCGGCCAGACGCACGTCGTCGAGCATGGCCTGGCGCACATCCGCTGACTGGAACGCCAGCAGGACGCGTCCCGACGCCGAGCGATGCAGCGGCCGGCGATAGCCAACCCGGATGGCAAAGCCCGACAGGCTGGGGGCCTCGACGCCGACGATCACGACCATCTCGGCACCCGACGCCACCGCCATGTGACAGCTCTGCCCGGTCCGCCGCGCGACCTCGCTCATCACCGGGAGCGCGATGCCGACAAGGTTGCGGACCGGCGGCTGGCTCATGCCGAGCGCGAACAGCCGGTTGGTCAGCCGATAGCCGTCATCGCCCCGCGCGATATAGCGGTGTTCCTCGAGCACCTGCAGCATGCGGAAGATCTCGCTGACCGACCGGCCGAGCGCGGTCGAGATATCCGACATGTTGAGCGGCGCGGTGGCGGCGGCCAGCAGCTCGAGGATCTCAAGCCCCTTTTTGAGCGCGGGCGCCTGATAGCGCGATTTCGTCGTCATGGCTCCCCCGGTGCGCTTTTTGCGGCTTCTACGATCACCCAAGCCAAGAACATAGCGGCTCCGTCGCAGGCTGGTAATTCAGGACCGGCCATGGCGTGCGATCGGACGCATGGCATGCCGTGACAGACCTGCTAAGGCGGCGGCATGTCGAAAAATCTCAGCACTTCCGGTACCATCGATGTCGATGGCACCACCTATGACTGGCGCCTCGAGAGCGAGCCGCAATGGTCGGACGACGATGGGTGGAAGGGGATGGTCCTTTCGCTGCTCGAAAAGGACTGCCAGCGTGAGGCGATGCTCGAATTTCCCGCCCCCAAGCGCCTGCTGAAGGGGTTGCCGCGCGGGCGGCTCCAGATCGACGATCCGACCATTTCGCGCGGTATCCGGGCGGCGTTGGGCGCAGGCTGGGAGCCGATGTCGCGCGGCAAGCCCGTGGTGTTCGTCGTCGACGCCGAGGGCAATTAAGCGCGCCCCCGCGCTACTCCTTCGGTGGGGGCGACACCTGATCGAGGACGTAGCGCGTGAAGCGGGGGAGCGGGCAGGGGTCGCCGCAGCCGGGGACCGGGATCGCGACCGTCTCTGGCGGATTCAGCGCCGACAGCGGGATGCGGTAGCGCATCTGGTCTAGCCCCTGCGCGATATAGCGGACCCGCACGACGCGCTCTCCGGTCGCGGCACGACGCCACAGTTCGAACACGAGCCCGCCACCGGGGGCCGCTTCGCCTGCAGCATAATCGCGAAGTTTCCAGTCGAGACCGAGCAGCCCGGCGAGCATCGTCACCGTGCCGTCATGGCCGCTGACGACGACGATCTTCTCCGCGTCGCCGATCGGGTCGGCCAGCGCGGTCGCGCCAGCGCCGCGCTGGAGCGTCGCGAGCAGCCGCATCGCCAGATAGCTGCTGGTCTGGCGGCCGACTTCCGGGGTGCGCGTGCGCAGGTCGATGCCGGCGCCGTGGACGGCGAGCGCCTTGCCGATCGTCGCCGCGTCGATCCCGCTCCAACCGGGGAAGGCGAGCCCGTCCGCATAGGCCATGACGAGGCTCTCGGCGATCCCGGCAACCTGCAGGCTCGGCGAGGTGAGGTCAGGCTTGCCCGTCACGTCGATCCGCATCGCGATCGGGGTATCGCCCAGCCGGCGCTGGACCCGGGTGCGCTCGGTCGTCGAGCACGGGATACGGCGGCATTGCAGCATCAGCGCCTCGAACCGATCGCGGCCGGGGGTCTGACGCGCGTCCCACGCCGCTAGATCGCCGTCGACGCGTGCGGAGATTGCCGCGAGCATCCGCGGGGTGTCGAGCGGCGCGAGCGGGGTCTGCGGCGCCTCGAACAGCGGATCGGGGGCCGCCGCCGACTGGTGGATCGGCGCAGCGCACCCCGGTGTCAGGCCGGCGGCGAGTGCGGTTGCGGTCGCCTCGGTGCGCTGCGTGTGGTTCGCCCAGTAATAGACCGCGCAGTCGCTCGCGCCGAGGAGGCCCAGCTGCCGGTAGTGCGCCGCGTACCAGCCGCCGAGCATCGTCACGAGGGTGGCACCGTTGGCGGTCAGATGCCCCGCCGGCACCGCGAAGCGCGGCCAGGCGCGGCGGCTGTAGCGCCCGAGCTCCTCCGGGCTCGACATCGCGCTGCGGACGCCGTGGCGCATGACGATGACGACGCGTTCGAGTTTGTCCTCTCGCGTCGGCGGCGTTTGAGCCGGCGCGAGGGACGAGGCGACCAGCGCAACGCCGGCCGCGAGCGAAGCGATCCGCATCAGAACTTCGCCCTGACGCCGGCCATGAACGTCCGCCCGTAATCGGTATAGCCCGCAAACTGATTGTCGCGGACATATTGCCACTGGACGCCGCCGGCCATGTTGATCCCCTGCACGACGAAGGTCACGTTCGGCGTCACCTTGTACGACATATCGAAATCGAGGCTGCCGAACGCGCTGTCGTTGTTGGCGGCGAGCCCCGCGCCGCCGACGTCGCGCAGCACGCTGCCGCGCCAACTGTAGCTCACCCGCGCACCGACGCGCTCCTTTTCGTAGAACGCGGTCAGGTTGAAGCTGTCTTTGGCGACGTCGACCAGCGCATCGCGGAAAATGCCGCCGGTCGCCAGCGCATAGGTGCCGCCGGTCTTGGTGTGCGTATAGTTGGCCTGCGCGCCAAGCCCGTCGAACGGCGCTGGCAGCATCTTGAACAGCTGCTGATACGCGATCTCGACGCCGGCGACATAGGCGTCGCCGCCGTTCTTGGGCGCGGTCAGGCGATAGGTCTGGCCGTCGAGGACGAAGTCGCGCGTCTGCTGGAAGACGAAGGTCGTGATGTCCTTGTAGAACACGCCGCCGACCAGCGCGCTGCCCGGCGCGAAATACCATTCGACCGTGCCGTCATATTGCCATGCCTCGAACGGTTTCAGTTCGGGATTCCCGCCGACCGCGGTGAGGACGGTCGGGCTCGAGTTGATCGTCAGCCGCGGCGCCAGATCGGCGAGCGACGGCCGGGTGATAACCTTCGACGCAGCAAAGCGCATCTGCAGATCGGGCGAGACCTCCGCGACCAGATTGAGCGAGGGGAGGATGTTGTCATAGGTCTTGTCGTAGCTGACGGGCAGCGCGACCTTGCCGTCATCGGCATAGCCCGACGAGGTCTGGCGCGTCCGGGCATAGCGCACGCCGATATCGCCGCGCACTGCGATGCCGGCTATGGGGAAGGCGAAGTCGGCCATGCCATAGCCCGCGACGATCTCCTCGCCGATCGCATAGCTGTTTCGCAGATCGCCGCGCGCAAGCGGTGCGGCGAGCAGCGCCTCCTTGCCGGTGGCGGCGGCGAGGAACTTGGCCGGATCGGGCATTGCCCAGCTGGTCGGCAGGGTGCCGTTCGCGCCCTTCAGGAAATCATCGACCGGGAACGGGACGAAATAGCTCGCGTCGAAATATTTGCCGGCGATGCCGCTGGTGAAATTGATGTCGCGGCGATCATAGGCGCGCGTTCTTTTCTGATATTTCACCCCCGCGCGCAGTGCGCTGACCACGCCGGTCAGGTCGCGCGTCACGTCGAGCTTTGCGGCGCGTTCGCGGTCCTTCGAATCGTTGACGCGGTATTCGATCCGCCGTCCGGGCAGCAGCGCCGGGTTCGACAGGTCGGCGTTTAACAGCGTCACGTTGGGCAGCCGATCGCCCGCCTTGCCGAAATCGAACGTCGTCGCGCCGACCGTGCCGAGCAGGCGCGTGCGGTAGATCGGCTCGGGCGTGTTCGAATAGGCCTGGCCAATGCTGCCGTCCGCGGCAATCGTCCAGCCGCCCGCCTGCCAGCGCGCGTTGGTGCCGACCAGCCAATTCTTGTACTGGAGCACCGACGTCTCGCGACCGATCTGCGTGGTCGAGGCGGTCGTCGTCGCACCGGTCAGCACGCCGTTCTCGATTACCGCGCTGCCGGGCACGATCCCGCGCGGCAGGTTGGCGCCATCCGCCGCCGAATAGGTCAGCTCGTCATAGGCGACGTTCAGCCGGCTCCAGAGGCCGTCGACGTTCAGCTCGAACCGGTCGTCGGGCTTCCACTGCACCGCGCCGTTGATGCCGATCCGGTCGCGGTTCTCGCGCTCCAGCGTCGGGCGGATCGCGGTCGGGATCAGGATCGTGGCGCTGTCGAGCGAGCCGTTGCCGTCGGTGTCGATCTTGCCGTCCGCCCAGCCGACGCCGGTGATCCGGTCCTGCCGCGTGGTGCGCTCGTCATAGACGCCCGCGATCAGCGCGCCGAACTTACCGTCCGGGCTCGCCCAGCTCGCCATGCCCGACAGTCGCGGATCGACCGCGTCGGCGAGGCGCGGCGAACTGGCCGTGGCGGATAGCGACAGCACCGGCTTCTTCAGGTCGAGCGGGCGGAAGGTGCGCAGGTTGATCGTGCCGCCGATGCCGCCTTCGTCGAGGCTCGCGCGCGGGCTCTTGATCACCTCGACCGCGGACATGAGTTCGGAGGGGAGCGTGTCGAACCGGAACTGGCGCCCGCTCTGGCCGCTGTCGCGAACATTCTCGTTCACCGCGACCGAGCGATCGTTGAGCGTCACCACCTGGAAATTGGCGCCGAGCCCGCGGATGCGGACGAACACGCCCTCGCCGCGATCGCGGACGATCGAGACGCCGGGCACGCGCTGGAGCGCTTCGGCGATGTTCTGCGCGGGAAACTTGCCGATATCCTCGGCCTTGACGACGTCGATGACGTTGGTCGCCTTGCGCTTCTGCGCCAGCGCACCGGTCAAACTGCTCGCATAGCCCGTCACGACGATCTCGCGGGTCTCGTCGGACGGCGCGGTCGCGGCGGTCTGCGGCGCTGCGGTCTCGACCGTCGCGGCAACGATCAGCGCGCCATTGGGCTGCTGGTGGACCATCAGCCCGGTGCCGGCGATCAGCCGCTCGACCGCGGCGTGCGGTGCCATCGTGCCGTCGATCGCGGGTGCGGTCCGACCGGCAACCGCAGCGGGCGTGAACAGGATGTCGATGCCGCTCTGGCGGGCGAGCGCTTCGAGCGATCGGCCGAGCGACTGGGCACCCAGATGCACGCGTACCATTTTGGCCTGCGCGATCGCCGCGGCGGGTGCAAAGGCGGTCGACAGCGCGGCGCAGGCTGCGCCCATCACGAACGAACGGCGCAGGCGCCGGCGATTGGTCGTCACGGTGTTCATCCCCCCAAGGAAGGCGGCGATACTGCCGCACCTCCTCGACGGGCGAGCCGCGATCTACCCCACCCCGCTGACGCGAATTTTTATCCGCCGAGCAGGACGGCACTGTCCATCGTTCGCAACCGCAAACCGAGCAGCGTCGCGAGCGCACGCCCCAGCGCGACATTGTCGCCCATCCGGTACATGCCGCTGACCTGCAGCCCAGCGACCGCCGGGTCGGCGATCACCAGCCGCGTCGTGCTGTACCGGTTCGCCTCCTCGGCAACCGTCGCGAGCGTATCGTCGTGGAACGCGGCACGACCGCTGGTCCAGGCCCGTGTCGCCGCAAGGTCGGGACGATCGATCACATCGTTCCGCAGCCGCGACCCGTTGGTCAGGAGGTGCGCAGCGCCAGTCGACGTCGTCGCGGCGATCGTCGCCCGCCCTTCGATCGCGGTAAAGGCCGCCCCGTCGCGCGCGTCGCATCGCAGGTCGAAGCGGCCCGCGCCGGCGGTCATCGCCCGGTCGGCCGCGGTGATCGTGAACGGGGTCGCGGATGGCGCCACCGTTAGGTCGATGCGACCTTGCGTCAGCCAGAGCCGCCGCCGCCGCTCGGTCGCGACCACATGAAGCCGGGTGACCGCGTCGAGCAGCAGGGCCGAGCCGTCGGGCAGCACGATCCGTCGCTGCTCGCCGATCCCCGTCCGATACGGCGTCGCGGCATAGGCTGCCTGGAACACACCTGTCCCCGCGACGGCCGTGACCGCGAGTGCCGCGACCCCGCCCAGCGCGCGGCGGCGCGTCACCACCGGCGCGCGCGACGGTGCGGTTCCAGGCACCATGTCCCAAAGGTCGGTCGCGCGCTCGAACCGTTCGGCCTGCTCGGGGTTCGCGGTCAGCCACTGCCGGAAGACGATCGCGTCCTGCGCGCTGACGTCGTCCGCGTTGAGCCGCGCGATCCATTCCGCCGCGGTGCGTTCGGGCGCCGCCTTGTCCGAAAACATCCGGTCTAGGGATTTGCGGCCATGCATTGCGTGCTCACCAATCCTCCGTCCAATCGACCAGGAAGGTCATCGCCTTGGCCATGTGCTTTTCGACCGCACTCTGGCTTATTCCCAGACGCGCAGCAATCTCGCGATATTTATACCCGTCGAGCCGCTGCATCAGGAAGATCTCGCGAGTCCGCGGGCTGAGATGATCGAGGCCCTCGCGCACCCGGTCAAGCCGCGCCCTCGCGATCAGCACTTCGTCCTGGATCGGCGAACAGTCGCGCAGCCATTCGATCGCTCCCGCGTCTTCGCTCGCGCCGCGAACCGCCTCGCGCCGGAATGCATCGCGGCCGCGATTGACCGCCGCATGGACGAGGAACGCCTCGTCGTTGCGCGGCGCCGCGGGCAGGGTCGCCAGGCTGACATAGGCGTCGTGGAGCAGATCCTCGCCATCCGCCCGCCGCGTCAACCGCTCGACCTGCGCGCGTAGACGTGACCAGCCCGCCCAGAGGCGACCCGCCCCCGTATCGGCCATGCTGAGCTCGGACGTCCCCATCGGCCCAGGCGGTATGCGCCCGCCGGTACAGTTTGATGACGTGCCGGCGACGGATCAGTGACACGCGACGATGCCGCGCCGGTGTCAGCCCGCGGGGCGGTGCGGCGCCTGCCACCCCCCGCCGAGCGCACGGAACAGGTCGACCTGCGCCCCCGCGATGCGGGCGTCGGCCGCGGCGAGCTCGGTATCGGTATCCGCCAGCGTCCGCTCGGCATCGAGGACGTCGAGAAAGTCGATCTGGCCTTCCCGCTGGCGCGCACGGGTGATGCGCGCGGCGGTGGCGGCGTTGTCGTGCGCGGATTGCAGTTGCGTGCGGCGATCGAGTTCGCGCGCATAGTTGGACAGCGCGGTCTCGGTTTCCTCGAGCGCGGTCAGCACGCTGCCGTCGAAGCTGGCGAGCGCGCCGCGCGTATCGGCCTCGGCGCCGGCGATGCGCGCGCGCGCCGCCGACTGGTTGACCGTCCAGTTGAGCAGCGGGCCCAGCAGCCAGCGGACCGGCCCGCCGGTGAAGACGTCGCCGACGCTGAGCGCGGTCGAGCCGATCGACCCGCCGAGCGCAATCTGCGGATAGAGCTGCGACGTCTGCACCCCGATCCGCGCGGTGGCGGCGGCGAGGCGGCGTTCGGCGGCGTGCACGTCGGGGCGGCGCGCGAGCAACATCGCGCCGTCGCCGATCGGGATCGGCCGGTCGAGACGCGGCGTGGTCGTGCGCGCGCCGGCGCTGGCGGGCAGGTCCTGCGGCGTGCGACCCGTGAGCGTGGCGAGGCGGAAGAGCGCCGCCTGACGTTCGGCTTCGATCTGCGGGATGTTCGCGGCGCGCTGGTCGCGCAGGGCAGCGATCCGGACCTGATCGAGACGCGCGGCGCGACCCGCGTCGACCCGCTTGCCCGTCAGCGTGTTCGATTTCTCGAGCAGGTCGACGATCCGCCGGGCGACCGCGAGGCGTTCGGCGGACGAGGCGGCGTCTACATAGGCGCGCGTGGTGGCGGCGACGATCGAGACCCGCACCGCATCGGCATCGGCCTGCGCCGCGCCGACGTCGCCGCGCGCGGCCTCGACGTTGCGGCGGACGCGGCCGGCCAGATCGACCTCGTAGCTGACGTCGAGCCCGACATCGTAGGTGGCGCGCTCGCGGTCGAAGCCGGGCAGGTTCTGAAGCTGCGAGGTGCGGGAGTAATTGCCGCTTCCGCTGGCGTTCACCTGCGGCTCGCGGTCGGTCTTGGCGCCGCGCAGCGAGGCGCGGGCGCTGTCGAGCCGCGCTACCGCAACGCGCAGGTCGGTATTCGCCGCGAGCGCGTCGGCGACGAGGCCGTCGAGGGCCGGGTCGCGGTACATCCGCCACCAGTCGTTATCGGGCGCGGTCGTGATCGTAGCGGCGTTCGCGGTGACGAACGATGCGGCGGCCTTGGGTGGGGTGATCGGCGCGACATAGTCGGGGCCGGCGGCGCACGCGGCGAGCGTCAGCGCCGAGAGGCTCGCGAGAAGCAGGGACTTCATGAGGCTGGTCCTATTCGGCTGGCTGAAGGGTCGCGGCGGGGGCAGCGCGACGGCGTTCGAACCGCATCGCCAGCGCCCGTGCGACGACATAGAAAGTTGGCGTGAAGAGCAGCCCGAACCCGGTCACGCCGATCATCCCGAAGAACACCGCGGTGCCGAGCGCCTGGCGCAGTTCGGCGCCGGCCCCGTCGGCGATCACCAGCGGCACCGCGCCGAGGATGAACGCGAAGCTCGTCATCAGGATCGGCCGCAACCGGTCCTTCGCCGCGCGTACCGCCGCCTCGACCGGCGACAGCCCGTCCTGCTCCTCGGCCTGCTTGGCGAACTCGACCACGAGGATCGCGTTCTTCGCGGCCAAGGCGATGAGCACGACCAGCCCGATCTGCGTGAGGACGTTGTTGTCCATCCCCCGCAAATTCACCCCGGTCATCGCCGCGAGCAGGCACATCGGCACGATCAGGATGATCGCAAGCGGCAGCGTCAGGCTCTCATATTGTGCGGCGAGCACGAGGAAGACGAACAGCACGGCCATCCCGAAGACCAAGGCGGCGGTACTGCCGGCCGCCTTTTGCTGGTAGGCGATGCCGGTCCATTCATGCGCATAGCCCGCGGGCAGCGACGCATCGGCAAGCTTCTCCATCGCCACCAGCGACTGGCCCGAGGAATAGCCCTTGGCGGTGTCGCCATCGACCTCGACCGCGGGGAAGAGGTTGTAGCGGACGACGCGGTACGGGCCGGTCTTGTCGCGGAACGTCGAGACCGAGCCGACCGGGACCATCTGGCCCGAATTGGAGCGCGTCTTGAGGTTGGCGATGTCCGCGGTGGTGTTGCGGAACGGTGCGTCGGCCTGCGCCGTGACGCGGAAGGTGCGGCCGAGCAGGTTGAAGTCGTTGACGAACGCCGAGCCGAGATAGACCTGCAACGCCTCGAACACGCGCTCCGGGGGGACGCCGAGGAGGTTGGCCTTGGCGCGGTCGACATCGGCGAAGATGCGCGGGGTGGCGGTGTCGAAGAAGGTGTAGACCTGCGCCAGGCCCTTGGTCTGGTTCGCCTTGCCGATCAGGTCGTAACTCGTCTTGCCGAGGTCGCCATAGCCGTGGCCGCCCTGGTCCTGCACCATCAGGCGATAGCCGCCGGCCGAGCCGATGCCCTGGATCAAGGGCGGCGGGACGATCAACAGCCGCGCTTCGGTGATGTCGCCGGTCGCCTTCTGCGATTCGGCCATGATGCTGGCGAGCGTGACGCCGAGTTTCTTGCGCTCGGCAAAGCTCTTGAGCGGGATATAGGCGGCAGCCGAGTTGGGGGCGAGAGTCTGCGACGGGCCGTCAAAGCCCGCGAGCATGACCGCGCCCTTGACGCCGGCGAGCGGCAGGATGCGTTTGGCGACCTTCTGCATCACCGCGTCGGTACGCTCCACCGACGAGCCGGGCGGCAGCTGGATGACGGTCAGGAAATAGCCCTGGTCCTGCGCGGGTACGAAGCCCGACGGGGTGACCATGAACACGCCGACCGTGACCGCGATCAGCGCGGCATAGGCGATCATCATCCGCTTCGGCGCGGCGACGAGGCGTGCGGTGAGGCGGCCATAGCTTTCGCTCATCCGCTCGAACCCGCGGTTGAACGCATCGCCGGCGCGGCGCAGCGTGCGCGTCACGCGGTTGCCCGAGCCCGCAGGGGCGGTGGGCTTGAGCAACATCGCGGCGAGCGCTGGCGACAGCGTCAGCGAGATGAGCAGCGAGATGATCGTCGCGGTCGAGATCGTGACCGCGAACTGCCGGTAGAATGCGCCCGAGAGTCCGGTGAGGAACACCG
Source organism: Sphingomonas sp. BK481 (assembly GCF_014194875.1). Classification (NCBI taxonomy): domain Bacteria; kingdom Pseudomonadati; phylum Pseudomonadota; class Alphaproteobacteria; order Sphingomonadales; family Sphingomonadaceae; genus Sphingomonas; species Sphingomonas sp. BK481. Next base: position 163,885 of record NZ_JACIAP010000005.1, on the reverse strand, counting down.
TCGGGATGAACACTGCGCACAGCACGAGCACGATCGCGACGAGCGCACCCGACACCTCGTCCATTGACGTGCGCGCGGCCTCCAGCGGCGAAAGCCCGTGTTCGAGGTTGCGCTCGACATTCTCGACCACGACGATCGCGTCGTCGACGACGATCCCGATCGCGAGGACGAGGCCGAACAGCGAGAGGTTGTTGAGGCTGTAGCCGAATGCGGCGAGCACCGCGAAGGTGCCGATCAGCGAGACCGGGATCGCCACGATCGGGATGATCGCCGCGCGCCATTTCTGCAGGAAGACGAGGATAACCAGAATGACGAGGATCATCGCCTCGAACAACGTGTGCTTCACCGCGTCGATCGACTGCGCGATGAACTCGGTCGGGTTGTAGATGACCTTGTATTCCAGGCCCTTGGGAAAGCGCTTCGACATGCTCTCCATCTCGGCGGTGACGGCCTGCGCCGCGCCGAGCGCGTTCGAGCCGGGACGCTGGAAGACCGCGGCGATGACGGTGGGCTTGCCGCTGAGATAGGTGTTGGCGCCGTAATCCTGCGCACCAAGCTCGACGCGGGCGACGTCCGAGACGCGGACCTGGCGGCCCTGCGCATCGGTGCGGATGACGACGTCCGCGAACTGCTTGGGATCGGTCAGGCGCCCTTGCGTCTCGACGTTGAGCTGAAACGCGCTGTTGCCCTTGTCGTACGGCGGCTGGCCGAGCGTGCCGGCGGCGACCTGGACGTTCTGTGCGCGCAGCGCTGCGACGATCTCGCCCGCGGTGAGGTCCAGCGCGGCGGCACGGCCGGGGTCGATCCAGACGCGCATCGAATAATCGCGCGCGCCGAACAGCTGCACGTCGCCGACGCCGTCGATCCGGCTGAGGCGATCGCGGACCTGGGTCAGCGCATAGTTGGAGATGTAGCCGCGATCGAGCGAGTTGTCGGGCGAAACGAGGTTCACGACCATCAGGAAGTCGGGTGACGTCTTGCGCGTCACCACGCCTAGGCGCTGGACGTCCTCGGGCAGGCGCGGCACCGCGACCGCGACTCGGTTCTGGACGAGCACCTGTGCGGCATCGAGGTCGGTGCCGATCTTGAAGGTGACGGTGATCGTCACCTTGCCGTCGCCGGTCGACTGCGACGACTGGTAGAGCATGTTGTCGACGCCGTTGATCTCCTGCTCGATCGGCGCGGCGACGGTTTCGGCGACCGTCTCGGCCGACGCGCCCGGATAGGTCGCGCTGACGGTGACGGTGGGGGGGACGATGTCGGGATATTGCGACACCGGCAGCGACATATAGGCGATCGCACCGACGATCGTGATGATCACCGCGATCACGCCCGCAAAGATCGGCCGGGTGATGAAGAAGCGCGAGAAGCGCATGAGAATTTCCTCGGTAGAGGGGCGCGCTCGATCGCTCCGTCATCCTGGTGACAATCAGGATCCAGAGCCAACAGCGTGACGTTTCGAACTCTGGATCCTGACTTTCGTCAGGATGACGGACTTTATTTGGAGAGCGTGGCCTCACCCGAGATGGGCTGGACCGACGCCGGAGCAGGCGCCCCGGTCGCGACCGCGATCCGGCCCGGCTTCGGTGCCACCGTGGCACCGGGCATAGCCATCTGCGTGCCCTGGATGATGACCCGGTCGTTCGGCCCGATCCCCGAGCGGACGATCCTGAGGCCATCGACCACCGGCCCGAGCTCGACCGGTTTCTGGCTCACGACGTTCTTCGCATCTATCGTCAGCAGGACCTTGCGCGCCTGATCGGTCTGCACCGCATCGTCGGGCACCAGCAACGCCTGTCGCGTCCCCGCACTCGCGAGGCGCATGTTGCCGAACATCCCCGGCGTCAGGAAATAACCCGGATTGGCGAGCACCGCTCGGCCGCGGATCGTGCCCGAGCGCTGGTCGAGCCCGTTGTCGGTGAAGTCGAGCTTGCCCTTCCAGCGATGCTCGGTCTCGTCCTGAAGCTGGATCTCGACCGCCGCCGGCGCCGCACCGGGCTGCCGTGCGCGCTGCGTCTTCAGGTAGAGCGCCTCCGACCCGTCGAAATTGAAGTAGATCGGATCGAGCGCGTTGATCGTCGTCAGCACGGTGCCGCCGGTGCCTTCGCCGCCCGCGACCTGGTTGCCGGCATCGACGCGGCGATCGGAGATGCGCCCGCCGATCGGCGCGCGAACCTGCGTGAAGCCGACGTCGAGTGCGCGGGCCCGTTCGCGCGCCTGCGCGGCGGCGAGTGCGGCGCTGGCAGCTTCGAGCTTGCCACGCAGCGCGTCGACCTCACCCGCCGAGACGGCTTCGTCCGCGACCAGCCGCTGCGCGCGGCCGAGGTCGGTACGCGCGAGAGACAAGGCGCTCCTGGCGCTCGCGACGTTGGCGTGCGCTTCTGCCAGCGCCGCGGCGAACGGGCGCGAGTCGATCGTGAAGAGCAGCTGGCCCTTGCGGACGATATCGCCGTCATGGAAGTGGACGCCGGTGACTTCGCCCGCGACACGCGGCCGGATCTCGACGCTGCGGCTCGGCGCGAACCGGCCGACATAATCGTCCCATTCGCTGACCTGCCGTACCAGCGGGGATGCGACCGTGACCGAGGCGGGCGGGGGCGCCGCCATAGCCGCATCGGGCTGATCGAGCAGCCGGACGCCGATCGCGCCCACCAGCGCCACGGGCACGAGCAGCATCGCGCCGCGCTGCCAAACGGGTCTGCGTCGGGGGGCAGGGGCCTCCACCGGCGCGGCGTCGGCCGTTTTGATCGGGGAAAACACGGTCATGCCGCGTCGCTCCGTGATCGATCGGCTGACGTGCACGTGAATCTGGGATATGCCATGGGATTGCCCCCCGTTGTAATGGACATGCGTCACCGATCGTCGGTGCGCGCGGCATCGACAGTCCAGATGACAAGCGTGGACGATATCCGGTCGCCGGCATTACGCCGTAACCGGTCTGAAAACTGCGGAATTCTTGGCGTTCGACTAGGACAGTGTCGGCAACTTCGCTGGCCGGAAGACGATTGACGGACGACAATTTGACCGACCGTCGGCCGGGACTGTTTGTCTACCGGCTGGTATATAAAGCGCCGCGGAAACCTGTCAACCAGATTAACATACCGGCTGGTAGTTTAATCGCGATGGCCGGGGATCGGCTATTGGACGACAAACGCCCAGCGCAATGTTCTCGCCAGATTGCGCGTGCCCGACGTGACGACGGGCCGCATCAAGGCCGGCGACCCCGCCAGCCCATGCATTCGCCGCGCCCATGCGGGCAGCAGATCGACCGCGGCCTGCATCACGATACGCTGCACGGGCAGGGCGAGCGGGTTTGCGGGTGTCTGCTCCAGCACGAACCGGGCAACCTCGCGCGTCCGAGCATCCGCGACGAGCTGCGGGCGCATCGTCTGCAGATAACGGTCCGTTCCCGCCCGATCCCGCGGCAGCGATGCGGCGCCAAGCAGTTCGCCGACCTCGGCGAACGCTGCACAATAGGCGTCCTGCTCGGCCATGCCGAGCCGGTGGTCGCCGAAACGCTGCCACGCGGCGAGGAAGCACCAGGCCTCCGAGACATGGACCCAGGCGAGCAGCGCGGGGTCGTCCGCGCGGTAGGGCGTGCCGTTAGGGAGCGTACCGGCGATGTGCGCGTGCACCGCGCGGACACGCGCGATCACCGCCTCCGCATCGGGGCGCTCGCCATAGGTCGTGACCGCGATGAACCGCGCGGTGCGCCGCAACCTGCCGAGCATGTCTGTGCGGAAGTTCGAGTGATCCCAGACGCCCGCCAGAACCGCCGGGTGCAGCATCTGCAGCAGCAGTGCCGCGACGCCGCCGACCATCATGCTGACCACGTCGCCATGCACCGTGCCGATCACCGCATCGGGCGCGAACATCGCCGCAGCGCTGCGCTCGACCGGCGCCTCGCCGCGCGCCTGGTCGTTGAACAGCGCACGCACCTGCCCGACGATCCGGGCCTTGGCGCCGGATCTGGCCCGCTCGCGCAGCAGAGTAGGAAGGTCTTTCATCATGGCATGAACGCGCGATCGGCATTTTCGCGCCTGACGACGGCGCGGCTACGGAATTGGCGGTCCGTGATTGCGCTGACGGGATCCGCGCGCGACAAGCACGCATTCGACAGGAGAATGTAATGCGTCTTGCCTTTGCCCTATTGCTGCTGCCCACCGTGCCGATCGTCCTCGCCGCCGCCCCGGCGCCGGTGGAGACCCAGCGCGTCGCGGCACAGGATGCGGCACTGCTCACATTCCTTGACAAGGCCTATGACGAACAGCTTGATCTCAGCCCGGAATCGCTGACCCAGCTCGGGCTGAAGACGCATTATGACCGGCTCGACGACTATACCGACGCGGCCGCGGTTCGCGCGCAGGCCCTGTCGGAGCGGCAGCTGAAGGCCATGCGGTCGCGGTTCCGCCCCGACGATCTGGGCGAAAGCGCGCGGGTGAGCTACCGGCTGTTCGAATATGAGGTCGACCGCGGGCGGCAATCGCTGCGCTTCCGCAAGCTGCGCTTCCCCGTCACGACCAACGGCAGCCCCGCGGGCGACATCCCGGTGTTGCTGATCAACAACCACAAGGTCGATACGCTCGCCGACGCGCAGGCCTATATCGCACGGCTGCGCGATACCGAGCGCGTCATGCGCGAGGTCAGCACGACGATGCGCGAGCAGGCGGCGGCGGGAATCATCCCCAACAAAGTCAACTTCGCACCCGCCCGCGCCGATGCACGCGCCGTGCTGGTCGGTGCCCCGTTCGACGCGGGCGCGGATTCGACGGTCATGGCCGATTTCCGCAAGAAGGTAACCGCGCTGGCAGTGCCCGCGGCGACCAAGGCGGCGTTGCTGGAGGAAGCGCGCGCGGCGCTGACAGGGCCGTTCCGTGCCGGCTATGACCGGCTGTTCGCGACGCTGGACGCCATCGAGCCGCAATCGAAGGGCAATTTCGGGGCCTGGAATCTGCCCGATGGCGCGGCCTATTATGCCGACCGGCTGAAGACCTCGACCACGACCGCGCTGACCGCCGACCAGATCCACGATCTGGGCCTGAAACAGGTCGCCGCGATCCGGCAGGAGATGGAGGCGATCAAGCGCGAGGTCGGCTTCACCGGCACGCTCGAACAGTTCTTCGACAAGATCCGCACCGATCCCCAGTTCAAATATCCCAACACCAGTGCGGGGCGCGAACAGTATCTCGGCGACGCGCGCGGCGTGATCGCGTCGGTGATGGCGGCGGCCCCCCGCTATTTCCGGACCCTGCCCAAGGCGCCGCTCGAGGTGCGCGCGGTCGAGAAATGGCGGGAGGGCACCGCGTCCACCGCCTTTTACAACCCACCGTCGGCGGACGGATCGCGGCCCGGAATCTATTACGTCAACCTGGTCGACATGAACGAGACGCAGAAGGTTCAGGTCGCCGGCATCGCCGCGCATGAGGGCGCGCCGGGGCATCATTTCCAGATCGCGCGCCAGCAGGAACTGACCGGCATCCCCAAATTCCGCAAGTTCGGCGGCTATGGCGCCTATATCGAGGGATGGGGGCTGTATTCGGAACGGCTGGCGAACGAGATGGGGGTCTATAAGGATCCCTATGCGCGGTTCGGCATGCTGTCGCTCCAGGTATGGCGCGCGATCCGGCTGGTGCTCGACACGGGCATCCATGCAAAGCGCTGGAACCGCGACCAGGCGATCGCCTATTTCAAGGCGAACAGCTCGGTGTCCGACAAGGACATCGCGCGCGAGGTGGACCGGTATTTCAACTGGCCGGGGCAGGCGACCAGCTACATGGTCGGTCAGCTCAAGATCGCCGAACTGCGCGCGCGCGCCGAACGCGAACTGGGGTCGCGGTTCGACATTCGCGATTTCCACGAAGCCGTGCTCGACCAGGGCGCGCTGCCGCTCGACGTGCTCGACGAACAGGTCGGTCGCTACATCGCCGCGCACCGGCAATAAGGGGCGCGACGATGGATCCGGACACGCCGCGCGAAGCGGACCGCCGCGCCCTGTTGAAGGGCGCGCTCGCACTCCCGGCGATCGGCTGGCCGGGCATGGCGCAGGCGGCCGTCGCCGCCGATCCGCTGACCGGGCCGGGGATATCGCTCGCACTGGCGCGGCGGCGGGCGGCACAGATCGCGCGGGTGCGCTACGCCATCTCGCTCGACGTCACCGCCGCGGACCGTGCAGTCGGGTCGGTCGTGATCCGGTTCGACCGGGTCAGGGACAGCGGCGACCTCGTCCTCGATTTCCGCGGAACGATGCTCACCGGGCTGGAGGCGAACGGCGTGGCGGTCCCGGCCACCGCGCGACGCTATGGTCATCTCGTGCTGCCCGCGCGCGTGCTCAAGACCGGAGCCAACACCGTGTCGGCGCGCTTCGAGACCCCGATCGCCAGCGCAGGGGCCGCGATCATCCGTTTCAAGGACCCGGCCGACGGGCGGACCTATCTCTACACATTGCTGGTCCCGTCGGACGCCAATCTGCTGTTTCCCTGCTTCGATCAGCCCGACCTCAAGGCCCGCATCCGCTGGGACGTGGTCGCGCCCGACGGCTGGACGGTGATCGCCAACGGGCCGGTCGCCGCGAAGACTCCGACAGGCGCCGCGACCCGCTGGCGGTTCGCGGAGACCGTGCCGATCTCCACCTATCTCGCCGCCTTTGCCGCCGGGCCCTGGGTCGGCACGACATCGGCCCCCGCCGGGGAGCAGCCGATCACGCTCTACGCCCGCCATTCGCGTACCGCCGAGGTCGATGCCGAGACACAGCTTGCGACCAATCGCGCAGCGGTGCGCTGGCTCGCCGACTGGTTCGGCATCGCCTTTCCCTTCGCCAAGCTCGACCTCGTGCTCGCGCCGGCCTTTCCCTTCGGCGGCATGGAGCATGTCGGCGCGGTCTTCTACAACGAGGACCGCTTCGTCTTCCGCGAGCCGCCGACGCTGCCGCAGCGGCTGGCGCGCGACCAGACCATCTATCACGAGATCAGCCACCAGTGGTTCGGTGACCTCGTCACGATGCGCCGGTTCGACGATCTGTGGCTGAAGGAGGGGTTCTCGACCTTCATGGCCGCGCGGATCCAGGCGGACCTGCAGCCGGACAGCAACGCCTGGACGACGTTCCTTCTGTCGATCAAGACGCCGGCCTATCGCGCCGACGCGACCAGCGGCACGGCACCGCTCTGGCAATCGCTCGACAATCTCGACGCCGCCAAGAGCAATTACGGACCGATCGTCTACAACAAGGCGCCGGCGGTCATCAAGCAGCTGGCGTTCTTCGTCGGCGAGGACGGGTTCCGGCGCGGCCTGCACCTGTTCCTCACCCGGCATGGCTATGCCAATGCGACCTGGCAGGATCTGCTCGGCGCGGTGGGTGAGGCGTCGGGTATCGATCTGGGCGCGTTCGGTCGCAACTATGTCCTGCGCGCAGGGCTGCCGCGGATCGAGACCGCGCTGACGCTCGCGCAGGGGCGTATCGAGGCGCTCGTGCTGAAACAGCGACCGGAGAGCAGGCTGCCGGGTGATCCGGGCGGCGCCTGGCCGATGAAGGTGCGCGTCCGCCTCGGCTATCACGACCGCGACGACGTCGTGCTCGACGCACGCTTCGAAGGGGCGGTCGCGACCGTCGACAAGGCCGCCGGCCTGCCCGCGCCCGACTATGTATGGGCGAACGACGACGACCAGGGTTACGGCCTGTTCATGCCCGACGACCGGACCGTCGCGTGGATCGCCGCACGCGTCGGCAGCGTGACGGACAGCCTGTTGCGCGCGATGCTGTGGAGCGCGCTCTGGGACGTCGTCCGCGACCGCCGGTTGCCGCCCGAACGCTATCTTGCGGTGCTGTTGCGCGAGCTTCCCGCCGAGCGCGACGAACAGATATCGCGTGCGATCCTTTCGCGCGGGGCCGCGGCGCTCGACGTCTATCTCACCGAGGCACGCGGCGCGGGGCTCCGGGCGGGCTGGGAGACAGCGCTGCTCGCACGGATCGACGATGCGGCGATCGGCTATGGACTGCGCAAGGATGCACTCGACCGCCTGATCGCAACCGCGCGGACGCCGCTCGCGCTCGACCGCCTCCGCGCCCTGCTCGACGGCCGCGCGCGACTGGCCGGCGAGCTTATCCGCCAGCCGACACGCTGGGCGATCGTCCGGCGGCTGATCACGATCGGCGCGCCCGACGCGGGCACGCGCTTCACCGCCGAGCGCGCGCGCGATAGCTCGACCGAGGCCGCGAAGGATGCCTTCGTCGCGGAGGCTGCATCCCCGCGGGCGGCGGTGAAGACCGCCTATTTCAAGCGCTATTTCGACGATGCCGCGCTCAACGAGGCATGGGCGAGCGAAAGCCTTGGCGCATTCAATGCGGACGGGCAGGCGGCGCTGACGATCGGGTTCCTGCGGCCGGCGCTCGATCGGCTGCTGTGGATCCGGCAGAATCGCCGCATTTTCTTCCTGCCCGCCTGGATCGACGCGTTCATCGGCGGGCAGGTGAGCCCGGAGGCGCTGCGGATCGTCGACGATTTTCTTGGCGAGCAGCGTTCGCTGCCGATCGACGTACGCCGCAAGATCCTGCTGGCGCGCGACGAGCTGGCGCGCACCGTCGCCATTCGAAAGACTTAGCCGCCGGGACGATATCGCCGCGCGACATGCCCCTTTAGCTCGTCGGGGTGGAAATAGACCGGACGCAGCGTGCCGCCGGCGTAGCGCGCGGTCTGGTCGGCGAAGTGCGGGGACGCGGGATCGCCGCTCTGGCCGCCGACCATCACCGCCGTCGCCTTCACGCGCGGTCCGAATTCGACGACCGCGACGAAGCTGTTGCCGCTGGTCCCGTAATAGCGCTTCGTCCCCGGCCAGCGCTTGGCACCGAACGATGCGAGGCTGCCCCATTGCGCGGACGTGAAGGGGATGGGCGTCGACGCGCGCGCATCGTCGAAATGCGGCTGGATCGCGTCGTCGAGCCGCTGGAAGCGGTTGATCGCCTGCCACGGCGTCCGCCAGTCGCCAAAGTCGCGGGTCAGCTCATCGACCGCCGCCGATAGCGCAGCGAGCTTGGCCTCCGGCGTGACGCGCGTGGCGATGTAGTCGGGCACGTTCATCCGCTCGGCCTGTGCGACCCCGCCGACCTCGCGCCACAACTGGTCGCCCCAGAACACTGCAAGGCTGGTCGCGACCGAGTCATAGCCCCAGCGGTGATCCCAGCGATCGAGCAGCGCGATCGGCGCTGCGAGTTTCGCCCGGCGTGGATCGCTGGCCGGCAGCGCCCGCCAGGCGTCGACCAGACCAGGGAGCAGCCGCGCAAAGGCGGGAAGGTAGGAATCATAAGCGGCAGCACGCAGCGTCTCCGCGGTCCAGCCGCGTTTCCCGGTCAGCAGCAGATCCGCATGCACCCCGCGCGCATTGCCGCCGACCTGATCCATGTAGCGGGGATAATCCGCTGCCCGCGGACTGTCGGGGCCGGCCGCGCTCCAGGGCCAGTCATTGGTGTTGTGCACCCAGCCGGTGCGCGGGTTCGCGACGCTCGGCAGCGTGGCGAGCCCATGCAGACCGCGCCAGTCGGTCGCCGGGTCACTGCCGTCGACGGGCCGGGTATAGTCGAACCGGTCACTTCTGATCGGCATGAACTGCGGCATCAGAAACGCGATCTCGCCCTTGATGTCTGCGAACAGCGTATCGTTTGACGCATTCGCCTTGCGCTGCGCGACCGCCATATAGCCCGCCAGATCAGTCGCCTTGGTCCGCAGATAGCTTTGCTCGAGCGCAGGCACGGGCTTCCACATCAGCGCGGCCGCGATCCAGCGTCCCGCCTTGCTCGCGACGATCGGGCCGTGATGCGTGCGATAGGTGGTGAAGCGGCGCGTGCCCGACGTGCCGTCGGCGTTGCGAACGCGTAAAGTGACGACCCTCGTGGTGACCGGCCGCAGCGCCTTGCCGTAGCGATAGCGGTAGCCCGCGTCGCCGCGGACGACCCGTTCGGCAAAGTCGTCGACATTGTCGACGGTTGACGAGGTGTGCATCCAGCCCGCACTCGGGTTGAAACCCTGATAGATGAAGAACTGGCCCCAGGTGCTCGCGCCATAGGCGTTGAGCCCCTGGTCGCTCGTCATCTGCGCCTCGGAGCGGAAGTAGAAGCTGGTGTGCGGGTTGATCAGCAGCAGCGCATGGCCGTTCGCGGTCAGGCGCGGCGCGATCGCGATCCCGTTCGAGCCCGACGGTTCACGCGGTACCATGCCCAGCTCCTCGGGGCTGGGCGGCGTCGGCGTGCCGTAGAAGGTCTTGAGGTCGCTCAGCGATATCCGCTCGATATCGCCGCCGATGCTGCCCTCGGTAAAGCTCAGCGCCATCCACGGCTCGAACCGGGTGAGGACCCGTGGCTTCACCTGCGGATGGGTCGCCAGATAATAGTTCAGTCCGTCAGCCCAGGCCTGCATCAGTGTCCGCAACCAAGCCGGGCTCGCCGCATAGTCGCGCTGCAGTTCGGCCGGATCGACGAACAGCCGCTGCCGCAAATCGGCCCAGACCGCGTCCTCGCCGTCCGCCTCCGCGCTCCGGCCGAGCGCGGTCAGGTAATTCGCTTCGATCCGCGCAAAGTCGTCCTCGGCCTGTGCGTAGATCAGCCCGAACACGGCATCCGCGTCGGACCGACCGCGGATATGCGGGATCCCCCAATCGTCGCGGGTGATCGTCACGCGTCCCGCCTGCGCCGCCCACCGTGCCCGCTCGGTCGGTGGGGCACTGGGCGCCGTCGTCAGCATCGCCAACAGGATCACCGGCATGCGGGCGTGTCGAAGGATCATGGCCATCGCGGCAGCCTAAGCCGCAAACCGGGGAATGACCATGCGTCGCCCCCCGCCGTCACGACGGGGTCGACACGGTGCTCCGCGGTCAGGCGGCCTGGGCGGCCATACGCGCGGCGAGCTTCTCTTCCTCGGTCCACACCTTGCGCTCGCGCGGCGGCTTGGGCGCCTTGACCTGCTTGACCGGGCCACCGCCCAGCACCGGCGCACGCTTGGTCGAGTGACGCGCGACTTCGCAATGCCATTCGTGATCGTCGTGCACGGTCAGCGTCCGCCCGATCTCGCGCTCGACGTCGTGGAGCCATGCGCGCTGCTCGGCATCGCACAGCGTGACCGCAAAGCCGCTGCGGCCCGCACGCCCGGTCCGGCCGATCCGGTGGACATAGCTTTCGGGCAGGCTCGGCAGGTCGTGGTTGAAGACGTGAGTCACCGTGTCGACGTCGATACCGCGCGCCGCGATGTCGGTCGCGACGAGGACCTGGACGGTGCCGGCACGGAACGCGTCGAGCGCGCGCTCGCGCTGGCCCTGCGACTTGTTGCCGTGCAGCGCCTCGGCGGTGATCCCCGCTTCGCCGATGAACGCACAGACGTCGTTGGCGATGTTCTTCTGGAGCGTGAACACGACCGCCTGGCCGATGTCCGGCGTGCGCAGCAGCGCGAGCAGCGCATCCTTCTTGTTCGCGGCGTCGAGGAACATCACCGATTGCTCGATCCGGTCGACCGTGGTCGAGGGCGGGGCGATCTCGACCTTCGCCGGATCGCGCAGCAGGCTGTCGGCCAGCGTCGCGATCGACTTGGGCATGGTTGCCGAGAACAGCAGCGTGTGCCGGTCCGCGGGCAAGGTCGCGACGATCCGCTCGATCGGCTTGGCAAAGCCCATGTCGAGCATCTGGTCGGCCTCGTCGAGCACCAGCGCCTCGAGCGCCGACAGGTCGCAAAGCCCCTGCTCGACCAGATCGAGCAGACGGCCCGGTGCCGCGACGATGATGTCGACGCCCGCCTCGAGCGCCTTGACCTGGTGAAACTGGCTGACGCCGCCGAAGATCGTCATCACGCTCGGCTTCAGATGGCGGCCGAAGCTCTCGAACCCGGCGGCGATCTGCGACACGAGTTCGCGCGTCGGCGCGAGCACGAGGATGCGCGCGCCGCCCTTGGGGGCAGGGCGGGGATCGGCGGCAAGCCGGTGGAGCAGCGGCAGCGCGAACGCGGCGGTCTTGCCCGTGCCGGTCTGCGCCATGCCGAGCATGTCGCGGCCCTGCAGCAGCTGCGGGATCGATTGCGCCTGGATCGGGGTCGGATGGGCATAGCCCTGTTCGGCGAGCGCCTCGAGCAGGAAGGGCGCCAGAGCGAGGTCGGCGAAGGTCGTGGTCATGGTAAAGCGGCGCCTCCGGCGCTGGGCAAGGCCGCGCCTGGTCGGGCTTAGCATTTCGGGAGCGCGCGCTGGTAGGTTTTATGCTGCACTGCGTCAACGCGGAATAGCGGCAGGGTGCCAAGGGCATTCGGTTACCGCCGACAGCGGGCAGCCCTTGAGACCAAAATGCGTCACGGACCGCCCGGATCAGACGGCCTCGCGGTCTCTGGGAAGGCCCTAAGGGATTGGCCAAACCAAAACCGGCTTGACTCGCTAACCAATCATGGCGAGATACCGGTAACATTAGACTGCGTCAGACGGTTTCATGAGGGATAGGATGAGTAAGCATGAAAGTGTCCGGCCAATGTCGCCGCCGCCAGACCGGCCGGCGGATGCCCCAGGCGCACGTGCCGCTACGGCGTTTGCCCTGAGTCAGCTCGGGTAGCCCTGCGCGCCTACCGGCTCATTAAAATACGCAAACAGCACCACGTTTTAGCCAAACCGGGAACCGCTTTCCGCGCCCCAGTACCGACTTCGTATGCCGCAACGAACGGCGACGACCCCACAGAGAGGACCCTGATCATGAAGCCATTTCGACAGCCGCGTCTGACGCGTGCAGCCTTGTTGTGCGCTACCACTCTGGCCGTATTGGCGCCGTCGATCGCGCTGGCGCAGACGGTACCGCCGCCGCAGGAGCAGGTGCCCGACAATGGTCAGGATCCCGCCCCGGCAACGCCGCCCGCGCCGCAGACCGAGGACACGCAGGGCACGCCCAGCGAGGACATCGTCGTCACCGGCTACCGGTCCAGTCTCGCCAAGTCGACCGATGCCAAGCGGGCGTCGACCGGCTTCACCGATTCGATCTTTGCCGAGGATATCGGCAAGTTTCCCGACACCAACATCGCCGAATCCTTCAACCGCATTCCCGGCATCACGATCACGCGCGACGTGACGGGTGAGGGGACCAATGTCGCGATCCGCGGGCTCGGATCGAACTTCACCAACGTGACGCTCAACGGCGCGACGATCGCGGTCGCGTCATCGGGTGCGACCGACGCGCAGGGTACGGATCGCTCGGTCGACCTGAGCTTCTTCCCGACCGAATTGTTCACCAAGCTGACCGTCAACAAGAGCTATACCGCCGACCTGCTCGAGGGCGGCGCGGCGGGCAATATCGATCTGCGCTCGGCACGTCCGCTCGACCGCGCGACGGGATTCCTGAACTATAACGTCCAGGGTACGCGCCAGTCGCCCGAGGACCGGATCGGCGCGCGCGGCGCGCTGATCGGCAGCTGGCGGACCGACACGTTCGGAATCCTGGCCGGCGTGTCGGCACAAAGGCTGTTCACCGATACGCGCGGGTTCGAGACGATTGGCTATACCAATCCGGCGCTGACCGCGGCGCAGTGCGGCGCCACGTCGGGTTGCAACACGACCGGCGGCGGCAACTGGACGATCCCGGCGGTGGTGCCCGCCGGCGCCGGTGCCGGGCTGGTCGCGGGGACGCCGATCGACCGGGCGTTCTTGCTCGCGAACAACCCCGGTGCGACGATCCAGCAGATCGACAATGCGCTGCTCCCGCGGCTCGGTCGCACGACCAGCATCCGCGGCCCGCGCGACCGGATCAACGCGATCGTCAGCACCGAATGGCAGCCGACCGATGCGCTGCATTTCTACATCGACGGTCTGTACGGCTACAAGAAGAACGAACTCACGCGTGAGAACATGGCCTGGATCGTCCGCAACGGCGCGATCATTCCGACCAACCTGACCTTCGACAATCCCGATTGCACGATCGGGTGCGTGGTGACCGGCGGCACGTTTGCAAACGCGCAGTTCTTCAACGAATTCCGCCCCTATACCGAGACGACCAAGCTGGTCAGCATCAACCCGGGCGGCGAATGGGAGATCTCGCCGACGCTCAAGGCCTCGCTGCAGGGCAATTATGCGCGGTCGACCTTCCACCGCGAGAGCCCGACCGTGGGCCTCACCACCCCGCTCGGCGTCGGCAACACGGTCACCTACAGCAACACCGGCGGAATCCCGACGATCCAGAGCGGGCTCGACCTGAACGATCCCGCGAATTTTGGCTGGAACGCGGGCAGCCGGGTCGGCATCCAGGACGAGCGGCGTCTCAACAAGAGCAAGGGCGCACGCGGTGATCTGACCTGGGGCGGCAAGGCGCTCAACCTCAAGATCGGCGGCGCGTTCGACGACGTGTCGCGACGCATTCGCGGGTTCGACAACAGCCAGGCGTGGCAGAATGCGGTCTGCGGCAACAATCCCGACGTGTTCGTCGCATCGCCCAACACCCAGCCGCCCTGCGCAGGCCTCAACGCGCCCGGCGCCGCACCGGCGGGCTATCCCAGCTATCCCGGCTATGGCACGGGCGCGACCACCGGCCTGGCGGGGCCGGTCAGCTATGGCGGCTCGCTGGTTCCCAATGCGGCGGTGCCCGGCTATCTGAAGCCCGGCCCGGCGGGGTTCGTCACGGTGGACTGGCCGGCCTTTGCCGCCGCCACCAACTATGACAGCTTCCACGACGCGGCGCCCGAGACGGGTGCGGCCAACACCGGCGCCAGCGGCGGTGCGATCCGCGAAGTCGTAAAATCCGCCTTCGCCACGCTCAACGGCGCGCAGCAGATCGGCGACAACACGCTGCGGTTCAATGTCGGTGTACGCTACGTCAACACGATCCAGACGATCACGGGTCGCGTCTCGCTGCCGGATCCGCGCAACACGACCAGCACGGGCGCGAGCCTGCCCGACGGCAGCCGCTACGTGAATATCGTCAGCGAGGTGTCGACGCGCAACGTCTATTCGAAATGGCTGCCCGCCGCGACCTTCGCCTATGACCTTGGCGACCAGGCGGTGGTGCGCGTCGCCGGCTCGCGTACGATGACGCGTCCGGACCCCTCGGCCCAGCTGCCCGGCGTCAACTTCGGTGCGCCGTCGGCGGATCAGGCGAACATCGGCAACCCGGCGCTCAAGCCGTACATGTCGACCAACCTCGATCTCGGTTTCGAATATTATACCGGTCGCGAAGGTGTCGTCAGCTTCAACGCGTTCCGCAAGTCGATCGAGGGGTTCACCAACACCGCGATCAACACCGTGCCGTTCGCGGCACTCGCGCAATACGGCATCACCTTCGACACGCTCAACGCCAACCAGCAGTTCGCGATCCAGTCGCGCGGCGGCCCCGGCGTCGCGCAGGTCCAGGTCACGTCGCAGGTCAACGTCCCCAACAAGCTGACGATCAACGGCCTCGAATTCCAGTGGGTCCAACCGCTCGACTTCCTGACCCGGATGATCGGCGTCACGGGCTTCGGCTTCAATGCCAATGCGACGATCGTCGATCAGCGCAGCGATGGCCCGGCAACGGCGTTCGGCGTGTCGCCCTTCACCTACAACATCACCGGCTTCTACGAGAAGAACGGCGTGATGCTCCGGGTGGCGACGACCTCGCGTCAGGGCGCACAGAACAGCGGCGCGGCGCAGAACGGTATCCCGGCGGCGGCGCTGTTCGGGACGGACTATACGACCTACGACTTCTCGTCGTCGTTCGATCTCGACAAGATCTTCGGCCTGGCGGGCGCACCGCAGCTGACGGTCAACGTGTCGAACTTCACCGACGCGACGCTGCGGTCCTATTTCCAGTTCGAGAATGCGACGTTCACGCAGTATAAGCCGGGACGTCAGTTCCTGATCGGCCTGCGCGGTACCTTCTAGGACCAACGGTCGGGACGGTCGCCACTGCGCGATCGTCCCGGCAGCCGCTCAAGGACCCGACGACCAGTCTGTACGCCGCCCGCTCCGGACAAAGGATTCACCCTCATGCGCATGCTCACCCTCGCTCTCATCGCGCTCGCCGGCACCAGCGTCGCGCAGGGCGGTCCGGCACAAACCTCCGCTGTGCCGTCCGACGCATCGCCCCGGTTCAGCCGGTTCAGCTATGAGGGGCGGTCGCCCGGCGCGGCACCATTGCAGCGCAACCAGTATCGCAACCCGATCCTGTCGGGCTATTATCCCGATCCGTCGGTCACGCGGGTCGGCGAGGACTATTATCTCGTCAATTCGTCGTTCGCGCATTTCCCCGGACTGCCGGTCTTCCATTCGCGCGACCTGGTGAACTGGACTCAGATCGGCAACGCGATCGACCGCCCGGATCAGCTCGACTTTACCGGCATGCGGACGTCGCAGGCGGTGTTTGCGCCCGATATCTCCTATCACGACGGCGTCTTCTACATCGTCAACACCTGCGTCGAGTGCAAAGGCAATTTCGTCATCACCGCGCGCAATCCGGCCGGCCCTTGGTCCGCGCCGATCTGGCTGCCGTTCGAGGGCATCGACCCCTCAATCTTCTGGGAAGGCGACAAGGCTTATATCGTCAACAACCGCGCCCCCGCCGAACCCCCACGCTATGACGGGCACCGCGCGATCTGGATCCAGGAATATGACTGGCGCAAGGGGCAGATGGTCGGCGAGAGCACGCAGCTCGTCAATGGCGGTGTCGACCTGTCGAAGAAGCCGGTCTGGATCGAAGGACCGCACATCTTCCGCAAGGATGGCTGGTATTATCTGACCGCCGCGGAGGGCGGCACGAGCGTCAACCATTCTCAGGTCGTGCTCCGGTCGCGGACATTGCGCGGCCGCTATGAGCCCTATGCCGGCAACCCCATACTGACGCAGCGTGATCTCGACCCCGCGAGGTCGCGGCCGATCACCTCGGCGGGGCATGCCGAACTGGTCCAGACTCAGACAGGCGAGTGGTGGGCGACCTTCCTCGCGGTCCGGCCCTATGCGGGGGACCTTTACAATATCGGACGCGAGACGTTCCTGCTCCCCGTGACCTGGAAGGATGGCTGGCCGATCATCCTGCCCAAGGGGCAGCGCGTCCCCGAAGTCGCGGCGTCGCCCAGAGTTCCTTCGCAGCGCCCGGGGCCAGTACCGACGGCCGGGGCCTTTTCCTATGTCGACGAGTTCGATGGCGATCGGCTGGCGATGCAATGGGTCGGTGTCCGCACCCCCAAGGCACCGTTTTATCGCCTCACTGGTGGAGAGCTCGTGCTCGGCCGGGGCGCGCCGATGGGCGATCTTGCGGGCGTTCCCGCCTTTGTCGGCCGGCGCCAGCAGCATGACGACGCGACGATCTCGACCACGCTGCGGTTCTCGCCAAAGACCGGCGATCGTGCCGGCCTCGCCGCGATGCAGAGCGACAAGGCGCATCTCTTCTTCGGGCTGACCCGGATAGCGGAGAAACCCGTCGTGGCTCTCTATACGACGCAGGAAGGCAAGGAGCAGCTCGTCGCAAGCGCGCCGGTCGATCCGGCGGGCCCGGTCACGCTGACGATCGACGCCACGGGGGGTACGATGCGCTTCAGCTACACGACCGGCACTACGCCGCGCACGCTCGCATCTGATGTCGACGTCCGGTTCCTGAGCACGCGGATGGCTGGCGGCTTCGTCGGGACGCTGGTCGGCCCCTACGCGTGGTCGCGCTGATCTCGCGTGGCACCGCTACGTGTCACCGCTGCGGGCGTGATGCCGGAATAAGAAAAAGGCGCGGGCCGGCTGACGTGCCGGCCCGCGCCTGAACCTCAGGCCTTCTTGCGCGCGCGCTTCGGGCTCGCGGCTGCGGCGACGTCCTCTTCCTCGTCCGGGCTATCCTCGCCCGCCTCGGTCAGCGCCTCGCCGAGCGCGCGCAGCTTTTCCTGCGACGTGTCAGCCTTTTCCGCGATCTTGGTCGTCGCGGCACCAAGCCGGTGCAGCAGCGCATGGACGCGGTCGACGTCCGGCGCGTCCTTCTCGAGCTGCTTGCGCAGCGATGCCAGGTCACGAAGAATGCCCTTGGCGCCGGGTGTCTCGATATCGGCGAGTGCGGCTTCCCAATCCTCGACCATGTCGGCGCCCTTGGCGGGCTTCGTCGCGTCGAGACCGCGATTGATCGCGTTCATCGTTCCTGCAAATTTGACGGCCATGTCTGCTCTCTCCTAGCCGGTATCGGCGAGCATCAACGCGGTCGGGCGTCACGAATGTCCCGCCATTCCTATCAACCTGCATCAACATGATCGCATTTTGTTCGGGCGCCCGCAGCGCGCGTCAGCGCAACCAGTTGCGCAGCAGCGCGGTGACCTCACCCGGTCGTTCGAGCGGGGCGAGATGACCACAGCCCCGCAGCTCGTGGAACCGCGCGCCCTCGATCAGCGTGGCCAGCGCACGTGCATCGTCGGGCGTACAGATCCGGTCGCGATCGCCCACCGCGACGAGCGTCGGCACGTGGATCGCGGCGATCGCATCGCTGATATCGGGCCGTTCGAGCAGCGCGCGTTGCTGGCGTTCGAAGACCGGCTTGCCGACCCGGTCCGCCATTGCCTGCACCGGTCCCGCCACGATCGCGGTCAGTCGCGGATCGGCATGCGGCGCGGTCGCGAGCAGCCCCTGGCCGTCGACCGTCCGCGGACGCATCGTCATCGACGCGCGCGTGCCGAACAGCGCGACCCGCAGGACCCGGTCGGGCGCCTGCCGCACCATCTCCATCGCCACATAACCCCCCAGGCTTACCCCCGAGACCGCGAAGCGCGGCGGCGCCTTGGCCAGCACGCGCGCGGCCATCGCCGACAGCGTGTCGTCCTGCGAAAGGTCATGAAACTCGGGCTCGGCGAGCGCGGCAAGATCCATGATTTGCCGTGCCCAGAGCCGCCCGTCACACCCCATGGCAGGCAGCAGCACGAGCGGGATCGGTGAACGGGTCATGCGGTGTCTCCGGTGGCGGGAAGCAGGGGGCGGATGGCGGGAGGCATCATCGGGCGGCCGGACCGGTCAGGCGACGAACGGGAAGGCGAGCGCGATCATGCCCACCACCGTCATCACCGCGCAGACCAGGATGGCCGGTACCAGCGTGAACCGCTGATGATCCGCCAGATCGATCCCGACCAGGCTGACGAGCAGATAGGTCGATGGCACCAGCGGGCTGAGCAGATGGACCGGCTGGCCCATCAGCGACGCGCGCGCGATCGCCTCGGGTGCGACGCCGTAATGCGCGCCCGCTTCGGCGAGGATCGGCAGCATCCCGAAGTAGAAGGCGTCGTTCGAGATGAAGAAGGTGAAGGGCAGGCTGAGCGCGGCGGTGATCGGCGCCATATAGGGGCCCATCGCCGGCGGGATCACGCCGACCACCGCCTTGCTCATCGCCTCGACCATCCCGGTGCCGCCGAGGATCCCGGTGAAGATGCCCGCCGCGAAGATCAGCGACACCACCGCGAGCACGTTGCCGGCATGCGCGGAGATCCGCTCCTTCTGGTCGGCGACGCCGGGGTAGTTGACGATCATCGCGATCGCGAAGGCGAGCATCATCAGCACCGACAGCGGCAGGATGCCCCAGACCAGCAGCGTCAGCAGCGTGACGACGAGGGCGGCGTTGAACCAGATCAGCTTGGGCCGGCGCGCTTCGGGATATTGCGACACCGCCATGCCGGTGAACGTGTCGGTCGCGGTGATGCCCGCTTCGCCCATGCGCGCACGCTCCTTGCGGCCGAAATACACCGCCAGCCCGACGAGGAAGGCGAGCCCTGCGATCATGCCGGGGATGAGCGGCAGGAACAGCGTCGCGGGGTCGAGCTTCAGCGCGCTTGCCGCGCGTGCGGTCGGCCCGCCCCACGGCGTCAGGTTCATGATCCCGCTCGTCGTCATCAGCAAGCAGACGAGATACAGCCGGTTCATGTCATAGCGCTTGTACAGCGGCAGCAGCGCGGCGATCGTGATGATGTAGGTGGTCGAGCCATCGCCATCGAGACTGACGAGCGCGCACAGCACGACCGTGCCGATCAGGATCCGCATCGGATCGCCGTGCACCATCCGGATCAGCCGTCCGACCAGCGGATCGAACAGGCCGGTATCGGTCATCGTCGAGAAGAACAGGATCGCGAACAGCAGCATCACACCGGTCGGCGCGAGGTTCTTGATCCCGTCGATCATCATCGGGCCGAGACCCGCGGCCTCGCCGGCGAAGACGCCGAAGATCGAGGGGATCACGATCAGCGCGACCAGCGGTGTCATCTTCTTGGTCATGATCAACGTCATGAACGTGGCGACCATCAGGAAGCCAAGCAGGGCAAGGTTCATCGCATCGTCCTAGGAAAGGGCGTGAAAAAGGGGGGTGGGGGCAAAACCCCCGTCATCCTGACGAACGTCAGGATCCAGGGTTACGGAGCGCCATCCTGTCTGGCTTTGGATCCTGACTTTCGTCAGGATGACGGAGCGGTAGATGCCGGAGACGGCGCGCCGCATCAGAACGTCACACCGACGCGCGCGCTGACCGTCTGGCCGCTGTCGTTGCCGACATAGTCGCCCGCACGATTGTCGGTGTTCCACTGGATCGCGTTGACCTGGAACCGGGTGAAGCTGTTGAGATACCAGTTCACCCCGACCGTCGCCGCCCAGCCGTCGCCGCCGGTCAGCAGGTCGCTGTAATCGAGGCTCTCGTACCGCGCGGTCAGCTCGATCGCGCCGACGCCGCCATCGAAGGTGGGTTTGAGCACCTTGGGCTGGCCGAAGCTGCCGAGCCGCGGGTTATAGGGCGGCAGGTCGCCGGTGAGGAAGAGACCACCCGACACGCTCCACGCCTTGCTGACGAAGTCGGGGCGGCCGGCGTCGAGCCGCGCATTGCGCTGGCCGGCTTCGCCCATCACCCACAAGGGCCCGCGATAGCCCCCAAGCTCGACGCCGTAGCCGGTCGTCCCGGTCCCGCCCGTCAGCGGTCCGCTCGACACGCGCAACGCGCCGTTGAAGCGTCCGCCGATCACCGTGTTGCGGGTCAGCGTACCCGCGACGGACGACAGCGATTCGTCGAACCCCCAGAGCCCGACATGAAGCACGCCGGTGTCGGACTTGATCGGATTCCAGTGCGCGCGCCCGAGCACGGTGCGGCTGTCGCCGACCGTCTGCGTGCCGTCGATCCGGTCGCCGGTGACGGTCACCGACGCGTGGCCGGTCTTCCAGAAGATCCGCGGCATCACGCCGATGCCGTAAAAGCCGCGCTGCGGGATGATCGCCGTGGCGACCGTCGTGCGCTCGAGGAACGGGGTCGAGTCCGACCCGGTCGATCCCTCGAAGCTGCGGTCGTTGAACAGATGGCCTGCGCGCACGTCGTAATCGAGACCGGGCGTGATACGGTTGCGCCAGCCGACGAACGCGGTGACGACGTCGACCTCGTTTTCGGAAAAGTCGCTTTCGAACTGATAGAAGAAATGCGTGCCGACGCCGCCTTCGAGACCGAGACGCAGCGCGCGCATCCCCGTCGTCGTGATGTTGCGGCCGTCATATTTCGATCCGAAGCTCGAGCTCACATCCGTCAGGATCCGGCCGCGCGGCTTGAAGGTATAGACGCCGTCCGCCGAGTGGAAGACCGGCAGGCCGGCACCCCATTCGGTCGTCAGGCCCGATGGATTGTCGCGTGCCGCCACGGCCTGTGCCACGCTGCGGTCGGCGGGGCCGGGAGGCGCGAGCTGCGGCGCGAACGGCACGGTCCGCCGGGGCTCGCCGGTCTGCGCGAGCTGCGGCTGCGGTGTGGCGCCGGTCGGCTGGACGGGGGCCGCGGGCGCAGCCGCCTGTGCGACGACCGCATTGGTCTCGAGCCGGTCGAGCCGCGACTTTAGCGTGGCGATCTCGGCCGCCTGCGCGCGGACCAGTGCGGCGAGGTCGGCATCGCTGGGCGCCGGTGCCCCGGTCTGGGCGAGCGCGGGTGTCGCGATGATCAGCGCGACGAGAGCGCAGCCGGTACGAAATGGGGTCATCGGGAAGAGGCTCCGTTGGCAAGAAGGGCGGTCCAGTCGCGTAGGAAGCGCTGGCGCTTGAGATGATCGAGCGTGACGAGAAGCTGCGGTCCGACCCGGATCGGTCGGGCCTGCGCAGCGGGAAGGCGGCGCGCGGGCACGTCGGTGCGGACCGGCCAGAGGCTGCGCTTTGCGAGCAGCGACTGGCCCTCGCGCGACAGCAGGAAGTCGAGGAACAGCTTGGCGGTCGCCGGGTGCGCGGCTTCGCGCGCGATGAACGCGATCCGCGACGTGACGATCGTATAGTCCTTGAGAAACGCGACGCCGATCCGCGGATCGGTGCTCGCGCGCTCGAGCGCATAGGAGCCGATGACGTTGTAGGCGATCGCCTGCCGGCCCTCGGCGACGCCGCGCAGCATCGGCTCGCTGGTCCGCGACAGGACCGGCTTCGTCGCCGCGATCGCCTCCAGCAACGACCGCGTGTCGCGCGTGATCGCCATATCCTCCGACAGATAGAGATAGCCGACATTCGAGCGTGACGGATCGAAGGTCGTCACGCGCCCGGTCAGCGCGGTGCGCTGCGTCCGCAGCAGCGCCTCCAGCTCGGCATGCGTCCGCGGCACGCGCGCCGGCGGCAGCAGCCGCTTGTTGTAGACGATCCCGATCGGCTCGGCGGTGACGCCGAAGCCCATGTTCTTCCAGACCGAGACGGCGGGCAGCGCGGGCTTTTCGGGACTGGCATAGCTTTGCGCGAAACCGTCGTTGATCAGCTTGACCTGCAGATCCATCGCCGACGACCAGACCAGATCGGCGGACAGGCGCCGCGCGCGCGTCTCGGCGACGAAGCGGCGATACATTTCGGTCGATCCGAGATCGGCGTAGAGGACGGTGATGCCGGGATAGCGTTTGCGAAACGCGGCGACCACCGGCAGCAGCTCGGCGCGATCGGCATTGCCGTAGATCCGGACCTGCCGTTCGGCGCGTGCGCTTTCGATCAGCGTGTCATAGGATCGGGGATAGCCCGCCGGACGCTGCGCCGATACCGCGGTCGCCGCGAACCCGGTCAGCGTGGCCAGCAATCCGATCGTGAGAACCATTCGTGCCATCGTCACCTCTCCTCGCCTTCCGTCTCTGTGTTCGGATAGGCAGTAGCGGTGGAATACGAATCGAAGCTGTCACCAACCTTTCACGCCCTTTTGAATCAACGAGGTAAGCCGATTTGCGCATTCTGCTGATCGAGGACGACGCCGCCCTCGCGCGCAGCATCGCGGCATTGCTGCGGGCGGGCGGCAATGCGGTCGATCATGTCGCGACCGGCGAGGAGGCGCTCGGCATCGTCGCGGGCGAGCCCTATGCGCTGGTCATCCTCGATGTCGGGCTGCCCGGGATCGACGGTTTCGCGGTGCTCGAAACGCTGCGGCGACGCGGCGAGCGCGTGCCCGTGCTGATGCTGACCGCACGCGATGCGCTGGACGACCGCGTGCGCGGGCTCGATCTCGGCGCCGACGACTATCTGCGCAAGCCGTTCGACCCCGAGGAGCTCGAGGCGCGGGTCCGCGCGCTGGGGCGGCGGCGCGGCGGCGACCCGCTCCCGGTGCTGAGCGTGGGGAGTTTGACGATGAACCGCTCGACGGGCGATGCCGATATCGCCGGCCGGGTGCTTGATCTACGCCGTCGCGAACGCGCGGTGCTCGAGGCGCTGGCGATGCGCGCGGGCCGCGTCGTGCCGCGCGAGCTGCTGATCGGCGAGGTGTTCGGGTTCGATGAGCCCGTCGGCGGCAACGCGATCGAGGTCCATGTCACGCGGTTGCGGACCAAGCTTGCCCCCGACGGACCAGGTATCCGCACCGTGCGCGGCGTCGGCTATATGCTCGATGCCGGCTGAGGCGCGTGCCCCCGCGCTGCGGACGCGCCTGCTGGTGGCGGTGCTCGGCCCGCTGCTCGCGGCGGCAATCCTGATCGGCGTGGTCGGCGCGACGCTGATCACCGATGTCGTCCGGCGCACCAGCGATCGCGTGCTCGGCGGCGCGCTCGGCGCAATCGCGGAGACCGTGCAGGTCGAGCGTGGCGAGGTCACGCTCGACCTGCCCGCCGCCGCGTTCGGGATGCTCGAGAATGCCGAACGCGACAATGTCTATTACCGCATCGCGGTCGGCGGGGACCTGCTCACCGGCTATGCCGATCTGCCCGCACCCGATCCCGCCGCGCTCGCGGTCGATGTGCCGGCCTACCGCTTTGCGCGTTATCGCGGTCAGCGGATCCGCATCGCCGAGGTCCGTCGCGACCTGCCGCGGATCAACCGGCCGGTGATCGTGCAGATCGCCGAGACGATCGACAATCGGTCAGCCCTGACCCGTCGTCTGATGATCGCGCTGCTCATCGGCGAGTGCGTCCTGGTCGGCGGTGCCGCGCTGCTGCTCCGCCCGGCGCTGGGGTGGAGCCTGCGCCCGCTGGCCCGGCTGCGCGGCGCGATCGAGGCGCGCGACAAGCGGGCGCGGCCCGACTTCTCGCCGCTCGACACGGGGCCGCTGCCGCGCGAGCTCCGCCCGCTCGCCGGCGCGTTCGACCGATTGCTCGCGCAGCTCGATACCGCGACGGTCGGTGTGCGGCGCTTCACCGCCGACGCATCGCACCAGATGCGCACGCCGCTCTCGGTCCTCAAGGTTCAGGTGGCGCTCGCGCGGCGCGGTTCGGGCGCCGAACGGCACGAGGCGCTCGACGAAATCGCCGACGCCGTGACGCGGCTCGAACGGCTCGTCACCCAGTTGCTGGCACTCGCGCGGGCGGAAGAGGCAGGGGTGTCCGCCCCGCTCGAAACCGTCGACCTGCGCGAGGTGGCCGCCGCGGTCATCACCCGCCAGATCAACCAGGCGATCGAGGCGGGGATCGACCTCACGCTCGAGACAGATCCGGTCGAAACTTACCAGGTACCTGGCCACCGGACGTTGATCTTCGAAATCCTGTCGAACCTCGTCGACAACGGCATCCGCTATAACTGCCACGGCGGGACGGTCACGGTCAGCCTCCAGACGTCGCGCGGGGAGACCGCGATCGCGGTGATCGACGACGGCCCGGGTATCGCCGACAGCCAGCGCGAGGTGGCGTTCGATCGCTTCGTCCGTCTCGGCGCGCCGGGCAGCCCGGAGGGCAGCGGGCTCGGGCTCGCGATCGTCCGCTCCGCCGTCGCGCGGTTGAACGCGACCGTCGGGTTCGGCGCAGCGGACCGCGGCACGACGATCGTCGTCCGCTTCCCCGGCACCGCAGCGGCCGGCTGACACCGCGCCCGTCAGCCGCGCAGCTTGCCCGGTGCGAAGGATTTCGGCGCCACCGCCGGGGCCGGATCCCCGGCGCCGCGATCGAACAGATGGTCGAGCATTGCCGCCATCGCCCTGTGGCCGGTATCGGTCAGGCTGACATGCACGCGCCGGTGATCCGCGGGATCGACATGGCGGCGCAGCAGCTCGGCCTGTTGCAGCCGATCGATTCGCCGCATCGTCCCCGCCGCACTGCCCCCCGACATCAGGGTCAGATCTTTCACGCAGAGCGTCTCGCCGGTGGCGGCCGCAATGAACAGGTCGATCATCATGTCCCAGGCCGGATCGACCAGCAGGTCCTGTGGCAGGAATGCGCTCATCGTCGCGCGCAGCTGGCGGGCCTGGCGCGCGCGGGCGAGCAAGGCGGGTGCGATCGGTCTCGAGGCGCCGGCGCCGGGTGCGCGCAGGTTGCGGCGTGCGACATCGGTCATCGTTCGCGCAGCGCCTCCCGCGCCCGGTTGAGGGGTTTGACGAGATACTGGAGCACGGTCTTGCTGCCGGTATGGATATCGACCGTCGCGACCATGCCGGGGGTGATCGCGAACTTCGCGCCGGCCTTGTTCGTCAGCGAATCCGCCTTGGTCCGCACGAACACGCGGTAATAGAGGATGTCGGGCTTCACCTCGTCGCGGATCGTGTCGGGCGAGATGCTGACCACGCTGCCCGTCAGGCCGCCATAGATCGAATAGTCATAGGCGGTCACCTTGACGCTGGCTGCCTGGCCGGGACGGATGAAGGCGATGTCGCGCGGCTGGATCCGCGCCTCGATCAGCAGCCGGTCGTCAAGCGGGACGATCTCCATCAGCTTGCCATTGGGGGGGACGACGCCGCCGATCGTTGACACCTCGATGTTCTTGACGACCCCGCGGACCGGCGAGCGCAGCGTGAGGCGCGAGAGCGTGTCCGACCGTCCGCGTACGACCGGCGCGAGCGAGTCGACCTGTTCGGTGACCTTCGCCAGATCCTGCCGCGCCTCGACCATATATTGCGATCGCAGATCGGCCTTTTTGAGCTCGAGCTCGGCCCGCTGGCGTTGCAGCCGCAACACCTCGACATTGCTCGCCGCGCCGACCGCGATCAGCGACTCGCCGATCCGGACCTCGCGTCCGATCAGCGCCAGGCTCTGGTCGATCAGCTGGATCGACGATTGCAGGCTGCGTCGCCGGGTATCGTGGAGCCGCGTCTCGGCGGCCTTGAGCTCGGGATAGCGGTCGAGTTCGGCGGCGAACGCCAGCGGCGTGCCGTTCGCCTCCGCCTGAAGCCGCGCGACGCTCGCCAGCGCGGCGCGATATTTGGCGGCGGTCTCGTCGACGGTCGACCCCGCCTGGGTCGGATCGAGCTGTGCGAGCAGCTGCCCCGGGGTGACGATATCGTCCTGGCGTACCGGAAGCTTGGTCAGGATCCCCCCCTCGAGCGACTGGATCACCTGTTCGCGGCTGGTCGGCACGACGCGCGCTTCGCCGGTCGCCACCTCGTCGAGGGCCGCGAACCACGCCCAGCCGAGTGCTGCCACGAACAGCGCGGCGAGGATCCAGACGAGCCGCGTCGCGGTCGCGAGCCGGACGCTGCCTTCGCCGCCGAAGAGGTGGTCGTCGTCGATCGCCCGCGCGCTCATGCCGCCGCACTCCGCGTCCCGCGCATCTGCGCGAGGATCTGGTCCTTGGGCCCGTCAAGGACGATGGTGCCGTTGTCGATCACGATGATCCGGTCGACGATCTCGAGCATCCGTATCCGGTGCGTCGCGACGATCAGCGTACGCGTCCGGCTCCACGCCCCGAGCCGCGCGATGAAGTGTCGCTCGGTGCCCTCGTCCATCGCCGCGGTCGGCTCGTCGAGCAGCGCGACGCTCGGCTGGCGAAGCAGCAGCCGCGCGAGCAGCAGCCCCTGGATCTGCCCACCCGACAGGCCTCTGCCCCCCTCCTGCACGACATGGCCCAGACCGTCGCGCAACCGCCGGACCATCCCGTCCGCGCCGACCATCGCGAGCATCTCGCTAATCTCCCGGTCCGACGCCATCGGCGCGCCGAGCGTCAGGTTTTCCCGCAGCGTCCCGTGGAACAGCCGCGAGGTCTGGGTCAGCAGGCCGATGTCGCGGCGGACATCGGCGGGATCGACCTGATGCAGCGCGAGACCATCGAGCAGCACCTCGCCCGACACCGGCTGGAGCATCCCCGACAGGCCCTGGAGTAAGGTCGACTTGCCCGCGCCGTTGCGCCCCAGCAACGCGATCCGCTCGCCCGCCGCGATGTCGAGCGTCTGGACCGTCAGTGCAGGGGGGGCGTTGGGGTCGGCATAGGTGAAGACCGCGGACCGCAGCGCGAAGTCGCCCTGGACGACGGGCAGCGGGATGCGGTGATCCGCGTCGGCGGTGTCGACGGGCAGCGCCATGATCTGGTTGAGGCTGCCCATCGCCACCTTGGCATGCTGGAACCGGCTGAGCAGCTGTGTGACCTGGGCCATCGGCGCCATCATCCGCGAGCCGAGGATCGAGGTGGCGACCAGCACGCCGGTGGTGATGTCGCCCGCGATCACGAGCGGGGCGCCGACGAAGATGATCGCGGCATAGACGCCGCTCTGGACGCTCTGGGTCCACACCGACAGGCCGTTGGTCAGCCCGCGCAGCCTGAGCTGCGCCTCGCCCGCGACCGCGGTATAGTGGTTCCACTGATGGTGGAACCGGTCCTCCGCCTGCAGCGCCTTGATGTCCTCGATACCCTGTACCGATTCGACCAGCATCGCGTTGCGCAGCGAGGATTCGCGCATCGATTCGGTCGCGTACATCCGCAGCCGGCGTTGCGCGAGCAGCCCCGGCAGCAGCAACAGGACCAGCGCGGCGAGCGGCACCAGCGCCAGCGCGCCGCCGACATACCAGAGCACGCCGAGGAACAGCAGGAAGAAGGGCATGTCCGCGACCGTCGCGACGGTCGTCGAGGTCAGCATGTCGCGCACCTGGTCGAGGTCGCGCAGCTGCGAGATGAACGTCCCGGTCGAGGTGGGGCGCGCGCGGTTGCGGACCCGCAGCGCGTGCCCGAAGACCCGGTCCGAGATGCGCAGATCGGCCCGCTTTCCAAGCACATCGACGATGTTCGTGCGGAGCGTCGCAGCACGAAATCGAAGCCGATCGCGATCAGCACCCCGACGAACAGGATCGTCAGCGTCGGGATCGAGCCCGCCGGTACGACGCGGTCATAGACCTGCATCGAGAACAGGACGCCTGCGAGCCCCAGGCAGTTGGTCACGACCGACGCGACCATGACATGGCCGTAGGACGGCGCGTCGGCCATCAATATGTCGCGCAGCCAGTGATCTTGGAATGGCCGGATATAGGCGTCGATCCGCGTGTCGGGCGCCGAGCGCGACGGCCGGGGAATGACATAGCCGGTTGCGCCGGCGGTCAGCTGGTCGATCGGCAGATGCGTCGCTCCGCCCCGGTCGCCCGGCACGATCAGTCGGGCCTGGCCCTCCGCGTCGATCCCCTCGATCAGCGCGATCTCGCCGTCGCGCAGCCGGACGATCAGCGGCAGCAGCCAGCTCGTCAGCCGCATCCCCGCGGCGGGGACGAACTGCACGCCGAGCCCGGTCGCGCGCGCGAGCGTGCGGATGCGCGCCTCGTCGTCGTCGCCCAGCTCCCAATGGGCCGCGAGCCGCGCACGCTGTTCGGACAGCGGCAGGCGATAGTGGCGGGCAACGCGGCCAAGCAGGTCGAGCCACGCGTCGATGCCGGCGCCCGGTCCGCCCGCCGCCACCGCGATCGGCACCCGATCGGCGGTCACAGCGTCACCCCGCGCACCGTCGCGCCGGACAGCGCGAATGCGTCGCGCATCCGGCCCGACAGATACAGGCAATCCACCTGGAGGCTGCGCAGGGTCTGGGCGACGTTCACCGCCTCGAACCGGACCTGCTGGAATTCCTGTTCGGCGTTGAGCAGATCGACGAGCGTGCGCGTGCCCATTTCGAGATACTGGATCCGGTACAGCCGCCCGGTCTCGCGCATGTTGGTCTGGCGCGATTGCAGCGTGGCGACGACCTGCGACAGGCTGTCGATCTGCTGGCGGGCCTCGGCCAGCCGCTGGCTGCTCTCGTTGCGGACCCGGCGCGTGGCCGCCTGCGCCGCCTCCAATTCATAGGCCGCGCCGCGCGCACGCGCGCGCGTGACGCCGCCCGCGAAGATGTTGCTCGAGACGCGCAGGCCGACATTATAGATGCTGCGATTGCCGAGCGGCGCGGTCACGTCGGTCGAGGCGTCGCCGCCGATCGACAGCGTCGGATATCGGTCCGCGCGGCTGCGGCGCAGCGCGGCGGCGGCGCGGTCTGCCTGCGCCTCGGCGGCCATGACCAGCGGCACCGTTTCCCAGGCGGGCACCGGGCCCGAACAGCTCCGCATCAGCCAGTCCGGGACGTCGGCGGACACCGCGGCAGGCGGGGCGTCGCGACCGAGCAGGAAGGCCAGATTGCTCGCCCAGCGGCGCTCCGCCGCCTCGACCGTCGCGAGGCTCGCCATCGCCGCCTCGACCCGCGCCTGCGCCTGCAGCGCATCCGATCGCGTCGCGGCACCAAAGGCGGTGCGCTTGCCGACGAGCTCGCTGATCTCGCGGATCCGTTCCGCCTGTTCGGCCGCGATGATCCGCTGTGCCGACGCGCGCTGATATTCGATCACGGCATAGGCGGTGTCACGGATCAGCGTGTCGACCGCGAGCAGCATTTCGGCACGCCCGACCCGCGTCCCGGCGCGCGCGCCCGCGATCTCGCTCGACACCTTGCCGAAATCGAACAGCATCTGCGACGCGCCCAACTGGGGTCGCGGCCGCAGGGTGCCCGATACGCGACTGTCAAACCCGCTGCCGATCCCGGCGCTGACGGTGGGGAGATAGCCCGCGCGTGCCGCCTTCACCTCCTCGCCGCGTGCCGCCAGCGCGCCCGCCGCCTCGGTCAGCGACGGATGCCAGGCAACCGCTTCGCGTGCCGCGGTTTCGAGCGTCACCGGACCCGGCGTCGCGGGGCGAGGGGTGTCGACCGCTTGCCCGGCGTTACACGGCACAGCCGCCAATAGGACGCCCGCGGCCAGCGATCGCATCGCGCTTATAGTGGAAGTGATCATTGCGTCCCTGTCCTCTGCTGGCACCAGCAAAGGACAGGGGTGCTTAACGAAACGTATAGAGTAAACAGTCTTTAAGTTGCTGAAATGGTTCTAGAAAAGACCAGTTTCGAATGCTTATACAACATGACTGGTGACAAGTCCGTTCTGATCCTGATCCGGGATAGTGGCGAGGTAATCGAACGGATCGACGACGGTGGCGATTTCGGTGACGACGATCGGATCAAACGAAACCGTATCGGGCTCTTCTCCGGTCAATGCTTGCGGTTCCGCCGCAAGATACTGTGACAGCACGTCCTCCAATTCGCCCTGACCCTCGAACAGATCATAGGTGGCGAGCCCGATCACCGGCCCGGCCGCCGCGAACGCGCCCGATTCGATGCTCTGTACCGTCAGCGCGTCGAGCGGGATGACGTTGAGGTCCCCGGCCTCCACCAGGGCGGTCACTTCCGCGAAACCGCTCGCGTCCGATGCTACCGATTCGAAGCCCGCCGCAGCGGCAGGTCCGTCGCCGGGCACGTCGATCGTCACGGTCAGCGTCGCGGTGGACAGCACGCCATTGGGCTGGACGAGCTGATAGGTGAAGCTGTCGGTGAGATCGACCGCGGAGAAGCCGAGCGTCGCGCTGGGCTGATAGGCATAGCCCCCGGTCTCATCGATTTGCAGCGTGCCATATCGGCCGGTCAGCGTGACCGGGGTGTCGCCGATCTCGGCAAACCCGCTGCCGCGATCGACGCGGATCGCCGCGAAGCTGGTATTGGTCGTGTCATTGTCGAGCAGATTGCCCGTCGCGGTCTCGCGCGTCGCCAGCGTGTAGTCGTTGAGGAACAAGGTGCTCGAGCCCAGCGATACCGTGGTGCCGAAACTCCCGACGCTAAGCGGCGCGTTGCTGCTGACCTGGTAGGAATAGCTGCCACTGGGCAGGTCGTCGAAGGTGAAGGTCGCGACGCCGCCGAGCCCCAGGTTCAACGCCGTATTGATGGTGCCGGTGCGAACGACGACTCCCTCGGCGTTCCGTACGCTGACGGTATAGGCCGGCAGTACGGAGAGCAGCCCGCCCGTTCGTGCGGCGACGATCGTGATATCCGACACCGCGGCGGGGGCGACGGTGAAACTGCCAGTGCCCGTGCCGGTGGCTTGCCCCGTCAGGATCGCCCCGGTCGACGGGAAGTCGAACGCCTGTGCGGGCGGCAGCGTGGTGACGACATTCTGGAACGTCACGTCGGCAAACGCCTGGTCGGCGACCGCAAGCGGTGCGCCGGTGATGTCCGGGCTGCCGATCGCGATCGTCAGCGTCGCGGTTTCACGCTCGCCATCGGTCGGGTCGACCAGCGTGTAGGTAAAGGTCTCGGTCCGCCCGATCGCGCCGGCATTCGCAACGGGGGTGTAGCTGTAGCTGCCGTCGGGGTTGATCCTCAGGCTGCCCCAGGCGCCGGTGACGCTGCTCCCGTCCGGTCCGACGTCGGTCGTCACGCCGTTGACCGTGACGCTGGCGACGCGGGTTCCGGGGCCCGTAACGTCGATCTCGCCACCCGGGCCCGCGTCGGTGATGACGTTGCCGGTCGCCGCGATCGGCGTTGCACCGGCAATGTCGGTAAAGTCCGAATCGATCCCGGCGACTGACAGATCGCCGAGCAGCCCGACACCCGCCGTCCCCTGGAAGGTCAGGAACGCCCGGTACACGCCCGGTCCCAGCGTCTCGGTCGCGCTGAGATTGCCGTTGAGCAGACCAATCTCGAGCAGCGAGGCCGGCCCGCTGCCGGTGACCGCGACCCACTGCGTCCCCACCAGCCGCTGCACGACCACCGCATAGTCACTGGCGGCGCCGATCGTTGCCGCCGCGTCATAGGTAAACCGTGCATCCAGGCTGTGGCCCTCCGCCACCGAGAAGCGGACGTTGCGGACCGCGAGCACCTCGGCGTCAAGGTTGACGAGGCCCAGCGAGACAAGGGCAAGATAGCGGGCGCTGCCCAGATCGACCGGGGTCGTGGTCGGCAGGAGATCGAGTCCCGCGGCGTCGACATTACCGAACGCGGCGATGTCGAACGGGGCGGCGATGCTGGCCGGGACCGAGACATTGCCCGTGGCATCCGCCTGCGTGACGCTCAACGTCCCGCCCGCCGCCTGTGCCGTCGCCAGCGTGACCGTATAGCGGCCGTCGGCATCGACGGTCGCGACGCCGATCAGCGTGGCATCGGGACTGCGCACCTCGACCCGTGCGCCGACCTCGCCCGTCCCGGTCAGCGTCGTGCCGTCGTTAGTGATGGCCGAAATGATCGGCGGCGGCGGGGCGGTGATGTCGGGCGCCGCAACGGTCGCGACGGCCGAGACATTGCCCGTGGGATCGGCCTGGCTCGCCGACAGCGTCTCGCCGTTGACCGGCGCAGGACTCAGCTGCGCGGTGTAGCGGCCATCCGCGGCGACCTGTGCGGTGCCCAGGATGACGGCACCGAGACGGATCGTCACCGTCGCACCGGGCTCGCCGATCCCGGTCGCCGTGCTGCCGTCCGGTGCGATCGTGACGACGGGCAGGGCGGGGGCGGTGTAATCGGGCGCGATCAGCACGATCGGCGCCGAGACATTGCCCGCAGCGTCGGCCTGTGTCGCCGCCAGCGTCTGGCCATCGGTCTGCGCGGGCGTCAGCGTCACCGCATAGGCGCCGTTTGCGCCGACGATCGCCGTGCCCAGACTGGTCGTATCGGCCGCGCGGATCGTGATCGTCGCGCCCGGCTCGCCCGTGCCCGTGACGACGCTTCCCGTCAGATCGAGGGTCGCCGTGGGGGCGGCGGGGGCGGTCAGGTCGGGCGCGACCGCGGTGGCGGGCGGCGAGACGTCGCCGTCCGCGTCGGTCTGCGTGACGCGGACCGTCTCGCCGTCGATCCGGGCGGGGACGAGCGCGACACGGTAGCTTCCGTCCGGACCGGCGACGCCGGTGCCGATGATCGTCCCGACCGCATCATAGACGGTGACCGCGGCACTCGCGTTCGCCGTCCCCGCCACCGCAGCGCCATCCGGGTCGACCGCGGCGCTCGGCGCATCGGGCGTAGTGTCCGCGACGAGGTCCGGTGCGGTCGCGGTCACGATGGGCGAGCCGTTTCCGGCAACGTCCCGCTGGTCGACCCCCAGCACTTCGCCGTTGGTCTGCGCCGGAACGAGCGGCACCGTATAGGTGCCGTCGCCCTGGACGACGGCCTGACCCACCACGCGGCCCAGCGGATCGCGGACGGTGACCGTCGCTCCCGCTTCGCCCGTACCGGTGAGCGTGAGTCCATCGAGGGCGACGGTGGCGAGCGGCGCGGCCGGCGCGGTCAGGTCGGCGGCGGTCAGCGTGGTCGCGGGCGACGGATTGCCCGCGGCATCGGCCTGCGACACGCTGAGTGTCTGGCGGTCGATCTGCGGGGTCGCGAGCGTAACGCTATAGTCGCCTTGCGCAGTGACGATCGCGGAGCCCAGCGGCGTACCAAAAGCATCGCGTACCGTCAGCGTCGCGCCGGGCTCGCCCGTGCCCATGACGACCGATCCGCTCGCGTCGAGCATTGCGACGGGCGCAGGCGGCGCGGTGATGTCCGGGGCCGTCACGCCGGTCGACACGGAGACATTGCCCGCCGCGTCGGCCTGCGTCACGCCGAGCCTCTCGCCATTGGCCTGCGCCGGGGTCAGCGTTGCGGCATAGCTCCGGTCCTCCGCGACGATCGCGGTACCGATCACGATGCCCGCCGCGTTGGTGACGCTGACCGTCGCACCAGGTGCGCCGATACCGGTCGCGAGATTGCCATCGCCGCTGATCGTCGCGGTGGGCGCGTCGGGTGCGGTGGTATCGGGGGCGAGCAGACCCACCGGAGCCGAGACATTGCCCGCGCTGTCGGCCTGGACGACCGACAGCGCCTCGCCGTCGAGCTGCGCTGGGATGAGGGCGACGGCATAAGCGCCGTCGGCGGCGACGATGGCGGTCCCGAGCGTCGCTCCACCAGGCGCGGTGACGGTCACGGTGGCGCCGACCTGGCCCGATCCGGTGACGACCGAACCGTCCTCGCTGATCGTCGCGGTCGGCACGCCCGGCGCGGTGATGTCGGGGGCGATCGCGGTGGCGGGTGCGGACACATTGCCCGCCGCGTCGGTCAGCGTCACGCTCAGCGTCTCGCCATCCGCCTGGGCGGGGTCGAGCGCGACGCGGAAACCGCCATCGGCGGCGACGGTCGCGGTACCGATCGCGGTGCCGGATGGATCGCGCACGGTGACGATCGTACCAGCCTCACCCGTGCCGACGACAAGGCTGCCATCGCCCTCGACGGTCGCCGTCGGCGCTGCAGGGGCGGTGACGTCGGGCACCGCGACCAGCGCAGGCGCCGAGACATTGCCCGCGGCATCTGCCTGCGTCACCGCGAGCGTCCCGCCATCGCGCTGCGCAGGGTCGAGGATCACCGCAAAGGCGCCGGCGGCGTTCGCTGTCGCGGTGCCGATCACCGTGCCGTCGGCATCGCGCACCGTGATCGCCGCGCCGGCGTCGCCCGTCCCGGTCAGGGCCGTACCCGTCTGGTCGAGCACCGCGCTGGGGGCGTCGGGCGCGGTCAGGTCGGGCGCGATCGCGGTCGCGGGGGGTGAGACATTGCCGTCGCCGTCGGTTTGCGTCACGCGGATCGTCTCGCCGTCACGCAGCGCAGGGACGAGCGCGATGCTATACTGTCCGTCGCCCGCGGCGAGTCCCGTCGCGATCACCACGCCATCGGCATCGAACAGCGTGACCGTCGCGGCCGCTACCGCGCTCCCCGTCACCGCGCTGCCGTCGATGGCGATCGTCGCGGTCGGTGCATCGGGGCCGAGATCGGCGACCAGATCGGGCGCGACGGCGGTCACCTCGGGCGAGGCATTGCTCGCGGCATCGACCTGCCGCACGCTCAGCGTTTCCCCGTCGATCTGCGGCGGAGTCAGCGGGACGGTATAGCTGCCATCGCCCGCGACGATGACCGTGCCGATCACCGCCCCGACCGGGCTGCGCACCATCAGCGTCGCACCCGCTTCTCCGGTCCCGGTCAGGCTCGCACCATCGGCGGCGACGGTCGCAGTCGGCGCGGCCGGGGCGGTCTGGTCGGGTGCGATCAGCGCGGTGGCGGTCGAGACATTGCCCGCGGCATCCGTCTGCACGACCGAGATCAGCTGGCTGTCGATCTGCGGCGGGACGAGCACGACATCGTAATTGCCGCGCGCATCGACGATCGCCGCGCCGATCTCGGTATCGTTTGCGTCGCGGACCGAGATCCGGGCGCCGGGCTCGCCGGTGCCGCTCACGATCGTCCCCGTCGCATCGAGCGCGGCGGCAGGCGCCGCCGGCGCGGTCACGTCGGGGGCGATCAGCGACAGCGGGGATGCAGCATTGCCTGCGGCGTCCGTCTGGATCACCGCGAGCCGTTCGCCATTCGCCTGTGCCGGGTCGAGCAGCACGCTATATTGTCCGTCAACCCCGACCTGCGCGGTGCCGATCGTCGTGCCGGCAGGGTCGCGGACCACGATCTGCGCGCCAGGTTCGCCCGTCCCCGTCACCAGCGTACCATCGCCGTTGATCGCGGCGACCGGCTGCGCGGGCGCGGTGAAGTCGGGCGCGATCGTGCTCGCATTGCCCGACACATTGCCCGCGGCGTCGCTCTGGACCGCCTCGACCCGTTCGCCATCGGTCTGCGCCGATCGCAACGTGATTTCATAGCGTCCGCCGGCGTCGACGCTTCCGCTTCCGAGCACAACGCCGTCCTCGCCGGTGATGGTGACGGTCGCACCCGGCTCGCCCGTGCCTGTCGCGATCGTGCCGGTGCCGTCGAGCGCGATCGTCGGCGCCGCCGGCGCGGTGAGGTCGGGCGCAACGACCCCGACCACGGGCGAGGCATTGCCCGCCGCATCCGCCTGACTGACGCCCAGCGTCTCGCCATTGGTCTGCGCCGGCGACAGCGGCACCGCAAAGGCGCCGTCCGTCCCGGCGGTCGCGGTGCCGATCACCACGCCATTGGCGTCGGTCACCGTCACGATCGCGCCCGGCTCTCCGGTCCCGTTGAGCAGCGTCCCGTCGCCGTTCACCGCAACGGCGGGTGTCACCGGCGCGGTGAGGTCGGGCGACGCGATTTGCACCGCAGCGGAGACATTACCCGCGGCGTCGGTCTGCGTGACGGCGACGCTGCCGCCACTCGCCTGCGCGGGCGACAGCGGCGTCGTAAAGCTGCCGTCCGCCGCCACCACGACGCTGGCGATCACAATGCCCGTAGCGTCGCGGACCGTGACGGTCGCGCCCGCTTCGCCGCGCCCGGTGACGGTCGCACCACCGGCGTCGATCACCGCCTCGGGCGCGCCAGGTGCGGTGGTATCGGGCGCAGCGACTTGCACGGCGGGGGAGACATTGCCCGCTGCGTCGGTCTGCGTGATGGCGAGGCTGCCGCCATTAGCTTGCGCCGGTGACAGTGGCGCAGCGAAGCTGCCGTCCGCTGCCACCGCGACGCTGGCGATCACAATGCCCGCAGCATCACGCACCGTGACGGTCGCACCCGCCTCGCCGCGCCCGGTGACAGTCGCGCCACCAGCGTCGATCGCCGCCTCGGGCGCGCCGGGTGCGGTGGTATCGGGCGCAGCGATCCGTACGGCGGGGGATACGTTACCGGCAGCGTCGGTCTGCGTGACGGCGAGATTACCGCCATTGGCCTGCGCTGGCGACAGCGGAGCCGTGAAGCCGCCGTCCGCCGCAACGACGACGCTGACGATTACCGTGCCCGTGGGATCACGCACCGTGACCGTCGCGCCGGCCTCGCCGAGCCCGGTGACGGCCGTGCCGTCGCTTGCGATCGTGACGCTCGGAGCGGCGGGGGGTGTCGTGTCGGGCGGGGTGATGACGGGCGGGGTCGTCACCGGTGGGGTCGTGACGGGCGGGGTGGCCGGATCAGGCTGGGTCGCGGGGGTATCCGAGCCGCCGCCGCCGCCCAGTGCCGCCGCCGCGCCGCCTGCCGCGACCACCCCGCCCAGCAGGGCCGCGGGCAGCGCGAGCGAGGCGCCACCACCGCCGCCCGCCGCCGCGACAAGGTCCTCGGGATCCTCGAGCGGAACGAAGCGCGGCGCGCCCGGCGCGACGCGCGCCTGCCACATGGTGCCGCCGGGTTCGTTCAGGACGAGATCATGCGGTGCGACCCCGGCATCTTCAGGATGGAAATTGGCGACCTCGACATGGTCGCCATTGGTCAGCCGGACGATGAGCGCATTGCCCTCACGCTCGAACCCCGCGACCTCGGAGCGGGCAAGGTCGAGCCGGACGACGCTCGGCGCATCAAGGCTCACGGCCTCTCCCGATACGCGCGTGACGGCCCCGGTTGCCTTCGAGATGACGTGTACGTCCATGCTTCATCCTCCTGTGCGGGTCAGCAGCGCCGCGGCGCCGACGGCCCCAGCGGGCACGTCGACGACCTTCGAAACTGCTGACTTCTCGAGAGGGACAAAGCCTGGCGCGGTCGGGGTGCCGCAACCATTCCGCTATCGGAATCAATTCCGCGGCCGTGGTGATGACACCGCGGAACACCGGCCAAAAAAAAGGCGCCGCCGGAGGATCCGGCAGCGCCCGAGATAGGATCGGTTGATCGCGATCAGATGCGGCGACGCGTCGCGGCGGTCGCGCCGGCCCCTGCGGCGGCGGCACCGATCAGCAGCGCGATCACCACCATGAACGACGTGCCCGCAGCGGCGCCGGCGGCGGTGTCGGTCGCCGACTTGGCGGTCGCGATCGTCTCGTCCTTGGTCTTGACGAACTGCGCCTTGGCGCGCGTCACCTGAGCCTGGGCTTCGGGACGGGCGATCTTGCGCTGCGCGGCGACGATGTCGACGATGCGGCTCTCGGCACGCGCGCCGTCCGGCCCGCCGCGGGCGAGTGCGGGAAGCTGCTTGGCCACTTCCTTCTGCGCCTGTTCCGACGTCATCTGAGCAGGATCCGACGGTGCGTCCGACAGATAGGCGGCCGCCTCTTCGCGGACGTCGCCCGTATCGACGCCGGCGACGTCGGCGACCTTGGGCGCGGCGGCACCGATCCCGGTCCCGGCTGCGGTCGCGACCGAGCCGACGGTACGGAACGCGCCGCCGATGATCCCGCCGACCGCCGAGGTCAGCAGGTACAGCGTCAGGATCAGCGTCACGCCCCAGACCACGAGGCCGTGGACGAGCCCGTCGAACCGGTCATGCACGCCGGCGACACGCGCCGCAGCATATCCGCCCGCCCCAAGCGCGATGATCGTCGTGACGATCCAGTACAGCCCGGCACCGATGCCGAAGCCTGCCGCGCCCGGCGTAGTCCCCTCGACCGGGTCGACCAGCGTCAGGCCGATGCCCGTGCCGAGAATGCCCAGCACGAGCTGGACCGCGATCGCGAGGACGACGCCCGCAAAGATCGCCCCCCAGGATATGCGGCTGGGCGTCTTCGCAAGACGCAGGTCGTCGGCCGGCAGAACGCCGGGTGTCGTGGTGATCGTCATAGATGCTCCTGTTGAATAATGTGCCCGCGACGGCGTCAGTCGGCGCCGTCGCGGTCGATGGAATGATCCGTTTCATGCGGCTCGGCCTGGGCCTGCTTCGCGCCGGCCTTGCTTTCGCGGCGGCCGCTGCGTTCGACACCGGGGTCGCCGATGATCTTGCCGATCGCCTCCTGGACGGAGCCCTTGGCCTGGCGTGCGCGTCCGGTCTTGCTGCCAGCCTTGCCGCCGGGTGTCGTGTCGTCGGTCATGCTGCGACCTCCTTGCTTGCCGCATCGGCCGGATGACGCGCGGGCAGCGAGTCTCCGTCGAAGCCGCGCGCGCGCGCCCAGGCGGCGGCGGCGTTGCGGCGGTTGACCCCGATCTTCGAATAGATCCGCGCGACGTGATTGCGCACCGTGTTGCCCGAGACGTCGAGCGTCCGCGCGATCGACTTGTCGTCGAGCCCGCGACAGATCAGCGCCAACACCTCGCGCTCGCGCGGAGTGAGCTCGTCGAGCCCGACGCCGACCGGATCGGCCTGCGGCGTCCGGATCCGCGCGAGCTTCTCCATGATCGACCGGCTGAGCCAGCTCGTATCCTGCATCACCGCCTCGATCGCATGGACCAGCTCGCGCTCGGATGCCTTGCGCGTGCTGATGTCGCGCATCGCCCACAGCATGCACGGTTCGCCGCCGAGCTGGATCGGCTCGCTCGAGACGATCCCGTCGATCACCTGACCCGATTTGAGCCGCAGGCGAAGCTCGCGGTCGCGGATCGGCCGGTCGGCGGCGATCTCGCCCTCGATCTCGTGCTGGATCGCACCGGTCTCCCACAGATCGACGACCCCAAGCGGCTGGTCGACGATGTCCGCCGCCGTATAGCCGGTCAGCTCGGTGAACGCCTCGTTGACGTCGCACAGCCGGTGGCCGTCGCGCGTGCCGATCGCCAGCGCGACCGGCGCGAGCGAGAAGGTGCGCGTGAACCGGTCCTCGCTGTGCCGCAGCGCGGTCTCCGCCTTGCGCCGCGGTTCGAGGTCCGCGAAGGTGAACAGCATGCACGGTTGCTCGGCCAGATCGATCGGCTGGCCTGCGACGATCACCAGCTTGGTCCCGCCTTCGGGCAGGTCGAGCTCGGCCTCCATCTGCGGAATCGTCCGGCCCTCGCACAGCCGTTGCTTCGCCACGTCGCGCTTGTCGGCATGCGCGAGGATGTCGAGATCGTAGAGCGTGCGGGCGAGCACCCCGTCGCGATCATGCCCGGTCATGTCGAGAAAACCCTGATTGACCTTCACGAATTTCAGATCGCACAGCCGGCAAATCAGCGCGGGCGCGGGGTTCGCGTTGAACGACTGCTCGAAACGGTCCTCCGCCTCGAACTGCGCCGAGACGTCCTGAATGACGAGCACGAGGCATTCGGGCTCGTCCTGGTCGTCGGTCAGGACGAGGCTGCGGACCTGATGGACCCAGCGCGGACTGTCCTCGCCCGCGACCGCCACCTCGACGACCACCTGCGAAAACGCCTCGCCCGACACGACGCGTTCGATCGGATAGTCGTCGTCGCCCAACCGGTGGTTGTTGCGATAGCGCAGCTGGAACTTCGCGCGATAGGCGTCGACCGTCGCCCCCAGATCCTCGACCGCGTCGACCCCGTGCATCGCGAGCGCCGCAGCGTTCGCCCACAGGATCGACTGGTCCGGATCGATCAGGATCACGCCCTCGTCGAGCCCCGCGATGATCTGGCGCAGATGGCGCAGATCGGCGGAGTCGCGCAGCGACTTGAGGGCGGGGGCGGCGGTCATCGGATCAGTCGCGCTGGCCGTGGACGAGCCAGGCCAGGCCATAGCCGATCGCGGCGGCGCCGAGTGCCCAGAGCAACGGTGCGTCCTCGGCGGATTCCTGCACGGTCCGCGCGCCCTGGCGCGCCAGCTGGCCGGCGCGGTCGGCGGCCTCGCGGGCGTTGCTGCCGAGCTTGTCGGCGAGCTCCGGGGCGCCATCAACGGCATCGGCGACCGCGGACTTCGCGCGGCCGTAGAGATTCTGTGCGCCGCCCGCGACCTGATCGACGACGCCGTCGACCTGCCAGTCACTGCTGCTGACGGTATCGCCGATCGTCTTTTCGACCTTGCCGCCGACATAGCGTGCGCCGCCCTGGAATTCGTCCTTGTTCATCGTCTTGTCCTTCTCGAAAGTGGGGAAACGTCAATTCGGCTCAGGGCAGGACACGGCAGGCTGCCGCGGCCTTGCCGACCTCGAGCGCGATCGCCGGATCGCGCAGTTCGGAGGCGACACGGATCAGGTCGGACGGAGTCAGCGCCCCCGGCGTCGTGTCGTTCTGCCGATACGCCGCGGCCGCCTTGCCGAGCCGCTGGAGCTGCCCGAGCGACAGGCGCGACTGGAGCCGCTCGCCGACGCAATCCGCGCGCGGCGCGTCGAGCCCGTAGCGCTGCAACCCCGAGGATATCCGCGTCGCCGGTGCCGCACAGCCGACGACTCCCGTCATCAGCACAAGCGAGGCGATCGTCGCAGACAGGCTTTTCATGATCGGGCTCCCGACATTCCAGTCGCGCAACTGCTTCCGGATCGGACGCATAAAGCCTGAAACAGGACGTAAGTTCCTGGTATTTATGCGCTAATCATGGGTACTCATATACTAGAGGATCGGCCGCCCGTGCCCGGTACAATCGCGCGAACCGGCGATGCAGCGTCACCGTGCTGGCATCGGTCGCCACGCTGGCGCGCCGCTCGTGCCAGTCTGCGCGTGCGTGGAAATAGGCGGCCTCGCCGGCATCAGTGGGCTGCGGCGGCCGGTCGTCGTCCTGATCCGTCATCGTCCTGCTTTTCTCAATGGTCGTCGCCGCGACCTTAGGCCGTCAGCGCCACCGCCGCGTGATCGGAAAGGACCAGTGCACTGGGTAGATATCCCAGTCGGCGCCGCGCGCGTCCGGCGGTCGCCCTCACGCGCGGCGGAAGCCACCGCGCCGGTTGAAGATCGCCACCGTCGCGTCGATCCCGACCGTCACGACCTGTTCGATGATCCGGTCTAGCAGCACGGATCGGCCGGCCAGCCCATGCTGGCGCAGAACGATCATGACGAGCGCGCGGACATAGGCCTGCTTCTGCGCGCCCGACAGATGGACGAATACCTCCGCCTGCTGCGTGCCGATCGCGAAGACCGAGGCGAGGCTGCGCACCAGGCTCGGATTGTCCGTGATCAGCGTCCGCAGCTCGGCCACCGCGGCAAGCGCCCCCGCATCCCGGCCCGCGACACGGTCGACGATCACGCGCAGCCCGGGCGAGAGCCGGTTCGCGCCGAGCACGAGTCGCCACGCCAGTCCGGCGAGCCATGCGGCCGCGCGGTCGAGAAGCCGGCGCAGCAGCAGCAGCGGCGGGCTCGCGATCCGCGCGCCGATGCCGAGCCGTGCGCCGGCGAGCCGATCCGTGTCCCACAGCGCGTTCTGGTTGACGTGCGCCACCGTGAAATCGATCAGCAGATCGGCACCGAGCGAGAAGACCGCCGGTTCGAGCAGGCTCGGGACCCAGGGAATGTCGTACCCGCCGCGCCGCGCGGCATAGAGGAGCGCGGCCTTGACCTGCTGGCGCTTGTAGCGACCCCGGCCCGCCTGCGTGCCGTGCAGCCGCTCGGCTTCGTCGACCAGCGTGTCGACCAGCGCGATCAGCGCAACCAGACGTTCGCCAAGGTCGCGCGCGAGGAGCACGACATCGCCGAATGCCGCATCGATACCCGGCACCGCGGCGACCTGCGACAGCCGGGCCTGCATCTCCCAAGCATCGCGGTGGAGACGCATGACGACGTCGCGCGGCAGGGCGGCAGACTCGCTATCACCGGCCAGCAGTGAGGCACTCGCGCGCAGCATCGCCGCCAGCGCTGTGCTGCCGGCCTGTTCGGCGGCGCACGCGGCCTCGCCGAACGCGCTCACGCCGACCGCCGCCAGAGCTGGACAAAGCCCGTCGCGCTCAGCGCCGCCAGGCTCCAGAGCGTGGCCGTCAGTGCGGTCGACGCCCATGCCGGCCAGCGATCGGCGGCTGGATGCGGCACCAGCAGCAGCACCGCACAGCCGACCCAGAAGATCGCGACGCCGATCAGCCGCCGCTGATCCCGCCGTACCGCGCGGTCGGCCGGTGGTTCGCGCAGATCGACCGGCACGCGGTATTGCGGCGCGGTCGCCTGTGACAGGAGCTGGTCGAGCCGGCGGGGCAACGTCGCGAGCGGTTCGATTTCGTCGAGCAGCCCGACCGCGATCGCTTGGCTGTCGGGCGCTTCGAACAGTGTCTCGATGCTACGCCGCATCATGAAGCGCTGGATGATCGCGGCAAGGTCGACCGCCGGGTCGAGCCGGCAGGCGCTGGCGGCAAGAGCGGTCATCTAGCGCAGCGCCGCCAGAAGATCGGCGGGCACGCGAAACCCGCATTTACCCGCGGCAGCGAGCCCGTCGGCCAGCGCGCGCTCGAACCACGTGCCGTCGCGCTGATCCCGCATCCTCCGCTCCAGCGTCGTGACGTGACGCGCATAGGCTGCGGCATCCGCCACCGGCCCCGCCTCGAACAGCGCCACTGCCTCGCTGGACAGTCGGGCCGGATCGCCCGACAGCAACGCGCGGACGAACCGGGGCAGCGCCTGCTGAAGCGCGCGCGACAATGGCTCGGCGGCGCCGAGATCGCCCAGGCCGATCCGGCTTTCGGGCAGGATGATTAGCGACGCCGCGCGGGGGTCGACCGGCGCTTCGTGATGAATGAAGAGCCGTTCCAGTCCCGCCTCGATGAGCCGTTGCGCAGCGGTGGGGGCGTCGATGTCGTGCCGGTCCAGCGCCGCCACGTCGTTGCGCGCGACGAGCTGTTCGACCTGGGGGAGGGGCAACCCGGCCAGCGGCGTGACGCCGATCACATGCGCGGCGTCGGGCGTGCAGATCCGCGGGACGACGACCCCGGTCCGCGTCAGCGCGCGACGCCGCCACACGAGCATCCGGCGCTGTTGCCCGGGAATGTCGAGATCGGCGGCAATCCAGCGGTGCAGATCCCGCGCCAGCGACGTCGCCGCGCGCTCGCGATCGACACCGGGTCGAAGCAGCGGGGTGACGATGGCGATAGCGGCGTCGATCGTCGCGCCGTCGGGCGCGCGTTCGGGCAGGGCGACGCGCAGAAGGACGTCGCGCCCGTCCGCACGCCGACCGAACGCGGTCCAGCATAACGGATTGCTCCCGGTCGCACCGGCG
This sequence comes from Sphingomonas sp. BK481, assembly GCF_014194875.1. Classification (NCBI taxonomy): domain Bacteria; kingdom Pseudomonadati; phylum Pseudomonadota; class Alphaproteobacteria; order Sphingomonadales; family Sphingomonadaceae; genus Sphingomonas; species Sphingomonas sp. BK481. The sequence continues at coordinate 119,891 of NZ_JACIAP010000005.1, read as the reverse complement.
GTCCAGACCGGCAGGACCGCGTCGAGCGTCTGGTCGAGCTCCGTCGCGATCAGCGTGAGGGCCTGGGCCGGCGGTCGGACCTCGACGGGGTGGCGCAGCGTGAGCGCCCGGATCGTCTCGCGGTCGAACAGATCGATCCGCAGCGCCATCAGCTGCGAGAGACGCACCCCGCCGTGGCCCAGCCGGGCGAGCCGCACCGCGGCCTGCTGCGCGGTCGCCGCCACCCGATCAGCCCCTGGTCCATAGCGCACGCACGCCGCCGATCGCGACGAGCGCCGCCGCGCCCGCAACCACGCCGGCCGCGGGTCCGTGGGGCAAGGCGGCGGCATGCAGCGCCAGTGCGAGTGCGGCGAGCGGGAGCGCGACCGCGCGGGCATCGTCGCCACCCGGCAGCCGCGCGACGATCGGGATTGCCGGACGTCGCGTCACCGCCGCAACGGCGCGCGCGGCCTCCCCACGTGTCAGGCGGACATAGTCGACGAGGCCGCCGACCGCGGACGCGCCGCGCACGCCGATGCCCGGGCGGATATCCGCGAAGAAGCGGCGCACCGCCGCCAGCAGGTCGAACTGCCCCGGCAGCTGATGCGCGGTCGAATCGAGCAGGCCGAGCGCGCGCCAGAACAGGAGATGCTCGGGCGCCAGCCGGACCCGGTGCCGCCGCATCACCTCGAACATCAGGCCCTGGTAATAGGCCGTCAACTGGCGCTCCACCGGCGTCGCCGGATCGGTTGCGGCCTCGTGCCAGCCGCGCAGGATCGCCTGCGTCGCGCGCCGATAGGCCGCGACATCGGTCGTCGGCGCGAGGGTGACGAGCGCCGCATAGCAGTCGAACGCCGCCTCGATCCGGCCAAGCGCCAGATTCTCGACATAGGCCGCCAGCGTCAGCCGGTCCGCGCCCGAGATCTCGCCGAAAATGCCGAAATCGATTAGCGCGATTCCACCGCCGCGTTCGATCATGACGTTCCCCGGATGCGGGTCGCCGTGAAAGAAGCCGGTGACGAACAGCTGGCGAAGAAACGCCTCGCACAGTCGTTCGGCGATCACCGCCGGCGTGATCCGCAGGCGTTTGGCCTCGCCGCCGCGTGCGATGACGCGTGCCAGCGGCACGCCGACGATCAGGTCCATCACCAGCACACGTCGCGTGCTCAGCGTCCAGTGGATCCGCGGGATGCGGACGCCGCGCTCGGGATCCGCGGCGATGCGATCTGCGGTTCGGCCCTCGATCCGGAAATCGGTCTCGCGCATCGTGAAGGCGGCGATTTCGGCGACCAGCGCCTGCGCGCCGACCCCGGAAAACAGCCCTAGCCGATCCGCCAGCGCCGCGGCGGCGGCGATCAGGCGGAAATCCGCGGTCATCGTCGCGACGATGCCGTCGCGCTGGATCTTGACCGCGACCCGGGTGCCGTCGTGCAGCCGTGCGCGATGGACCTGCGCGATCGAGGCGGCGCCGATCGGTACCGGATCGAAACCCGCGAACCACGTCGCGATCGGCGTGCCGAGTTCGCCGGCGATGATCGCCGCCGCACGATCGCCCGGCATCGGCGGTACGGCGTCGAGCAGCCGGGACAGTTCCGCGCACGTCAGCGCGGAAAACAGATCGCGCCGTATCGCCAGATACTGCCCGATCTTCTCCGTGGTCACGCCCCCCGCTTCGAGCAGCCGCCGCAACCCGCGCGCGACCTCCGCCTCGGTCGAGTCGCGCTTGAGCAGGTGCAGTACCGCGGGCCGGAAGAACAGCCGTATCGCAAGCGCCGTCAGCCATGCCGCGCGGCCGATCGCCACGACCAGATGCCAGGCTCCGACCGCCGATACCCCGCGCCGCTCGCCGATTTCGTCGCTGTCGATGACCGCCGCCAGCATGTCTTGCTCCATTTCGGAGGTTTCAGACGAAGTTCTAGTCCGCAATGGAGATAGTATTAAAATCCCTTTGTTAAACTATGCCGGGATCCATGATAGTCAAGAACCAATCAAAAACACCAAGGTGTAAGTACACTGATAGCTAAATCTGCAAATCTCGAAAGGATTGGGCATGGCAAACCGTTCTGACAAACCATATCAGGGTGACAGCGACCGGCGTGATCGCGTGCAGCATGAGCGGCTGGTCAGGCGCGCCCGGGTCCGATCCCGGCGCGACCTGCGATCCCCGCGTGACTTTGCTGAGAATGTCGAGACGATCGATCGCGTCGCCGATCGCGTCGCGAATGACGTCAATGCGCTGGTGCGCGCCTGGAGCGCGGCGAACGCCGAAAGCTTCAAGGGCGCGGTCACGATCCTCGGCAATGTCGCGCTCGACCTGTTCGGCGGGGCCACGCGTGCCAGCCGCCGCCGTGACGAGGCGTATCGCGAGGACCTCGATCGGGAGGACGAGTATGCCGAGCGCGATCCCGACCGGGTGCCGGCGCCCTATGCGACGCGCCGCTCGAACGCCGACCGGATCGAGGAGGCGGGGGACGAGGTGGCCGGTTTCACCCATGCCGTATCCGACGCGCTTGCGGGCGCCGCGAGCGTCGTCTCGCGGTCCAGCCGGCGTTTCCAGGACGAATATGACAATGCGCTCGACGACGCGGAGGATGCCGACCGCGATCTGGGTCGCGAGGACACCGATCCGCGCGATCATGAGGACGGCACAGCGCCCGACGAGAGCCTGGGCGCGCCCGGGGACGACGCCGATCGCGTCGGCGACCGCCCCCCGCCGGCCGGCCCGCCGTCGACGCGCAAGCGTCGCCTCTAGACGCGGGAGGGTGCGGTGGTCGAGCGTGTGATCGCGGCGGTGCTCTGGCTGTATTGGCGTGCGAACCGCGGCTTTCTCGAGCGGTTCGCGGTCGCGCTGATCGGTCGCAATCCCGGCAATGTCCTGCTCGATCCCGACGGTCGCGCGGTGGTGCGCGAGCTCAACCGGCTGTTGAAAATGATGACGCGCGCGGTCTTCGTCCAGGCGGCGCTCAGCGTGCTCGTCATGCCGCTCTGGGTTCCGCGAAAACTGCCCTATTCGCCGCTTGCGCGTCTGCTGCTCGGCCTGTTCCTGCCGGTCTGGAGCCAAGTCTGGCGGATCGTCTTCTGCTTTCGATCCGCGGCGGGCCGGGCGCGTGTCGTCGACACGCTATTCGTGCGGCTCGGGGAGCAGGCCGCGGCCGAGGAAGACCAGCTGATCAAGAGCATCATCGTCATCGGCGCGGTCAAGACGTTGCTGAGCGGTGCCTATCTCGACCTCGACCGCACCTGGAATGGCCTGGACTATCAGCGCTTCCAGCAACGCAGCTGGACCCCGCCAAGCGGGCCGGATCTCGCCGACCCGCAGCGTACGCCCGCCTCGACGCTGTTGATGCAGCGCCGGCGGACGCTGGCGGAGGTCGCGCGCAAACCGGCCGGTTCGACGACCTATCTCGTCATCGGGTCGGGGGCAGGGGGCGCCACCGCCGCCTATTTCATCCAGCAGGCCGATCCGTCGGCGCGGATCGTGATCCTCGAGACCGGGCCACTAGTGCCCAATGACGCGCTGCCGGACAAGCTGATGGAATCCGCCGCGTCCCTGTACATGAACGGCGGCTTCACTTTGTCTGCGGACGAGAAGACGACCTTCGTCCAGGGACGCGTGGTCGGCGGCGGGACGCTGCTCAACAATTCGGTCGCCTGGAAGCCCGAGGGCGTCTGGTGGAACGACGTGGTCGTCAAGCGCTGGGAGCGTTTTGGCGTGACGCTCGATTGGGCCCGGCTCGATGCCAGCTACGACGCGATGCTCGACCTGCTCAACGTCCGACCCGTCAACCCGGTGGTGATGCCGCCGATGGCGCAGACGCTGAAGGACGGATTTGCCGCGATCGGCCAGACCGCGACCACCGTGAAGTGCAACATCCTCAACTGTATCGGGTGCGGGCGGTGCAATGCCGGATGCCGGTTCGGTGCCAAACAGTCGATGAACGAGACGACCTTGCCGAGACTCATGGCGGCGGGTGCGCTGCTGGTCCCGGACGCGCATGTCACGGGTCTGATGCTCGACGGCGAACCGGGCGCGCAGCGGTGCCGCGGTGCCTATGCGCGCGATGCCACAGGCACCGCCTTTCAGGTCGAAGCCGATCGGATCGTTCTCGCCGCGGGTGCCTTTGCCTCGACCAAGATCCTGCGGCGCAGCGGCTTTTCGGGCGCGCTGCCCGGGGTGCGGACCGTCGGCAAGCGGTTCTCGGGCAATATGGGAACCCCGGTGTTCGGCGAGTTCGCAACGCGCCAATATGGCGCCCGCGGGATCCAGGTCGGCTATGCGATCGAAATGCCGCGCGAGCGCATGGTGATCGAGACCGCCTTCGGACCGCCGTCATCGCTCGGGATGGAGGCCCCGCAATGGGGGCCCGATTTCATGGGGCTGCTCGATCGCTACAACGACGTCGCGGTGGCGGTCCCGGTGATCGGCGCGAACGCCTATGGCAGCATCAACGCCGATCTCTCGTCGAGCGGCTACACCATCTCCTATGCGCTCGACGATGACGACTGGTATCGCCTGACGCTGGGGATGAAGGCGGCGGGGCAGGCGATGTTCGCCGCCGGCGCACGCCGCGTCTGTTCGACGCGGTTCGATGCGACCTGGGCCAATTCGCCCGCCGAGCTCGACGCCTATTTCGGCGCGGTCGGCCCGCTCCAGTATCTCAAGATCACGACCGCGCATCTGCAGGGTGGCAATGTGCTCCATCCCGATCCGGCGCAGGGCGTGGTCGATCTCGACATGCGCGTCCACGGGATCGACAAGTTGTGGATCGCCGACGCCAGCATCATTCCGTCGCCGATCAAGGTAAATCTGCAGATGACGGTCATGGCGCTCGCCCATTATGCCGCGAAGTCGATCGTCGCCTGACGATCATTCATAATGGAGCAGCTTGATACGCTCGCGCTCCATTACGGACCAGCATCGCGATGTGACATTCTGCAAACCCGATATTGTGGGATCTTCTCTGAAGGAGGTCGCGGTGAGGGTTCTGGTCATGGGAAGTACCGGCTTCATCGGCGCCCGCACCGTGCGACGGCTGCTCGACAGCGGATACCACGTTCGCTGCCTCGTCCGCTCCGACCGTCGGATCGGCCGGCTCGGCGGACTCGCGGTCGAGCAGGTGCGCGGCGACCTCTTCGATGCGTTCAGCCTGGCCCGCGCGGTCAAGGGCTGTGATGCCTGCATTCATCTCGCCGGGCTGAGCGGCTGGGACCAGATCACCGGCCCGGCGGTCCATGACGTCATCCACCAGGGGACTCTCAGACTGCTCGCCGCACTCGACGACACCAGTGTCCGGCGGCTCGTCTATGTCTCCTCGACCGCCGCGATCGACGGCACCCGCAAACCCGTCGCGCTCGACGAGCGCAGCCGGTTCACGCTCGGCCAGTCCGGGCTCGACTATGCGGTCGCCAAGCATGCGGCGGAACAGGCGGTCCTCCGCCACAATGGCGGCACGCTCGAGACCGTGATCGTCAGTCCGGCGGAAACCTATGGCGCCGACGATCAGGACTGGATCACCGCGGGCAGCATCCGCGACGTGCTCAGCGGCTGGCCCGCGCTGGCGGTGAGGGGCGGCAGCTCGGTCGTCCATGTCGACGATGTCGCGGCAGGTATCGTCGCCGCACTCGCGCGGGGCGGTGCCGGCGAACGCTATATCCTGGGCGGCGACAATCTGACGATCGAACAGATCGTCCGGCTGATGCTTGATATCGCCGCGGTCCGCCGGCCCGTGGTCGTCGTGCCGTTCGCGCTGCTGCGAAGCGCGGTGGTCGCGTGCCGCCTGGTCCGGCGGGCGCCGCCGATCGAGCCGGTCCTGCTCGACTATCTCAGCCGCTACTGGTTCGTCGTGTCGGACAAGGCCCGCGCCGAGCTCGGCTATCGCCCGCGACCGGCGCGCGACGTGCTCGCGCCCGCGGTGCACTGGGTCCGCGATCAGATCGCCGAGACGCGTCGCGCCGTCCTGCGCGAAACGATCTCGGGCGAGCCGGTCGCGCATGGTGCAGGCCAGTGACCGGCGCCTCGACCCTCGTCGAGCTGCTCATCGCCAGGGCGTCCCCGGGCGGTGCGGCCGGCGCTGGGTACCGGTTCGAACGCGAGGACGGCAGCGAGGATATCCTCGACCTCGCCGCGCTCGAAACACGCGCGCGCGCGCTCGCCTCGCACCTGCTCGCGCACGGCCGGCGCGGCGACCGCGTCCTGCTCTATTATCCCCCCGGGCTCGACTTCATCATCGGCTTCTTCGCGACGGGCTTTGCCGGCATGACTGCGGTTCCGGTGCCGTGCCCACGCGGCGGGACGATCGGCGCGCTGGCCTATGCCGCGACCGCCGCGGTGATCGCGGATTGTACGCCCCGGATGGCGCTGACGACCAGCGATCGCGTCGCGGCGCTGCCCGCGGCGGCGTCTCGCGAGGGGGTCACATGGATCGCCAGTGACGCGCTGCCCCCGGTGTCCGCCGGACCCGGACCGCCGTTTCCCGCGCCGGGGCAGCGCGACCTGCCGTCGCCGGACGACATCGCCTATCTGCAATATACGTCGGGATCGACGGGAATGCCCAAGGGCGTGATGATCACGCACGCACAGGCACTCGCAAACCTCGCGGCGATCGGCGCGGCGATGGACTTGCCGGCGGGTGCGCCGGGCGTGACCTGGCTACCGCATTTCCACGACATGGGGCTGGCGGGCGGCATCCTGTTCGCATTGTATGGCGGCCATCCGCTCGTGCTCATGGCCCCGCAGACGTTCCTCAACCGGCCGGTGCGCTGGTTGCGCGCGCTGACCCGGCACCGCGGCGTCTGGAGCGGCGCACCCAATTTCGCCTATGAGTTGTGTCATCGTCACATTGCCGCGGGTGAGCGCGACGGGCTGGACCTGCGGCACTGGCGGGTCGCCGTCAGCGGTGCCGAGCCTGTCCGACGCGCGACGGTCGACCGGTTCGCCGCCGCCTTCGCGCCGGTCGGCTTCGACGCCGCGGCACTGCGCCCCTTCTACGGATTGGCCGAAAGCGTCGTGTTCGTCAGCGGCACCCGCGCCGGACGGGGGCCGCGGATGGTCGGCGCGCCCGCCGCGGACGGAGAAGCGTCGCCCACGCTGGCCTATGCCGCCTGCGGCACAGCGGCGGCCGGCCACCACATCGCGCTCGTGAACCCGGAGACTCGGGAGCGACAGTCCTTCGGATCCACCGGCGAGATCTGGGTGAGGGGCCCGAGCGTCGCCGGCGGATATTGGGGCCGCGCGGCGGAGAGCGAAGCGGTGTTCGGCGCGCAGATCGCGGGCGAGCCCGGGACGCGCTGGCTGCGCACCGGCGACACGGGGTTTCTTGATCAAGGCGAGCTCGTCGTCACGGGACGGCTCAAGGACCTGATCATCATCGCCGGGACCAATCACGTGCCGCACGATATCGAGGCGACCGTCGAGGCGGCGCACGCCGCGGTCCGCCCCGGCAATGTCGTGGCCTTTGCGGTCGAGGGCGATACCGATGCGCTGGTCGTCGCGGCCGAGCGCCCGTTGCACCAGCTCGGTCTCGGGTCGCTTGAGCTTGCCGACCTGCGCGCCGCGATCGAGCAGGAGATGACGATCGACCTGCCGCTCGAACGGCTCCTGCGCGGATGGAGCATCGCCGAGATCGCCGCCGAACGCGCCGCGCCGCCCGGAACCACGGCCGGGCGTCATCCCTGGGAAACGCTGGTCAATCCCGAGATCGGGGCATTGCTGCGCCGCTTCCGGCTCGACCGGCCGTTCACGAGCGGTGCCGGCGCTTGGCTGACATGGGACGACGGCACGCGCATCCTCGACGCGATTGCAGGGTTCGGCGCGCTCCCGTTCGGGCATAATCCACCCGAGATATGGCAGGCGCTCGACGCGGCGCGCACCGCCGCCGCGCCGAGCCTCGTCCAGCCGTCGATGAATGACGCCGCCGGAGCCCTGGCCGACGCGCTGCTGGCGATCGCGCCACCCGGGCTGCGCCACGTCTGCTTTGCGAACAGCGGCGCCGAGGCGACTGAGATCGGCCTGAAGATCGCGCGCGCGGCGACCGGACGCCCGGGCTTTCTGTCGACCACCAACGGGTTCCACGGCAAGACCTTGGGCGCGCTGTCGGTGACCGGCCGCGACACGTTCCAGGCGCCGTTCGGCGCACCCGTCCTCGACGTCGATTATGTGCCGTTCGGCGACATCGCCGCGCTCGAGCGCGTGCTCGTGGAGACCGGCACGCGCTATGCCGGGTTCATCGTCGAGCCGATCCAGGGTGAGGCGGGCATCGTCGAGCCGCCACGCGGATATCTCGCCGCCGCGGCCAGCCTGTGCCGGGCGCACGGCGTGCTGCTGATCGTCGACGAGATCCAGACCGGGCTCGGGCGCACCGGCGCCATGTTCGCCTGCGACGTCGAACGTGTCGCGCCCGACATCCTGCTCATCGCCAAGGCGCTCGGCGGCGGGGTGCTCCCGATCGGCGCGGTCCTCTATGCGTCGGGCTGCCACAGCGCGGCATTTGCGGGCAAGCACAGCTCGACCTTTGCCGGCAACGGGCTCGCCTGCCGGGTCGGTCTTGCCGCGCTCGCCCGGCTGACGGCCGATGGCGGGCGTCTCGTCGATATGGTGGCCGAGCGGGGCGCCCGGCTTGAGGCGGGGCTGCGCGGCGTGGCGGATCGCTATCCGGCGGCCCGGCTGGGCGTTCGCGGGCGTGGCTATCTCCTCGGGCTGCAGCTGCCCGCGGGCCGCGCCGCGCCCGCCGCTCACGGCCTGCTCGATATCCTCGCCGAACAGGCCATGCTCGCGCCGCTCGTCGCGAGCTATCTCCTCAACGTCTGTCACGTCCGCGTCGCACCGACGCTGCTCGGCAGCGAGGTCGTCCGGATCGAGCCGCCGCTGACGCTGACCGAGGCCGAGGCGGAGCTGATCGTCGCCGCGGTGGGGCAGGTCGCACGGCTGCTCGCGGCGGGGGATGGCGGAGCGCTCGTCAACCACCTGCTCGACGCGCCGCTGTCCGCATCCGCCATCGGTCAGACGCGGACGCCGCCGCGTCCGTCGGCGCCGTCGATCGTCGTCGCGAAGCACGACGCGCGACCCTGGGCTTTCCTCGCGCATCCGCTCGACGCCGCGGGCTTTGCCGCGATCGACGACACGCTCGCGCGCTTTTCCGTGCCGCAGCTGACCGAATTGACCGACCGGCTCGGCGGCGTGATCGCGCCGTTCGTCGCGAACACGCTGTCGGTCGAGGGGCGCGATCGCACCGCGTGCGGTACGATAATCCTCGTCCCCTGGACCGCGCAGGCGCTGGCTTGCGACCGCGCCGGCGGGCTCGCGGCGATCCGCGCGGCGGCCGAGCTCGCGCGGACCGCCGGCGCGGGTGTGGTCGGGCTGGGCGGCTATTGCTCGATCGCGTGCGGCGGCGGCAGCGACCTCGCCGGGTCGGGGGTGCCGGTCACGACCGGCAACAGCTATACCGCGATCGCCGCGGTCGATGCGATGGCGGCGGCGTGCGACCGGCTCGACCGTCCGCTGGACAAGGCGGTCGTCGGGATCGTCGGCGGTGGTGGGTCGGTCGGGCTCGGTCTCGCCTATCTGATGGCCGAGCGCGTCAGCCGGATCGTCCTCGTCGGCAATCCAGGGCACCGGCGCGCCAGCCTGGCGCGGCTGCGGTCGGCGGCGGCGGCGATCGCCGCGGCGCTGATCGCGGGGCGCGACGGGGTGAGCGGCGACCTGGCACGCCGCGCGCTCGCCTATCACGACAGGACCGGGGCGGATGCGGCCGCGGTTGCCAACTGGTTGATCCTCGCGGGCGATGTCGAGCTTGCCGCGGACCATGCCGCGCTCGCCGCCTGCGACGTCGTCTTTACCGCGACCTCCAGTCCGGACCTGATCCTGGCACCAGAACTGTTCCGTCCGAACGCGATCCTGTGCGACGTCTCGCAGCCGCGCAACATCGGCCGCGCGACCGCGACCGCGCGGCACGATCTGCTGGTGCTAGACGGCGGATTGGTCGCGGTGCCCGGCGCGCCCGATCTGGGCGTCCGCTTCGGCCTCGCACCCGGGGTCGCGTTCGCGTGCATGTGCGAACCGATGATCCTTGCGCTCGAAGGCCGGTTCGACGCCGCGCCGATCGGGCTTGGCGTACCGCTCGACTATCTTCGCGCCCTGCGCGGCTGGGGCGCGCGGCACGGCTTCCGGATCGCCGCGCCGACCAGTTTCGGCCGCCCGCTCGAGCCCGCCGACTGGCGCGCCCGCCGCGCGCATCACCTTCATGACCAAGGGGAAAAATATGCCCAACGCCCTCAATCTTGACGGCATCGCGCTCACGCGGGAGCAGGGACGCTGGTGTCGCAAGGCGGAGACGCTGGCGCGCGAGGTGCTGCGCCCCAATGCGGCCGAGATCGATCACGGCGGGGTCTTCCCCAGCGCCAATATCGACGCGCTCAAGCGATCGGGGCTGCTCGCGCTGATGATCCCGACCGAGATGGGTGGCGGCGGCGGGGACATCGTCACCGCCGCGCTGGTGACCGAGGCGCTCGCCAAGGGCTGCGTGTCGACCGCGATGATCTACACGATGCACCAGTCGACGCTGCCGATGCTGTGCGCGCTCGCCGATGCCGAACAGGTCGAGCGGTTCATCGCCCCGATCGTCCGCGGTGAGCTTCTCGGCGCGTTCGCGATGAGCGAACCGGGATCGGGCAACCGGATCTGGCACATGGACAGCCATGCGCGCAAGAACGGCCACGGCTTCATCCTCGACTCCTTCAAGTCGTTCTGCACCTCGGCGGGGCATGCCGATTTCTACCTCGTCCCGACACGCGGCAATGCCGATGCCGGAGCGACCGATCTCAGCATGTTCTGGGTCGATGGCGATGCGACCGGGATCGAGCCCAAGGGCGCCTGGGACGGCATGGGGCTGCGCGGCAATGGCAGCCGCCCGCTGCACTTCAACCAGGTGCACGTCCCGCCGATCGCCCGGCTCGGCGGCGAGACCACGGGCTTTTCGTTCATGATGGCCTATGCGCTGCCGATCTACCTGGTCGGCCTCGCGAGCTGTTATCTGGGCCTTGCCTCGGCCGCGTTCGACGGCGCGATCGCGCATGTTAAGGGGCGCGTGCATTCGGATACGCAACGCTCGCTCGCCACCGTCGAGACGGTGCAGCGCTATGCCGCCGAGATGCGCTGCCGGATCGACCAGGCGCGCGCGACCGTGCTGCGGGTCGCGCAGATGTCGGACAATGCGGTGGTCCTGTTCAACGAGTTCAACACCGCCGGGCTGCTCGACGAGATCATCCGCGACAATCCCGACGATCCCTATTTCGTCGAGCTGGCCGAACTGAAGATCATCGCCAGCGAGATGGCGGTCGATGTCGCGCATACCGCGCTGCAGGTCTGCGGGGGCAGTGGCTACAAGCGCGGGCACCTCGTCGAGCGGTGTTACCGCGACGCGCGCGCCGGCTCGCTGATGGGCCCCTCCGACGACACGCTGAAGGTGATCATGGGCAATCAGTTGCTCGGCACGCCGCAACCCTGGGCCTGAGGATATATCGCGATGACATTTGCCGCCGCCACGCAGCCTGCCATTCCCCATGAAACGCTCGATCACTGGCTCGGCGATTTCCGCGACCGCTTCAACGCCAATGTCCGTGCGGCGAAGCTGACGGCGGGCTGGAACCGCCGCCTGCTCGTCGACGCGACCGACACCGCGCGCAGCGTCGTGCTGACGGTGACCGGCACCCGCGTCACCGATATCCGCGACGGAACCGAGGGCACCGGCGACACCCCGTTCGTGACGCTGAGCGGCGAGGAGCGGACGCTGATCGAGATCTTCGCGGGCCGCTACAATCCGTCCTCGGCAGTGATCGACGGACAGCTCGAAGTCTATTCGGACGCGCGCGACAAGGTGAAGCTCGAGGCGCTCGCCATGGTCATCTGGGGGCTGTGATGGCGACCGGCCTGTCCTTTCGCGGCGAGTGGCTGTTCTATGTCGCGGTCGGCGCGGGGATGGCGCTCAGCAATTCGGCGTTCGCGATGGTCTCGGGGCTGTTCGCGGTGACCGGCACCGGGCCGGCGCTGGTCGCGCTGCTGATCGCCGGCGTGATCTGCACGGTGATCGGCGCGGCGATCGGCGAGCTGGCGAGCATGTGGCCCTCCTCGCCTGCGGTGATCACCTATTTCCGCGCGGCGTTCGGACCGGTCGCGGCCCTGGTGCTGGTCCACGCCTATCTGCTGTTCGTCGTGATGATCGCGGGGGTCGAGAGCTACGGCTTTGCGATGGTGGTGCAGGCCGCGCTGCCCGCCGTGCCATCGACGGTGTCGATCGTCGTCCTGATGACCGTCGTCGTGCTGACGAACCTGCGCGGGCTCGACCTGCCACGTCGCCTGCAGATCCTCACCGCGTTCGGGACGATGGCGGTGCTGCTTGTCACCGCCACGGCCGCGCTCTGGTTCCTGCCGGCACCGGGCATCACGCCGATGCGCGACCTGTCGACCACAGCCGCGCCCGCGGGCTGGGCAGGGCTGCCCGCGGCGATCGCGCTCGCGATCTTCATCTATACCGGCTTCGAATGGGTCACCCCGGTCGGCCTGTCGCGGCAGGCCTATGCGCGACGGGTCCCGATCGCGATGCTCGTCGCGATCGGGACGCTGCTCGTCACCTATGGTCTGTTCGTCGCCGCGCTCGGTACAAGGCTGCCGCACGGCCTGATCGCCACGAGCGCGACACCGCAGGTGCCGCTGTTCACCGCGCTGCTGGGCAGCCCCGGCATTGCGCTCGCCGTGCTGGTCGGACTCGGCGCGATCGTCTCGACGTTCAACGCCGGCATCATGGGCGGCGCGCAACTGCTCCAGGCGCTCGCGCGCGAGGGATCGCTGCCGCGGTTCGTCGCGCGGGTACAGGTCGATACGGGCGCGCCGGTCGGTGCCGTGCTCGTGCTGGGCAGCCTCGGCCTGGTCGCCGCGCTGCTGATCGCGGCGTTCGACCTGTATCTCGTCGTCGGGCTGGTCGGGTCGGCGATCATCTGCCTGATCTATGCCGCCTATGTCGGCGCGGTCGAGCGTCTGCGCCGCTGTCGCCCGGAGCTCGCCCGGCCGTTCCGCAGCCGGTTGCCGGGGGCGAGCCACTGGGCGGTGATCGTCCTGATGCCGCTGATCGCGGTGGCCTCGCTGTTCACCGTGCCCGCGATCGTGCCGCAGGCCATCGCCGGCGTCGCCGTCGCGATCCTGCTCGTCACGGTGCTCACGCTCTATTCCCGCTGGTCGCAGGAGCAGGCGGCTGTCCGCGCGCCTGTCGGTGCAGCCCGGTGACGACGCCGTCGTCCGCCCTGTCCACGCCCCGGCATGCGCGCGTCGCGGTCAGCGACGGCGCGATCGTCGCGGACTGGGCGGCCGCGACCTGCGTCATGCCGGAGCGCGGTTTCATCGACCTGTGGCTGTACGATCTGCCCGCCGCCCCGCCGCCCGACACCGGCGCGACCGATACGCACACCGCCCGCGCCAGCCGCGCGCGGCTCGAATTGCGCGGCCTGCTGGCGCGCGCGCTCGGCGCGTCCGCCGACGCGGTCGAGATCGTGTCGGGCGCGCGCGGCAAGCCGAGCATCCGGTCGCGCGGATCGGCGCCGCTCTACTTCAACACCAGCCGGAGCGGTGCGATCGCGCTGACCGCGCTCGCCCGTGACACCGAGCTCGGCATCGATATCGAATGCCACGGGCCTGACCGCGCGCCGTTCCTGTGCCGCGATCACGCACTCCCCGATTCCGAGGTGACGCGCCGCTGGACCCGCCACGAGGCGCTGGTGAAGGGCACGGGGTTCGGCCTGTCGGTCCGCGCCCAGTCGCCATTCGCCCTGTCCGCCAGCGCTGGCACGCTCCAGTTCGGCGGCACGCGCTGGACATGGCGCGACCTGCGCCTGCCCGACGGCATCGCCGCCGACGCGGCGCTCGCCTTTTGTCCTGTGGAGGAGACCGGCCGATGTGGATGAAGCACCCTCAGGTCCAGCGCATCGTCGGGCGCAGCCGGCTGCTCCGCCGCGCCGCGATCGGGCTCGCCTCGGCGATCGAGTCGTTGTCGCTGCGGGGGCCCAAGCGCGGCGACACGCTCGCGCTGATCCGCCGGAGCAAGCGCGGTCGCGAATCGCTGCTGACCGCGAACGAGTCGTTCACACTGTACGGCATCGCGCATGCGCAGGCCGCGCTCGATGGCGATCTGGCCGAGTTCGGCGTGTTCGAAGGGACGTCCGCGTCGCTGATCGCCGCCGCGGCGCCGGGGCGGGCGCTGCATCTGTTCGACAGCTTTGCCGGGCTTCCCGAACCCGGCGCGGACGAACGCGAAGTCCTGCAGCGGGGTCAGTTCGAGGCCAGCCTGCCGCGGGTACGCGCGCGGCTTGCCGATCTCGACATGGTCCGGTTTCATCCCGGCGCGTTTCCCGCCTCGGCCACCGGGCTCGACGCGCTGCGCTTCAGCTTCGTGCATCTCGACGTCGATCTCTATGAAAGCACGCTGGCCGGGCTCGCCTTCTTCTATCGTCTGCCGGCCTATTTTGCCTGCGAGGCGGCGCTGATCGAGACGATCGATGCCGTCTGGCTGATCCGCGGGCAGGCGGTGGGCTGGGCACCGCCGGCATCGAGCGGCGCGATGCTCGTCAGTGTCGGCTGGGTGGTCGCGCTGCTCGCGGCGGCATGGGTGTTCGCCGGCCAGTCGGGCAGCCCCGCCCGCGCGACGCCGACAGCGCCGATCCCGCCACGGCCAAGCGCGGCAGGCCGCTGGATCGACCGCCATTTCGTGATCGTCTGCTATGTCGTCACGCTCGCCTATGCCGGGATGAAGCTGCTGTTCGCCTATTGGTGGTGGTTCGACAGCACCGGCTTCTGGATGGCGGCGTTCCGGCCGTTTCCGGACTGGGGGACGGGGCCGGCGCTGTTCGGCGCGATCCTGCCCGCGCGGTGGATCGGCACGCGCAACCTCGCTTACGGGCTGTTCCTGCTATTCGGCCTGTGGCTCGCGGTCCGGCGCGGCGAGCCCCGGATGCTCGCGATCCTGCTGCTTCAGGGGGCGCTGATCGAAGGCTTTGACGGCCTGTGGCTCGCCAACGGCAAGTTCAACTGGCTCTGGACTGGCCAGAATACCGATTTCTACATGCGCGGCGGTTTCCTGTGGGTCCCCGACCTGCTGCTCGTCGGGATCTACATGATGACCCGGCCCGTTGGGCGCCGAGCCTGACGCGCCGCAATCATCCCGCCAGCTTGGCGTGCGCGGCGTCCTGGTGCGAGATATAGCTGTCGAGCGCGCTCGCGGCGTTGAGCATGTGCGCGCGCATCCGCCGCGCCGCCTCGTCGCCATCGCCCTCGGCGATCGCGCGCATCACCGCGTCATGCTCTGCGCGCGAGCTGGCGAGGCGGCGGTCCTGGCGCAGCTGCATCCGGCGGAAGGCGTTGAGCCGCGTCCGCACCGCGATCGCCTGGTCGGCGAGGAAATCATTGTGCGCCGCGCGGTAGATCGCCTCGTGGAACTCACGGTTGAGCGCGTCATAGGCGTCGACATCGCCGGCCACGACCGCCGCTTCGCTCGCCTCATGCACCCGCAACAGACGGCTGCGTTCGAGCGGCGTGATCCGGTAGGTGGCGAGCCGGACGCACACCGCCTCGAGCTCCGCCATCGTCTCGAACATGTCCATCACCTCCTCGGCGGTGACGTGGCGGACGATGACGCCGCGGCGCGGGCGGACCTCGACCATCCCGCTGGTCGCCAGTTGCCGCAGCGCCTCGCGGACCGGAGTACGCGAGGCGCCGTAGCGGTCAGCCAGCTGCTGTTCGTCGAGCATCGTGCCCGGCGCGAGCTCGCCCGACGAGATTGCATCGGTCAGCGCGTTGCGGATCCGGTCGGACAGCAGCCCCGTGTCTTCGCTCTCGATATCCGCCACGCTGTCAGCCCCCCACGATCGCGCGGACGATCAGATAGAGGATCGACGGCGCCACTAGGCACCCTAGCCCGGTATGGAAGGTCGCGGTCAAGGCGCCATAAGGTACGAGCCGGCGATCGGTCGCGGCAAGCCCGCCTGACACGCCGCTGACCGTCCCCATCAGCCCGCCGAACACCATCGCGCTGCGCGGGTTGTTGAGCCCGATCAGCCCGGCGACCAAGGGCGTGCCGACCATCACCATCACCGCCTTGAACACGCCCGTCGCGATCGACAGCGCGATGACGGGCGAGCTCGCGCCGATCGCCGCACCCGTGACCGGACCGACGATATAGGTCACCGCGCCCGCGCCGATCGTCGTCATCGACACCGCATCGGTATAGCCGAACGACGCCGCGACCAGCGCGCCGACGATGAACGGCAGGATCGTGCCGAGCAGCAGCGCGACGACGCCGATCAGCCCCGCCTTCTTCGCCTGTTCCACATCGACCTCGCACGCGGTGGCGACGATCGCAAAGTCGCGCAGCATCGCGCCGCCCATCAGCCCGATTCCGGCGAGCATCGGCAGATCGGCGAGCCCCTTGTGCCCGCCCGTCGCGATCCCGCCCCAGAAGGCGAGCGCGAGCCCGATCAGGATCGCGATCGCCGAGCCGTGGACCCGGCCCATCGTCAGCTTGGCGGACAGGATGTTCGACAGCCACATGACGATGCCGACGACCGCGAACGCGGTGAGCAGCGCATTGGCGGTCAGGACCTTGGTGATCATTTCCATGCGTTCGGTCCATAGCGCGGGGTGATCGGGGCGGGGGATCCGGCGGCGATCGCCATCTCGGCTTCACGCGACTCGCGCGCCTCGATCTCGTCCATCGTCTCGGGCGTGCCCGACATCCGGCTGATGATCGCGACCGCGCTGAAGCACAGCAGCAGCGCGCCGACACCCGCGATCAGCACGATCGGACCGCCCTCGACCGCGGCGACGACGTCCTGCTGCGCCGCCATCGCGACGACGATCGGAATATACAGCGCACCCCAGAAGCCGATCCCGCGCGATACGCCCTCATTGTAGCGGCCTCGGGTCTTCAGCCACATCCGCGCGGCGATCAGCAGGATCATCGCGATGCCGACCCCGCCGACATTGGCCTTCACGCCGAGCAGCACGCCGAGGCCTTCGCCGAGCACTTGCCCGATCAGCGTACAGATCGCGAGTAGTGCTACTCCGGCGATCATGCGCCGCGTCCCGCATCTGTGGCGGCAATGGGTAGGGACTCGCTCATGGCATATCCTCTCAATGTATTCGATCTGGCGTCTTATACGTCATCAAGTATGCACAGGGTTGCGTTTCGAGCAATAGCGAATACAAGGTAGCCTGAATAAGCGTCAGGAGGCGATGCGGTGCGGCAATGGAATACGCGCAAGCAAATGCGCGAGGAGCGGATCGCGGCGGGTCGGGGCTTTGCCACCGGCAAGCTGGTCGATCCCGAAACGCTCGTCGACTTTCTCGAAGCGGTGCTCAGGCCCGGTGACCGGGTCTGCCTCGAGGGCGACAACCAGAAACAGGCGGACGTGCTGGCCCGGGGGCTGGCGGCGATGGATCCCGAACGGATCCACGACCTGCACATGGTCCAGTCGGGCGTCGTCCTGCCCGAGCATCTCGACGTGTTCGACAGCGGCATCGCGAAGCGGCTAGATTTCTCCTACTCCGGCCCGCAATCGGCACGGATCGCGAAGATGCTGTTCGGCGGCAAGATCGAGCTCGGCGCGATCCACACCTATCTCGAACTGTTCGCGCGTTATTTCGTCGATCTGACGCCGCAGGTCGCGCTGATCGCCGCGGTCAGCGCGGACCGTCACGGCAATCTGTATACCGGCCCCAATACAGAGGACACGCCGACCGTGGTCGAGGCGACGAGCTTCGGCAGCGGCCTCGTGGTCGCGCAGGTCGGCGAGATCGTCGATACGCTGCCGCGCGTCGACATCCCCGGCGACCAGGTCCATTTCGTGCTCGACGCAGGGCGCCCCTTCTATGTCGAGCCGCTGTTCACGCGCGACCCCGCGGCGATGACCGAGACTCAGATCCTCACCGCGATGCTGGCGATCAAGGGGCTGTATCAGCCTTACGGCGTGCGCCGGTTGAACCACGGCATCGGCTTCAACACCGCGGCGATCGAGCTGTTGCTGCCGACCTATGGCGAGAAGCTCGGGCTGAAGGGCAAGATCTGCACGCACTGGGCGCTCAACCCGCATCCGACGCTGATCCCCGCGATCGAGGCGGGCTGGGTCGAGCAGGTCCATTGCTTCGGCTCCGAAGTCGGGATGGAGGATTATCTCGCCGCGCGGCCCGACATCTTCTTCACCGGCCCCGACGGCTCGCTCCGCTCGAACCGCGCCTTCAGCCAGACCGCAGGGCTGTATGCCTGCGACATGTTCATCGGCTCGACGCTGCAGATCGATCTTGCCGGGCACAGTTCGACGATCACCGCGAACCGCATCGCCGGCTTTGGCGGCGCGCCCAACATGGGCTCGGACGTGCGTGGCCGGCGTCATCCGAGCGCACCGTGGTTGCAGGCCGGCGCGGAGGCGGATCCCGATACCGCGGCACCGCTGCGGCGCGGCCGCAAACTCGTCGTCCAGATCGGCGAGACGTTCGGTGAGGGCAACGCGCCGCTGTTCGTCGAAAAGCTCGGCGCGCTCGAACTGGCGGAGAAGCTCGATCTCGATCTCGCACCGATCATGGTCTATGCCGACGACACCACGCACATCGTCACCGAAGAGGGCATCGCCAACCTGCTGCTGTGCCGCAATGCGGACGAGCGCGAACAGGCGATCCGCGGCGTGGCGGGCTTCACCGAGATAGGCCGTGGCCGCGACAGGGCGATGGTCGAACGGCTGCGCGAGCGGAAGATCATCCAGCGGCCCGAGGATCTTGGCATCGACCCGCTCGACGCAAACCGCAACATGCTGGCCGCGCGTTCGATCAAGGACCTGATGCTCGCCTCGGGCGGGCTCTACCGGCCGCCGAGCCGGTTCCGGAACTGGTAGGGGATACAGCATGGAAATCCTGCATTTCGATATCGCCGCGCCCGTGCCCGCGGGCGGCACGCGCGCGATGGCGCTGGTCGGCGTGGTCGCGTCGGGCAATCTGGAAGTGCTGGTCGAGCGCGGCGACGCGGCCGATCGGTGCGCGATCGAGATCAGCACCGCAGCGCACGGCTTTCGCGACCTGTGGGACGCGGTGGTCGCCGATTTCGTCGGCCGGCGCGCCGCCGGCGGCCTGCGGATCGCGATCAACGATGGCGGCGCGCGACCCGATACCGTGTCGCTGCGCCTCGCCCAGGCCGTCCGCATGATCGAGGAGCCCGAAGCATGAGCAACCTTCATCAAAGCTGGTACGAGGCAGGCGCGCGCGAGCGGATCGCGGCGCTGGTCGATGCCGGCAGCTTCACCGAATATGTCGGCCCCGAGCGGCGCGAGACCAGCCCGCATCTCGGCATCTTCGACCTGCCCGCGCAGTTTGACGACGGCATCGTCGTCGGCGCCGCGACGGTCGACGGCACGCCGATCCTGATCGCCGCGCAGGAGGGCCGCTTCATGGGCGGCGCGTTCGGCGAGGTCCACGGCGCCAAGCTCACCGGCCTGCTCCGCGCCGCCAAAGCCCTTAACCGCGATGTCGTGATCGCGTTCGACACCGGCGGCGTGCGTCTGCAGGAGGCCAATGCCGGCGAGATCGCGATCGCCGAGATCATGCGCGCCGTTACCGAAGCGCGGATCGCGGGCGTGCGCGTCGTCGGACTGATCGGCGGCCGCGCGGGCTGCTATGGCGGCGGCGGGCTGATCGCCGGCTGCTGCTCGACGCTGATCATATCCGAACAGGGCCGGATCAGCGTCACCGGCCCCGAGGTGATCGAGACCAACAAGGGCGTCGAGGAATTCGACTCGCGCGACCGCGCCCTGGTCTGGCGGACGATGGGCGGCAAGCACCGGACGCTGATCGGCGGCGCGGACCTGTTCGTCGACGACGATGCGGCGGCGTTCCGCGCGGCGATGCTCGCGGCGCTCGGGCGACCAGCCAAGGCGGGTTCCGTCCGGGACGCCTCCCCCCTCCCGGTCGGGAGAGGGGAGCGACCCGGTCTCGATCTGGCCACTCTGGACGCGGAGCAGGACCGCCTCGAACGCCGCATCGCCCGGTTCGGCGACGCCGCCGACGCCGCCGACGCCACCGACATCTGGCGCATGCTGGGCATCGACGACCCGCAAGCGATCCCCGACATGCCTTCCGCCGCCTTCGCGACCCTAGCCGCCCAGTACCGGGAGAGCGCCGATGACGCCCGCTGAGATCCTCGATTCGCTGTTTCCGGCCGGCCATGCGGTCACCGCGGAGGGCGACCTGCTGTTCGGTCGCGGCACGTCGCCCGACGGACGGGTCGTGCATGTCATCGGCGCCACCGCCCGCGCGCCGATCGGCATCGACCAGGCGATCCGCCTGTCCGCCGCGGTGCTCGCGATCGCGCGCAGCGACGACGGAGCGCCGATCCTCTTCTTCGTCGACAGCGCGAGCCAGCGGATGAGCCGGCGCGACGAACTGCTCGGCCTCAGCGAATATCTCGCGCACCTCGCCAAGTCGCTGCTCCTCGCCGAGGCGCGCGGCCACCGCACGATCGGCCTGCTCTATGGCGGCAGCGCGGCCGGCGCGTTCATCGCCACCGCGCTCGCCTGCGACACGCTCGTCGCGCTGCCCGGCGCGCATCCCGAAGTCATGGACCTCGCCTCGATGGCGCGCGTCACCAAGCTGTCGATCGATCTGCTCGAGGACAAGGCGAAGACGACCCCCGTCTTCGCCCCCGGCCTCGATAATCTGGTCAGCGTCGGGGGAGTCGCCGAGATCTGGGATCCGCAGCGCAGCCTGGCGGATCAGCTCGCGACGCTGCTCGCCACGCCGCGCGATCACGATGCGCGCGCGACGCTCGGGGCCGAGCGTCAGGGCCGGCCCAAGGCCGCGGCGATCGCGGACGAGGTGGATATGGCGGCGCGACGCTGATGCGGTTCGACCGACACCGGCTGGTCTGGATCGACCCGCAGCGCTGGCCCGCCATCCTCGCCGCGCACGGGCTCGCCAACGCCCCGGCGCTGCTGGCCGATTGGGCCAGGGACGACCGCCCCCTGATCGCGCGGCGGCCGGTCGTCGGCGAACTCCCGTGCCTGGTCCCACTGGGGTTGCCGCTGCCGCCGTCGATCGGCAAGCAGCGGCTCGCCTTTGCCGTGCCCCCCGACGCGATCCGGGCCGACGCCCCGCCGCCGCTGCTGCGTGATGCGGCGGCGGCGGCACCCCCCGCCTGGCAGGACAGCATCGCCGCGCTCGTCACGCTGGACCCGGACACGCGCTGTTTCGGCAGCCTCGCCTGGGCGCATCTGACAGGGCTGGCCTATCTGTCGCCGGGTTCGGATCTCGACCTGCTCTGGACGGTGGCGGACCAGCGCACCGCGACCGCACGTGCCCGCGCGCTTCTGACCATCGGAGCGAGCGTACCGATGCGGATCGACGGCGAATTGCTCACCCCACAAGGGCATGCGGTGCAGTGGCGCGAATGGGCGTCAGACGCACCCGATCTGCTCGTCAAGGCGGCGCACTCGAACGGCGTGACCCCGCGCGCGTCGGTGTTCGCATGACCGCGCTCGTCGCGGCGACACCTGCGGTCGACGCCGACGCGATCGGCCACGCCGCCGCTCTGTGCCTCAGGCGTGAGATCGCGACCTATCCCAAGCCCGGCCTCGTCAGCCCGGTGGATCCGGGCGCGCATGACGACATGGATGCGGTGATGATGAACCGCAGCGCCGACGCACTCGCCCCCTATCTCGCGGCGCTGGCCCAGGCGGGCGCCGCGGGGGCGGGGATGGACCGGCTGCGCGCGATCGGGATCGCGGCGGAGGCGGCGATGATGGTCGCGACGGGCGGGGTCAACACGCACCGCGGCGCGATCTTCGGCATGGGCCTGCTCTGCGCCGCTACGGGGTTCCGCGCGCGCTATGGCATCGCCGCACCGCTCGGGACGATCGTCGCGCAGCACTGGGGCGCGGAGATCCTGCGCGGGCCCGTCGCGCTGCACAGCCATGGCACCACGGTCGCGCGCCGCCATGCCGCGGGCGGCGCACGCGCCGAGGCCGCCGCCGGCTTCCCCGCGCTCTACGCCACCGCCTTGCCCGCGCTCGCCACCGCGCGGCGCCTGCGGCCCGACGACCGGAACGCGCAGGCGGTGCAGGTCCTGATGACGCTGATCGTCGGCGTCGAGGACACCAATCTCCTCTATCGCGGCGGCCCCGCCGGCCTGGCCTTCGCGCAAGACGAGGCCCGCGCCTTCCTCGCAGCCGGCGGCATCGCCGCGGAGGACTGGCGCGCCCGCGCGATCGCGGTCCATCACGGCTTCGTCGCCCGGCGGCTCAGTCCGGGGGGCTGTGCGGACCTGCTCGCGATGACGTTCTTCGTCGCGGCGCACGAAGCGTGACGCTCGCGCTGCTCTGTTCGGGGCAGGGGCGGCAGGACCGCGCGATGTTCGACCTGTTCGTCGACGAGCCCGCCGCCGCACCGATCCTGGCCGCGGCCACCGCGATCCTCGGACAGAACGTCCATCAGCTCGTCCGGACCGCCGCGGACGACCGGCTCCACGCCAATGCGACGAGCCAGATCCTGTGCGTCGCGCGCGGGCTGGCGGCGGCGACCTGTCTCGAACCAATCGGTCCGGCGCTGGTCGCGGGGTATAGCGTCGGCGAGATGACCGCCTGGGGCATTGCCGGCCTGTGGTCGCCTGCCGCCACGCTGCGGCTCACCGCGGCGAGGGCGACGGCGATGGACGCGGCAGGCGGTGCGGAGGATGGCCTCGGCTTCGTCCGCGGCCTGCCGCGCGCGGCGGTCGAGGCGCTGGTCGCGCGGTTCGACTGCGGCATCGCGATCGTCAATCCCGGTCTGCTGTTCGTGATCGGCGGCACCCGCGCGCAGGTCGCGGCCTGTTGCGACGCGGCTCTGGCGGAGGGTGCAGCAACCGCCCGCCCGATCGCGGTCCGCGTCGCGTCGCACACCCGTCGCCTGTCCGCTGCGGTCGCCCCGTTCCACGCCGCGCTGCTCGAAGCCCAGCCCGCACGGCCGATCCGGGGTCGCACGCTGATCGGCGCGACCGATGCCACGATCGTCCGCGGCGCCGCCGGCATCGCAGGACTTGCGGCACAGCTCGACACGACGATCGACTGGGCCGCCACGCTCGAGGCACTGGTCGAACGCGGCGTCGACCGCCTGCTCGAACTCGGCCCCGGCACCGCGCTTGCCGACATGGTCCGCGCCGCCTATCCGACACTCGACGTCCGCGCAGTCGACGACTTCCGCAGCCTCGCCGGAATCACCGCCTGGATCGCCCGCTGAACGTCGGGGGAGACAAGGGGAGGGTGCCGTTCGATAGGGCGGGCGGTGATGCCAACCCTTTGTTAGCTATTGCTTTATATCGTCACAGGCCGGGCAAACGGATGCTTAGGCTCCCTATCTGCTCGATTGGGCACATAGGGCTAGGATATGATATGTCGATCTCGTTCTACATCATGGCGGATAAGCCGGAAAATGAACGCGAGCGCGAAAGGGCCATTGCGACAAGCAATCTCATCGCAAGTCCGCATGTCGGCAGATTCCGGCCGATCTTGGATGCTGTCCGCGATACCCTGAAAGCAAAGTCCGCCGCCATCACCATCGTCTATCAGGACTCGACTTACGTATTGTCCGCAGCGGGTTTCGAGGCCGGCATCTATAAGAGGTCTACGTCCTTCTGTGCGCATGCCATTCTATCCCCCGACGAACTGACGATCGTTCCGGACGCGGGCGCAGACGAGCGTTTCGCCGGTAACCCCTTCGTCGACACGATCGAGGGCATTCAATTCTATATCGGTGCGCCTCTGTGCGACAAAGACGGCACCGTACTCGGGGCGCTGTGCGTCTTCGATGAAAAACCCCGTGACTTCGTCACGGACGACGACAGGGCGCGGATCATCGCGTTGAAGAAGGAAGCAGAG
Source organism: Sphingomonas sp. BK481 (assembly GCF_014194875.1). NCBI lineage: Bacteria > Pseudomonadati > Pseudomonadota > Alphaproteobacteria > Sphingomonadales > Sphingomonadaceae > Sphingomonas > Sphingomonas sp. BK481. Next base: position 95,987 of record NZ_JACIAP010000005.1, on the reverse strand, counting down.
GCGATTGTCCACGCCATAAGCAAGCAGGCCGACGTCGATCGCGAAGGCGATAAGGAAGTCCAGTCGTCGATGCAAAGCCAGCGACCGTGATTGCCACGTGTGCGCAACGATGCAGACTGCCCGGACGAGCTTCCAGATGAATATCTATCGCAAAATCGCGAGCGATATCTCTCCGGCGCTGATAGAACGTCGTTGCGCATCCCGGCATCTCGTCAACCTGGGGGCGCTTCTGATCACCCCTCTGGGCGAAATGATACCCGCGACCGTGATGGGCGTCTCCACGCGTGGTTTTAGGGTGAAAGCGGATTATGGCGTGACGATCGGCCGATCCGTCGGCCTCGCCATTCCGGGCCTGCCGAGATATGTCGGGTGGGTTGCCTGGTCCTATCTTGGCGAATTCGGGCTGGAGGGTGCCCAGGAAATTACCGAGGACGCCGTCGAGCATATTGTCGCACTAGGCACCCCTTCGGCGATTATATAGTTCAGCAAGCTGCAGGATCCTCGATGCCCTCATTCTGGGGTCAGAAATCAGACGCAGATGACGCTGGACTGAAAAGCCGCCGACCATTGAAGGGCGGCGGCTCTATCTGGGATGAACTGCCATCGAGATCAGGCGTAAACAGTACCTGTGACGACTTTACCGATGCGCCGGCGGAGGCTGAAGCCAACTCCCCCGAAGCCGACGAGCATCATGAGCCACGTTGCCGGCTCTGGAACCGCGCCGATCGAAACGGTCGCATTCTCAGGTGCAAAATCCGTAATCTGGTTGACGTTACCCACACCGTTTCGGGGCCAGAGATTAAACCCATATTGCGTTGGCCCAAAGCCCGTGCTCGGCAGCAAGGCGAGCGGAACCCGCGCTGTCAGCATGTTTCCAGCGATGGCAATACCAGTTGGGTCCAAGGCATTTGGACCAACCGATCCGGTGCCGTTCTTCTGTATCACGATGGCTTGATTGAAGATCACATCGGGTTGACCGATCGAGGCAAAAGGCCTGGCGATGCCTGTACCGGTGTTGACGCCAAAAATGTACAGACCCGCCGTCTGCGGATCGATATCCCCGGCGAAAGTGGCGCCTAGCGTGAACAATTGCGACATACCGTCGTAGTTGACCGAAAAGCCTGTGACGTCGAGATCTGCAAAACGCGGACCCGCAGTATATGACGGAATGAAGTCGTCGGTCGGATCCATGATTGATACAGCTGCAGCGGGTGTCGCACAAATTGCCGTCAATCCAAGCATTCCAACTATGATTGCCTTGTTTATCATGGGACTATCCTCGAAAGTCGGCAACCAGCGTCGCCATTCTTTCCTTATCATAATCCGTAGTTCTCGACGATAATCCTAATGGCTTAAGACGCACTACTCCAATTGGATTATAGGAGACCTCCGCATATCCTTGGATTCGTCGGTTATTTGATGCGAATTTCCCTGAGCAAGCCGCGGAAGTGGTCCAGGTTCCCCTACCGATCGGGAAAGGTGCAGGTGCTCCACTTCCCGACGGAAGTTCTCCGGCCCGATCGTGACGGATGCGGTGTCGCGACTGGCGGCGGTCGCCGCGCCTCATGATCTACGGATGAGAAGCGCCATCGGACACGCATGATCGTGATCGATGACCAGAAATCGCATCGCGTTTGGCCATGCAGTCGAAGGCGCAGTCTGAAGCTCTGAACGTCTCGGCGAAGGAAGGGAGGGTGCTCATCGCCGGACCCGGCCTTGCCGTCACGCGCGACATAGAGGCGGCGTCCGCTTCTTCCGATCAACTGCTCGGTAGGTGCAAGTCGGCCCTTCGTCAGTCGCTCGACGCGCCCGGTCGGCTCCCCGGTCGAGCCCGTCCTCGTCCGGATAGAACGCGTGTGGATCCTAGCCCAGTCAGTGCTTCATACGTGCTTGAGCTTGTGAGCGGCGTACCCGAGTACGAGAAACGCTGCGACGGAAGAGCCGGCCCAGCCCACCAGGATCATTACCATTGAAACACCCTCTGCTCCGCGGCGCGTTTCGCACCGTCATAGCGCGCAATAAGTCCTGTTTTTGTATGGTTAACAAGACACGAAGAGTGACCCAACAGTCATTTATTTGACGACGGGCTAGGCTGGCCACCGGGTGACGTCGAGGCCCCCCGAGCTGCTCGATTGTCCTAATCTTCCTGCGCTCGCGGCCGGCGGGCAGTTGCAAACCGATTGAGAACAAAAACGGCACGATGGAGTTCAGGTGCGATCCTGATTCGCTGCCCGGATGCGTTCAATAAGAATGTAATCCCCACAAGATCGACTGCCCGAGCACGCGAAAGAGCAGGCAGGAGCCTCGCTAGCCTCCCTACGATGATAGGGCGAAACGCCGCCTAGCTGAACCAGTCCGTCACTCGCGGCCCGCCGCGACGCCTGCCAGCAGAGGAACGCCGCCACCGCGCGATCGTCCTCAACGCCGACGAGCGGGCACTGGGCGCGCGCGATCCTTGGTCACCGCGAGAGCCTCCGGATCCTGTCAGCTCGCGCGAGACAAGGCGTTGCCGCGCATCAGGTGCGGCTGCGGCCGGAAGGTTTGGAAATCGCCAGCTGCATGCTCGGATGGCTCTGCGGGGATAGTAGGCGAGGGTAATCCGAAATACCCCCTGAGCCGCCCCCGGAATGCCTGATCTGCGACGAATAGTTATGAAACGCCTGACAAGAAAAACGCGGAGATGTGGCGCATTGCTGCGACTTATTGCGGCGATATGGAGGCTGTGATTTTGGAAATTGGTGGGCCCGGCAACTATCGAACTGACGCCCTTACAAAGCCCGTGGCGGCGGGCATTATACCCCCAAGAAACCCCCACGAGCAGTGGGGTGTATTTCATGAGCGTCGAGATAGCCGCGACGGCGCCGTTTAAGCCCCGGTTCGGGATCAAGCCTATATGGCCTTACCTCGCGGATCCAATCCGGGGGCCGGCTATCATTGCCCGGTTCTGGTCTAACGTCGCCCGCCGCGGTGAAGGCGAGTGTTGGGATTGGACAGCATGCCGCGGCGGTAAAGGGCTGTACGGTCAGACGACGGTGGGAGGCGGCAGGATCCGCCGATCAAACCGGGTGGCATCGGCAATAGTTAACGGCGAAGACCCAGGCGAACGCGTTATCCGTCACACCTGCGACCGCGCGATCTGCTGCAACCCTGCGCATTTGGTGGCGGGAACCCACGAGGAAAACATGACTGACATGGTTGTGCGCGGCCGAACTGTCGGGAAGCCGCCGCTCCGTGCCAGCATGACGAAAGCGGCGTTGTGCGCGCGCAATGAGCGGCTTCTTTCGGCGCTCAATCAGATTGCGGCATCCGATTCCACTGCCAGGCGGCGGGCATTGCAGGAAATCGCCGCTGCATCTAACTCAGTGCGGCACACCGGTCGTGGTCATTCGATACACATCCCGGGTCTGCTGCGCGCCGTCAGCAGTAAGCCCATCAAACTTGCGCCACGCTGCAGCCGAATTGCAGACGCGCGTGGCCATGAATGAGCCCGTCGGCGTCATTGACCGGCAGATCTTCTTCTCTTTGGCTGGCGTCGCTACGGCCGTGGCAGGGGCTTCTGACGTTTGCGCCTTTACGCCAATGGGGGTGAGGATCAGCGCAACTGCAACGCGATATTTCATCATTCGACTCCTGCAATTCGACCGAAAGTATACGATCGACCTTCGTATGCAAGAGCGTCACTGGGACTGATGTTTTCTGACCTAGCTAGCGCGCTGCTCCGCGCCAAACTCACCGCCTCCCTCAACAGGAGGCGAGCGATCTCGGTCACTGAGTATCGTCCTGCCGTGGATCAATACACGGAACGATGTGCCGCCACTGGTCGCTGATTGTTCTACGGGAGAATTGGCATGCTGCGTACTTTGCGTCCGGAAATTCTGAACGTCTCAGCGAACGAGGGGAGGGTGCTGATTGATGGGCCGGGCGTTGCTGTCACGCTCGACATTGAAGCGGCATCAGTCCTATCCGATCAGTTGCTCGCTGGGTGCACCTCGGCACGCCGGCAACAGCGTGACGCGATCGGTCAGGTGCCCTATTCAGATCCTTGCTCACCAGTATAGCTGGCAGCGGGTTCAGTCAGGCTGGCTTGGGTCCTGACGGAAAGTAACCTAGGTTGATCTTAACCTTGTATGCCGAACGCGGGCTTGGCTCCCAAGAATTCGCTTTGTAACAAGCCGCCCCATGAACACGCCCTTTGGACACGACGCAGAAATCTTGCGTTCCGCGATCGCTTGGGCGCTTCACGTCGCCGACGTATCTAACAATCCGCTTGTGGCCTCTTTCTTAGCCGATGCACTTCACCATGCCGAGAATGACGCCTACCGCTCTTGCGCGGCCGCTGGCGCTATCTTGCCAGGGTTGAACGTGTTTGCAGTGTCTGCGGACAGTTCAGCTGGATCGGAAGTTCGGTAACCAGAGTGCGATTCAGGCACCATCTCGAGCAGTGCGGCACGCATTGCTTTGAGGGCGTTCCGTTTCCCAAATCTATCTTCGCGGGCCTTAGCGATCGTGCCGCGTTCGTCAGCCCCAGCGTTTGCCCTAGCAGTCGATCATAGGACGGGACGAACTTGCTAAGCTTCGTATTGGTCAAACCGGGCCGCAAGCCCGATGTTAAGCGCCGAATTCGGGGCCTTCCTTGTCGGGTAAAAGGCGTGGGGATCGTAGACCGATCGCTGCTCCGGCCGAGCCTGGCGGGAAAGTGGGCGCTTCAAAGCATCGGGGACCGGGTCGGGCAGGGTAGGCACCCCGCTTCCGTGCATCGTCTGAAAGTCGGCGATCGCCTCGCCTTCCGCTATCCGCTTGCCGATCAGCGGCGCGCGCTCTGCGCTGACATAGCCAAGCTGGGTGCCGCGCTCGCCAAATATGGCAACGGCGTTCTCGTCGTATGGGTTGCTCGGCTCGAAGCGCAGCTCAACCGCTACGCCAGGCGCGCACAGCATGCACTCCATGCGCCGGTTGCTCTTGCTCGTGTCCTCGTTCGGAAAGTCGATGCGATCAACGAAGGGCCGTCGCAGAAGTTCGGCGTAACGAACGCCTTTAATTGGCTATCTGGTAGGCGGGCGGTTTAAGACTGCGCACACCGCTATGCAAAAAGCAGTGAAACCTCTTGGCCTTGCTTTTTCGCACATGCACCGATTAGATTCCGGCAAAGGATATGACGCGGTCGTGAACACAAAAAATGCCCGGCTCGGAAAGCCGGGCATTTTTAACTTCAGCCGTTGTAAGGGTCATCATTGGCATACTAATGCATTGCTTTGGATCCTGCAGTATGCGGCAATTATGCCAATAGTGACCCCCAAGCTGATGGCAAAGTTAACCCCGAATGGGCTTGCCGATTGGCCAGTAGCGCATTTGAACCCCCAGATTTGAAAGTGCTTGTCTTTCGACAAGGGGATTTATGCATTGAATCTGTTTAGTAATTGCAACTCCATGCGGTTAAAGTGGATTAACTGAAAATTCTTGATGCCAATGCTGCCCGCGCATTGCCGACTACGGTATATGCGCCGGATCGACGCAGTCGCCGCACAATGCTGTTGAAAGGGGCCGTCACACTCTGGCACCGACCGATTTCGCTATCCTGCTGCGCGGCGGCTTCCCAAAAAACACGAGGGGTCAGCGCTCGGGGCAGTGATGTCAGAGACAGCGCAGGGTTGGGCGGACTGCTGGTGTGTCTACGCAACCGTTGACGGTCTCGCTGAGCGCGGCTCTTATTGGATTTTCTGCATTGTCACTCCGTCGACGTTTGACCACTTAAACACGACCCATGCGGTCCCTGGGTATCCGGACCATGGATCTGATCCGTGGCTGTGGACGGCATAAGGAAGTCGACTTCGACCAGTGCGCGCCTGACCGTACGCTTCGGTGTCGGTCAACGGCGGTCGTCGCGCCACATCAATCCCTCCGCAGCCGCAATCGCGCTGGATTGAAATAAAAACAGCCGCCAACCTCGAAAGGTTGACGGCTGCCGTCACACAGCTGGACACTGGGACCGGCTGTGAAATGTGCTTAGGCGAATGCGATCTTCGCCTGGCGACGACGAACGCGCATCGACGAGCCGATACCGCCGATACCGAACAGCATGATTGCCCAGGTACCTGCCTCGGGAACTGCTGCCGTCGGCTCAAAGGTCGCGGTGCCGGCATAGGAGCCGTTACCACGCGAGAGGCCGTTCACGACGATCTGGTTCGTCGCACCTTTTGCGATCGCCACGTTGTTGATCTCGAAAAACTCGGCCTTGCCGACAACAGTCTTCGATGCTGCGAAGCCGTTGATGAACACCGACAGGATATCAAGATCGGTCGGGCTGAAGAACCGCGTCGTGCTCGTGCTGAGCGTACCGCTAGCCAGACCGGCCTGATCGATGATGAAATTGAAAGTATCCGTGAATGCACCACGCTTGATGCCCGCCCGGCCGAAATCTGCCGAAACGGTACCATTCTTTATATCGCCGCTGACGGTGAACTCCGGGTCGTTCGGAGTGAAGTTAACTGCGTGAGCCGCTGGGGCCATCGCGAATGCGGATACGAATGCCATTGTCGAAAGAAGTAAACGCTTCATGGTGGTCCCTTTTTACGTGTTCCTTGGAGAAAAAGTAAAGGGGGCCATAGAGTTATGCAATTGCCTGAAAACGGCCACCACCCAACAATTGTGTGGTTTCGGGACAATCGTGCATCGTGAGCGGGGTGCGATGAGCGTCATGAAGTCGCGCGGCCGGATCGTTTGCATCCGGGGGCATTTTCCACGGTAAAAGCGTGCAATAGGCCCTGCTCAAACTTGGTTAACAAGACAAGAAGAATGACCTAAATCTTCAATAGTTGTTGACGGGCACACTGTTCTTCCAGCGACATTCAAACCCCCCCGAGTTACGAGGTTTTCCGAACTATCCCGTGCCTCGTTCCGCCCGGCGATGGCAGGCAGGTTGAGAACAAAAAAGGAGCAGTATAGCTCGGGCGCTACCCTGATTCGTTGTTTGGATGCGCCCAATGAGAATGCAAACGCCGCGAGTTCGACTGCCGAGCTCGCCAAAGAGCCAGGCAGGAGCCTCGCTAGCCTCTCTACGATGATAGGGCGTAACGCCGCCGATCTAAAGCGGTTCGTCAATCGCGGTTCGCCGCGACTTGCACCGCGGCGTGCGCTGCGGCGGGCATTGCCGCGATCATCGTCGCAAGGCCGCCCAGCATGATCATCGACACCCTCAAACCAGGTGCTTCCGCCGAAGCCGGAGCGGCTCCGCAAGCCGCAGAAATCCGGGCCGAGTCATGACATCTGGGGGGCAGAAACTTCCATTTGAAAAATACCCCCAAATATCCCCCCAAATGCACCGCACTCTCAGCTCGCCGTATGGAACGTGTGAGAAGAAAGACCCCCACATACCACGCGGTTCTCCGCATTCCTGACGACGTAAGGTAGTGATGATCGGAGAAATTGGTGGGCCCGGCAGGAATCGAACCCGCAACCTAGCCGTTATGAGCGGCCAGCTCTAACCGTTGAGCTACAGGCCCCACCGCCGCCTGCGTTAGCGCAAGCGTTTCCAAAGAAAAAGGGTGCCAAAGAAAAAGGGCGCTCCCGAAGGAACGCCCTTTCCGACTCCAAAACGTTGTCGAGCACAAGCGCCCGACACAGTCTTAGTTCATGTTGTCGGTCTTCTCGTCGGCAGCATCGCGGACGTTGTCTGCTGCTGCGTTCATGTTGTCGGCTGCGTTCTCGAGCACGTCGGTTGCGACAGCGTTCGAGGTGTTGTCCGCCATGGCGTCCATGTTGTCAGCCTGCATTTCCATGTTGTCAGCCAGCATGTCCGCGTTGTTCTCAACTGCGGCGGCTTCTGGCGACTTGCTGCAGGCTGCGACGGACATCAGGCCGGCGGCAGCAGCGATCAGAACGATCTTCTTCATTCGAATGCTCCCAAGCATAGTTTCACTCGCGGCCGACCCGATTGCCGTCGCGAAGCCCCGTCAAATAGCGGCCCCCGACCGGCGGTCAATCCGCTAAATTCATCGCCCAGCAAGCTTTGCGACAGTCCGATGACGGGCGGGTTGCCGCAACTGGTCACTTTCTTGGCACGACCGAGCCGATTTCCTCGGGCGCATTGGCCACGATCGCGAGCATCGTCGTCCAGGCCGCGACGTTCTGGCGAAGCTGCTCGGGATCGACCCGGTCGAGCGTATCGTCGGGCGTGTGGTGTGTGTCGAAATAGCGCGTGCCCGACTGGTTGAGGTCGATCGCCGCGACGCCGAGCGCCATGGTCGGGCCGACATCGGTGCCGTCACCGCCGACGCCTGCGCCGCGCGCGATGCCGAGCGGGGCGAGCGCGGAGGCGAGGCGATCGGCGACCGGCTTCGCGCTGTCGGGCAGGTTGGTCTCGAACCGCCAGACGCGATCCGCGCCGAAATCGGATTCGCCCGCGGTCGCGTGACGCTCGGTCCTGTGCGCCTCGGCATAGGCCTTGCCGCCAAAGCCGCCGACTTCTTCGGCACCGAACCAGACGACGCGGATCGTGCGCCGCGGGCGCGGGCCGTCGAGGATGCGCTTGGCCGCTGCCGCGGCGATCGCCACGCCGCTCGCATCGTCGATCGCGCCCGTGCCGAGATCCCAGCTGTCGAGATGCCCGCCGACCAGCACGATCCCCGCCTTGGGATCGGTCCCCGGCACTTCGGCGATCACGTTCCCCGATTCGTGCGTGCCCGTCATCCGCGGGGTCAGGACGAGCGTCATCGTGATCGGCTTGCCGCGCGTCGCGATCCGTTCGATCAGCTCGGCATCGGGCACCGACAGCGCTGCCGACGGGATCGGCGTGACGCCCTCGGGGAAGTTGGTCGTGCCGGTATGCGGATTGCGGTGATGATCGGTACCGATCGAGCGGATCACGATCGCCGCCGCACCCTTGCTCGCCGCCATCGCCGGCCCCACGAACCGTGCGGGTCCGAACGCGCCATAGCTCGACCCGTCCTGCGTCGGCTCCATCGCGTTGCCGACATAGGCGATCTTGCCGGCAAGGCTCCCCGCAGGCGCCGCCGCCAGGTCGCCATAGGTCTTGAACACCACCACCTGCGCGGTGAGCCCGCCGACCGGCGTCGCGCCCGAATTGCCGAGCGCGGTGAGCTTCAGCGCCTGCGGGAAGGGGGCGAGGATCGACCCCGTCTCGACGCCGCGCACCCAGACGGGCATCTGGTACGGCTCGATCCGCACGTTCTTGAACCCCAGCGCCTTCAGCTTCGTCACCGACCATGCGCGTGCACGCGCCTCCGCCTCGGTCCCCGCCAGCCGCGGTCCGATCTCGGTCGTCATCCCCTCGACGATGTCATAGGCGACCTCGTCCTTGAGCGCGGCATCGCGGAGTGCTGCGACCTTCGCATCGACCGGGGCAGGGGCGGGTGGTGCGGTCCGCTGTGCCATGAGAGGAACGGACAGGGTGGAGGCGGCCAATACCGCGAGCGTGTGCTTCATCATCCGCGACAGCCTATGTCGCCGCTCCCCGTTTGCCAACGGCCCGCCGCATCGCTATCTGCGCACGTCAAATCCCGCCTCATTCAAGCATGGAGCTCGGCACCCACATGGCCGTCCAGTATACCTACGTCATGAAGGGTCTGACCAAGACCTTCCCCGGTGCCGCAAAGCCCGTCCTCAACAACATCCACCTCCAGTTCATTCCGTCCGCCAAGATCGCGATCATCGGCCCCAACGGGTCGGGCAAGTCGACGCTGATGAAGATCATGGCGGGCATGGATCCCGACTTCACCGGCGAGGCCTGGGCGGCCGAGGGCGTCAATGTCGGCTATCTCGCGCAGGAGCCTCAGCTCGATCCGACCAAGGACGTGATGGGCAACGTCAAGGACGGCGTCCGCCCCGTCGCCGACCTCGTCGACCGGTTCAACGCGATCTCCGCCGAGATGGGCGATCCGAACGACGACACCGATTTCGACGCGCTGATGGAGGAGATGGGCGATCTCCAGGCCAAGATCGACGCAGTCGACGGCTGGGCGCTCGACAGCCAGCTCGAACAGGCGATGGAGGCTCTGCGCTGCCCGCCGGGCGACGCGTCGGTCGAGAATCTCTCGGGCGGCGAGAAGCGCCGCGTCGCGCTCTGCAAGCTGCTGCTGGAGAAGCCGCAGATCCTGCTGCTCGACGAGCCGACCAACCATCTCGACGCCGAGAGCGTGTCGTGGCTCGAAAACTACCTCAAGGAATATACCGGCAACGTCATCCTCGTGACGCATGACCGCTACTTCCTCGACAACGTCGTAAACTGGGTGCTCGAGCTCGATCGCGGCCGCTACTACACCTATGAGAGCAACTATTCGGGCTACCTGGAGAAGAAGGCCCAGCGCCTCAGCCAGGAAGAGCGCGAAGAGGCCGGCAAGCAGAAGGCGATCGCCGACGAGCTGGCGTGGATGCGCCAGACCCCCAAGGCGCGCCAGACCAAGTCCAAGGCCCGTATCCGCGCGTTCGACGAGCTGATGGAGAAGCAGGAGAACCGCGTCGCCGGCAAGGCCGCGATCCTGATCCAGCTGCCGTCGCGTCTCGGCGGCAAGGTGATCGAGGCGAAGGGCCTGACCAAGTCGTACGGCGACAAGCTGCTGTTCGACGGGCTCGACTTCACGCTGCCCCCGGGCGGCATCGTCGGCGTGATCGGCCCCAACGGCGCGGGCAAGTCGACGCTGTTCAAGCTCATCACCGGTCAGGAAACCCCGGACACGGGCACGATCGAGGTCGGCTCGACCGTCAAGCTCGGCTATGTCGACCAGAGCCGCGACGATCTCGATCCGAACAAGAACGTCTGGCAGGAAATCTCCGACGAGCTCGAGATCTTCCGCTTCGGCAAGCAGGAAATGGGCACGCGGGCGTATGTCGGCGCGTTCAACTTCCGCGGGCAGGATCAGCAGAAGAAGGTCGGCCAGCTGTCGGGCGGCGAGCGCAACCGCGTCCACATGGCCAAGATGCTCAAGGAGGGTGGCAACGTTCTCCTGCTCGACGAGCCGACCAACGATCTCGACGTCGAGACGCTGCGTGCGCTCGAGGAGGCGCTCGAGACGTTTGCAGGCTGTGCGGTGGTCATCAGCCATGACCGCTTCTTCCTCGATCGCCTCGCCACGCACATCCTCGCTTTCGAAGGCGACAGCCATGTCGAGTGGTTCGAGGGCAATTACGCATCCTACGAGGAGGACAAGCGCCGTCGCCTTGGCGACGCCGCCGACCGCCCGACGCGTCTGGCGTACAAGAAGCTCACGCGCTGAGCGTCTGAGACCCGCCGCGGCCCATGTTTCCGGGCTGCGGCGCCCCCCCCCATCAACCCCGTCATCCTGACGAAAGTCAGGATCCAGAGCCAAGAGGCGGGCCGCCCGTAACCCTGGATCCTGACTTTCGTCAGGATGACGAGGGCGGTGTAGGACCGAGCTGGTGCCTGCCACGCAAGCGCCATGTTGATCCCCTAACCGGGGTCGGTAGGAGACATATTGGTCCCCACGAACGGAGCAGGCGTGACAGTTATCGAACACTCCCCCGGTGGAGATGCCCCCCCGGGTGCGGGGGAGCTGCAATACCGGCTTCGCCAGCAATCGATACTGGCCGATTTCGGGATCGAGGCGCTGCGCGCGCGGGATCTCGAGCCTATGCTCCAGCGCGCCACCGAATTGTGCGGCGAAGGGATGCGTTCGAAATACTGCAAGTTCCTCGAATATCGCCCCGAGCAGGACAGCCTGTTCGTGCGCGCGGGGATCGGCTGGGCGCCGGGCGTGGTCGGATCGGCCGAGATGCGGACCGATCTCGCCTCGCCCGCGGGCTTCGCGCTCGAGACCGGCCAGCCGGTGATCTCCAACCATCTCGAGAATGAGGAGCGGTTCCGTACGCCCGCCTTCATGGCCGAGCACCATATCCGCCGCGCGATCAACGTGCTGGTCGAGACGTCGGGCAAGCGCTTCGGCGTGCTCGAGGTCGACAGTCCCGACGAGGGCAAGTTCGAGCCCGCCGACCTCGCCTTCATGCAGGGGTTCGCCAATCTGATCGGCGTCGCGATCGAGCGGCAGCAGGCCGAACAGCGCCTGAGCGACGCGATGGAGCATCAGGAGCTGCTCACGCGCGAGGCAAGCCACCGCGTCAAGAACAGCCTCGCGCTCGTCTCGGCGATGCTCAACCTCCAGATGCAGGAGGATGACGACCCGCGCATCACGCGGCTGCTCGGCGACGCGCAGGCGCGCATCACCGCGATCGCACAGACGCACGACCAGCTCTGGCGCGGCGAACAGGTCGGGATCGTCGCGCTCGACGACCTGGTCTGCGGGATCGCGACCGGGCTGGCAGAACAGGCGCCGCTGCACCGGATCGACTGCGACATCGACGCGATCCGGATCAGCGCGGATACCGCGATCCCGCTCGGCCTGCTCGTCACCGAGCTCGTCACCAACGCGATCAAATATGCTTACGGCGAGGGTGGCGGCGTCATAGCGGTGACGATTCGCAACGCCGACGGCCGGATCCTGCTGACCGTGTCCGACGACGGCGTCGGGCTGCCCGCCGATTTCGACCTCAAGGCCGCCTCGCGCAAAAGCCTCGGCATGCGGATGATCGGCAGCCTTGCCCGGCAGTTGCGCGGCACGATCGCCATCGAGAATGCCGCGCGCGGCACCTGTGCGGTCCTCGACATCCCCGACCCCAGGATCGTGCTCCCGGACTGATCGCTTGACGCGTGTATGATGTCCGTAGCACACCTCTCCCACAATGACGGGGTGGGGATGATGGACATGCTGATGATGCTAGCGGCCGCAGCGGCTGCGGTGACCGCGCCGCAGGGCGACAGGGTCAAGCCGATCGACCAGTGTTTCGCGATCTACCGCCCCGGCTCCCCAGCAGGCACGCAGGCCGCCGGAGCCGACCAGACCGTCATCGGCGCAACCCGCCAAATCATCCGCGCCATCCGCATCGACGGTCGCCCCGCCTGGGACATCGTCGTGCATCAGCGCGTGCCGATGGCGAATTTCGCGATGCGCGATCACTTCGTCTTGAACCGCGACGATCTGACGCCGATCACCTTCGACAACAGCCGGAGCGGGGTCGAGCATGTCGCGCTGCGCTACACCCCCGGTCGCATCGTCGGAACGAAGACCGACAAGGCCGTCGTCACGCCGATTGACGTTGCGGTGGCTGACCCCATCTGGGAGGGCAATCTCTGGGGCGTGACGTTCGGCGCGTTGCCGCTCGCGATGGGCAAGAGCTTCTCGCTGCCCTTCTACCAGTATGACGGCGGGATCGGCCGCTTCACGCTGACCGTCACCGGTAGCCAGAGCGTCGCGACACCGACCGGGCCCGTCGACGCCTGGACCGTCGCAGTTCTCAAGGATGGCAAGCCGAGCACCACCACGCTGATCGCGAAACGCGACGCGCGTGAACTGGGCAGCTTCGCCGCGCGGGGCGGGACGAAGCTTGGCGGCGACTGCACCGGTCTCGACTGAGCGACCGGTGCCCCCGTTCAGCGCACCCGCTTGACGTAGATCCGACCGCCGTCACGGCGTTCGGTCTGGAAATTGGGCACCGCCTCGATCAGCTCGGACAGATGGTTGAAGCCATAGTTGCGCGCATCGAAGCTCGACCGGTTGCCCGCGCGTTGGCCCAGTTCTGTCAGGCTCTGATAGCCCTTCTCGTCGCGCTTGCCCGCGTTGTACGCGTCGATCAGCAGCTTGATCAGGTCCGACCCGATCGGTTCGCCGCCGCGCGATCGGCGTGCGGCGGGCGCGGCGGGGGCAGGGGCCTTCTCGCCACCGATCGCGGGCGGCAGCGACAGCGGCATCGGCTCGGATTCGTCGTCGAGCGCGCTGACGTCGATGAAGCGCGTGCACGCCTGGCGGAACCCCTCGGGTGTGCGGCTGGTGCCAAAGCCATAGACCGGCACGCCGTCCTGGCGGATCCGCATCGCCAGCGGCATGAAGTCGCTGTCCGACGACATGATCCCGAACCCGTCGATCCGGCCGCGGAACAGCAGGTCCATCGCGTCGATCGTCATCTTCATGTCGGTCGCGTTCTTGCCCTTGGTCAGGTCGAACTGCTGCTGCGGCTCGATGCCGTGCTTGATCGACATGTCGCGCCAGCCTTTCAGCGCGGGCTTGGACCAGTTGCCATAGACGCGCCGGACGTTGACCGTCCCGAGCTCGGCAAGAACGGTCAGCACCGGGTCGAGCGTCGCCGACGAGGCGTTGTCGGCGTCGATGAGAAGGGCGACGTTGCGTGTTGTGGTATCGGCCATACCGCTGGGATTAGCCGCGCCCGCGCCCCGCGTCCACGCTCCACGCGCCGCCGCCCGCTGCGGCGAGGTAGAGGAACACGAAACAATAGAGCACCGCCGCCTCGCCGCCATTGGCGATCGGGAAGGGCCCCTGCGGTGCGTGCGCAAGGAAATAGGCCGCCGCCGACATGCCCGACAGCAGGAACGCCACCGGCCGCGTGAACAGCCCGACGATCAGCAACGCGCCGCCCACGACCTCGATGATGCCCGCGACGTAGAGCAACGGGGTCATCGCCATCGGGAAGGGCGGCAGCCCGAAGAACTTGGAAATACCGTGGCTGAAAAACACCAGCGCCACGACGATGCGCATCACGCTGAGCAGGCGGGGGGACCAGGTGGCGGGTATCGGCATGGGATCATCCTGAACGTCGTTGCGGTCCCGCTACGTCCTATGCGCGCGTGCCTGCGTCAACGCGCCGGATGGAAACGGACCGTTCAGCGATGCGAGGTCAGGGATAGGCGATCGCCACGACCTCATATTCGCGCTCGCCTGCTGGCAGGTCGACGCGGCGGACATCACCGATCGCGGCACCCCGCAGCGCGCGGGCGAACGGCGAATTCCAGCCGATCCGCCCATTGCCTGCATCGGTCTCGTCATCGCCGACCAGCGTGAGCACGCGTTCGACATCCTCCTCGTCCGCCACCGTCACGCACGCGCCGAACCAGACGCGGCTGCGGTCCTCCTGCACGGCGGGATCGACCACCTTGGCCGCCTTCATCCGCCGCGACAGCCAGCCGAGCCGCCGGTCGATCTCGCGCAGCCGCTTGCGCCCATAGATATAGTCGCCATTCTCCGACCGGTCGCCATTGCCCGCCGCCCAGGAAATCACCTCGACGAGCTTCGGCCGCTCGCTGCCGAGCAACAGCTCATATTCCTCGCGCAGCACCGTATAGCCTGCCGGGGTGATGTAGTTGGGCCGATCCATGCGTGCCGTCTCGTCCGGTTCAGCCGGGCCGGGTCTTGCCGAGATACCAGGACGTCCGTGCGACGCTGCGGCTCTTGGCGCGGGCGGGGTTCATCAGGTCGTAGACGACCGCATTCTCGATCACGCGCTGAACATAGTTGCGCGTCTCCTGATACGGGATCGCCTCGATCCAGTCGATGATGTCGACCGCGCCGGTCCGCGGGTCGCCATTGGCGCGAAGCCACTTGTTCACATTGCCGCCGCCCGCATTATATGCAGCAATCGCAAGCGGATAGCTGCCATAGTTCGCATAGATCCGCTGGAAGTAGCTCGACCCCAGCATGATCGACAGATTGGGATCGGTCGTCAGCGACGCCTGGTTGTAGGCGAGCCCGATCTTGCCCGACTGCTCGCGCGCGGTCGCGGGCATCAGCTGCATCAGCCCGCGCGCCCCGGCATGGCTGACCGCGGCGCGATCGAACTGGCTCTCCTGCCGCGAGATCGCATGGATGATCGTCCAGTTGTCCTCATAGCCCGCCGGCACGCTGACGGTCGGGAAGCCCGCTGCGGAATAGTCGCTGAGCCCGTTCGCCAGCGCGCTGCGGCCGACCATCACGCCCAGATCGGGGCGGTTGATCCGCGTCGACAGTTCGGCGGCGAGCGCGTGGTCGGTGTCGGTCGTCGCATCCGCGGCGATCTGGCGGACGAATGCGGTCTGGTCCTGCCAGTCGGCGATCTGGCCGAGGAACTTGACCGCGCGCACCGTCTCGCGCTGCTCGAACGCGGCGCGCACCGCAGGCGCGATCGCCAGGCTGGCCATCGGCGGTGGCGGGGTCAGCGCGCGGCCCATCCGCTCGGTCGCGAGCTGGCCGTAATATTGATCGCGGTAGCCGGCGGCCTGCGTGTAGAAGGCGGTGGCATCCGCCTGCCGGCCCGCCGTCTCGGCCGCGCGTCCCGCCCAGTAATAGCCGCGCGCTCGCACCACCGGCGAATTCGACCCGCGCGCATAGCGGTCGAACAGCGTCATCGCATCCGCGGGGCGGCCGAGCTGCTTCATTGCCGCCTGCCCGCCGAGCCAGGCGAGATTGGTATATTCGTCGCGCTCGGCATAGGATTTGGCCGAGATGTTCGCACCCGCCGGATAGGCATCGTCGATCTGCCGCGCGATGTCATAGGCGACCTGCCACTGGCCGTCATTCGCCGCGCCGCGCGCATTGGTCACCAGGATCTCGTACCATTCGCCCGCATTGCCCGGCCGCGCGGTCAGCGCCCGCGGCCGCGCCAGCCAGGCGCGCGCGCTCGGGCTCGCACCGCTGTTGCGCAGCCACACCGCGCGGTCGGCGACATAGCCGGCGTCGCCGCGATAGGTCTCCATCGTCGCCGCCGACAGGTCGGACGCGTTCGGCGCATTGGTCCGGAAGGCGAGCCGCGCCTCGAACAGCGCGCGCTTGGCGGGACTGACCAGCAGGATCTGGCGCTGCGCTGCGCTCGTCTGCCCCGACCAGAGCAGCGCGTCCATCCGCGCATCCTGATCGTCCGGCGACAGCGCGCCGGGAAAGCCCGTCGTCACCGCGACCTGATCGATCGGCGTCAGCCCGCCCGATCGCCATGCGGTGCGCACCGCGGCATAGGCGCGGTCGCGCTGCCCGGTCGCCTGCAATGCGCGCGCATAGGCAAGATTGCCCGCTGCGGACTGCGGCGGATAGCGCGTGAAGAACGCGACGACGCTGCCCGCCGCACCGCTGCCGATCGCCGCCTGCCGCTCCGCCGCGCGGCGATTGGCGGTCTCGTTCGGCCAGCCGGGATGCGCCATCAGGAACCCGGCATAGCTGTCGAACGGCAGTGCGTCGGTCTGTTGCAGCGCGCGCCACTGCGCGATCGTCGAGGCGATCGCGCCGTCGCTCGCCATCGGCTGCGCCTGCGGGCCGATATTCGAAAGCTGCGTTCGGTACCGGTCGAGCGTTTCCTGTCCGACCCCTGAAGATACCGCCGTGCCGGCCAAAGCCGCCAGGACGATGCTCGATTTGAACGCCAATGCTACCATGTGGACAGGATAGCAGTTCAACCCGTATCTGTCCTGAACGAAACGCCCGAATTCAGCGCGGCAGGAGCGCAATATACCGATGTTTGCAGGTTTTTCCTTTGCCGGGTCGATCCCGGCGCTCGTCACGCCGTTCGCCGCGGACGGTGCTTTCGACGAGCAGGCCTATCGCGATTTCGTCGAATGGCAGATCGCCGAGGGCTCGTCCGCGCTGGTCGCGTGCGGCACCACGGGCGAGGCAGCGACCCTGTCCTATGACGAGCATTTCCACGTCGTCCGCGTCTGCGTCGATCAGGCGAAGGGCCGCGTGCCCGTGATCGCCGGGGCAGGGTCGAACGACACGCGCGTCGCCTCGGCCAATCTGCGCGCGGCCCATGAGGCTGGCGCCGATGCCGCGCTGATGGTCCCGCCCTATTACAACCGCCCGAGCCAGGAGGGGATCTTCCGGCATTTCGAGGCGCTCGCCGCCGATGCGCCGCTGCCGATCATCCTCTACAACGTCCCCGGCCGTACCGTCACCGACATCCAGCCCGCGACGCTGGCGCGGGTCGTCACCGCCTTTCCGCAGGTGTTCGTCGGCGTGAAAGACGCCAGCGGCGTGCTCGCGCGCGTCTCGCAGCACCGCGAAGCCTGCGGGCCAGACTTCTGCCAGCTGTCGGGCAATGACGACCTCGCGCTCGCGTTCAACGTGATGGGCGGCACCGGCTGCATCTCGGTCACCGCCAACGTCGCGCCGAAGCTGTGCGCGGAGTTTCAGGCGGCCTGCCAGGCGGGCGATTTCGTCACCGCGCTCGCCTATCAGGACCGGCTCTATCCCCTGCACGACGCGCTGTTCACCGACGCGTCGCCGGGCCCGGTCAAATACGCCATGGCGCGGGTACGGGCCGGCTTCCCCGAGACGCTGCGCCTGCCGATGACCCCCGCGGGCGACGCCTCGCGCGCCGCGGTCGACGCGGCGCTGGCGCACGCCGGCCTGGTCTGATCCCCGTCCGTCATCCTGACGCACGTCAGGATGACGGGAGGACCGACAATTAACGTCCAACGCGATACGACGCCCGCTTCCCCTTCGCCCTCCGACCTCCTACATCGCGCATCCCATGGCACGCCCCAAACCCCCGACCTTCGAAAAGACCAAGATCGTCGCCGAGAACCGGCGCGCGCGGTACGACTATTATATCGAGCAGGTGTTCGAGGCGGGGATCGCGCTGACCGGCACCGAGGTGAAGGCACTGCGCGGGGGCGAAGGCTCGATCGCGGAGGCCTATGCCGAGGTGAAGGGCAGCACGGTCCAGCTCGTCAATTCGAACATCCCCGAATTCAGCCACGGCAACCGCTTCAACCATGAGCCCAAGCGGCCGCGCAAGCTGCTGCTGCACGAGCGCGAGATCAACAAGATGTTCGGCGCGGTCGCGCGCCAGGGCATGACGCTCGTGCCGCTGATGATCTATTTCAATTCCAAGGGCCGCGCGAAGGTCGAGCTCGCCCTCGCCAAGGGCAAGCAGAACCACGACAAGCGCGATTCGGTGAAGGAACAGGACTGGAAGCGCGAGCAGGGCCGGATCATGCGGGATCGTGGATAGGCCGTGACCAGGGCGCCGGTCGGTCTTTTCGGGCGCCTCGCGGCGTGGTCGCATCGCAATCTGCCGACCCGCGATTCGATGGAGCGCAACCGCCTGTTGCGCCCCGTCGCGCACCGCGTGCTCGCGCCTGAACTGTGGCGCTTCACGCGGCGCTCGGTGCCGCGCGGCGTCGCGCTCGGCATGGTCGCGGGGATCCTCGTGCCGGTCGCGCAGACCCCCGTCGCCGCGTTGTTCGCGCTGCCGTTCCGCGCCAACGTACCGACCGCCGCGCTGACCACCTTCATCACCAATCCGCTGACGACCCCGCCGCTCTGGATCGCCGCCTATTGGATCGGGTCGTGGATGCTGCGGATCGACGCGCATGTCCCCGGCCAGCCGGTCGCCGAAGCCGCCGCGCAGGCCGACTGGATCCCGTGGCTGATGCAGGCCGGCCCCGCCACCGCGCTCGGCCTGCTGGCGATCACGGTCGTCGCCTCGATCGGCGGCTATGCGCTCAGCGCGCTCGGCTGGCGGCTCTGGATTGCCCGCAAGTGGCGGCACCGCCACGATAATCGCGGATCGTAACAATCGTCACTATCTGACGCCCGACGAATTGACGGAGCGTCTTATCGGCGTAGAACACACCGCATCCTGAAGTTCTTCCCCGAGGGTCCTTGATGCGTACGTCGATTGTCACCGCCATTCTGCTCGCCTCCGCCGCAACGGTCTCGGCCCAGACCAGTCAGACCCCGGCCCGACCGCCCGCGCTCGCCGGTGCGGCCAGCGGTCCCGTCGCGCCGAAGAATGCGAACAAGCCGCAGATCGGCGATTTCGGCTTCGACATGGCCGGGCGCGATACCGCGGTGAAGCCCGGCACCGACTTTTTCGACTATGCCAATGGCGGCTGGGAGAAGGCGACGCCGATCCCCGCCGATCGCTCGTCCTACGGCATGTTCCACGTCCTCCAGGACCTGTCGCTCGAGCGCACCCGGACGATCCTCGACGCGGCGACCGCAAAGCCCGGCGACAAGGTCGGTGATTTCTACGCCAGCTTCATGGACGAGGCAGCGGTCAACGCGAAGGGTGCGGGGCCGGTGAAGCCGATGCTCGCCGCGCTGAAGACGACCACCGACAAGACCGCGCTCGTCACCCAGATTGCGAAGCTGCAGCGCCAGGGGGTCGGCGGGCTCGTCGGCGTCGGCGTCCAGCAGGACGACAAGGACCCGACCACCTATGTCGTCGGCTTCGGCCAGAGCGGCCTCGGGCTGCCCGACCGCGATTATTATCTGAAGGACGATGCCAAGCTCGCCGCGGTCCGCACCGCCTATCAGGCGTATCTCGCGCAGATGCTGACGCTCGCGGGTGAGCCCAACGCGGCCGCGCGCGCCGCGGCTGTCTTCGCGATGGAGAAGGGCCTCGCCACCGCGCACTGGACGCGGATCGAGAGCCGCGACGCGGACAAAACCTACAACAAATGGACCGCCGCCGACTTCGCGGCGAAGGCGCCGGGCTTCCCCTGGGCGCAGTACATGACCGCGATGGGCGTCACCGGCCGTCCCTTCTACCTCGTCGCACAGCCGAGCGCGCTGACCGGCGAGGCGAAGGTCTTTGCCGACACGCCGGTGAACGTCCTTCAGGACTATGCGATGCTCAAGGTGCTGCGCGCCTATGCACCCTATCTCTCGAGCGATTTCGACAAGGCCAATTTCGGCTTCTACGGCACCACCCTGTCGGGCACGCCCGAGCAGCAGGTCCGCTGGAAGCGCGGTGTCTCGACCGTGTCGGGCGCGATGGGCGAGGCAATCGGCGAGCAGTATGTCGCCAAATATTTCCCGCCGGAATCGAAGGCGGCCGCCGATCAGCTCGTCAAGAACGTCATCGCGGCGATGGGCGACCGGTTGCGCAACCTCGCCTGGATGGCGCCCGAGACCAAGACCAAGGCACTCGCCAAGCTCGCCGCCTTCACCCCCAAGATCGGCTATCCGGACACGTGGCGCGACTATTCCGCGCTTCAGGTCCAGCGCGGCGATCTCGTCGGTAACGTCGCGCGCGCCAACGCCTTCGACTATGATCGCGACCTCAAGAAGCTCGGCCAGCCGATCGATCGCGGCGAATGGTTCATGACGCCGATGACGATCAACGCCTATGCCAATCCGACGATGAACGAGGTCGTCTTCCCCGCCGCGATCCTCCAGCCGCCCTTCTTCGATCCAAAGGCGGACCCGGCGATCAACTATGGCGGCATCGGCGCGGTGATCGGTCACGAGATCAGCCATCATTTCGACGATCAGGGCCGCAAATACCTCGCTAGCGGCAAGCTCACCGACTGGTGGACGCCGCAGGACGTCGCACGCTTCAAGGTCTTCACCGACGCGCTGGTCAAGCAGTACGACGCCTATGAGCCCTTGCCCGGGCTGCACGTCCAGGGCGGCCTGACGCTCGGAGAGAACATCGCCGATCTCGCCGGCCTGACCGTCGCCTATGACGCCTATCACCGCTCGCTCGGCGGCAAGCCCGCGCCGGTGATCGACGGCACCACCGGCGACCAGCGCTTCTATTATGGCTGGGCCGGCGTCTGGCGCAGCAAGTTCCGCGAACCCGCACTGCGTCAGACCTTGCTGTCCGATCCGCACTCGCCGGGTCACCAGCGCGTCCTCACCGTCCGCAACCTCGACCCCTGGTACGCGGCGTTCGGCGTGAAGCCCGGCGAGGCCAGCTACCTCGCCCCGGCGGCCCGCGTCCGCATCTGGTAAGCTGCACGCCTACCGCCCCACATAGCCCCGTCATCCTGGGCTCGACCCAGGATCCAGAGCCACGCGCGCGGACGCCGGTGGCTCTGGATCCTGACTTTCGTCAGGATGACGTAGTTTGGAGAGAAACATGAAGACCTACATCGCCGCCGGCCTGCTCGCCGCCACCGCGATCACCGGCGTCACCGCCGCCATCTCGCAGACCGCCGAACCAACCGCCGCGCCCGCCGCGCCCACCTCGACCGGTGCGCAATATGGCAGCTTCGGCTTCGACGAGAAGGGCATGGACAATAGCGTCCAGCCCGGTGACGATTTCTACGCCTTCGCCAATGGCAACTGGGCGAAGACCACGCCGATCCCCGCGGACAAGTCGAACTACGGCGCGTTCAACTTCCTGTCCGACTTGTCCGAGACGCGCACCCGCGGCATCCTCGACACCGCGGCGAAGGATCCGAAGTCGAAGATCGGTCGCGCCTATGCGACCTTCCTCGACACCGGCACGATCGAGGCCAAGGGGCTGGCACCGATCCGGCCGTGGCTCGCGAAAATCGCCGCGCTGAAGGATCGGGCGGGCTATCCCGCGCTTCTCGCCGAGGCGGATCGCGCCGGCATCGGCGGCCCGTTCGGCAGCGGCGTCGGGCAGGACGACAAGATCCCCGAGCAATACGCCCTCTCGCTCGGCCAGTCTGGGCTCGGTCTGCCCGACCGCGACTATTATCTCAGCACCGACGCCAAGCTGGTCGAGGCGCGCACCGCCTACCGCGCGCACATCGCCAAGATGCTGACGCTCGCCGGCGAACCCGATGCCGAGGCGCGCGCCGCCGCGCTGCTGGCGTTCGAGACCGAGATCGCCCGGGTCAGCTGGACCCGAGTCGACAGCCGCGACGCGACCAAGACCTATAACAAGATGTCCGTCGCCGATCTCGCCAGGCGCGCGCCCGGCTTCGACTTCGCGGGCTATTTCAAGGCGACCGGCACGCCCGTTCCGACCGTCATCGTCGCACAGCCCTCGGCGATCACCGGCATTGCAAAACTCGTCGCGACCGCGCCGATCGGCGTGCTCAAGGACCAGCTGATCCTGCGCTCGCTCGACGGCTATGCCGATGTGCTGCCAAAGGCGTTCGATGCCGAACAGTTTGCCTTCTACGGCACCGTGCTCGGTGGCACCCCCGAGCAGGAGGCCCGCTGGAAACGCGGCGTCCAGTTCACCAGCGGCGCACTCGGCGACGAGGTCAGCAAGCTCTACGTCGCGCAGTATTTCCCGCCCGAGACCAAGGCGGCAGCCGATGTGCTGGTGAAGAACGTGCTCGCCGCGATGGGCCGCCGGATCGACAAGCTCGACTGGATGGCACCCGAAACCAAGCAGAAGGCGCATGCCAAGCTCGCCGCCTTCACCCCCAAGATCGGCTATCCCAGCCAGTGGAAGGACCTGTCCGCGCTGACGATCACGTCCGGCGACGCGTTCGGCAACGAATGGCGCGCGAACGAATGGCAGCATCAGGACAATATCGCGAAGCTTGGCAAGCCCTTGCAGCGCTGGGAATGGGGCATGACGCCGATGACGGTCAACGCCTATGCCAATTTCGGCATGGTCGAGATCGTCTTCCCCGCAGCCATCCTCCAGCCGCCCTTCTTCGATCCCAAGGCCGATGACGCGGTCAACTATGGCGGCATCGGCGCGGTGATCGGCCACGAACTGAGCCATCATTTCGACGACCAGGGTTCGAAATACGATGCCAAGGGCCAGCTCACCGACTGGTGGACGCCCAAGGACATCGCCGGCTTCAACGCGCTCACCGGCAAGCTCGGCGCGCAATATGACGCCTATGAGCCATTGCCCGGCATGCACGTGAAGGGCCAGCTGACGATGGGCGAGAACATCGCCGATCTCGCCGGGCTGACGGTCGCCTATGACGCCTATCACACCGCGCTCGGCGGCAAGGCGGCCCCCGTGCTCGACGGCTTCACCGGCGACCAGCGCTTCTATCTGGGCTGGGCGCAGGTCTGGCGTCGCAACTACCGCGAGGCGAACCTGCGGCAGCGGCTGCTGACCGATCCGCATTCGCCGTCGCAGCAGCGCGCCTCGGTCGTCCGCAATCTCGACCCCTGGTACGCCGCCTATCAGCCCAAGCCGACGCAGCGTCTGTATCTCGCCCCCGAACAGCGCGTGCGCATCTGGTGACCGGCCGCGTCCCCGACCGGGAAACCGGGCGGGGACATGATGCTTGACCCCAAACCCCCGAACAGCGGAAGAGGCATCGCATGGTTTCGCTTCCGCCCCAGACCGGCCTCGGGCCGAACCGCCGCGCCGCCCTCGTCGCGGCGGTGACGGGGATCGCCGCGTCGGGGCTGGTGCTCGGCATGATCGGCGACCTCGTCGTCGCGGCGGCCTTTCTCGCCGCGGCGATCATCGTCATCGGCGCGGTGATCGTCTGGCGCGTGCTCGCGCGCGCCGGCAGCGCCGAACTGCGCACGATCGACTGGGACTTCACGCGGGCGGTGGCGCAGGCGAGCGGCGATGCGATCGCGGTGACCGATCGCGCGGGCCGGCTGGTCTGCGCGAACGATGCCTATGACGCGGTGTTCAGCGGCTTCCCGACCCCGCCGGGGCTGCCGCTCGACGCGAGCGGCGTCGCCTTGCTCGCCGAGGCCGGACGCACCGCGTGGCGCGACGGTCACGCGCAGGCGGAACGGCTGGTCGCCAACGGGCTGCGCATCTCGGCATCGATCACCCGCGCCGGCGACGAGGCGGACATGCTCGTCTGGCGGTTCGTCACCGCGCCCGACTATGACCTCGCGCAGACCGCCGAGCGGCTGATCGACGGGCCGACCGGCGACCGGCTCGGCGGCAGCGGGATCATGGCGGCGTTGCTCAGCGCCGACGGCCGCGTCCGCGCGACCAACCGCGTGCTCCACGTCCGCGCGATCGGCGACGAGCATGAGGCGATCGAGGGCCGCGACTTCGCGCGCTTCCTGATCACCGACAATCGCGGCCTCGTCCGCTTCGCCCGCGAGGGCGGCGCGGGGACGCCGCTGCGCGTGGTGCAGGTGCCCTTTGTCGAAGGCGACGACGCCCCCGTCCTCGTCATCCTGCTCGACGACGAGGAGGATGCGCCCGCGATCGGCGCGTCCGCCTCCGCGCATGTCCGCAGCCTCGTCAGCCTGATGCCGTTCAGCATGGCGCTGGTCGATCGCGAGGGCCGCTTCATCCAGATGAACGATTCGTTCCTGCGCGCCGCCGGGGTCGTCGGCGCCGCGCCGCCGCTCTACCCCGGCGATCTCGTCGTGCGCGAGGACAAGACCGCGGTCGCCGACGCGATCCGCCGGTTCGCGGGCGGGCAGACGCATTCGACCGACATGGCGGTCCGGCTGAAGGATCATCCCGACGAGCCGGTCGCGCTGACCATCGCCGGCGCGCGCGGGCTCGGCGACGCCGCGGTCCTGCTCAGCCTCAAGGATAATAGCGAGGAATCGCGGCTGAAGCGCGAGGTGGCGCAGGCGACCAAGATGCAGGCGGTCGGCCAGCTCGCGGGCGGCGTCGCGCACGACTTCAACAACATCCTGACCGCTATCATCGGCCACTGCGACCTGATGCTGATGCGCCATTCGCCCGGCGACAGCGATTATGACGACATCCAGCAGATCCGCACCAACTCGAACCGCGCCGCCGGACTGACCCGCCAGCTGCTCGCCTTCAGTCGCCAGCAGACGCTGCGCCCGCAGATCCTGCAGCTGCCCGACGTCGTGTCCGAGGTCTCGAACCTGCTCAAGCGACTGATGGGCGAGACCGTCCGGCTCGACATGATGCACGGCCGCAACCTGGGGCCGGTCCGCGCCGATCCGGGGCAGCTCGAACAGGTCGTCGTCAATCTCGCGGTCAATGCCCGCGACGCGATTCTGTCCGCCAACCCGCGCGGCGGCGGCACGCTGACGATCACCACGCGCTCGGTCTCGGCGACCGAAGTGCGGCAGATGGCCTCCGACATCCTGCCCGTCGCGGACTATACGGCGCTGATCGTCCAGGACACCGGCACCGGGATCCCGCCCGAGGTCCTGCCGAAGATCTTCGAGCCGTTCTTCACGACCAAGGAATTCGGCAAGGGCACCGGGCTCGGCCTCTCGACCGTCTACGGCATCGTCAAGCAGTCGGGCGGCTATATCTTCGCCGAATCGCAGCCGGGGCAGGGGGCGACCTTCACCATCTTCCTCCCCGTCCACGCCGCCCCCGCCGCGCCGCGGCTCACCGCGCCCAAGCCCGCGGCCAAGCCCGCCGACCTGTGGGGCACGGGGACCATCCTGCTCGTCGAGGACGAGGACATGGTCCGCGCGGTCGCCGAACGCGCGCTCACCCGCCAGGGCTATAGCGTGCTGACCGCGGAGAATGGCGAGGCCGCGCTCGAGATCATGGCGAAGAACGGCCGCCCCGACCTGCTGATCACCGACGTGGTGATGCCGACGATGGACGGCCCGACGATGGTCCGGCACGCACGCGAGAAATATCCCGACCTGCCGATCGTCTTCATGTCGGGCTATGCCGAGGAACAGCTGCGCAAGTCGATCGATCTCGACAATGTCGAGTTTCTTCCCAAGCCCTTCTCGGTTCAGCAGCTTGCCGAAGCCGCGCGCGACGTTCTTGCGGCACGTTAAGCAACAAGATGTTGGCGCTCGGCGAAATTGCCGCCTAAGGTACAAAATATGAACGTGCCACAGCAGATCCTCATCGTAGAGGATGAACCGTTGATCGCCATGATGCTCGAGGATTTCCTCGAGGTGCTGGACAAGGGCGTCGCAGGGTCCGTCGACACCGTCGCCGATGCCCTGCACCGCATCTCGGCCGGGGGTGTCGACGCCGCGATCCTCGACGTCAACCTGCGTGGCGGTGAGAAGAGTACTCCGATCGCCGAACGGCTTGCCGAAGGCGGAATTCCCTTCGTGTTCGCGACCGGCGGTGGCGATGACGGCCTCGATCCCCGTTTCCGCGACCGGCCCCGCCTGCAGAAGCCGTTCACGATGGACGGCGTCGCCAAGGCGCTCGAAAGCCTCTGACGGTCCGCCGCGCGGGCTCTGCGGTCCTCGTCTGGCCGCGGCCGCGGCGGATAAAACTGCAAATCCATACGCAACTGTCTTGCGTAAAGGCCCCGTCTCGCGACATAGGCGGTCGCCATGACCCGTATATTCGATAAATCGCGCCTGCCGAGCCGGCATGTCTCCGTCGGTCCAGAGCGTGCGCCGCACCGCAGCTATTACTACGCGATGGGTATTCCCGAAGAGGATATCGCGCGTCCGTTCGTCGCGCTCGCATCCGCCGGCAACAACTCGGCCCCCTGCAACACCACGCTCGACGCGCAGGCCGATGCCGCGCAGGCCGGCGTCATCCAGGGTGGTGGGATGCCGCGCCGCTTCAACACGATCACCGTCACCGACGGCATCGCGATGGGGCATCAGGGGATGAAGGCGAGCCTCGTCAGCCGTGAAGTCATCGCCGACTCGGTCGAACTCTCGGTCCGCGGCCATTGCTACGACGCGCTGGTCGGCTTTGCCGGCTGCGACAAGTCGCTGCCCGGCATGATGATGGCGATGCTCCGCCTCAACATCCCGTCGGTGTTCGTCTATGGCGGGTCGATCCTGCCCGGTCGCTATCAGGAGCGCGACGTCACCGTCGTCGACGTGTTCGAGATCGTCGGCAAATATGCCGCCGGCGCCTGCCCGCTGTCGGAGGTGCATGCGCTCGAGAAGGTCGCCTGCCCGGGCCACGGCGCCTGCGGCGGCCAATATACCGCCAACACCATGGCCTGCGTCGCGGAAGCGATCGGATTGTCCATTCCTAACAGCAACATGGTGCCCGCGCCTTACACGACGCGTGAGCAGATCGCGGTGGCCGCGGGCGCTCAGGTCATGGAGTGTCTGGCCGACAACATCCGTCCACGCGACATCTGCACGCGCGAGGCCTTCATCAATGCGGCGCGAGTCGTCGCCGCGACCGGCGGCTCGACCAATGCCGCGCTGCATCTGCCCGCCATGGCGTCGGAAGCGGGGATCGAGTTCGACCTGTTCGACGTTGCCGAGATCTTTAAGACAACGCCGTACATCGCCGACCTCAAACCCGGTGGGAAGTATGTCGCCAAGGACATGTACGAGGCGGGCGGCGTCTACATGCTGATGAAGACGATGCTCAGCGGCGGATTCCTCGACGGCAGCTGCATGACCGTGACCGGCAAGACGCTGGCCGAGAATATCGACCAGGTGACGTGGAACCCCGACCAGAAGGTCATCTACGACATCAGCACGCCGCTGACCCCGACGGGTGGCGTCGTCGGCCTGCGCGGCAGTCTCGCCCCCGATGGCGCGATCGTGAAGGTCGCGGGCATGCACCGGCTTCAGTTCAGCGGCCCGGCGCGCGTGTTCGACTGCGAGGAGGACACCTTCGCCGCGGTCGAGGCCCGCGCGATCAACGAGGGCGAGGTCATCGTCATCCGCTACGAAGGTCCAAAGGGTGGCCCGGGCATGCGCGAGATGCTCTCGACCACCGCCGCGCTCTACGGCCTCGGCATGGGCGAGAGCGTTGCGCTGATCACCGACGGCCGTTTCTCGGGCGGCACGCGCGGCTTCTGCATCGGCCATGTCGGTCCCGAGGCCGCCGATGGCGGTCCGATCGCGCTCGTCGAGGATGGCGACATCATTCATATCGATGCCGAGGCGGGGACGATCGACCTCGATGTTCCCGAGGACGTGATGGCGGCACGCCGCGCGGTCTGGGTGCCGCGCAAGACCGATTACGGTTCGGGCGCGCTGTGGCGCTATGCGAAGACCGTCGGTCCGGCGTACAAGGGCGCGGTCACGCACCCGGGAGCCGCAGCCGAAACGCATGTCTACGCGGATATCTAAACGATCGCAGTATCTTGTCGGGCTTGTCTCACTCCCGCTGGCAGCCTGCGGGAGCGGCAAGCCCGACGCCGGTGATACGGCGTCGCGCCGCGACGACGCTGCCGTCATGCATGTCCCCTGCGCCAGGGGGGCCGCCGCTTTGGCCCCCGACTGCACGATCGAGCAGGCGCGCGGTGCAGATGGCGTGATCCTGACCCTCCGCCACGCCGATGGCGGCTTTCGTCGGCTACGCGTCTCGCCTGACGGCCGCGGCGTCGTGGCCGCCGACGGGGCCGAGCGGGCGCAGGTCACGGCATCCGCGCCCGGCAGCATCGACGTCGCATTGGGCACCGACCGCTACCGCCTCCCGGCGACGGTCCAGCCGGGCGCGAACGGCTCATGATCCGGATCGAGGGCCAGCTCGTCCTGACCGCCGCCGAGATGCGCGCGGCCGAGGATGCGGTGATCGCAACCGGTGTCACGGTCGAGACGCTGATGGACCGCGCGGGCACCGCGATCGCGCACGCGGTCCGCCGTCTGGCGGGATCGAACGCCATCCTGATCCTCTGCGGCCCGGGCAACAATGGCGGCGATGGCTATGTCGCCGCGCGCGTGCTCGCCGACCTGGGCGCAACCGTCCGCGTCGCCGCGCTGTCCCAACCCCGCACCGACGCTGCTAGGGCGGCAAGGGCAGGGTGGCCCGGCCCCGTCGAATCTCTCGCCGAAGCGACGCCCGCTCCCGTCCTGGTAGACGCCCTCTTCGGCACCGGCCTGAAGCGCCCTTTGGATGCTGGCACCGCCACCCCCAACGCGAGTTCCCCCGCGGAGGCGGGGGCCCAGCTGAATCCCACGCGCGCGCCTGATGGCTCAGCCTGTGCCCCCGCCTCCGCGGGGGAACATTCGGTTGCAGACCGTCTCCAAACCCTAACCACCGCCGCCACCCTCGCCATAGCCATCGACCTCCCCAGCGGCCTCGCCACCGACTCCGGCCGCGCGCTCACCACACCCCCCGTCTTCCACCTCACGCTCGCGCTCGGCGCACTCAAACCCGCGCACCTCCTCCAGCCCGCCGCACGCTATTGCGGCGAGGTCCGCCTCCTCGACATCGGCGTCCCCGTCACCAGCCAGATCGAAGTGCTCAAAAGCCCCCACCTCGCACCCCCGGGACCCGACGCGCACAAATACACCCGCGGCATGGTCGGGGTCATCGCCGGCACGATGGCGGGCGCGGCCGACCTTGCCGCGCTCGCCGCGATGCGCGCGGGCGCGGGCTATGTGACGCTGCTCGGCGAGAGCGCGGGCCCGCCGCATGCGCTCGTCCGCGCGGCGTTCTCCGACCACGCGCTCGCCAACGACCGGATTGGCGCGCTGGTCATCGGTCCAGGCCTCGGCCGTGACGCCACCGCCCGCGTCCGACTCGACGCCGCGCTCGCCGCCGGGCACCCGCTCGTCCTCGACGGCGACGCGCTCCGCCTGCTCGATCCCGACCGGATCCGCGCGCTCACCGTCCCCGTCATCCTCACCCCGCATGCCGGCGAATTCGACGCGCTCTTCGGGCGATCGGACGACGACAAGATCACCCGCGCGCGCGACGCCGCCGCCCGAACCGGGGCGGTCGTCGTCTTCAAGGGCGCGGACACCGTCATCGCCGCGCCCGACGGCCGCGTCCGGCTCGCCCCCGGCGCGAGCGACTGGCTCTCGACCGCGGGCACCGGCGACGTCCTCGCCGGCGCGATCGGCGCGATGCTGGCCGCAAGGCTCGATCCGCTCGCCGCCGCCGCCGCGGGCGTGTGGCTTCACAGCGAGGCTGCGCGTCGTTCGGGGCCGGCATTTATCGCCGATGACTTGGCGGATGCGCTCCGGTCGGCCAGAGCGTCCGTATGACCAGTGACCCAACGACCGACACCATCGTCCGCGTCGCCGCGCGCGGCGACGGCATCACCGCCGACGGCCGCCACGCCGCCTTCACCGCGCCCGGCGACACCCTCGCGGCCGACGGCAGCGTGACCCACGGCCCGCACCACCAGACGCCGCCCTGCGTCCATTTCCCGACCTGTGGCGGCTGCCAGCTCCAGCATCTCGACGATGAGAGCTACAGCGCCTTCGTCACCGACCGGATCGCCTCCGCGCTCGACGGGCAGGGCCTGTCCGCGCCAATCCGCACGCCGCACATCTCGCCGGTCCGCAGCCGCCGCCGCGCGACGCTGCATGCCGAGGCGAAGGGCGGCAGGATCACGCTCGGCTTCACCGCCGAGAAGGCGCATCTGATCGTCGACATCAAGGAATGCTGGATCCTAGATCCGCGCCTGTTCGCGCTCGTCGCTCCCTTGCGCACCCTGCTCAAGCGTCTGAACTTCCGCCGCCGTGCCGACATCCACCTGACGCTCGCGGACCAGGGCGCGGACATCCTCATCACCGGCTTCGCGCCCGAAGGCCTCCCCGCCGCCGAGGCGCTCACCCGGTTCTGCGAGGAGCACGGCATCGCCCGCGTCGCGTTCGACGATGGTCTGGGGCCGGAGACCCGCTGGGAGCCCGATGCGGTGACGATCACGCTGGGCGGCGTCCCCGTGCCGCTGCCACCCGCCTCGTTCCTCCAAGCGACCCCCGACGGCGAGGCCGCGCTCACCGCTGCGGTGATCGAGGCAATCGGTACGCCCGCCACCGTCGCAGACCTGTTCGCCGGGCTCGGCACCTTCACGCTCGCCATCCCCGCCAAGGTCTATGCCGCGGAGGGTGCGCGCGACGCGCTGACCGCGCTTAAGGCCGCCGCGCACCGTCTGCAACGCCCGGTCTTCCCCGAGCACCGCGACCTCTACCGCCGCCCGCTGACGGTGGCCGAGCTCGACCGGTTCGACGCGGTGGTGATCGATCCGCCCCGCTCGGGCGCGCGCGAACAGGCCGGCGCGCTCGCCGCGTCCAGGACCCCGGTGATCGTCTATGTCTCGTGCAACCCGGCGAGCTTCGCGCGCGATGCCAAGGAGCTCTGCGACGCCGGCTGGCGGATCGACTGGATCCAGCCGGTCGGCCAGTTCCGCTGGTCCACCCATGTCGAACTCGCTGCGAAGTTCGTTCGCTAAGGTGTTAATTTCTCAAGGATAAACCGCAGTCACGAAGAACAACCCATCGGGCGGTGCATTGAGCCCCAGCATCGCCCGATCCTTCGCCGCCAGCGCGTCCGCGACATCGCCGACCGCCCAGCGCCCCATGCCGACCAGCGCCAGACACCCGACCATCGACCGCACCTGGTGATGCAGGAACGACCGCGCCGCCGCGTAGACGAACAGCCGCTCGCCCTCGCGTACCACATCCAGCCGGTCCAAAGTCCGCATCGGACTGTCCGCCTGGCAATGCGCCGACCGGAACGTCGTGAAGTCATGCCGCCCCACCAGCGCGCGCGCCGCCTCCGCCATCGCCTCCGCATCGAGCGGCTGCGGCACCTGCCACGCCAGCCCCGCCTCGAAGCTCAGCGGCGCACGCCGGTTGACGATCCGATACTCGTACGACCGCCCGATACACGAGAACCGCGCATGCCAGTCGTCGGGCACCACCTCGCACGCCAGCACCGACACCGGCGCCGGTTTGACCAGCGCGTTCAGCCCCTCCATCAAGCGGAACGCCGCGACCGGCTTCTCGATATCGACATGCGCGCGCATCGCGATCCCGTGCACCCCCGCATCGGTCCGCCCCGCCGCCTGCACCGACACGGCCTCGCCGGTCATCTTCAGCACCGCC
The DNA here is from genome assembly GCF_014194875.1 of Sphingomonas sp. BK481. NCBI lineage: Bacteria > Pseudomonadati > Pseudomonadota > Alphaproteobacteria > Sphingomonadales > Sphingomonadaceae > Sphingomonas > Sphingomonas sp. BK481. The sequence goes on along the minus strand of NZ_JACIAP010000005.1, from coordinate 63,870 downwards.
GCCTCGAGCGCGGCCTGGACGCTCGGCCCGTGCTTCTGTCGCTGCCAGCCCATGAACGGCCGGCCGTCAAACTCCACCGTCAGCGCGAACCGCGTCAAAGCTGGGTCCCCGAGGGAATCGAAAACCCGCGCAGCAGCTCCTCGGCCGATGTCACGCCGCGTCCGGCCCGCTGCACCAGTGTGGGCCGGATCGCACCGTCGCCGCACCCGATCGTCAGCTCGGCATTCACCGTCAGCCCCTCGCACCCGAGAAAGCTGAACGGCAAAACGTCCGCCGCCAGCACCTTCACGCGCTCGCCGGCAACCTCGAACCACGCGCCGGGCGCCGGGTTCATCGCGCGCACCAGCCGCTCGACCTCGACCGCCGACCGCTCGAAATCGACCCGCGCCTCCGCCTTGTCGATCTTGGCCGCATAGGTGACGCCCTCCTCGGGTTGCGGCCGGGCAGGGTAGGCGTCGAGATCGCCCAGCACCTCGACCATCAACCGCGCCCCCATCACCGACAGCTCGGTGGTCAGCTCGCCCGCGGTCTTGCCCGCGACCGGCGTCCGCCCCTCGAGCCTGACGGGCCCGGTATCCAGCCCAGCCTCCATCTGCATGATCCCGACCCCGGTCTCCGCATCGCCCGCGAGGATCGCACGCTGCACCGGCGCCGCCCCGCGCCACCGCGGCAACAGCGAGCCATGGACGTTCAGGCACCCGAACCGCGGCGCATCGAGCACCGCGCGCGGCAGGATCAGGCCATAGGCGGCCACGACCGCGACATCCGCCTCCAGCGCGGCAAACGCTTCCCGCGCCTCAAGCCCCTCGGGCAGCGACGCCTTGAACGACACCGGCGTCCGAACCTCGATGCCCAGCGCCTCCGCGCGAACCTGGACCGGCGACGGCACCAGCTCGCGTCCGCGTCGCCCGCCCGGTCGTGCCGGCTGGCAATAGGCCGCCACCACGTCATGCCCCGCCGTGACGAGGGCCTCCAGCACCGGCACCGCGAAGTCCGGCGTTCCCATGAAGATGATCCGCATGCCCCTCTCGAACACGCTGGCGGGGAGCGACGCAACCCCCTATCTGGTCGTGATGGCATCCCCCGAGATCGAGGCGCTGACGCAGGCGCTGGCCCGGCTCCCCGGCCTCGGCCCCCGGTCCGCACGCCGCGCCGTGCTCCATCTGCTCAAGAAGCGCGACGCCGCGCTGGGGCCGCTGCGCGAGGCGCTGACCGCGGTCGACGAGCGGCTGGAAAATTGCAGCGTCTGCGGCAATGTCGACACCACCAACCCGTGCGCGATCTGCGCCGACCCGCGCCGCGACCAGCGCTCGCTCTGCGTCGTCGAGGAGGTCGCCGATCTCTGGGCGCTCGATCGCTCGCGGCTGTTCCCCGGTCGCTTCCACGTCCTCGGCGGTCGCCTGTCCGCATTGGAAGGCATCCGCCCCGAGGATCTCAGCATCGACAATCTCGTTCGCCGGATCGAGGCGGGGGGGATCGACGAGGTCGTGCTCGCGATGAACGCGACGCTCGAAGGCCAGACCACCGCGCATTACATCGCCGAACGGATCGAACGATTCCCCGTCCGCGTCACGCAGCTCGCGCACGGCCTGCCGGTGGGTGGCGAGCTCGACTATCTCGACGAGGGCACGCTCGCCCAGGCGCTGCGCGCACGCCGCCCGATGGCCTGATCGTCGCGGCCTAACCCAAATGCTTGACGGCTCAACCCGCGGAACCTAGCTGCGCAGCATGACCGTCATGACCGTTCTCGAAGTCCCCGATCCCCGCCTGCGCCTCGTCGCGGAGCCGGTGGCGTCGGTGGACGATTCCACCCGTACGCTCGTCGCCGACATGATCGAGACGATGTACGACTTCAACGGCATCGGCCTCGCCGCGACTCAGGTCGGCGTGCAGCAGCGCGTTCTCGTCATCGACCTTCAGGAAGAGAAGGACGAAGAGGACAAGCCGATCAGGAATCCCAAGGCCTATATCAACGCCGAGATCCTTTCGGTCAGCGAAGAGATGTCGACCTATAACGAGGGCTGCCTCTCGATCCCCGAGCAATATGCCGAGGTCGTCCGCCCCGCCCGGTGCCGCGTGAAGTGGCTCGACGAGACCGGCGCCGCGCATGAGGAAGAGCTCGACGGCCTGCTCTCGACCTGCATGCAGCACGAGATCGACCATCTCGACGGCGTATTGTTCATCGACCACATTAGCCGCCTCAAGCGCGACATGGTCCTCAAGAAACTCGCCAAGGCCCGCAAGCTCGGCTGACCCGGCGCCGGTCGTTACCTCGACCGGCCAACCCAGACCAGGTCCCCGGCGAAGGCCGGGGCCCAGGCAGGGATGCCCCCGTAATCGCGGGCGGCACACGCCAAGAACACTGCCCAGCAAACACCGGAGCCCACCTGCGATAGCTCCGCAGCGAGGGGCGGCGCACCCCCAAAAGCACCACCCCGGCGAAGGCCGGGGCCCAGTTGGCACGTCCCCGGCGATAACTCACTACCGCCCGCAAAGCCCAACTCTGCTACAGTAGCGACCAAGGCCAACGCCCGCAGGTAGGAAAATCCCTCTGTCCCACCCACGTCGTTCGTGCTATGTTCCACCGATGACCTTTCAGACCGTGCCCCCCCAGCCGCCCGCGCCCAAACCCTGCCTTGCCGGGCGCCTCGCCGGAAATTGTACGGATCTCGGCGCAAAACACGCTTATCGTCTCAACATTCGCAACATTGGGACGCTGGCATGACCGAACTCGTGATCGTCGCGCTGCTCGCCGCCGCCGCCGGGTTGCTGCTCGGCTGGCTGCTGGCCTCGCGTCGTGCCGGCGCACTCGCCAGCGATCTCGCGGTCGCCAAGACCAGAGCCGCCGACTATGATCTGGTCCGCACCGCGCGCGACGCGGTCGAGCAGGAGCGCAACGCCGCGCTTCAGGATCTCGCCACGCTGCGTGCGCAGAATGCCGAGCGGGCCGGGGAGGCGGATCGCCTGCGCACCGATCTCGCGACGATCCGCGCCGACCGCGACGCCGCGCGCACCGAACTCGCTACCGAGCATGCCCGCAGCGAGGCGTTCGAGGCGCGGCTGGTCGAGTTCCGCGACGCCAAGGACGTCATGGCGGCTCAGTTCGGCGACGTCGCCAACAAGCTGCTGAGCGACGCGCAGAAGACCTTTCTCGACCGCGCCGACGCCCGCTTCCGCCAGTCCGAGGAATCCGCCGGGCAGAACCTCAAGTCGATGCTCCAGCCCGTCAGCGACCGGCTGCAACGCTATGAGGAGGGCGTCGCCAAGGTCGAGGCGGAACGCCGCGACGCGTTCGGCGATCTCAAGGGGCAGATCGAACAGATGCGGCTCGGCCAGGAAAAGGTCTCGACCGAAGCCGCCAAGCTCGTCAACTCGCTCCGCAACGCCCCCAAGTCACGCGGTCGCTGGGGCGAGCAGCAGTTGAAGAACGTGCTCGAAACCTGCGGTCTGAGCGAACATACCGATTTCCAGACCGAGGTCAGCGTCGCGGTCGGTGATGCCGATGAGCGCGCCGGCGCCCGGCTGCGCCCCGACGCGATCATCCGCGTCCCGGGCGGCCGCGCACTCGTCATCGATGCCAAGGTCTCGCTCAACGCCTATCAGGATGCGTTCGGCGCGGTCGACGAGGCCGAGCGGCTGGTCGGTCTGGCGGCGCACGCCGCGTCGATGCGCGCGCACGTCAACGGGCTCGGCAACAAGGCCTATTGGAGCCAGTTCGCGGACACGCCCGACTATGTGATCATGTTCGTCCCCGGCGAGCATTTCCTCTCCGCTGCGCTTGAGCATGATCCGACGCTCTGGGATTTCGCGTTTGAAAAGAGGGTGTTGCTCGCCACTCCTACTAATCTTATTGCGATCGCGCGGACCGTCGCCGCGGTCTGGCGGCAGGAAAAGCTCGCCAACGAGGCGCGCAAGATTGGCGAGCTCGGCAAGGAAATGCACGACCGGCTCGCCAAGGTCGCCGACGATCTGCGGAAGGTCGGGGTCGGGCTCAACAGCGCGGTGAAGAACTTCAACGGCTTCACCAACTCGTTCAACGGCCGTCTGATGGTCACCGGCCGCAAGTTCCGCGACCTCAATATCGAGACCGGCGCGCGCGATCTCGAGGACGTGTCGTCGATCGACGCGCTGGCGCTGGGCGAGGGGCCGGCACTGATCGAGAAACCGGAGACCGCGGACGTTTAAGGCGCGTTTTCAACTCTGTTGGGCAAGAACCTCATAGGCCATCACTGCGGTGGCGACCGCCGCGTTGAGGCTGTCGGCCTTGCCCAGCATCGGAATCTTGACCAGCGTGTCGCACCCTTCGGCCATCTCCGCCGGCATGCCCTGCGCCTCGTTGCCGGTCAGCAGGAAGGTCGGGGCGCCGTACGTCGCCGCCCGGTAATCGGTCTCGGTGTCGAGGCTCAGCCCGACCAGCTGCCCAGGGCCGCTGCGGAGCCAGGCCTCGAACGGCGCCCACTCGGTCTTGACGACCGGAATGGTGAACAGCGCCCCCATGCTCGCCCGCACCGCCTCGACCGAGAACGGATCGACCGACTCGCCGATCAGGATCAGCCCGCCCGCCCCGACGGCATCACCGGTCCGCAGAATCGTGCCGAGATTGCCCGGATCCCGCAGTCGCTCGGCGACCAGCCAGATCCCCGCACTGGTCCGGTCCAGATCCTCAAGTGCCGCGTCGAACTCGTCGAACACGCCGACCACCGCCTGCGGATTGTCCTTGCCCGACAGCTTCGACAGGATGTCTGGCGTCGTCTGGATCGATTCGCCACCCGCCTCCTCGACATCCATCGACAGCGCATGGACCAGCGGGTGGTTGGCACTCGCCGCGGCGTAGAAGAGCGTGCGGGGCAGGCGGCCGGTCTCGCGAGCCTCGGTCAGGATCCGCAACCCCTCGGCAAGGAACTGCCGCGCGGCCTTGCGATGTCGCTTGTCGCGAAGATCGCGGACATATTTGATCAACGGGTTCGAGAAAGCGGTAATTTCGCGAGGCATTTATCGGCCCTTCGGCGCGCGGAAACAGGGGAGGTTGGTCAGCACACGCTGCTCATGCCCGTCGCAACCCCGCGCGGCAAGCGCTGCGGGGAAGGGGGCTCAATCCTCGCCGAACTTGGCTTCGACAAGTTCGACCAGCCGGGCGACGGTTTCATCCGCGCCGTCGCCGGTCGCCGATATGACGATCGAGTCGCCCATCGCGGCCCCGAGCATCATCAGCCCCATGATCGACGTTCCCGTCACGCTCCCCGCGCCGTCCTTCTCGACCAGCACGTCGCAAGGTTGCGAGGAGGCAAGTGTGACAAACTTTGCGCTGGCCCGGGCATGCAATCCCCGGCGGTTGGTGATCAGGACCGTGCGCGCAACCGCGGTCACGCTGCCGCCTCGCCGAGAACCTCGGATGCGACGGAAATATATTTCCGGCCGGCTTCGCGTGCGGCAGCGACCGCCGCCACGACCGTCATCGCCTTGCGTGCTGACCCCAGCCGGATCAGCATCGGCAGATTCATTCCCGCGATCACCTCCACCCGGCCCCGCTCCATCAGGGAGATGGCAAGATTTGACGGGGTACCGCCGAACAGATCGGTCAGGACGATCACGCCGCGCCCCGCATCGACCTCGGCGATCGCCGTCGCGATATCCGCGCGGCGTTCCTCCATATCGTCATCCGGGCCGATCGCGATTGCCGCGACACGTTCCTGCGGGCCGACGACATGGACCATTGCGGTCACGAACTCGTCGGCGAGCCGCCCGTGGGTCACCAAAACTAGGCCGATCATATCAGACGCTTCATACTCATAAGCCGACCGGTGGTCCCTCAAGCGAGTCCTGCGGCGCGGCCCCCAGGTCGCGATGGTTTACCGTGGGCGAAAAACCCTCTGCGCGCAACCGTCCGGCGATCCGTTCGGCAACATGAACCGATCGGTGTCTCCCTCCGGTACACCCGATCGCAACGCTGACATAGGACTTGCCCTCCGCCTTGTAGCGCGGCAGCAACAGGAGCAGCAGATCCTCGATGTGGCTGACAGCGGCTTCATAGGCCGGATCGGCCATGACATATTGCGCAACCTCCGCATCCAGTCCGGTCCCAGGACGCAGCTGCGGATCCCAATGCGGATTTCGCATAAACCGCATGTCGAAGACGAGGTCAGCGTTGCGCGGTAGCCCGCGCGCGAAGCCGAACGACTGGATCGACAGCGTCGGAGCACCCTGATCGTCCTGCGCGAAGCTGTGGCGGATCTGTTGCGCCAGTTCGTTGGCCGCCAATGTCGTCGTGTCGATCAAACGGTTCGCCCAGTCGCGCAGCGGCCGCAGCATTTCACGCTCGCGCGCGATCCCGTCGCCCGCGGGGCGATCGGGGGCTAGCGGATGCCGCCGCCGCGTCTCGGAATAGCGTCGCTCGAGTTCTACCCCCGAACAGTCGAGGAACAGCGTCCCGATTTCCAGACCGTGCCGATCGCGCAGATCGCGGATACGCCCGATGATGCGATCGGCATCAAAATCGCGCGTTTGCGAGCCAATACCAATCGCCAGGGGGGTGGAATCATCCATTTGTCCCTGTGCGCGCGGCGTATCCAGCAGCCGATCGAGCAGCAGGAGCGGCAGATTGTCGACGATCTCCCAGCCCAGATCCTCAAGCGTCTTGAGAACGGTCGATTTGCCCGCGCCCGACATGCCGGTGATCAGCAGGATCGGCTTTGATTGGCGCGTCATGCGGCGAGAATTCCGTGTGTCAGAGCCAGTTCAACCTTCAGTGGAGCGGACGCCTGGCGCGGTTCGAGCAGGAGGACCGGGATATCGACACCAGCGATCCGCCGCGCCTCAAGTTCGGGCATCCGCGGAACCTGTCCTCCTAGCCGTACGAGCAGGGCGATGGGTATGTCGACAACATAGGGCATGGCGATAATGCCCAGACCCCGAACCTCGATCCGGCCTGCGATGGAAGCGGGTGGGTGTGCCAGCAACCGGGTACCCGAGCGCACCACGATGGTCTGGTCGTCGCTGACCAGCATTGCGCCGCGGTCGATCAGGCGAAGGGCGAGGTCGGATTTGCCGATGCCGGAAGGTCCTTCCAGCAGGACGCCCTGGCCGCCGATCGAGACGGTCGTCGCATGCAGGCGATCGGACGAGAGGACAGACAGAACTAGAGCTCCCTCATCGTGCATATAGCGGCAGATGGAGTACGAACCGGGCACCGCCCAGCCGATCATCGCGCGATTCGACGGTGATCGTGCCCTGATGCCCCTCGACGATGGTGCGCGCAATGGCGAGCCCCAATCCGGAGTGACGGCCGAAGGCTTCGCCGTCAGGTCTGACCGAGTGGAAGCGGCGAAAGATCGTATCGCGTGCGTCTGGAGGGACGCCCGGGCCCTCATCCTCGACACGAAGGACGACCTCGTGCGCGCCGCGCATGGCGGACAGCGTGATCAGGCCACGGTCGGGCGAGAAGGACACCGCGTTATCAATCAGGTTCTCGATTACACGCTCGAGCCGGGCGCCTTCGCCGAGCACAACGAACGGGCCATCGTCGCTGCGGTCGAAGCGAAAGCGGATTTCACGTTCGACGTCGCGAGCGAGGCGCTGCGACAGCAAGCCGTCGATCAGGCTGACCATGTCGATCGGTTCGAACTTTGCCCGGCTGAGCTGTGCGTCGAGTCGCGACGCGTCGGAGATGTCGGAGATCAGCCGATCGAGCCGATGGACATCATCCCGCACGATCGCCATCAACTGCTCCTTGAGCGCTGGATCCTGCACACGTGACAGGCCTTCGACCGCAGACCGCAAGGACGCCAGCGGGTTCTTCATTTCATGCGTCACGTCCGCAGCGAAGGCTTCGGTCGCGTCGATGCGGGCCCTGAGCGCCAGGCTCATGTCCGACAGCGCGCGGGCGAGCATCCCCAATTCATCCCGGCGCGACGGCAGCCGAGGGACAACGACCTCGCGCGCGCGTCCGAGCCGTACCCGTACCGCCGCTCGTGCCAGACGGCGGAGGGGGCGGACGATCGTTCGTGCAAGGAATAGCGAGAGCAGCACGGAGACGATCGAGACCAGCAACAGCACCATGCTCAGGCGGAAGCGTTCGATACGCACGGTGCGCGTGATGTCGCGCGCGTTCACCGTCGTCATCACCACGCCGCCGCCTGGCACGCGGGCTGCTGCCGTTATCACCGGGGTGCGGTCAGGTGCGCGCCAGACCGTCGTGGAGATGCCATGCCGCAACCGTACGTCCTCGACGTCGGGCCAGCGTTGCCGCGGCCCGCGTTCGCGGTAAAGCGGTGCGCGGGGCGCCATCACGACCACGTCGATGACCGCGTCGAGAAAGCGCGCGGCATCCTGCCCCCAGTCTTCCTTGTCCGGGTCGTGCAGCACGAAACTGCGCAGCCCAAGTGCGCGACTGTCCTTGATGATCTGCCCGTCGCGGTCGAAGACCCGGATCTGCGAGCCCGTATCCTGCGCCAGCCGAACGATGAGCGGCTCACGCAGCGCCGGATCGACTGCGGCGATTGCCTCACCGATCAGCCGCGCCTCGCGTGCGGCCTGCGCGACGCGGCTGTCGACGATCCGGCTGCGATAGGAATCGAGGTAGAAAAAGCCGCCTGCGAGCAGCAGGAGCGCAAAGATATTGACGGCGAGGATGCGCCGCGTGAGCGAGATCTGACCCGACCAGCGTAATGTCAGATCGCGACCGTCATCCTCGGTTCGATCGCCCACGTCGTCGCGCGGATCGCTCCGTCCCATGTTAATCCTCGGAGAACCGATAGCCTGCCCCATACAGTGTTTCGATCGCGTCGAAATCTGGATCGACCTGTCGGAACTTGCGACGCAGCCGCTTTATGTGGCTGTCGATCGTCCGGTCGTCGACATAGATGTCGTCCTGATAGGCGGCGTCCATCAACTGGTTGCGCGTCTTGACGATACCCGGCCGCTGCGCGAGCGTTTCGAGAATCATGAATTCCGTCACCGTCAGTGTCACGGGTTCGCCAGCCCACAGGGTCCGGTGGCGCGCCGGGTCCATGCTGAGCCGCCCCCGGTCAAGCGGCCCGGCCGCCTCGGCCTCCGTCTCCGTGCCAGGCGACCGGGTCAACTCCGCGCGCCGCAGGATCGCCCGGACCCGCGCAATCAGCAATCGCTGCGAGAACGGCTTCGCGATATAATCGTCCGCCCCCATCGCAAGGCCAAGCGCCTCGTCGAGTTCGTCATCCTTGCTGGTCAGGAAGATGACAGGTATCTGGCTCTTTTCGCGCAGCCGCCGCAACAGTTCCAGACCATCCATACGGGGCATCTTGATGTCGAAGATCGCCAGATCGGGGGGATTGTCCGTCAAGGCCTTCAGCGCGGTCTCGCCGTCCGAATAGACCCGCGTGACAAACCCCTCGGTCTGAAGGGCGATCGACACGGACGTCAGGATGTTTCGGTCGTCATCGACGAGCGCGATCGTTGCCGTCATGGTCTGGCTGTCATCTTCTTGGCGCCCGCCGGGATAAATCTCGGGCTGCGTAGGGCAAAGTGCTAACGTACTCAACCGGGGTACACCAGACCGCGGCTTGAGTTACACGCCCTCCGGTCGATTTGACCCGGATCACAGGCCCGCCTAGATCGAGCCTCAACGACATACATACGTATGCGCAAGTGTCTTATGGAGAGATGCCGTGTCTGATTTGCGAACCCCTGCCTCAGGGCTCGATGCGCAGGGAATTGAAACACATGCGGAGGTGCACTGGAATCTGGTGACCGCGCAGCTGGTCGAAGCCGCGCTCGACCGGGGTGAGGGGCGTCTGTCCGCCGACGGGCCCCTGGTCGTCGAAACGGGCGCCCATACCGGACGTTCGGCTCAGGACAAGTTCATCGTCCGCGACGCGGAAACCGAAGCGACCGTCTGGTGGGGCAAGAGCAACAAGCCGATGGCTCCGGCGCACTTTGCCGCATTGAAGGCGGATTTCTACGCGGCGCTGGCGCAGAAGAATACGCTGTTCGTTCAGGACCTATATGGCGGATCGCAACCCGATCACCGGGTGAATGTTCGCGTCGTCACGGAACTCGCCTGGCACAATCTCTTCATTCGCACGATGCTTGTCCGTCCGGAAGCGTCGGCGCTGAACGGCTTTGAAGCCGACTATACGATCATCGATCTGCCCAGCTTCCAGGCCGATCCCGCGCGGCATGGTTGCCGCAGCGAAACCGTCATCGCGGTCAATTTCACCGATCGGCTCATCCTTATCGGGGGTACGAAATATGCCGGGGAGATGAAAAAGTCGGTCTTCGGCCTGCTCAACTACCTCCTGCCGCTGGCCGGGGTGATGCCGATGCATTGTTCGGCAAACATGGGCGCAAACGGCGATACCGCGGTGTTCTTCGGGCTTTCTGGCACCGGCAAGACGACCTTGAGTGCCGATGCCAGCCGAACGTTGATCGGCGACGATGAGCATGGCTGGTCCGATACCGCCGTCTTCAACTTCGAAGGTGGCTGCTACGCCAAGATGATCCGTCTGTCGGCCGATGCCGAACCCGAGATCTTCGCAACGACCAAGCGGTTCGGAACGGTTCTCGAGAATGTCGTGATGGACCCTACAACGCGCCTGCTTGATCTTGACGATCACACGCTGGCAGAAAACAGCCGGGGCGCTTATCCGATCGATTTCATTCCTAACAGCTCGGCGGACAATATGGGTCCGGTCCCGCGAAACATCGTGATGTTGACCGCCGATGCATATGGCGTGCTCCCGCCAATTGCCAAATTGACTCCGGACCAGGCGATGTATCATTTCCTGTCGGGCTATACGGCGCGCGTCGCCGGCACCGAAATCGGCGTGACCGAGCCCGATGCGACATTCTCGACCTGTTTCGGCGCACCGTTCATGCCGCGGCATCCTTCGGTCTATGGTAACCTCCTGAAGGCACGGATCGCGCGCGGCGGGGTCGACTGCTGGCTGGTGAATACGGGTTGGACCGGGGGCAAATATGGTTTCGGTAGCCGCATGCCGATCAACGCGACGCGTGCGCTGCTCAACGCCGCGCTGGACGGAAGTCTGAAGACTGCGGAATTCCGTACGGACCCGAACTTCGGGTTTCAGGTTCCGGTGAGCGTGCAGGGCGTCGACGACGCCATCCTCGATCCGCGGACGACATGGGCAGATACCGATGCCTATGACGCGACGGCGGCAAAGCTGGTCGATCTGTTCGTCGAGAATTTCGCGCAGTTCTCGGAGCATGTCGATGCCAGCGTGATGCAGGCGGCGCCGAAGATGACCGAAGCCGTGTGACCACGCGCGCAGCCTGGTAGAACTGCGCGTGCCGGACCGGGATTCGGCGTTTAGCCATTCCCGGTCCGGCCATCGAAATTGAGCGGGCCGTCCGAGACGTTGCGACAATCATCTACTGCGGTTCCACAGCTACCGCGCCGTCCGTTACCGCGACGATCCTGACACGCGTTCCGACCGCCGCGTCGGGCCCCCGTGCGGGCCAGCTGCCGTCACCGACGAGAACACGACCTTGGCCGTCGACGAGCGCGGTCTCGACGATCACGATCTGACCGATCAACCGCGCCGCCCGATCATTCAACAGCGGATCCCCGCCCTCGACCGGATAGTCACGATACCATCGTTTGCCGATCGTGACCGCGACCACACTCCAGACCGCGAAGGCGCCAAGCTGTACGGCGACCGGCAGATCCGACAGCGCGAGCGCCATCACCGCGGTGAAAGCTGCGGCGATCGCCAGAAAGACCAGGAAAACGCCCGGAACAGCCAGTTCCGCGATCCCCAACACCAGCGCAGCGATCAGCCATGCAACGGCCGGTCCGATTCCATACATCAGCTTTTCGGCACCTCGTTGGTGTTCGAGAGTTCAAATGGTCCCCTGGGTGACGGCTTCGCTGCCGGGGTGGCTGACGGCACCGTGTCGCGCAGGGCATCCTTCGCAATCTCGCCAATGCCACCCAGCGTTCCCATCAACTGGGTCGCCTCGACGGGAAACAGGATCGTCTTCGCATTGGGCGACGTGGCGAATTTGCCGATTGCCTCGACATATTTCTGTGCGATGAAATAGTTGATCGCCTGCGCGCCGCCTTCCTCGATCGCCTGCGACACCGCCCGGGTGGCCGACGCTTCGGCAACGGCCGCGCGCTCGCGCGCCTCGGCATCACGAAAGGCCGATTCCTTGCGGCCCTCCGATTCGAGGATCCGTGCCTGCTTCTGGCCCTCTGCCCGGAGGATTTCCGAGGCGCGTGAGCCTTCCGCGTCCAGAATGTTTGCGCGCTTCTCGCGCTCGGCCTTCATCTGGCGGCCCATGGCGTTGACGATGTCGGCGGGCGGACGAATGTCCTTGATCTCCACCCGGGTGATCTTGACCCCCCAGGGCGTCGTTGCGTGGTCGACGACGCTCAGCAATCGCGCATTAATCTCGTCGCGCTTGCTCAACGTCTCGTCGAGATCCATCGAGCCCATGACGGTGCGAAGATTGGTCGTCGTGAGCTGCAGTAGCGCCTGATACAGGTCCGACACCTCATAGGCGGCCTTGGCCGAATCCAGCACCTGGAAGAACACGACCCCGTCGGTCGATATCATCGCATTATCCTTGGTGATGATCTCCTGCCCGGGAATATCGATCACCTGTTCCATCATGTTCACCTTCCGCCCTACGCGGTAGAAAAACGCCGGATAGAAATTGAAGCCGGGCCGCGCGACCGTGGTGAACCTTCCGAAATGTTCGATCGTGTACTGATAGCCCTGCCGTACGATCTTGATACTGGTCACCAAATAGAACAGCACCAGCGCCACTGCGAGCCCGGCGACAATCAACCCCATCGGAATATCCCCCATGCGTGTAGTGCCCGGCTATAGCACGGCGTGCGCAGAGGGGCCTAGCCGTGCGCGCCCGCTTTGGTTACATGGCGCGCCACCCCAAACCCAGGATCGGCAGCTTTCATGGATATCCGCCTCGGCCTCACTTTCGACGACGTCCTTCTGTATCCGGGGGAATCGGACGTGCTGCCAAGCCAGGCGGACACGCGGACCCAGGTAACGCGGGGGATAGCCCTCAATATTCCGATCCTGTCCTCCGCGATGGACACCGTGACCGAAGCGGACATGGCGATCGTCATGGCGCAGCTCGGCGGCATCGGCGTGCTTCACCGTAACCTGACGATCGAAGAACAGGTTGTCGCGGTCCGTCAGGTCAAGCGGTTCGAATCGGGGATGGTGGTCAACCCGATCACGATCAAGCCGACCGCCACTCTGGGCGAAGCGCAGGCGTTGATGGCCGGCCATCGGATCAGCGGCATTCCGGTCGTCGAGTCGGATGGCAAGCTGGTCGGGATTCTGACCAATCGCGACGTTCGCTTCGCCGGGAACCCGCAACAGCCGGTCAGCGAACTCATGACGCACGAGAACCTTGCAACAGTGTCGACCGAGGTCGGCAAAGAGGAAGCGCGCCGGCTGCTGCACCAGCGGCGTATCGAAAAGCTGCTGGTCGTCGATGCCGAGTATCGTTGCGTCGGCCTCATTACGGTCAAGGATATCGAAAAGGCCGTCATGTTCCCCGATGCGACCAAGGACGAAGCGGGCCGCCTGCGTGTCGCAGCGGCGACGACCGTCGGCGACAAGGGCTTCGATCGCACGGAGCAGCTGGTCGACGCCGGATGCGACCTGATCGTCATCGACACGGCACATGGTCATAACCGCGACGTCGGGCGTGCCGTCGAGCGGGTCAAGAAACTGTCCAACTCGGTCCAGGTCGTCGCCGGGAACGTCGCGACGGGCGACGCCACCCGCGCGCTGATCGACGCGGGCGCGGATGGCATCAAGGTCGGCATCGGCCCCGGGTCGATCTGCACCACGCGGGTGGTCGCCGGCGTCGGTGTGCCGCAGTTGACGGCCGTGATGGATTGCGCCGAGGCCGGTCACAAGGCTGGCGTACCGGTGATCGCAGATGGCGGTATCCGCACGTCGGGCGACATGGCCAAGGCGCTGGCCGCGGGCGCATCGACCGTGATGATCGGGTCGCTGCTCGCCGGGACGGACGAGGCGCCGGGCGAAACCTTCCTTTACCAGGGGCGCGCGTATAAATCCTATCGTGGGATGGGGTCGGTCGGCGCGATGGGTCGCGGGTCTGCGGATCGCTACTTCCAGGGCGATATCAAGGACCAGCTGAAGCTGGTTCCCGAGGGTATCGAGGGGCAGGTTGCGTATAAGGGGCCGGCACGCGACGTCGTCCACCAGCTCGTCGGCGGGATCAAGGCAGCGATGGGCTATACCGGGTCGGCGACGATTCCGGATCTGCAGGCTCGCGCGGAATTCGTCCAGATCACCGGTGCCGGCCTGATGGAGAGCCATGTCCACGACGTCACGATCACGCGCGAGGCCCCGAACTACCCGACGCGCTAGCATCGACGCCTCCCGATGCCGCAACGGGATCGGGAGGGCCCGCCGGCCGGGAATGTGGCAAGCGGATACCTGAAATCATTCCCTTCTGCGTCCGGGAGCGGGTAGGGGCAGGGGATGATGATGATCCCCTACCAAATCACTGCCCAATGTTGCGCGATCCCGGGAGGTCGGCCTTGACCCCGTCGGCGCGGACGCAGGCCGCGATCGAACTGCTCGACCAGATCATCGCCGCTGCCCGGGAGAGCGGCGCGGCAGCCGACACGCTGATCGCGCGCTACTTCGCCACGCGCCGCTATGCTGGGTCGAAGGATCGCCGCGCGGTGCGCGAACTCGTCTATGCGGCGATCCGGAAGGCAGGGGATCGTCCTGAGGACGGTCGTGCGGCGATGCTGCTGGTGGCCGATGCTGATCCCGCGCTGGCCGCCACCTTCGACGGCTCGACCCATGCGCCAGCACCGATCGGGAAGGACGAACCGCGCGCCAGCGCCGGCGTCGCGCCGCAATGGCTGACCAAGGCGTTGCGGGCATCGGGGCTCGATGGCGCGGCGCTCACCGATCTTGCCGGGCGTGCGACGCTCGACCTGCGCGTCAACACGCTCGTCGCGGATCGTCCCGCCGTGCTCGCCGCATTGCCCGAGGCTGAGGCGACACCGCACGCTCCCGACGGAATCCGGCTGCCGACCGGCACGAATGTCGAGGCATTGCCGCTGTTCAATGAGGGTGCGCTGGAAGTCCAGGACGAGGGCAGCCAGATAGTCGGGCTCGCGATGCAGGCCAAGCCCGGCCAAAGGATCGTCGACCTCTGCGCAGGCGCTGGCGGCAAGACGCTCGCGCTCGCCGCGATGATGGCGAACACGGGTACCGTCCTGGCCTGCGATACCGATCGTAACCGGCTGTCACGGCTGGCGCCGCGCGCGACCCGTGCGGGCGCCGCGATCATCGAGACGCAGTTGCTCAACCCAACCCGTGAGATCGAGGCGTTGAGCGAATGGGCAGGCCGTGCGGACGGCGTGCTCGTCGATGCGCCTTGTTCGGGAACAGGCACGTGGCGACGCAACCCGGAAGCGCGCTGGCGCCTGACGCCCGACCGCGTATCCAGATTGCAGTCGACCCAACAGCAGGTGCTCTCGGTCGCGGCAACGCTGGTGAAACCGGGCGGTGCATTGGTATATATCGTCTGTTCGCTGCTCGATGCAGAAGGCACGGACCAGGTTGCGTGGTTCCTGGGCGCGCATCCCGGCTGGACGACCGCGCCGCTGTCGTTGCCCGCAGGCGCTGTCCATGGCCGCGGGGTTCGCCTCGAGCCCGGCCGCGACGGCACCGACGGATTTTTTGTCGCGCGCCTTATCAGCCCATGCTAGCCAAATCCGCTGTGCCCCGCCTGGAGACCATCATGCGTTTTTCGACCGTTGCCGTTGCCGCCGCGCTGACGGTCGTGTCCGTATCGACGTCACTGAGCGGCCAACGGCCCGATACGCAGATTGATGCGCGGTCGTTGCAGTTGCTAGCGCAGGGGCGAAGCCTCAAGGCGGCCGGCAATCTCGACGGTGCGACCGACATGCTCGAAACCGCGGTCGCGGTGGATCCGCGCAATCGCGCGGCGTTCGTCGAACTGGGCAGGGTCGCAGAGGCACGCGAACTGCCGGGCAAGGCGATCCGCCTTTACCGCGAGGCGCTGTTGCTCGAGCCCAACGACGTCACCGCGTTGCAGGGGCAGGGCAGTGCGTTGGTGATGAAGGGCGCGGTCGTCCGGGCCCGCGACAACCTCGCCAAGATCCGCACCATCTGCAAGGGTCAGTGTCCCGAAGCCGTGCAGCTTGCCGCGATCATCGCCAAGGGGCCGCCCATCACGACTGCGCAGGTCGTAAAGCCCGCGACCCCCGCCAAGGACTGAGCGGAACGACCTCAGCCGCTGACGGTGAGCGGCCGTGTCTTCGCAGCGCGCGCCAGTGCCACGAAATCCAGCACCGACAAGGTCTCCGCGCGTCGCGTCCCATCGATCCCGATCCGCTCCAGCGCATCGAGAGCACCAGGCACCGACTTCAGGCTCTGGCGGAGCATCTTGCGACGCTGGCCAAAGGCGGCGCCGGTCAGCCGTTCGAGCAGGGCGAAGTCGACACCCTCGGGCGCAGCATGTGGCGTGATGTGGACGACCGCGGACATGACCTTGGGAGGCGGCGTGAAGGCCGACCTGTGGACCGGCATCGCGATCCGCGACGCGCTTCGCCATTGTGCCAGCACCGCCAGACGTCCGTAATGGTCGCTATTGGTGGTCGCGACAATCCGTTCAGCGACCTCCTTCTGGAACATCAGCGTCAGCGATTGCCACCATGGCACCCAGTCCGCCGACAGCCAGCCGACCAGCAAGGCGGTACCGACATTATAGGGCAGGTTGGAGACGATGTGTGGCTTTGTCTTGAACAACGCCGGTGCGTCGATCGCCAGCGCATCGCCCTCGATGACCGTCAACTGCCCCGGGAACGCGTCGCCCAGTTCGGCTAGCGCCGGGATACAGCGGTGATCCCGCTCGATCGCCGTCACGCGCGCACCCGCCGCAAGCAAAGCGCGGGTCAGTCCACCGGGACCTGGGCCGACCTCGAGGACTTCAGCGTCGTGCAGGTCACCCGGCACAGCGGCGATGCGCGCCAGCAATTGCCCGTCGAAGAGGAAATTCTGCCCCAGCGCCTTGCTGGCATTGAGGCCGTGCCGCGCGATCACCTCGCGCAGCGGGGGGAGGGCCGTTGCCGGGGCGATCATCGACTTTCGGCGCTTTGCGCGGCACGCCGATCAGATGCTTGGCCGGCCATCGCGATCGCCGCGATCATGGCACCCGGTTCGGCAAGGTCCTTACCGGCGATCGAGAATGCCGTGCCGTGGTCAGGCGAGGTGCGCACGATAGGCAGCCCGAGCGTGATGTTGACGCCTTCGTCGAAGTGGATGGTCTTGAGCGGCACGAGCGCCTGGTCGTGATAGCAGCAGAGTGCCGCGTCATAGGTCGCGCGCGCGCGCGGGTGGAACAAGGTATCCGCCGCAAAAGGCCCGGTCGCATCGATGCCCTCCGCGCGCAGCAGCTCGATCGCCGGGGCGATGATATCAATCTCTTCACGGCCGAGCGCGCCCTGTTCGCCCGCATGCGGATTGAACCCGGCAAAGGCGAGCCTCGGGGCCGCGATCCCGAAATTCCGCGTCAACCCGCGAGCCGTTGCCCGCCCCTTTGCGACGATCAGATCGACCGACAGCAGGGACGCGACGTCGCCGAGCGGTACATGCGTTGTGATCGGCACGACACGGAGCGACGGGCCGGCAAGCATCATCACGGCATTCTCGCCCGCGACGCCGAACCGTTCAGCGACGAACTCCGTCTGCCCGGGATGGGTGAAGCCAATCGCATAAAGCTTTGCCTTCGATACCGGCCCCGTGACCAGTGCGCGTGCTGCTCCGGTCTTAACCAGTCCCACCGCAAGCTCGAGCGCGTGCAAGGCGCAACGGGCGCCCTCGACATCCGGATTCCCGGGCACGATCTCGCCCGCGTCCTCGACGCTCAGCACCGGCAACGCACCGCCGAATACCGAGGCCGCTTCGGCAGGATCCGAGAGCCGGACCACGGGCCCGGACCAGACCCGCTCGATCGCCCGGATGTCGCCGATCGCAACGAACGGAGGCAGGTCGTGCGCAACACGCGCGGCCCAGGCCTTGGCGATGATTTCAGGTCCGATCCCCGCAGGATCGCCCATCGAGACGGCGAGGGGGCGCGACTGCGGCATGTCAGGATCAGCGATATTCGACGACGGCGTCACGACGCAGATCGCGCAGCTTCTGCTGGGCGCGCAAATTGACGCGCTGCTGCTCGAGCTGTCCCTGGATCTGTTCCGAACTCGGCAGATTGCCTGACTGCGGATCGTCGCGTCCGCACAGGACGAGGGCACGTACGCCCTGTTCGGCTGACCCGAATGGCGGGCTCGATTCGCCGACCTGCAACTTGAGCATCACTTCCTGAAGCTGCGGCGGGAGATCGCGGATCCGAACGGTATCATTGTCAACGACATCCGCGCCAATGCCCGCCGCGACCTTCTCGACGGTGCCGCAGCCGCGCAGCTCCTTCGTCGCCTTTGCGAACGCCTCTGCGCGTGCCGAGGCCTGCGCCTGCGAGGTGTTGGGCGGGAAGCGCAACGTCAGCTGCTTCAGGCTGAGCCGCGCGTCGCGTGGGTCGGCGGTCAGCACTTGGCGCTTGTCGGTCAGGTACAGGATGGAATAGCCGCCCGACACCTCGATCGGACCGGCCACCTGGCCGACCTGCATCGACTGCGTCGCCTGGGCGAGCTCCGGCGGCAGCGTCGATGCGCGAACCCAGCCAAGGTCGCCGCCGACCGCGCGGGTCGACGCCTCGGAGAATTGCCGCGCATAGGACTCGAACGGCTGCGTGCCCTTCTGGATTTCCTGGATCAGCTGGCGGGCATTGGCATAGACCTGTTGCCCGTTCGTCGCATTCCCGGCGAAGTAGATTTCCTTCAGGTTGAACTCGTCCGTACCCTTGGCCGCCTCGAGGCGGTCGATGATGCCTTTGACCTCCTCGTCACCGACGTTGACGAAGGGCTCGACACGCCGCCGCAGATAGCGCTGCCAAGCCAGTTCGCCTTCGATCTGACGCTTGAGCGAGCGATCCGACGAGCCGGTCTGCCGCAGATAGGCCGCCATGGTGGCAGGGGTCCGGTTAAATCGCTTCGACACCGCGTCATAGCTCTGCGTCAGTTCGGCGGGCGTGATCGTGATGTCGGCGGTCTTTGCCTCCTGGATCTGCAGCGTTTCGTCGATCAGCTGCCGCAGGACCTGGAGCTTCAACCGGTCGCGGTCTTCGGGCGAGAGCTTGGCGCCCTCATTGGCCATCGCGATCAACGCAACGCGTTGATCGACGTCGGTGCCGGTGATCACGGAATCGTTGACGATCGCCGTCGGCTTGCGGACGTTCGGATCGACCTTGCCGAAGATCTGAAGGTTCGTCGGCAGGTTAAGCCCGGTATTGTCGGGCACGCTCTGATCGGACACGGTCTGGCCGGATCCTCCAGCGGGCGCGGGCGCGGGCGTTGGCGCGGTCTGGGCAATGGCGCTTGCGGTCAGTGCGGCAAGGACCACAGCGCCGATTACGCGGCCACCACGCGCCGTCAGTCGAACATCATGCTTCAAGGTGTCGGTATCCCATCATCGCGTATCATCGCACGTGCCGCGCGGCCTACCCTGGCGTAGCTGAATGCGGGCTTAGCGGCCAAGATTGGTGAAGGCCAGCGTCAGCAGGAAACTGTTCCCCTTCCGCGCATCACCGGTATCGTTGTACGTCCGCCGCCACGTCGCGCCAAGCCGCAGGCAATCGTCTTCATACTGCACGCCGACACGGTGGCGGATCGGGCTGAAACCGTCGCTGACCGACAGCGGATCTTCCGACTTGTTCGTCAAATCGACGACCCCCGATCCGAAGGCCGACCAGAACCGGGCAAACTGGACACGGCCGGCGACGCGGATCTCCTCGCGGTCGCGCAAATCCTCGATCGCGGCGTCGATGTTGCGGTTCAGCTTGAGATAGCCGACGAGCACATAGGTTGCGCGCGATCCGATCGTGGCGTCGATCTCGTTGCGGCGGATCGCCAGGCTATCCTTGTCGAGCCGGTAGCGGTGCACCACCGAGACAAAGTCGCGGAACCGCAATTCGCTGCGACCGACAATATCTGAGAACCGGTCGCTGAGCCCGGTACCGTCGGGCAGGATGGTCGGGCGCGTGCCCAGGCGATAGCTCTGTCCGATATTCGTTGTGAACGCGATTCCCGGAAGGTCGAGTGCCCACTCGCCACCATAGGTAGCGCGCGAGGAATCCTCGAACCGGTCATACCCGGCAAACCGGTTCAGTGCGAACAGGTTGGTATCGTCGAGGTCGACGGCCCGCGAATCCTCGTTGGGGATGCGCGTGTTGGCAATGCTCGGTGCGGCTACGAGCTGGACACGCGGCGTGAACCGCTGCGTGCCGCCGAGGAACGTGCCGATGAAAGGCCATTTCACGTCGACGGCCGCTGCGCCGATCGCCCGCTTGTGAAATCCTTCGAGTCCGCGATAACTGACGATCGAGGTCGCGTCCGTGTTGTCCGTGTTGTAGGCGTCGGCGCGGGCGAATGCCGTGAAGGTGACTTCCTGACCCCAGTTCGTCAGGCGTCGAAGATCCCATTGCGCGCTGGCGAACGCGCGCTGCGTGTCCTGTCCGTCGGTGCGTGTCAGCGCGAGCGTGTTGAGCTGGAGCTGCACGCGGCCCCCGACCAGTCCATCGTCGAAGCGCTTGCGATAGTCGATCTCGGGAAGCGCGATCGGCTGCTGACCCTGGCTGTCGTTGACGCGCAGCGTCTGGACGTACCAGCCGGTCAGGGCAAAATAGCTGCTGTCGTCGATCCGCTCGAGGCTAGCCGTGCTGCGCAACCGGTCGTCGCGCGAGATGTCGTAGCGCCGCAGGAACGTCCGGTCGGTCGTTAGGCGGAGCGAGCCGCTGACACTCCAGTTGGGCGTCAGCTGATAGCGCGCCATGCCGTCGAGATAGCCGCGGAACGCCATGCTGGTGTCCGCCGAATTTGCCGTGGTCAGATCGTCGCTTCGGCGGCTTTCGGTCGCATAGGCGCGCAGGCTGAACGCGCCCCTGGTGCTCAGCGCGGAATAATCGGCCTGGAGCATCGGCAGCACGCTGGTGTAGAGATGCGGCGTGATGACCAGGCCCTGGTTGGGCGCGAGCTTCACATAATAGGGAATGCTGACTTCGAAACCGTTGACCCGGCTATATCCGCCATTGGGCGATAGCAGCCCGCTGTCGCTGCCCCCGCCGACGGGATTCGAGAATTTGGGTAGCGGCAGGCTGGGAAGGCCGAACAGGTGCAGGCGCGCGCCGGCGTAATAAATCCGCTTGCGGTCGGGGCGATAGGTGACGCTGACCGCGGTTATCTTCCACGTTGGCTCCTTGGGGCAACCGGCCGAGTTGACGACGGCGCAGGGCGTATATGCGGCACTGCGCAGTTCGACCGTGCCATCAGCCTCGCGCGTCCCTTGCTTGGCGGCCAGCCTGCCGCCCTGTTCGAGCACGACGAGCATGTTGTCGACGACGCCGTCTTTCAGCGAGTCGGTCAGCTCGATCGAGTCGCCATAGGCAATGTCGCCCTGGGGGTTGGTGACCGCGATATTGCCCGTCGCAAGAACCTTGCCCGTCTTGCGGTTCCACACCACTTTGTCGGCGCGCAGCCGATCGCCCTGGCGGAACATGCGGACCTCGCCAGTTGCCGTGACGATGTCGGCGTCAGTGTCATATTCAAGACCGCTGGCGCTGAACTGCACCTGATCCGGATCCGTTGGGGTCGATGAGGTCGGCGGTTCCGGAACAGGCGGCGCTGCCGGACGCGCCTGAAGATCCTGCGCGCGCGCGGACGCTGGCAGCAGTCCCGATGCGAGCAAGGCGAGCGACAGGGCGCAACCCGCCATAAGGTCGATACGCAACACGATCCGAACCAACCCCTTTTGGAACTGCGGCCGGTCGCCGCCATACCGCGCCGCCTATCGCATCGTCCGCGCGTTGCTGCAATCGCCGTGCGTCGGATCACCGCTATCCACAGGCTTGATCGGCCGCGACCTTGCTTTGCCGCCTCCGCAGCATCAGCTTAGGGGCATCTAGCCCAGTCTATTCAATGTTTTTCGAGGTCCCCATGCAGATCGATTTCACCCCCGTCGCCAAGCCCGATGCGGCCATTCTCGCCGTGCCCGTTGCCAAGGACGCACTATCCAACACGCGATGGACCGCGATCGGTGATGGCGTCAAGGCGGTAGCGATGCAGGCGGCGACCGCTGCGCGGTTCACCGGCGAAGCGGGGGCGATCATCGAGGTCTTCGTGCCGGTCGCGGACGCTGTTCGCCAAGTCTTGTTCGTTGGCGTCGGCGCTGGCAGCGACGCGGATTGGGGGAAAGCTGGCGGTGCGGTCACAGCACGCCTGCTGACGTCGGGCGCCACCTCGGTGACGATCGACCTGGGTGCCGCCGCGACGCCCCCGAGTGCTGCGGCCGCCGCCCGGTTCGCCGCAGCGGGCCTGCAGCGGGCATGGCGTTACGATGCGTATCGCACCAAGCTTGCCGAGACGTCGAAGCCGAGCTTGACGACATTCACGATCGCCGGTGCACCCGAAGGCACCGACGCGGCATGGGCTGAGCAGGCCGCGGTGAGTGGTGGCATGGATCTGACGCGGTGGCTCGTCACGTCGCCGCCGAACATTCTCTATCCCGAGAGCTTTGTCGAGAAGGTGACGAAGGACGTCGAAGGGCTGGGGCTCGAAATCACCGTCCTCGACGAAGCGCAGATGGCGGAACTCGGCATGGGTTCGCTGCTGAGCGTCAGCCAGGGCTCGCGACGCGAGGCCCGCCTGCTGGCGCTGAAATGGAACGGGGCCGCCGCCGACGTCCCGACGCTTGCCCTTGTCGGCAAGGGCGTGACGTTCGATTCGGGTGGTATCTCCATCAAGCCGGGCGCAGGCATGGAAGACATGAAGTGGGACATGGGCGGGGCAGGGGCCGTCGCCGGCGCCCTGAAGGCGCTGGCGGCCCGCAAGGCGAGGGTCAATGTGGTCGGCGTGATGGGATTGGTCGAGAACATGCCCGATGGCGCGGCGCTGCGACCAAGCGACGTCATCACGTCGATGTCGGGCCAGACGATCGAAGTCCTGAATACCGATGCCGAGGGACGGCTCGTGCTTTGCGACTGCGTAACCTGGGTGCAGAAGACGCATCAGCCTGCGACTATCGTCGATCTCGCGACGCTGACGGGTGCGATGATTGTCGCGCTTGGCACCGAGAATGGCGGCATCTTCGCCAATGACGACGCACTGGCGGACCAGTTGCTTGCGGCTGGCACGGCCAGCGGCGACACGCTGTGGCGCTTCCCGCTGTCGCCGGCCTATGACAAGCTGATCGACTCGCCGATCGCGGACATGAAGAATGTCGGCCCGCGCGGCGCAGGGTCGATCACCGCGGCGCAGTTCATCAAGCGCTTCGTCGACGAAGGCGTGAAATGGGCGCATCTCGACATCGCGGGCATGGTCTGGTCGGACAAGCCGGGATCCCACCACGACAAGGGCGCAACCGGCTATGGCGTGCGCCTGCTCGACCGATTCGTTGCCGACAATTTCGAAGGCTGAATGGCTGATATACCGTCATTCTGGCAGAGGTCAGGATGACGGGGCGGCAGTCTGACTTTGGGGGAGCAACACAATGCAGGTCGATTTCTACCACCTGACCAGCCCGCTCGACCGTGTCCTGCCGCGGATCGCCGAGCGAGTCGTGCAGACCGGCGGTCGCCTGTTGATCGTCGCTGAACCCGAGGCGCAGCGTGTCGCGCTCGATCGGCTCCTCTGGTCCTATGCGCCGGAGAGCTTCCTGCCGCATGCACATATCGGCGCGGGTAACGCCGCAGCACAGCCCGTCCTGATTGCCAGCGACGTGACGACGGCCAACGCCGCGCGCAATGTTGCGATCGTCGATGGTCGCTGGCGGGACGCGGCGCTCGATTTCGAGCGGGTGTTCCATGTTTTTGACGAAGAGGCGATTCGCGAGGCGCGGCTGGCATGGAAGGCGCTAGGCGATCGAGACGGTGTCGAGCGCCGGTACTGGAAACAGAACGATGCCGGCCGCTGGGAGCAGGCTGCCTGAAATTGGACGGCATAGGCGTTGCCTTGGGGCCGATCCGCGCCTAAGCGCCGCGCATCCAATTCCCGCCAACACAGGAGCCCGTGACCATCATGGCCGCGAACCGTACCTTTTCGATCATCAAGCCCGATGCCACCCGCCGCAACCTGACCGGTGCGGTCACCAAGATGCTCGAGGAAGCTGGCCTCCGCGTCGTAGCGTCGAAGCGCATCCAGATGACCCGCGAGCAGGCCGAAGGCTTCTACGCGGTGCACAAGGAGCGTCCCTTCTTTGGTGAGCTCGTGTCGTTCATGATCTCGGGCCCCGTCGTCGTTCAGGTTCTCGAGGGCGAGAACGCGATGCAGCGCAACCGCGACATCATGGGTGCGACCAACCCGGCGAACGCCGAACCCGGCACGATCCGCAAGGAACTCGCCGAGTCGATCGAAGCGAATAGCGTTCACGGTTCGGATTCGGACGAGAATGCCGAGATCGAGATCGCCTATTTCTTCAAGCCCGAAGAAATCGTCGGCTGATGCTCTGGCGGCTGCGACGCGCGACGGTGGGCGATGCGCCCGCCCTCTCGCTCGTCGGAGCCGCCTCGTTTCTTGACGCCTACGCAACAGCATTTGCGGGCGTCGACATCGTCGATCACTGTACGCGGAACAACAGCGTCGCGGTCTTCGAGGCATGGCTCGACGATCCGGCAACGATCGTGACGCTCGCCGAATATGAGCCGGGCCATGCCCCGATCGGCTATTCCGTACTCACGAAGCCTGCATTTCCTATCGACACCGGCCCTCGCGATATCGAACTGCGCCGCATCTACCTCATGAAGCAGGCGCAGGGATCAGGTCTCGGCGCCGCGTTGATGGACCGGGCGCTCGCTGACGCGGCTGAACGCCATTATCTCCGTGTGCTGTTGGGTGTGTGGGGATTGAACGCCCGCGCCCGCGCATTTTACGAACGCCAGCAATTCTCCGTGATCGGCACCCGGCCCTTCAGGATCGGGACGACGCCGTACACCGATCCGGTCTACGCCCGTGAAATCTGACGGTCGCAGGGGCAGGGTGCCTCGCTAGCGTTGTTGGCGTGTCCATAACGCGTCTAGCCTAGACTGATCGCCGCCACGTTGCCTGAGCTTCAAGCCTTCCAGTTTCAACGACCGGCCAAACGGAAACACACCGGCTTTAGTGCGCCAGATCACGTCGTAGATCCCGCTTGCCGAGCCCGATGCATCGCCGTCGGTATAGGTGACGGCAATGAGGACTGGCAGCCGCCCGGTCTGATCATCTTCGCCCCCATCGGTGGCTTTCAGAAAAGCTTTTTCGAACCAGTCACGCTGAATCTGATCCGTCAGGGCATCCTTGCGCTCGACGCTCAGCGCCGAGGGGAACGCGATCGTCGCCGTCTGGATGTCGTGCTTGTCGTCCCGCAGCAACATCAGCGAATCGCCATTCTCCGCCGCGACGGCTCGGATTTCGAAGCGTCGGCTTTCGCGCTGTTCGCTGTCACGCGCGCTGACCTTCTCGGCCTTGTCCGCGTTGCGCTCGGACCAGTTGCTCCACAGCGTGAGTGCCGCGATGAGCACACCGGCAACCGCGAGGACCTCTGCCAGCGTCACCCAGCGGCGGCGCGTTTCGGCGGCTTCGCGCCGTTCGGTCGATGTTTCGCGGCTCATCAGATGTCTGCTTTCGACAGGGCGTTCATCGTGTCACGAACTCGGCGAGCGTCCTGGGGTATAGCGCATGTTCCGCGGCCAGCACGCGATCTGCCAGCGCGTCGGCGTCGTCGCCTGGCAAAATCGGGACTTCGGCCTGACCCAGCACGACGCCGCCGTCGAGTTCCTCGGTAACCAGATGGACCGAGCATCCTCCGGTGGCATCGCCCGCCGCGATCGCCCTCGCATGCGTATCAAGCCCCTTGTATTTGGGGAGCAACGAGGGATGGATATTGACGATCCGGTCGCGCCATGCGGCGACGAATCCGTCGGAGAGCAGCCGCATATAGCCGGCCAGCGCGATGACCTCGACCGCGGCGTCCCGGAGTGCCCGATCGATCGCCGCCTCATAAGCCGGTTTGCCCAACCCGCGGGGAGACAGCGCAAATGTCGCTATCCGCTCGGCCTTTGCCCATGCGATGCCGGGCGCCTCCGGCTTGTCGGACGCGACGAGCACCACCTCATAAGGGCAGTCCATCGCGCGCGACGCCTCGACCAGCGCGATCATGTTCGATCCGCGCCCCGACACGAGCACGCCGATGCGCGTTCTGTCAGCCATGAGTCGCGGTCCAGTCGGCGCGCGCGCTCCACGTGCCCGCCGAACCACGCACGGTGCAGCCATGTGTCCCCGCCTCGATCCGCCCGATCGGGAATACCGTCTCGCCCGCGGTTTCCAGCGCAGCGGTGATCATCGTCACATCGTTAGCGTCGACGATCGCGACCATCCCGACGCCGCAATTGAAGGTCCGTGCCATCTCCTCCGGTTCGATAGCACCCTGCGCCTGAAGGAACGCCATGAGCCGGGACTGCTCCCAGGCATCCGCATCGACGGTTGCGTGAACGCCTTGCGGCAGAACCCGTGGAATGTTTTCAAGCAACCCACCGCCCGTGATATGCGCGAGGCCCTTGATGCGGCGTTCGCGCAGGAGCGGCAGCAGGCCGGCGACGTAGATCCGAGTCGGCGCCATCAGATGGTCGATCAGCAGCTTGTCCTGATCGAACAGCGCCGGCCGGTCGAGTTTCCACCCGCGGTCGCTGGCGAGCCGGCGGACGAGCGAGAAGCCGTTCGAATGCACTCCCGACGATGCCAGCCCGAGCATGACGTCGCCTGCCGCGATATCGCGGCCGGTCAGCATGTTGGTCCGCTCGACCGCGCCGACGCAGAAGCCGGCGAGATCATAGTCGCCGTCCGCGTACATGCCCGGCATCTCCGCGGTTTCGCCGCCGATCAGCGCACAGCCGGCCGTCTTGCAACCCTCGGCGATCGACGCGACGACGCGCTCCGCAACAGCCGCGTCAAGCTTGCCGCTTGCATAATAGTCGAGAAAAAACAGCGGCTCGGCGCCCTGGACGATCAGGTCGTTGACGCACATCGCGACAAGATCGATGCCGACGCCGTCATGCCGGTTCCATTCGATCGCCAGCTTCAGCTTCGTGCCCACGCCATCGTTCGCCGCGACCAGCAAAGGGTCGACGAAGCCCGCCGCCTTCAAGTCGAACATGCCGCCGAAGCCGCCGAGATCGGCATCGGCGCCGGGGCGTCGCGTCGAGCGGGCAAGCGGTGCAATCGCGCGCACCAGCGCGTTGCCGGCGGCGATCGAGACCCCCGCTTGAGCGTAGGTATAGGGCGTGGCGGTGTCTGGCGTATCGGTCATGATCGGTGCTGCTAGCCACATCGCGCTTGGATTTCCACGTCTGCTTCGCCAAAAGGCCCGCGTGATGCGTATCCGTGCCCTTCCCACCGCGCTTGCCGGCGCCGCGCTGCTGCTTGGCGGCGGGGCCGTGCTCGCACAGATCGAGGGCGGCAGCCGCGGCGCAGCGCCCGTCGATAGCGGGAGTGCGTACGAGGTCAGCGGCGTCATCGTCGACGTCGCGGGCCCGTCCGCCGACGCTGCCCGCTATGGCGGCTGGCGACTGGCGCAGCGCAAGGCTTGGGTGCAGTTGTCGAATCGGCTGGGCGGGGGCGGCGCGCTGGTGTCCGACGGCACTCTCGATTCGCTGGTTTCGGGTATCGTCGTCGAGAACGAACAGATCGGGCCGCAGCGTTACGTCGCCAAGCTCGGCGTGCTGTTCGACCGTAATCGGGCGGGATCGCTCCTGGGCATCTCGACTTATTCTGATCGGTCGCAACCGATGCTCGTGATACCGGTCCAATGGTCGGGCGGTGTCGGGCAGGTCTTCGAACAGCGGACGGAATGGCAGCAGGCCTGGGCACGCTACCGGACGGGCAACAGCAGCATCGACTATGTCCGCCCGTCGGGGTCGGGTCCCGACGCGCTATTGTTGAACGTCGGCCAGACGCAGCGGCCCGGCCGCGGCTGGTGGCGGACGATCATCGATCAATATGGCGCGAGCGACATTCTCGTTCCCGTCGTCACCCTCTATCGCCAATGGCCGGGTGGTCCGGTCATCGGGGTGTTCGAAGCACGTCATGGCCCCGACAACGCGTTGATCGGCCGTTTCACGCTGCGTGTCGGTACCCCGGACGGGCTGCCGCAGCTTATGGACACCGGCGTCAAGCGGATCGACGACCTGTACCAGCAGGCGCGGCGGAACGGCACGCTGCGGGTTGATTACAGTCTTTCGCCGCCACCCGCGCCCGATCCGATTGCGAGCGAAACCGCCCCCGTCGACGAAACGGCCGATGCCAATACGGCCGTCCTGACGGGTGGCACCGGCCTGTCGATCACCGTTCAGTTCGATACGCCCGCCGCGGCGGCGGTTGCCTCGACCGAAGCGGCGCTGCGGGCGATTCCTGGCGTCCGGTCGGCCGCGACGACCAGCCTCGCACTCGGCGGCGTGTCGCTGATGCGTGTCGCCTATGACGGCGATCCGGCAGCGCTCAAGGCGGCGCTCGAAGCGCGCGGCTATCAGGTGTTCGGTTCGGGCCAGACCATTCGGATTCGCCGCACCGCACAACTTCTTCCGCCGGACTTGCCTGCGGACAATGCGACGACAGGGTGAGCGCGGACCGAATGACTCAAATTGCGCTGCCGCTCGGTTGGCCGGCGGATCCCCGAGACGACGCCTTCCTTGTAACCCCTTCAAATGTCCGTGCGGCGCAGACGCTGGAGCATTGGGCGACCTGGCCGGTGATGACCGCCGTCCTGACCGGCCCGCGAAAATCTGGTCGCAGCCTGCTGGCTCGAATCTTCGCGGCCAAGAGCGGCGGGACGATCATCGACGACGCCGAACGCGTACCCGAGGCACAGCTTTTCCACGCCTGGAACCAGGCCCAGGAAGAGCAAAAACCGTTGCTCATTGTCGCCGACGCGGCGCCGCCCGAATGGAAGGTCAAGCTTCCCGACCTGCGATCGCGCCTCGCTGCGAGCCCGATCGCGGCGATCGGTGCACCCGACGACGAGCTTATGCGCTTGCTGCTTGCGCATCTGTTCGAGCGCCGCAACGTCGATGCACGGCCCGATCTCATCGACTGGCTCGCGTCGCGAATCGAGCGTAGTCATATTACCGTCACGCGAACCGTCGATGCGCTGGATCAGGAAACGATGGAACGCCGCAAGCGCTTGTCCATTAATCTTGCACGAACCACGCTGACCGAGGCTGGCCTGATCCTACGGCCGCAACTTGCCCTTGATCTGCCGCTTTTCACGTCACCTTAAGCCCCTAGAGGACCGATGAACCGTCCAGCGCATATCGTCCGCCAAGCGGAAGACGACGACGATCCCATCGGCGCTCAGCCGAACGACCGATTTTTCAACCGTGAGCTTTCCTGGCTCGCGTTCAATCGGCGCGTGATCGAGGAGGCGTGCAATCCGGCGCATCCGTTGCTCGAACGGCTTAGGTTTCTCTCTATCTCGGGATCCAATCTCGACGAGTTCTTCATGGTGCGTGTCGCCGGACTGAAGGGTCAGCAGACGCAGGACGTTGATCGTCGCTCGGCCGACGGCTTGACTGCCGGGCAGCAGCTGACCGCGATCATCCGCGAAGCGGACGCGCTGATGGAGAGCCAGCAGGCGGTCTGGGGTGATCTTCGTGTGCTGCTCGACGAGGCGGGGCTGTTTGTCCTGCGCCGCGATGCCGTCGAGGGCGAAGCCGATGACTGGCTCGAAACACATTTTCGCGAGCAGATCTTTCCGATCCTGACCCCGCAGGCGCTCGACCCCGCCCATCCGTTCCCGTTCATTCCGAACCGCGGCCTGTCGGTGATCTTCGACCTCGTCCGCCGGTCGGACAACGAACCGGTCCGCGAACTGGTCATGTTGCCGCACACCATGACGCGCTTCGTGCGGTTGCCTGGCGAGCCCGCGCGCTACGTCGCGATCGAGACGCTCCTCAAGCGGTTCGCGCCCGTGCTGTTCCCGGGCTATGAGGTGCTTGCCGCCGCGAGCTTCCGCGTCCTGCGCGACAGTGACATGGAGATCGAGGAGGAGGCGGAGGACCTTGTCCGCTACTTCGCCAACGCGATCAAACGCCGTCGCCGGGGCCGGGTGATCCGGCTCGAGCTGGAAACCGGCATACCGGACGTGCTGGCAGCCGTGCTCAAGGATGAACTGGGCGGGGCCGAGGCGATCATCACCGAAAGCGGTAACCTGCTGGGCATCGTCGATCTCGACGGCTTGGTCGAGGAGGATCGCCCCGATCTTAAATTCCCGCCCTTCACGCCGCGCTTTCCGGAGCGAATCCGTGAATTTGGCGGTGACTGCTTCGCAGCAATCAAGGCCAAGGACATCGTCGTCCACCACCCCTATGAAACGTTCGAGGTGGTGCTGGCCTTCCTGAAGCAGGCGGCGAATGATCCCGATGTCGTCGCCATCAAGCAGACGCTCTACCGCGCCGGCAAGCAACCCGCGGTCATCAATGCGCTGATCACCGCGGCCGAGGCGGGCAAATCAGTCACCGCGGTGGTCGAACTCAAGGCACGGTTCGATGAGGAGCAGAACATGGTCTGGGCCTCCGCGCTGGAACGCGCAGGGGTGCAGGTCGTCTACGGGTTCATCGACT
Source organism: Sphingomonas sp. BK481 (assembly GCF_014194875.1). Classification (NCBI taxonomy): domain Bacteria; kingdom Pseudomonadati; phylum Pseudomonadota; class Alphaproteobacteria; order Sphingomonadales; family Sphingomonadaceae; genus Sphingomonas; species Sphingomonas sp. BK481. The sequence goes on along the minus strand of NZ_JACIAP010000005.1, from coordinate 33,132 downwards.
GGAAGACCCATGCAAAGGTTTCCCTGGTCGTCCGCCGAGAGGGGCAGGCGTTCCGGACCTACTGCCATTTCGGTACCGGCAATTATCACCCCGTCACGGCCAAGATCTACACTGACCTCAGTTTCTTCACCGCCGACGCGGCGGTCGGGCGGGACGCCGCGCAGATGTTCAACTACATCACCGGCTATGTCGAACCGACGGACATGGCCCGTGTCAGCCTGAGCCCGCGGGACCTCCGTAAGAATCTGATGACCCTGATCGACGTCGAGATCGCCAATGCCCGCGCGGGGCGACCGGCAGGGGTCTGGGCGAAGATGAACTCGCTGGTCGACCCTGCGGTGATCGAGAAGCTGTACGAGGCAAGCGGGGCTGGGGTCGAAATCGACCTTATCATCCGCGGCATCTGCTGCCTCCGACCGGGTGTGCCCGGCCTGTCCGAAACGATCCGCGTCAAATCGGTGATCGGCCGGTTCCTCGAACACAGCCGGATCTGGGCTTTCGGAAACGGGAAGGCTTTGCCGAACGACGGTGCGAAGCTTTTCATCTCGTCCGCCGACTGGATGCCGCGGAATTTCGATCGGCGCGTCGAATATATGCTGCCGATCCTTAACCCGACGGTGCACGACCAGATCCTCGACCAGGTGATGGTCGCCAATCTCATCGACAACGAGCAAAGCTGGGAGCTAGGACCCGACGGCGATTATTCGCGCGTCGATCCCGGCGATCGTCCGTTCAACCTGCATCGGTATTTCATGACCAATCCGTCTCTTTCCGGCCGTGGTGCATCGCTTGCCACGAGCGCAACCGTGCCGACGCTTTCGCTCCGTCGACAGCGATGAGCGTTACCAACCTCCTGTTCGGCACCGCGACGCCAAAGGTTGAGGTCGACGACCATCCGCGCACCGGGATCATCGACATCGGATCGAACTCGATCCGGCTCGTCGTCTATCAGGGGCCGCCCAGACTGCCGGCGATCCGGTTCAACGAGAAGGTGCTGGCGGGCCTCGGCCGCGGATTGGCGGCGACGGGCACGATCGAAAAGTCAGCACTCAAGACCGCTAAGGTGGCACTTGCGCGGTTTGCCGCGGTTGCGCGTGAGATGGAGTGTTCGACGCTGCGGACGGTTGCCACGGCAGCAGTTCGCGATGCCCGGAACGGGGGTGACCTCATCGCCGCGGCAGAGGAGTTGGGGCTCAAGGTCGAGACGTTGTCGGGCGGACAGGAGGCGAGCGCTGCGGGCTATGGCGTGCTGTCTGCGATTCCTGAGGCGGATGGCATCGTCGGCGATCTCGGCGGCGGCAGCCTCGAGCTCGTACGCGTCCGCCGTGGCAAGATCGAGGACAGCGTCTCGTTCCCCCTTGGCGTCCTGCGCATCGGACCGATGCGGGCGAAGCGGGGCAAGGTGCTCGAGCGTTATGTGGCGCGGCTCGTGCGCGATGCCGGCTGGGCCGCACGCGGGCAGGGCCTGCCGTTGTATCTTGTCGGCGGGTCATGGCGGGCGCTGGCGCGGCTCGACATGGAGCTGTCGGACTATCCGCTGCCGATCATCCATCAATATCCTATGACCGCAGCGACCGTCACGCGCCTCAGCCGCACCATCCCGCAATTGTCCAAGCCGCGCCTGAAAGCCATTCCGGGACTGTCGTCCGGGCGGATCGCGACGCTCGGCGATGCCACCGCGTTGCTCGGCATTCTCATGCGCCAGCTCGGCAGCAAGACGACGATCGTCTCCGCCTATGGCCTTCGCGAAGGGCTGCTCTACGGCGACCTTAAGCCGGCGGCGCGGGCACTCGACCCCCTGATCGAAGCCGCACGCGAGGAGGGGCGACTGCTCGGCCGCTTTCCCGAACATGGCGATCTGCTCGATCGCTGGATCGCGCCGTTGTTCGTTACCGAGCCCCCGGCAGTGGCGCGCTTGCGCCACACTGCCTGCCTCCTGGCGGATGTGGGGTGGCGCGCCAATCCGGAATTTCGCGCCGAGCGCGGGGTCGAAGTTGCGTTGCACGGCAATTGGGTCGCGATCGACGCACCGGGTCGCGGTATGCTCGCCCAAGCCCTGTATACCAGCCTTGGCGGTGACCTGGCCGCCGCGGATCCCGTGGAGCGCCTGGCGACACCCGCAGAGATCCAGAGCGCGACGGCCTGGGGGCTTGCGATGCGTCTCGGGCAGCGGATGAGCGGGGGGCTCGCAGGACCGCTTAAACGCACGCGCATCGCCGATGACGGCGTATCGCTGACGCTTACGCTACTACCCGCAGATCGGGGACTCTACGGGGAAGCCGTCGAGCGGCGGCACGCGGCACTAGCCGCGGCCATCGGCCGGAAGCCGGTGCTCGCGATCGCCTGACCGGAGAGGAACGCGCAATCAGGGTCAGGCGCAGGTGAAACGCTCGATCCTGCTCGCGCCGTCGACATAGACATTCAGGCGATCCGTCCGGAAGTCCATTGTCACCGCGTCGTTCGGCGCGATCCACCGCAGCGTACGCGCGCCCGATCGGGCCAGCATCACATCCGCGCGCGCATCGCTTGCCCGCTTCCCGACCAGATCGCCCAGAGCTTCAATATTGCACGCTGCACTGGGCGGGGCTGGCGTCGCGACATCGGGTGCGCGATCGCGCATCTCGACCGGCATGCACCCGGCCGAAGCAAGCACGACGGCAAGCAGCGCCCGCTTCATGCCGCGTCCTCCGTACGGGTCATTTTCAACTTTCCGTTGATCACCGCAAAGGCCAGCCGGCCCTCGACCAGGTCCAGCGCGTCGCGGCCGAACTGGTCGAACCGCCACCCCTCCAGCATCGGCAAGCCCGTCCGTACGCCCGCGGCCAGCGCCTCGAGCTCGTCGGTCCTCGCAAGAAGTTTCGACGCTACATCAATATCTCGCGAGCGGATTTTGAGAAGGAGTTTGAGCAGATCCGCGACCAGCGAGCCCTCCTTGCCAAGACCCGGCTTGCGATCGTCGCGGGGCGGCAGCTCATCGTCGCCGAGCGGCTGTGCCTGCTCGATCGCGAGCATCAGTCGCGCCCCGATATCGTTGCCAGCCCAGGTGGCCGAAAGCCCCCGGACGCGGGCAAGGTCGGACTGTTTCCGCGGCGGGTGCCCTGCCATGTCACCAAGCGTCTCGTCCTTGACGATCCGCCCGCGCGGCAGATCCTTCGCCTGCGCCTCGAGTTCACGCCACCGCGCCAAGGCCTTCAACCGGCCGAGCACGTCGGGCTTGCGCCCAGAGATCCGAACGCGCTTCCAGGCCAGGTCGGGATCATTCGCGTAATTGGCGATATCGCCGAGCCGCTCCATCTCCTGGTCAAGCCACACGCCGCGCCCGGTCTTGCGCAGCCGCTCGAGCATCTTGGGGAAGATCTTCGACAGATGCGTGACGTCGCCGATCGCATATTCGATCTGGCGCGCATCCAGCGGGCGCCGCGCCCAGTCGGTGAACCGCGCGCCCTTGTCGACCGCGATGCCGAGCCAGCTGTCGACCAAGTTTGAATAGCCGATCTGTTCGCCCTGGCCGAGCGCCATCGCCGCGACCTGCGTGTCGAACAGCGGGAAGGGGGTCTTGCCCGTGAGGTTATAGACGATCTCGATATCCTGCCCGCCGGCATGGACGACCTTCAGCACGTCGTGATTCTCGACGAGCAGATCGAGTAGCGGCTTCAGGTCGATCCCCGGCGCCATCGGGTCGATCGCCGCGGCTTCCTTGTCGTCGGCGATCTGGATCAGGCAAAGCTCCGGGTAATAGGTGCTCTCGCGCATGAATTCGGTGTCGACGCACACATAGTCGGCGTCGGCCATGCGCGCGCACAGATTGGCGAGCGTGGCACTGTCGGAGATAAGCGGGTGGATATGCATCGCTCGTCCATAGCGAGGCTCCCCCATGTTGACAAAGGGGCGCCTTGACAAAGGCCGGTAGGGAAGGGAAGCGCGGGCCATCCAATTCCCGTCATCCCAGCAAACGCTGGGATCTCCCGTCGCAGGGCGCACCCTTGCTGCACGAGATCCCCGCAAACGCAGGGACGACGTATGAGAGACGAGACACATGCACGCCTATCGCACCCATAACTGCGCCGCCCTCCGCCCCGAACAGGTCGGCGAGGAGGTCCGCGTCTCGGGCTGGGTCCACAAGAAGCGCGATCATGGTGACCTGGTCTTCATCGATCTGCGCGATCATTACGGCATCACGCAGATCGTCACCGACGTCAGCGGCCCCGTCTTCAAGGTCATCGAGGGCCTGAAGAGCGAGAGCGTCGTCACGATCACCGGCAAGGTCACCGCACGAGCACCTGAAGCGGTGAACCCGAACCTGCCGACCGGCGGGATCGAAGTCCGCGCGACCGCCGCGACCGTCCAGTCGATGGCCGGCGAGCTGCCGATGCCTGTCGCGGGCGAGGCCGAATATCCCGAGGATATCCGCCTGCGCTATCGCTACCTCGACCTGCGTCGCGAGCGGCTGCACGCGAACATCATGCTGCGTTCGAAGGTCATCACCTCGCTGCGCAACCGCATGAACGATCAGGGCTTCACCGAATTCCAGACGCCGATCCTGACGGCGTCGTCGCCAGAGGGCGCGCGTGACTATCTGGTGCCGAGCCGCGTGCATCCGGGCAAGTTCTACGCGCTGCCGCAGGCACCGCAGATGTTCAAGCAGCTGCTGATGGTCGCGGGCTTCGATCGCTATTTCCAGATCGCCCCCTGCTTCCGCGACGAGGACGCGCGCGCCGATCGTTCGCCGGGCGAATTCTACCAGCTCGATTTCGAGATGAGCTTCGTCACGCAGGACGACGTGTTCAACGCGATCGAGCCCGTGCTGCACGGCGTGTTCGAGGAGTTCGCCGATTGGCAGGGCAAGGGACGCCAGGTCTCCGCCCTGCCGTTCAAGCGCATTCCCTACCGCGAATCGATGCTTAAATACGGCAGCGACAAGCCTGATCTGCGCAACCCGATCCTGATTCACGACGTCGGCCACCACTTCGTCGACTCGGGCTTCGGCCTGTTCGCGGGCATCGTCGCCGGCGGTGACGTGGTGCGCGCGATCCCCGCACCAAACACCGCCGAGAAAAGCCGCAAGTTCTTCACGGATATGAACGACTGGGCGCGCGCCGAGGGTCATGCCGGCCTCGGCTACATCACGCAGAAGAACGGTGAGCTGGGCGGTCCGATCGCCAAGAACCACGGCGAGGAAGCGACGCGCAAGCTGATCGCGGAGATGGGCCTCGGCCCGAACGACGGCATCTTCTTCGCCGCCGGCAAGGAACTCCCCGCTGCCAAGCTCGCCGGCGCAGCCCGCGCGCGCATCGGTGCGGATCTCGGCCTGATCGACGAGAACCGGTTCGAATTCTGCTGGATCGTCGACTTCCCGATGTTCGAATATGACGAGGACGCCAAGAAGGTCGACTTTAGCCACAACCCGTTCTCGATGCCCCAGGGCGAGATGGACGCGCTGGAGAACAAGGATCCGCTCGATATCCTGGCGTATCAGTACGACATCGTCTGCAACGGCGTGGAGCTGTCGTCGGGCGCGATCCGGAACCACCGGCCTGAGATCATGTACAAGGCGTTCGAGATCGCCGGCTACACGCAGGCCGATGTCGACACGAACTTTGCCGGCATGATCAACGCGTTCAAGGTCGGCGCACCGCCGCATGGCGGCTCGGCACCCGGGATCGACCGGATGGTCATGCTGCTCGCGGGCGAGCCCAACATCCGCGAGGTCGTGCTGTTCCCGATGAACCAGAAGGCCGAGGACCTGATGATGGGCGCACCGAGCCCGGTCAGCCCGCGCCAGCTGAAGGAGCTCAACATCAAGCTCACCGTCGATGGGCCGAAGGACCCGGCCAAGACGGTGACGCCCGCCGCTGGCTGACGCCGGGGCGGCTCTGCCGTACTGGTCATTTCCGTCCCGCCCCTGGTGGCCGCCTGATCTTCTGGAGTTTGCTTATGCCCATCGATCTTGCCCATTATGAAGCCGGCGACGCCTATGACGGCAAATACAAGCGCGATTTGGCAAAGCTTCAGAAGAGGCTTGAGCACATCCAGGTCGCGCATATCGTCAACAAGCGCCCCGCTGTGGTGATGTTCGAAGGGTGGGATGCGGCGGGGAAGGGCGGTATCATCCAGCGGTTGTCGGCCGAGTGGGATCCCCGTACTTACCGCGTTTGGCCGATCGCCGCCCCGAGCGCCGACGAGAAGGCACATCACTTTCTCTGGCGCTTCTGGAAGCGCTTGCCGGCCGATGGGAATATCGCCGTCTTCGACCGGAGCTGGTACGGCAGGGTACTGGTCGAGCGGGTCGAGGAATTCGCCACGCGTCGCGACTGGGAGCGCGGCTATGACGCGATCAACGCCTTCGAAGCGGGGCTGATCGAGAACGACACGACGCTGATCAAGATCTTCGTCCATATCACCCAAGCGGAACAGGACCGGCGGCTAGAGGCGCGGCTGCGCGATCCCTGGAAGCATTGGAAGACCGGTCTCGACGACTATCACAACCGGTCGCGACGCGAGGACTATCTCGCCGCGATGCATGAGATGTTCGCACGCACCGACACCGCGGCAGCACCGTGGATCGTCATCGACGGGAACGACAAGAAGGCGGCACGGATCGCTGCGCTGACCGTCGTCGCGGATCGCCTGGAGGGCGGAGTCGCGATGGTGCCCCCGCCGCTTGATCCCGCCGTCCTCAAGGTCGCGAAAAAGGCCCTCAAGCTCTAATCGTCGCAAGGCACAACCCCGTTTTTGGTCGCAGTCCTCTGCAGCTATATCCATTTCGGTCGAAATTCTAACGCCTTCCAAACAACTTATGTTAGCGTGAACAGCTTCCGATGATGGTTAGGCTTGCCCTAAGATAATGGGCGTGTCCGAGTAGCGGACGGCCATTCAGTGGGCGTAGGTCATGACGGAACGCGGTCGAATAGGTGTCGACACCTCAGGGGCGATTGTCGAGGTGGACGCGACGTTCTGCCACACGCTCAATGCGACAGCCGCCATTTTGCTTGGCAGCAACATGCTCGACTTCACCGCGCCTGCAGACCGCGAGCGCTGCCGGCGACTGATGCGTCGCGTGGTGCATACCGGATCCCCGATCAGCACTACCAAAAGGCTGGTCAGAACCGACTCGTCGCATCTCTGGGTGCAGGGCCATTTATCGATCGCGCCGCCAGGGACCGAGGTCTGCGTGACGATGATCTTCGAGGAAACCATGCCTGGGTCCGGCGAGGTCAAACCCGAAGCCTTGTTGAAGACGGCCCAGCTGACGCTGGACGCCCGGCGCGCGCGCGGGGCAATATTCTGCCCGTCGCTATTTGCCGACAGCGCCTGGGACATCCTGCTTGCGGCCTATGTCAGCGAGGCAGAGGGCGTTCTCCTGACGCCGACCGACCTCGAACCGATGCTCGGGGTCGGACACGCCACGCTGACCCGCTGGATTCGCGCACTCGAGGTTCAGGGGCTGATCGAGTTCGAGGCGGCCGGCGACGGGCGAGCGGGGGGCGCGGCGTTCCAGCTTACGTGCGATGCGCATCAACGGTTCGAACGGTATCTGTCCGAGCGATATGCCGTCGCGGTATCGGCTGCAACGGATCTGGAACGGTTCCGCTGACCTGGTCGGTGCGGTACGATGTAGCAGGCACGCCCGGGCTGCCATCTGCCCCATCGCGGGGGCGTTGTTACCGGCTTGGCAGGATACCGGTGATATCGGGCGAAGAACCGCATGTGTGTTGTTTCGCATAGCCGGGATCGCTATCTGCCTGCCATGAACGAGATGACCCCGCTCGCCGCGCCGCGCGCTCGAAAGCCCGACTGGATCCGCGTCAAGGCCCCGACATCCGCCGGCTTCGCCAAGACCCGCGAACTGATGCGCTCGAAAAGCCTGACGACGGTCTGTGAAGAGGCCGCATGCCCGAATATCGGCGAATGCTGGTCCAAGAAGCATGCAACGGTCATGATCCTCGGCGATACCTGCACCCGTGCCTGCGCCTTCTGCAACGTGAAGACTGGTATGCCCCGTGCGGTCGACCGGATGGAACCGCAGAACGTTGCCGATGCCGCCGCGCAGATGGGGCTGAACCACATCGTCATCACCTCGGTCGACCGCGACGACCTTCCCGATGGCGGCGCTTCGCAATTCGTGAAGGTCATCCAGGCAATCCGCGCGTCGAATCCCACTACGACGATCGAAATCCTGACGCCCGATTTCCGCAACAAGGCGCAGGCCGCGATCGAATCGATCGTCGAGGCGCGGCCCGACGTCTACAACCACAACCTCGAGACAGTCCCCCGCCTGTACCCGACGATCCGGCCTGGCGCGCGCTATTATGCCTCGTTGCGCCTGCTCGAGAGCGTGAAACGCCACGACCCGTCGATCTTCACCAAGTCGGGCGTCATGCTCGGCCTGGGCGAAGAGCGCCTCGAGATTCATCAGGTGATGGACGACATGCGCTGCGCGGACATCGATTTCCTGACGATGGGCCAGTATCTTCAGCCGACGCCACGCCATGCCAAGGTGGCCGAGTTCGTCACGCCGAAGGCGTTCGATGCCTATGCGTCGATCGCCCGGGCCAAGGGGTTCATGCTTGTCGCATCGTCGCCACTGACGCGGTCGAGCTACCATGCGGGGGACGATTTCGCGCAGCTTCGGGCGGCGCGTGATGCCAAGCTCGGGGTCGCACGGATCTGATGCCCAAGCATTCCGAAACACGCCATCTTCCCTATACACCCGAACAGATGTTTGATCTGGTCGCCGATGTCGGCCGCTACGCCGAGTTTCTGCCATGGGTCAGTGCGATGCGCGTCCGTTCGAACAGTGAGACGGAGACTCTCGCGGACATGATCGTCGGCTTCAAGGGCTTGCGCGAAACGTTCACGTCACGTGTGCAGAAGACCCGACCGACCGAGATCCTTGTCGACTATGTCGACGGTCCGCTCAAATATCTTCGCAACGAATGGCGTTTCCGCCCTGAGGAGCAGGGGTGTGCGGTCGACTTCACCGTCGACTTTGCCTTCAAGAACCGGATGTTCGAGCTGATCGCGGGGCAGGTCTTCGGTGCCGCACTGCGCAAGATGATCGGCGCGTTCGAGACTCGCGCGGCCGAGCTTTACGGTGCGACATCCTCGACCGGCAGCAAGAGTTCGAGCGCGCACAGCGCAGCCTGAAGGCGGATACCGCCGCGGCCGAGATCGCCGAAATCCTTGCGATCTGCGTCGACATCGCTGCGATCGCCGCCCTTCTCGGCACGGGCGAAGACCACCGTCCCGACCGGCTTTTTTGCCGATCCACCGCCGGGCCCGGCAATGCCTGTGATGGCGACGGCAACATCCGCGCCCGACTGCTCGAGTGCGCCCTGCGCCATGCTCCACGCGACGGCGATCGACACCGCACCGAAGGTCTCAAGGACGTCTGAGCTGATCTTGAGCAGTTTCAGCTTGGCCTCGTTCGAATAGGTCACGAACCCGATTTCGAACACGTCGGAACTGCCAGGAATTTCCGTCAGCGCCGCAGCGACAAGGCCCCCGGTACAGCTTTCAGCAACCGCGACGCGTCGTCCGAGGGCGCGATTTGCCTCGATGACCTTGCGTGCCGCGTCGATCAGCTGGGGAGGGAGAAGGGTATCCATCAGCGGCTCTCCGTTGCCGTGCAGAGCGGAAGGTCGGGCGTCGATCGATCTCCGCGGCGTGCCTTGTCAGCCTTGAGATAGCGCAGCGTCTCGACGACGATGCCAGCGGTGTTCCGCGGCGGCAGCGGCTGGAGCAGCGTCACGAGCCGATCGATCGTCCCACAGTCGCGCGCCGCGATGCGTCCGACAATCTGCGGGACGAGCAGGCTCGTCAGCAATGGCCGGGCATAGTCCGACTGGAGAAGCGCATCGACCGCAGGGTCGCTAAGCTTTACGATCGCGGCCCGAGCGGACGGCCAGGCGCGATCCGCTTCGATCTGATAGCGCGCGATCAGTGTACTGGACTGGTTGCGCACGAGGCTGGTCGCGGGAAGCCTTGCCGCGCAGACTCGGCCCGTTTCACGGATGATGTCGGGCAACGCGACGAGCGTCATCGCCTCCGCCTCGGGGCCGGTGATGCACGGGGACTGTGCCGATACCGGCGTTGCGACGAGTGCGGCGAGCGTCAGTGCGGCAGCGAACTTCATGCGCCGACACGGCCGCGATTCGAAGGGAGGCTGATTGTCGCCACTGCCTGCGCGGCAATGCCCTCGCCCCGTCCCGTGAAGCCAAGTCGCTCGGTCGTCGTCGCCTTCACGCTGACCCGGTCCGTGGTGAGGTCGAGCAGATCGGCGATCCGGGTCGTCATCGCCGACCGGTGCGGCCCGATCTTGGGCATCTCGCACAAGATGGTCAGGTCGACGAAATCGATCCGACCGCCCTTGGCCGCGATCAGCTGCGCGGCATGCTGTAAGAACTGCGCGGAGTCGGCACCTTTCCACTGTGGATCGCTCGGGGGGAAATGCGTGCCGATATCACCCGCGGCGATCGTGCCGAGCAACGCGTCGGTCAGCGCATGCAGCGCGACATCGGCATCGCTATGGCCGGAAAGCCCCTTGTCGTGCGGGATCCGGATGCCGCCGAGCCATAATTCCTCACCCGTTTCCAGCCGATGGACGTCGAAGCCCATCGCGGTTCGGCTTTCATAGGGCGCGCGCGCTTCAGCGGCGGCAAAATCGTCGGGGTGAGTCACTTTGTCGAGCATCGGATCGCCCTGCACCAACGCGACGCTGCCGCCAACCCGTCGCACCATCTGGGCATCGTCGCTGGCATCTTCACCGGCCGGCCAGGCCGCGTGCGCGGCGCGCAGCGTAGCGATCCGGAAGCCCTGCGGCGTCTGGACCCGGTACACGGCCTCGCGCGGAACGACTTCGCCGAGCATGCGACCGGTCAGCGTCGTCGCGCCACGCGCCAGCGTATCCGCTACCGGCAGCACCGGCACCGCGGCGTCGTTGTTCGCCAGCGCTGCCACTACCGCGCTGATGACTTCGGCAGGAAGAAACGGCCGGGCGGCATCGTGAACGAGAACATGATCCAAATCGGACAGGGCAGCGATTCCCCTCAGTACCGAATCCCGGCGGGTACTGCCCCCGACGATGACCGTCGCGTCGGTGACTCCTCCTGCTGCCAATACTGCCTTTGCATGGTCCAGCTGACCTTCGGCAACGACGACCCTCACGGCGTCGATCGCCGGGTGCGCGGACATTGCGGTAACCGCGTGCATGAGCATCGGCCTTCCCGCAACGGTCGCGAATTGCTTGGGGAGGGTGCCGCCAGCGCGGGTGCCGGACCCGGCTGCGACGATCAGGGCGACGGTGCGGCGCTTTGTCATGGGCGCCGATTAGCGTCTTGAGCGCGGCATCGCCAGTGCAGGCAGTCGTTCCCCATGACGTCGCGCACGACGGGAACAGCTGGACCAGCCTTGCCAGTTCCGGCATCCCGGCCTATGTTCTGCCTCTTTTTTGGGCAGCTTATGCGTAATCTCTCACCTATCCAAATCGGCTCCGTGCGGATTGAAAGTCCGGTCGTCCTCGCACCTATGACGGGCGTGACGGATATGCCGTTTCGTACGCTGGTGCGGCGATATGGATCAGGCCTCAACGTCACCGAGATGGTCGCGAGTCAGGCCGCAATCCGGGAAACCCGCCAATCGATCCAGAAGGCTGCGTGGGATCGTCTCGAAGAGCCCGTGTCGATGCAGCTGGTCGGGTGCACGCCCTATGAAATGGGCGAGGCCGCGCGGCTCAGCCAGGATCGCGGTGCAGCGATCGTCGACATCAACATGGGGTGTCCGGTCCGCAAGATCGTCAACGGGGATGCCGGGTCCGCGCTGATGCGTGACGTCAAGCTGGCGACGGCGATCATATCCGCGACGGTGAAGGCGGTCGATGTCCCGGTCACGTTGAAGATGCGTATGGGCTGGTGCCACGACAGTCTTAACGCACCCGAATTGTCTAGGATCGCAGAAGATCTCGGGGTGAAGCTGATCACCGTGCATGGCCGGACGCGGAACCAGATGTACAAGGGAAGCGCCGATTGGGGCTTCGTGCGCCGGGTGAAGGACGCGGTGTCGATCCCCGTAATCGTCAATGGCGACATTTGTTCGATCGAGGATGCCGAAGCGGCGCTCGACCAGTCAGGTGCGGACGGCGTGATGATCGGACGCGGCGCCTATGGGCGGCCTTGGCTGCTCAATCAGGTCATGACCTGGTTTGCGACCGGCCGCCGCGTGGCCGATCCGTCAATCAACGAACAATATGAAGCGATCGCAGGGCATTACGAAGCGATGCTCGAGCACTATGGGATCGAGACGGGTGTCAACATGGCCCGCAAGCATATCGGCTGGTATACCAAGGGCCTGCACGGGTCGGCGGAGTTCCGGAACCGGGTGAACCAGGTGGCGGACCCCAACCAGGTCAAGGCGATGCTGGCGGAGTTCTACGCGCCCTGGCGTCATCTTGAAGCCGCCTGAGCCGGATCGGCACGACCGTCCGGGGTTCAACGACGTCTTCGCGGCGCTGCCGGTGGCGGTGGTGGTGGTCGATCCCGACGACAGGATAGCCCATGCCAATGCGCTGGCGGAGCAATTGCTCAACCTGTCGGAACGCCTCATGGTCGGGCAGCCGATCGCGGCGATACTTCCGCCTCCCGACGAGTCACGCAAGCACGACAATCGCGGCCTTGCCGTCTTCGATACCGAGATCGCGACAGCCCGCGGCGTGAAGATCCGCGTCGACTTTGCCGAGACGATCATGCCAGATCATCCCGGCTGGCGCGCGATCACACTGCACGTTCCCGCCATCTCGCGACGGCTGGGCTATTCGGCGGACCGTACTGCGGGCGCGCGCGCGGCAGTCGGGGCCGCGGCGATGCTCGCACATGAGATCAAGAATCCCTTGTCCGGCATCCGCGGGGCCGCGCAGCTGCTCGATGCCGGCGAACTGACCACGCTGATCACGACCGAGGTGGACCGAATCGCGGCGCTGATCGATCGCATGCAGGACTTCAGCGATACGCGTCCGCTCCCGCTCGCCAGCGAGAATATCTACCCGTTGTTGACGCACGCGCGTCGCCTCGCGCTCGCCGGTTTTGCGCGCGGAATCGCGATCGAGGAGCGGTTCGATCCCTCGCTACCGCCCGCCCACATCAATCGCGACGCGCTCCTTCAGATCGTCATCAACCTTTTGAAGAACGCACGTGAAGCCGTTGCAGATCAAGCAAATCCCCTGATCATCATGACCACGGCCTATCGTCACGGGATCACCGTCAGCAGCGCGCCGGGCAAACCGCGTCTCCCGTTGCCGATCGAGATCTGTGTGTTAGACAATGGCCCCGGCGCGCCGCCCGATATCGCCGACCACCTGTTCGATCCCTTCGTATCGGGGCGCCGTGAAGGGCAGGGGCTGGGCCTCGCCCTGGTCGACAAGCTGACCCGCGATATGGGCGGGATCGTGCAATATGCGCGTGAGGGGATTCCTGAAATGACCGTTCTTCGCTTGCTGCTGCCAAGAGCCACATCATGAGCACTGTGCTGGTCGTCGACGACGACGCCGCGATCCGCACCGTCGTCGCGCAGGCGTTGCGACGCAGCGGCCACGACGTAACCGTCGCCGACAGCCTCGGCCAGCTCGAACGTGCCTTGGCGGTCGCTATCCCCGACGTGCTGATCACCGACGTGGTGCTGCCCGACGGCGACGGCATCGACCATGTCCGCAATGTCGCCGAACGCCACCCGACGCTGCCGATCATCGTCCTGTCGGCGCAGAACACGCTGACCACCGCCGTACGCGCGGCGGAGGTCGGTGCGTATGAATATCTGCCCAAGCCCTTCGATCTCGACGTCTTGTCGCGCGCGGTGACGGGGGCGCTGGCGCGGGGCGGGGTGCTGTCCGATGACCGGATCGGCGACGAAGATCGTGCACTGCCGCTGATCGGCCGGTCCGCGGCGATGCAGGACGTCTACCGGGTCATCGCACGCGTCATCTCAAATGACCTGACCGTGCTGATTTCCGGCGAATCGGGTACGGGCAAGGAACTGGTCGCCCGGGCGATCCACGACCTCGGCCAACGCAGTGCCGCGCCGTTCATTGCGATCAACATGGCCGCCATCCCGCGCGAATTGATCGAGGCCGAGTTGTTTGGCCATGAGCGCGGCGCCTTTACCGGTGCCGCGACGCGAAATGCCGGTCGTTTCGAGCAGGCGACGGGCGGCACCCTTTTCCTCGACGAAATCGGCGACATGCCGATGGAGGCGCAGACCCGGCTTCTTCGCGTGCTGCAGTCGGGCGAGTTTACAAGCGTCGGCGGTGCGCGCACGATCCGGGTCGATGTCCGAATCCTTGCCGCAACAAACCGCGATCTGGCAGCGCAGGTGGCCGCCGGACATTTTCGGGAAGACCTGTTCTATCGTCTCAACGTCGTGCCCGTCACTTTGCCTCCGCTCCGCGAGCGGCGGCAGGACGTCGCCTTGCTCGCACGACATTTTCTCGATCATGCGGCGATCCAGGGTCTGCCGCGACGTCAGTTGGCGGGCGATGCGATCACCGCGCTCGGCGCGTATGACTGGCCGGGTAATGTTCGCGAACTCGAAAACCTCATGCGCAGGCTCGCGGTGCTCGCGCGCGACGAGATCATCGGCGCGGACGCGATTCACGCGATGCTGGGTGGGCGAACGCCGACCAGCACTGCAACCGATCTCGACATCGCCGGCGCGGTGAAGGCGCTGATCGGGCGGATCGAGCGCGAAAACCCGGCAGCGCTCGACGATGGCAGTCTGTACGACCGCGTCATCGGCGAGGTCGAGCGTCCATTGATCGAACTGATGCTTGCCCGGCATGGGCAGAACCAGCTTCGCGCCGCGCGTGCGATGGGGATCAATCGCAACACGCTGCGCAAGCGTCTCGACACGCTCGGGATCGATATCAGCGGCGACATGACCGAGATGGACGCGGCAGGGTTACGCTGACCCGGCCATTATGTGGTTTCCCGGCAACAATTGTCGTTGTATCACGGCAACGATGATCGCCCCCGCGACGCTTGCCATCGAAGACGACGTGCCACCGCACCGGTTCGCAGTGACGCCTGCGCTTGAGACGCTGGTGGTCGCGCTGGCGATTACCGTCGCGGTCGCGAGCTATGTGCTCATCAGCGGCGCCAATTCACCCCAGCGTTTGATGCCGCCACCGCTGATCGCGCTACTGCTGATCGCCAATCTCGTCCCCGGCATCGCATTGCTGATGCTGCTCGGCCGGCGGGTAGCGATGCGACGCGCTGCGCGGTCCCCGGTTGGCGGTGGCGGCCGCCTGCACGTCCGGCTCGTCGCCCTGTTCTCGATCGTTGCCGCGGTGCCGATGCTGCTGGTGACGATCTTCGCGTCGCTGCTGTTTCAATATGGCGTGCAATTCTGGTATTCTGACCAAGCACGCGGGATGCTCGAAAACGCCACGGAACTCGCCCAGTCGTCCTACGCGCGCCAGCTCAGCCGCTGGGAAGAGGCGAGCGTCACGATGGCCGCGGACATGTCCAATTACCTGCGGGAGCGATCGCTGCAGAGCCCGGGCTTTTCAGGCTTTTTCTACCAACAGGTCTATTTCCGGAGCCTGTCCGAAGCCGCGCTGTTCAAGGTCACGCCACAGAACGAAATCCAGACCTTCGCGGTTGTGAACCCCTATGAAATCGACTTTACACGACAGGTGACGCCCGAGGCGATCCGCGAACTCCGGAGCGGCAAGCCCGCCGCAGTATCGGTAACGGGGGATCGTATCCGCACGATCACGATGCTGCCCGGCGCCGACGAACTCTTCCTTTATGCTGGGCGCGTCGAGGATACCAAGCTCCTGTCGGAGCAGACGACGCGCGCCAACGCCGTGCTGGCAAGCTATCGGCAGTTGCTTGCCCGGTCACGCAGCCTCCAGCTTCTGTTCAACGCAGCCTTGCTGGGTATTTCCCTGCTCATCGTTGGCGTTGCTGTCTGGATCGCGCTGGCTGTCGCGGATCGTCTGGTACGCCCCGTCGGCGAACTGGTCGATGCAGCGCGTAGGGTGGCCGAGGGTGATCTGACCGCGCGCGTGCCCGATCCGCGCAGCCGCGACGAGGTCGGCACACTGGCGCGCGCGTTCAACCAGATGACCGGTCGCCTGCAGGAGCAGAACAGCGATCTGATGACCGCGAACGACCAGCTCGAGACCCGTCGTGCGCTGATCGAGGCGGTGATGGCGGATGTTTCGGCGGGCGTCGTCGCGACCGCGAAAGACCGCGTGATCCGGATTGCGAATCGTTCGGCGATCCAGCTGCTGGGTGCGGAGGGTCTTGTCGGCAAGCCGTTGCACGAGGTTGCGCCCGAACTCGACGCGCTCGTGCAGGAGGGAGGGCGCGAAGCGATCGTTCAGGTCGGCCAGGCCGGCGATGCGCGGACACTCGCCGTCCGGATCGCGCATGCGCCGACCGGCCCGATCCTCACCTTCGACGATATCACGCAGCAACTGCTCGACCAGCGCCGCGCCGCTTGGTCCGACGTCGCCCGCCGGATCGCGCACGAGATCAAGAATCCGCTGACGCCGATCCAGCTCGCCGCGGAGCGACTGCAGCGACGCTATGGGGGCAAGATCCCCGCGGAGGACGGGACATTTGCGCGGCTCACCGACACGATCATCCGCCAGGTCGCGGACCTGCGCCGGATGGTCGATGAATTCTCGTCATTCGCACGGATGCCCAAGCCCGTCTTCCGCGAGGAATCGCTGCTCGACGCCGCACGCCAGGCGATGTTCCTCCACGAGGTGGCGCATCCGGGGATCCGTTTTCTGCTGGTTCATGACGACCCCGGTCCGATGCTCGTGTGCGATCGCCGGCAGATCGGGCAGGCTCTGACGAACATCGTGAAGAACGCGGTCGAGGCGATCGAGACCCGCGGCGATGACGAGGGCGGGGCGGTTACCATGACCCTGACCGAGACGCGCCACGATGGAACGGGGCACTGCGTCGCGATCGAAGTCGCCGACACCGGGATCGGTCTACCGGTCGAACGTGACCGGATCATCGAACCCTATATGACGACTCGGGCCCGCGGGACCGGGCTCGGGCTTGCCATCGTCAAGAAGATCATCGAGGAACATTGCGGGACGATCGCGTTTTCGGATCGTCCCGGTGGGGGCACCATTGTCACCATGAACTTCGACGCCAGAGCGCTGGTCGCGCTTGATCAGGGGGCATCCGCACCCGAGCCGGCAGGGGATGGCCAGCTCGTCGCAATGACTCGCAATCGGACATGAATTGATGGCGCTCGATATTCTCGTCGTGGACGACGAACGTGACATTCGCGAACTGGTGGCCGGCGTCCTGGAGGACGAGGGCTATCAGACGCGCGATGCGGGCGACAGCGACGCTGCGCTCGAAGCGATCGCGGCGCGGCGTCCGTCGCTCGTGCTGCTCGACGTCTGGCTGCAGGGGTCGCGCCTCGACGGGCTCGAACTGCTCGACGAGATAAAACGGCGGGATCCATCGATCCCGGTGCTCGTCATATCGGGTCACGGCAATCTCGACACCGCGGTCGCGGCGATCCGGCGTGGCGCATCGGACTTCATCGAGAAACCGTTCGAAGCCGAGCGACTGCTGCTCATGGTGGCGCGCGCGACCGAAACCGAACGGCTGCGCCGCGAGGTCGCCTCGTTACGGGCCACGGTCGGACGCGAGACCGATCTCACCGGCAATTCGGGGGCGATCAACGGCGTCCGAGCGACGCTCAAGCGCGTCGCCGCCACTGGCAGCCGTGTGCTGATCATGGGCGGGGCAGGGGTCGGCAAGGAGGTCGCTGCACGCCTCCTGCACGGCTGGAGCCTGCGCACCGATGCGCCGTTCGTGATCGTCAGCGCCGCGATGATGACCCCCGAACGTGTCGACGAAGAGTTATTCGGCGCGGAGGAGGGTGGGGACAAGATCCGCCCCGGGCTGCTCGAGCAGGCGCATGGCGGAACGCTGTTCCTCGACGAGATCGCCGACATGCCGATCACGACGCAAGCGCGGATCTTGCGGGTCCTGACCGACCAGAGCTTTACGCGGATCGGCGGTACCAGGGTCGTGAAGGTCGATGTGCGTGTGGTGTCCGCGACGGCGCGCGACCTCGTCCACGAGATTGCCGAGGGTCGGTTTCGCGAGGATCTCTATTACCGGTTGAACGTCGTGCCGGTGGCTATCCCGCCGCTCGCGGATCGCCGCGAGGACATTCCTGCGCTGGTCCAGCATTTCATCGCGCATTATGCGGCGGAACGCCGGGTTCGGACACCGGAAATCGCGCCCGATGCGATGGTTGCGCTGCAATCCTACGACTGGCCGGGAAATGTGCGTCAGCTTCGCAACGTGGTCGAACGGACGATCATCCTCGCGCCGGGCGACCGACTGGGGCGGATCGATCTCGACCTGCTGCCGGCCGAAGTCCTGGGCGATCAGGGCGACATGGGCAGCGCCGGGGGGACCGCGATCATGGGCTCGCCGCTCCGCGAGGCGCGTGAAACCTTCGAACGGGAGTATCTGCGTGTTCAGATCCGTCGGTTCTCCGGCAACATCTCGCGCACCGCGAGCTTTATCGGGATGGAGCGATCGGCGCTGCACCGGAAGCTGAAGCTGCTCGGGATCACCGAGACGCGCGACGATTGATCGCATATCTGTCGCCCGCCCCTATGGACGAAGCGGTACCGGGAACATAGATTAGACGCTCGCTCGGCAATCGGGTGATCTCCGACGCCGGGAAACGGCGCCACGCGGGCAAAGTCCCGCCAAAAACAAGGGTTATCCCATTGGCCGAAAAAATTGGCTCGCTCCAGGACCTGTTCCTCAACGCGCTGCGCCGCACCAAGACCCCCGTCACGATGTTTCTCGTCAAGGGTGTCAAGCTCCAGGGCATCGTCACTTGGTTCGATAATTTCTCGGTGCTGCTACGTCGCGACGGTCAGTCCCAGCTCATCTACAAGCACGCGATTTCGACGATTATGCCCGCGGGACCGATGGACGTCGCCGCGATCGTGAACGCCGTCGCAGAAACGCAAAAGAAGCAGCCGCTTTTGCAGGAAATTTTCCTGAACGCGGTCCGCAAGTCGGAAGACAGCGTGACCATGTTCCTGATCAACGGCGTCATGCTCCAGGGCCAGATTGCCGGCTTCGACCTGTTCTGCATGCTGCTCCAGCGCGAAGGCATGGCGCAGCTCGTCTACAAGCACGCGGTGTCCACGATCCAGCCTGCGCGGCCCCTGAACCTTGCCGAGGATCCTGACGACAGCGACGAGACGGATGCGGTGGACGACGCATGATCATGACGGCCTGGGGCAATGCGCATGAGTAGTGGTTTCGACCGTGACCGCGACGAGTTCGCCCGTGGGACGAAAGCGATCGTCGTCTTGCCCGACCAGGGTGATGCGACACGCGATGTCGACGCACGGCTCGAAGAGACGGCGGGCCTTGCCGCCGCCATTGGCGTGGAGGTGGTCGAACGGATCGCCTATCGTGTCCGCCAGGCCAAGCCCGCAACGTTGATTGGCAGCGGGCAGGTTGACCTCCTCGCGACACAGGTGCGGATGGAGGAGGCGGGGCTCGTCGTGTTCGATGCGAGCCTGAGCCCGATCCAGCAGCGCAATCTCGAAAAGGCGCTGGAGACGAAGGTCATCGACCGCACCGGGCTGATCCTTGAAATCTTCGGGGAGCGCGCGGCGACGGCCGAAGGGCGGCTGCAGGTTGAACTCGCGCATCTCGACTACCAAGCTGGCCGGCTCGTCCGGAGCTGGACCCATCTCGAGCGTCAGCGCGGCGGGTTTGGCTTTCTCGGCGGGCCCGGTGAAACCCAGATCGAGGCGGATCGCCGGCTCATCCGGGACCGGATGGCGCGGCTTCGGCGCGAACTCGAACAGGTCAGCCGCACCCGCGGCCTGCACCGGGAGCGGCGCCAGCGTGCACCCTGGCCCGTCATCGCGCTCGTCGGCTATACCAATGCCGGAAAGTCCACGCTGTTCAATCGGTTGACCGGTGCTGACGTCATGGCCGAAGACCTGCTCTTCGCGACGCTGGATCCGACGCTTCGGCAAATCCGATTGCCCGGTATCGACAAGGCGATCCTGTCCGACACGGTCGGGTTCGTCTCGGACCTGCCAACCCAGCTCGTCGCGGCGTTCAAGGCGACGCTTGAGGAAGTGGTGTCCGCCGATCTGCTGATCCACATCCGTGACATCGCGCATCCCGATACTGAGGCGCAGCGTGCCGATGTCGAGGCGGTGCTGGCGGACATCGGCGTCGACGATATGACCCCGCGATTCGAAGTCTGGAACAAGCTGGATCTGCTCGATCCTGCCGATCATGACGAGATTGCCGGGGAGGCTGCGCATCGGGAGGATGTCGTGGCGATCTCTGCGCTGAGTGGGGAAGGGGTGGACCATCTCGTCGAGCAGGTCGCTGCCAAACTGACGGATGCGCATCGCCGCTATCACATTACGCTCGATGCGACGGACGGCGCAGGCGCGGCATGGTTGCACGCGCATGGCGAGGTGCTCAGCAGTCTCGCGGACGGGCTGGCGACCACCTATGACGTACGGCTGTCCGACACCGATTACGACCGGTTCAGCCGCCGCGACGCTTGACCGCCTGCCAAAGCGCTTCCTTTTCCTCAAGCGACAAAGCTTCGAAGCCCGCACCGGCGATGTGTTCCATCGCCCGGAACCTGGCTTCGAACTTCGCATTGCCCGCGCGTAACGCCACCTCGGGATCGACACCAAGGTGGCGGGCATAATTGGTCACCGAGAACAGAAGGTCGCCGACCTCTTCGGCTAATGTGTCGGCGGTCGCTGTCACAATCTCGTCGAGTTCTTCGTGTACCTTGGCCAAGGAGCCGGCTGAATCGGGCCAGTCGAACCCGACCCGCGCAGCACGTTTTTGCAGCTTGTCGGCACGCGCCAGCGAAGGCAGGGCGGTAGCTACGCCGGCGAGGGCACTCTGGTCAGGCTTGCTCGCGCGCTCGGTCGCCTTGATCGTTTCCCAACCGGGCGATGTCTTCGCCGGACCGAAGATGTGCGGGTGTCGGCGCTCCATCTTGTCGCTGATCGCGTCGATGACGTCGGGCAGGGCGAACGCGCCGGCTTCTTCTGCGATGCGGGCATGGAACACCACCTGCAACAACAGGTCGCCGAGTTCGTCCTTCAGATCGGCAAGATCGCCGCGTTCGATCGCGTCGACGACCTCATAGGCCTCTTCGATCGTGTAGCGGGCAATTGTCTTCGATGTTTGAACACGGTCCCATTCGCATCCCGTATCCGGATCGCGCAGTCGCGCCATGATGGTCGTGAAGCGGTCAATCATGGCGGCGCTCCGCATAAAGTGAGAATAACGTGGACATCGCCGATGCTATGACAAAATCAAAAGCTTCATAACGAACCACGTCCGGTCCGATAATATACATTATGTAAAACGGACTAAGATATTTACGTGTCAGGCCTCGAGGATCTGCCCATCAAAGCCAGGCTCCACTGTGTCAGGCAGTTCGGCCCTCAAGACTGCATAGTCCATGCTGTTGTCCATATGGATAAGCGCGGTCCGCCGCGGCTTGAACGCAGCCACCCAGCCCAAAACGGCTGAGAGTTGCGGATGCGTCGGATGTGGACGACGGCGCAGTGCATCGACCACCCATACGTCCAGCCCCGTATACAGCGCGGCCATATCGTCGGTCATGATGTTGAAATCGGTCGCATAGCCGATCGCCTTGCCATCGGCCTCGAAGCGCAGACCGGCGGCGTGGATTGATCCGTGCGGCTGATCGGTAACATGAATATCTATCGCGCCGATCGTCAGATGGTCCGGAAGGACCGCCCCGGTGATCGTCGACGGATAACCGCTGCGGCCCCGGAACGCATAGGTGAAGCGATCCTCGAGCGCGGCGAGCGTCGCTGGCCGGGCAAAGCCAATCACGGGCGTGCCCATCGCGTGATAGAGCTGCCGGAGGTCATCAATGCCGTGGCAGTGATCAGCGTGATCATGCGTCCAGATGACCGCATCCACCTCGGAGACGTTCGCCGCGAGCAACTGCTCACGCATGTCTGGCCCTGTATCGATCAGGATCCGAGTGCCGGCATGCTCGACGAGTGCGGAGACGCGGGTGCGCCGGTTGCGCGGTTCGGCGGGATCGCATGCACCCCAGTCATTGCCGATCCGGGGCACGCCCGACGACGTCCCCGAGCCGAGGATCGTGATCTTCACGTGCGATGCGCCACGACCGGCGTATCTAGAAGCCGTGTCTTGGCGAACAGCGTATGGAAGTTTTCGGCGGTCCGCTGAGACAACTCGCCGACGGAGACGCCGCGCAGGTCGGCCACGAACTGCGCGGTGTCGGCGACAAAGCCGGGCTCCCCCGCCTTGCCCCGATTGGGCACGGGCGCAAGAAAGGGCGCGTCGGTTTCGATCAGCAGCCGTTCGATCGGCAAGCGCGCAGCGATCGCCTGAAGGTCGCGTGCGTTCTTGAACGTGACGATCCCCGACAGAGATATATAGAGGCCAAGTTCCAGTGCCTTGTCGGCAAATGCTGAGCTTGCCGTGAAGCAGTGGATCACGCCGCCATAGGCCCCCTTCCCCATCTCGTCCGACAGGATCGCCGCGGTATCCTCTTCGGCATCGCGGGTATGCACGACAATCGGCAGGCCGGTTTCACGCGCCGCGGCGATATGCGCGCGGAAGCTCAGCGCCTGGCGCGCGCGGTCGGAGGTCTCGCGGTAATAATCGAGCCCGGTCTCGCCCAAGCCCACGACCCGCGGGTGACGTGCGCGCTCGACCAAATGCGCCGCGTCGATCGCAGGATGGGCATCCGCTTCATTGGGATGAATGCCGACCGTCGCCCAGACATCGGTTTCACGGTCCGCGGTGGCGATCACCGCATCCCATTCACTCTCCCGCGTCGAGATGTTGAGCATCGCCGTCACACCGCGCGCCCGCGCGCGATCGAGAACCGCCTGCTGATCCTCGATCAAGCCGGGGTAATTCAGGTGGCAATGACTGTCTGCAAGCATCAGGCGTCGGTCTCCGCAGGCATCTCAAGCCGTGGAAACGCGCCGGTCGGCGCGACGATCCGGAACTCGCTCGCGGACTGCCGGTCATACCAGCCGTCATCGTCAAGCGCGGCATGATCCCGGCCCTCTGCACCGATCTGGTCGAGGACCTTGCTCGCTGCGCTCGGCACGACCGGAAGAATCGTGATGGCGAGCATCCGGATTGCGCGCACCAACGTCGCCAGCACCGTGTTCATCCGTGCCGGGTCGGTCTTGCGCAACGCCCAGGGCGCCTGCACGTCGATATACTGGTTGCAGGCAAAGACGCCCCGCATCCACGCCTCGATGGCGTGCGACAGTGCGAGCTCCGCAAAGCCGGACCTGAACGCGGCGCAGGCCGCGGTGACGTCTTCGAGCAGCGCCGCGTCGGCCGGTTCGATCGCAGTCGCCATGGGCAATGCACCGTCCAGGTTCTTGGCAATGAACGACAATGTCCGCTGGGCCAGATTGCCGAAGCTGTTCGCGAGCTCGGCGTTGACCCGCGTCACGATCGCCTCGGCCGAATAGCTCCCATCCTGACCGAAGCTGACGTCCCGAAGGAAGAAATAGCGCAGGGCGTCGACGCCGAACGCATCCGCCAGCACCATCGGATCGACGACATTACCAACCGACTTCGACATCTTCTCGCCGCGGGTCAGGAGAAAGCCGTGGCCAAAGACGCTCTTGGGCAGCGGGATGTTCGCGGACATCAGGAAAGCGGGCCAGAACACGGCATGGAAGCGAACGATGTCCTTGCCGATCAGGTGAAGGTCCGCCGGCCAGAAACGCGCGAGATTTGCGTCATCCGACCCCGTGTTCGGATAGCCCGTCCCCGTAAGATAATTTGTGAGCGCGTCGACCCAGACATACATGACGTGGCCCGGGCTTCCCGGCACGGGCACGCCCCAGTCGAAGCTCGTCCGCGACACCGAGAGGTCGGACAGGCCCCCTTCGACAAAGCGCATGACCTCATTGCGGCGGCTCTCGGGGCGGATGAAGTCGGGGTTCGCGGCGTAAAGGTCGAGCAAGGGTTGCTGATATTTCGACAGCCGGAAAAACCAGGTTTCCTCGGCGGTCCATTCGACCGGCGTGCCTTGCGGAGACCGGCGATCGGCGCCCTCCCCCGTCAGTTCAGACTCGTCGTAAAAGGCTTCATCGCGGACCGAATACCAGCCCTCATAACGATCGAGATAAAGGTCCCCGGCATCCGCCATCGCCTGCCAGATCGCCTGACTCGCCGCGTAATGATCGCTATCGACGGTCCGGATGAACCGATCATAGGATATATCAAGACGGTCCGCCATCCCGCTGAAATAGGACGACATTTCATCCGCGAACTCGCGAACGGGGACGCCGCGGTCGCGGGCGGCCTGGACCATCTTCAGGCCGTGTTCGTCGGTCCCGGTCTGGAACAGCACGTCGCGTCCGGCCTGGCGCTGAAAGCGGGCGATCGCGTCGGCTGCAACCATTTCATAGGCATGACCGATATGCGGTCGGCCATTGGGATAATGGATTGCGGTGGTGATGTAGTAAGGGTCGGCCATGTCGGCGCTCCTAGAGCATCCCCCCGAGGAGGTGAAGCCCATGCCGCCCGCTTCGTCAGGTACGCAGTGTCGCGAGAATTCCCGCCAGCTCGAAGACGGTCGCCTGCGCATCGAGCGACAGGCCGATGGCGGCGGCCGACAGATCACGCGCTGCGGCATGCGCGTCGAGGGCGGTCTTGAGCCGGCCCCCCGACCTGTCCCGCGCCGCACGCGCGATGAACGCCGGCACGCGATCGAGAAACGCCTCATAGCGGGGTTGCGACGCCTTGCCAGCTAGGGACTTCGCCAGCCGGAGCCGATGCCCGTTATCGCGATCGCCTTCGTCGGCGATCCGCGCAATCGCTTCGTCGAGGCTCGCAATATCGAGACCCGCGTAGCGCAGCGCCCTGCCCGGCGCTCCCTCACTCGCACGTACGAGGGCAGATATCTCGTCGTGGTCGAGGTCCGGCTGCGCCAGTCGCAACGTCACCGCGACCTCGTCGGGCGTCAGTGCCTCGAACCGTAAGACCCGGCACCGCGACCGGATCGTCGGCAACAACCGTCCCGGCGCATGGCTGACCAAGAGGAAGATCGTGCCGGCGGGTGGTTCCTCAAGATTCTTGAGCAACGCATTGCTGCCGCCGCGCTCCAGATCGTCGATCGCGTCGATCATGACGATCCGGCGCGGGCTCATCGATGGCGTCGTCGCAAAGAGCGGCTGGAGCGTACGGACCTGCGCGATCGTGATACTGCGCGCCAGATCCTGGTCGGGCTTGTCAGGATCCTTGGGCAGACGCGTCAGCAGCCGGAAATCGGGATGCGAACCCGCTTCGATCAGCGCGCGGGTGGGTTCGCCGGCCGGCACGGCAAACCCGCGCGACGCGGTCGACCCGCTGCGCGCATCCGCCAGCATGCGCATCGCCGCCAGCCGTGCAAAACTTGCCTTGCCAACGCCCTGCGGGCCGGTGAACAGCCACGCATGGTGAAGCGCGCCGCTGTGCATCGCCGCGGCGAAAGCGGACTGCGCCGCGGCATTGCCGATTATGTCGGTCATGCCGGCGACGGGCTCACCCGAACGGTAAACACGCGCGCCGGCACGCCAAGCCTCAACCGAACAGCCCGGTCAGCCCAGACCAGGCGCGCCCGAAGAATCCGGCTTCGGCAACGTCCTTTTCCGCGACCAGTGGCATACGCTGCTCGACCCCGTCCGGCATCGACACGACGAGATCCGCGATGTGCTGGCCCGCCTTGATCGGCGCCTTGACCGGCCCCTGATAGACGACCTTGGCGTTCAGGTTCGGCGATGTCCCCGCCGGCACGGTGACGGTCAGCGCCTTGGGCGCGATGAGGCCGACGCTCGATGAGCCGCCCATCTGCACGCTGGCCTCCTCGACCTTTCGACCCTTCGCGACGATCGGCTTGGACTGCCACGCGCGGAAGCCCCAGTCCATGAATCGTACGGACTCGTTCGCGCGCTCTGTCGAGCTCTTCAGGCCTGCGACGACCAATACCAGACGGCGACCATTCTGCTCGGCCGACCCGGTGAATCCGTATCCGGCTTCTTCGGTATGTCCGGTCTTCAACCCATCGGCACCCGCGACGCGGCCGAGCAGCGGATCACGATTGGCCTGGGTGATCGCGGTGCCGCCCATGGTCTTGCCCCAGGTAAAATCGCGCTTTGCATAGAATTGCTTGTAGAGCTGGGGATGGTTGGTGATCGTCGCCGATGCCAGCTTGGCCAGGTCATGCGCAGTGACATAGGTCACGCCGTTGTCGGGCCACCCGTTCGAGGTGCCGAAATGACTGTCCTTGAGGCCGAGCTGCGCAGCGACGCGGTTCATGCGCTCGGTGAAGGCGGGCTCCGAGCCCGAGATCGATTCCGCAAGAACGACGCAGGCGTCATTGCCCGACAATGTCACGATGCCATACAGTAGATTGGCCACGCTGACGCTCTCGTTCGCCGACAGGAACATCGTCGAACCTGCTGACGGACCATGCCATTTTGCCCAGGTCTCCGGCCGGACGGTGACCATGTGATCGAGCTTGAGCTCGCCCTTTTTGAGCATGTCGAACGCGACATAGACCGTCATCATCTTCGCCATCGACGCCGGCGGCATACGGCGATCGGCATCGCGTGCGAACAGGACCGCGCCCGACGACAGATCTTCCATATAGGCGATCGGTGCGCTGGTCTGGAACTGTGGCGCAGCGGCGATAGACGGCGTCGCAAGCGCGATCATTGCCAGCGGCGCGACGGCGATGCGGCGCCGGACCATTTGAGTAAAGGGCAGCGTGTTCATGGGCAGCTTCTTCATGGTATCCGTTACGTCAAAGAGGAACACGATGGGAGGTAGGCTCGCGGCGCCGCCGGGACCTTATCGAAGTCATAGCCGCGCTTGGCAACCGCGTCACGCCTGGCTTTGAGTCTATCGGGCACGCCGGTCAGCGCTCGACTGCATCCGACAGCAGCCCCACCGACAGCGCATAAAAATTCGAGCAATTATAGTCGAGGATCACGCGGTAATTGCTCGTGAGCAGATACGCCGTGGCGCCGGGACCGTCGGGTTCGAGCAGCGTCGCCATGACATGGTCGGCCGGCCACGAGGCGCCTTGCGTCATCACCCCCAGACCCCGCCACTCCGCGATCGTTCGCCACCCGCTGTGCCGTTCGAACACGCGCGGGCACCGCGGCGATACAAGCCGATTGCGTACCTGCGACCGATCGAATCCCTGCGGCACGGAGACCGCAACGCCCCAGGGTTGGCCGCTGCGCCAGCCGGCATTGGTGAAATAATTGCCGATTGACGCCAGCGTATCGGCCGGACTGTTCCAGATATCCGCGCGGCCGTCACCATCCCCGTCACGGGCCAGTCGAAGATAGATGGACGGCAGAAATTGCGGATTGCCCATCGCGCCTGCCCAACTGCCCTTGAGTTGTTCGCGGGAAATGCCCCGGTCGACGATCTTCAAGCCGGCAATGAACTCGCCCGCAAACAGCGATCGCCGACGCCCCTCATAGGCGAGGCTCGCGAGTGACCGCAGAATGTCGAAATTTCCGGTGTAGCTGCCGTAATTGGTCTCATGCCCCCAGATCGCGACCATGATCGATTCGGGCACACCTGTTTCGCGCTCGATACGCTGCAGCCTGCCCCGCTGCGCCCGATAGGTTTCCCGACCGCGTCCGATCCGCGCCGCGTCGACATGCTGCGCCTTGTACGGCGCGAAGGCCGGAATGGCGCTGCTCGTGCCGCCGCCCGGCTGTGCACGATCGAGCGCGATGACACGCTCGTTCAGCGTCAACGTGGGAAAGACGGAGTCCACCGTACGCGCCGTGACTCCAGCCGCCAGCGCCTGCGTGCGAAGTTGGGCGAGATAGGCCTGAAACCCCGCCTCGTCCTGCGCACATGCGGGGGTGGTGACCGCGGTCATCGCCGCGATGGTCAAAGCGCCACGTCGCAACGCACTCGATAGGATAGATTTTGCCCACATGCCGACCGCTCTGCCATAGGGGCGTCCGCATCGGAACCTCGCCTTGACGCAAGCACGGCTCGCACCAACGCGTGGACCGCCCGCCGCGCTGCTACCCTTCCCCGCCAAGGCTATCGTTCGGGCGCTGGCCCCGTCCTTCAGCGACGACTTTCCCTGCCCGCCGACACGAAGCTGCTTGCCTTTCGTCAACCGCACCCGCTAAGGGCTGCGGCGTCGGGGAGTGGCGCAGGCTGGTAGCGCACCTGGTTTGGGACCAGGGGGTCGCAGGTTCGAATCCTGTCTCCCCGACCATGTTGCGTCTGATCGCGACGAACTCGATAGTCCGAGATTATTCCATCGGTATGATGTCGACGATGTCGAGCAGGGATTCGAAGCGCGGACGGGGCAGTATCAGCCGCCAGCGCCGGTCACCGATGCGCTCCATCACACCCGCCAGGTCGCGATTTGGGTCGGTGCCGTAGCGCATCGGACGCTGTTCGTCGCCCAACGCCATGCTGCCGAGGAAGATCGCACGCGGTCGCGGAGCCGCATCTGCCCGGGATTCGCGGTACAGCGTTCCGGACGGACGTTGCGATCCCCCCAGCCGCGCGAACGTCAGGTCCCCGTCTCCCCCCGTGCGTGCTGGCTGTTCGATGCGGCACGAGAACCAGCCATAGGCAATGAAGCGTGACACGCCCGCTCCCGGCGCCCCGAGCTTGATCGTGCGACACCGATAGGTGCCGATCGGTGGCAACGGCTCGGGGAGTGCCCGGTCCGGATCGAACAATTGAGGATCCGCGGCAATCTCACGCTGCGGGATCTGCGCAAGCGCATCCATCCACGCATCGCGCCAGTCGCGCAGCCTTGCGCGGTCGGCAACCGTTGCTGCCGTGCGCCATCCTGCCCCTCGTCCGGTGGGATCGGTTCGCTCGACTTCGGGGGGCGGCGCGCTGGCGATCCGTTTTCCGCCCCCGCAGGCGACGAGCATGACGCATGTCGCCAACGCCCCGATCGCGCGTCGCGCGTCGACACGGGCACCGCCGACACCTATCATGCTGCCGTCCAACCGCCGTCCATCGACAGATTTGCGCCGGTCATCGCGCTAGCCTCGTCGCGGCACAGGAAGAGTGCGAGCGCTGCGACCTGCTCCGGCGTGACGAAGGCCTTGGTCGGTTGCGCGGCGAGCAGAATGTCGTTCACGACCTGCTCGCGTGTCATCCCCCGCGCCGCCATCGTATCCGGAATCTGATCCTCGACCAGCGGCGTCCAGACATAGCCGGGCGAGATGCAGTTGACCGTGATGTTGTCGGTCGCGGTTTCAAGCGCGATCGTCTTGGTCAGTCCGGCGATGGCATGCTTGGCCATGACATAGGCAGACTTGTTCGGGCTAGCGACCAGCGAATGCGCCGACGCCGTCGAGATGATCCGCCCCCAGCCCCGGCGCCGCATATGTGGAATCGCTGCCCGCATCATGTGCCAGGCCGACGCCATGTTGATCGCGATGATCTTATCGAAGGTCGCGACGGGAAAATCCGCAATCCCCGCAACATGCTGGATGCCCGCATTGTTGACGACGATATCGCAATTCCCCGTCTCCGCGACCGCGCGCTCTATCAGTGCGGCAATCTCGTCGGGGCGGGTCATGTCAGCGGCATCGTAAAGCGCGGTCGCGCCGCTGATCGTGCTCAGCGCCACACGCTCCGCCTCGATCGTCGCGGCGTCACCGAAGCCATTGAGAACGACACAGGCCCCCTCCCCCGCAAAGGCCCGCGCATAGGCAAGACCGATCCCCGATGTGGATCCGGTGATGACCGCCGTCCTGCCCGCCAGAAACATTGTCTCGTCCCCCATCTTGACGCGGCCCGAACATACCGCCTGCCGTATAACGCTTTGTCATGCCTTCCAAAGGTCGGCAGAATACGATTAGACCCGGCAAGCCAATCGGATGCAACTCCGCATCGTCCCATGCATTTCGTTACCACTCCAGAATGAAAGTCTTAAGACCATGCGGCTCGATGATTTCGACCCCAACATCAACGTCGAGGATCAGGGCCGCGGCGGCGGTTCGGGCGGCGGAGGCGGCGGCCTTCTGTTCGGCCTACTGCCGCTGATCGGCAGCCGTTTCGGGTGCGGCGGCATCGTCGTCGTGTTGATCGTGATGGCGCTGTTCGGCGGCCTCGGCAATATCGGTGGCATGCTGGGTGGCGGCTCGGCGCCTACCGCACCCTCCGGGCAGATAGCGCAAGGTGGGGCCGGCCGCGGCGGCGAACAGGGTTCCGGCACCGACGCGCAGTCGATCTGCACGCTGAACCCCGAGCGCCGCGCCGCGTGCAACGCGTTCAGCTCGGCGCAGAAGACCTGGGCCGCGATCTTCGCAAAAAACGGTGAACAGTTCCAGGCGCCCAAGCTCAGCTTCTTCGACGACAATGGCCGTTCAGGCTGCGGCGCGGCACAGGCGGCAATGGGGCCCTTCTACTGCCCGACCGACAACGGAATCTTCTTGGACACCAGCTTCTTCGACGAGCTGGCCAACCGGTTCGGCGCGCGCGGCGACTTTGCGCAGGACTATGTCATTGCGCATGAATTTGGCCACCACATCCAGAATCTCGTCGGCACGTCGAGCCAGGTTTCACGCGCGCAGCAGCGCGCTGGTTCGAGCGAGGGCAATGCGCTGTCCGTTCGCCTGGAGTTGCAGGCTGATTGTTTCGCCGGTGTATGGGCGGCCGCCAATCGCGACCGTCTCGAGCCCGGTGACATCGAGGAGGGCATGACCGCTGCGCAGGCGATCGGCGACGACACGCTTCAGAAGCAGGCGCAGGGCCGGGTCGTACCGGACAGCTTCACGCACGGCACCTCGGCGCAGCGTCAGACCTGGCTTCGCCGTGGTCTAGACAGCGGGGACCCGAAGGTGTGCGACACCTTCTCAGGCGCGATCTGAATGAATGCCCCCTCCCGCACTACCGGGAGGGGGCTAAATGCTCAGAGCTTGACGAGCATCTTGCCGGTATTTCCACCCGAAAACAGTCCGAGAAACGCGTCGGGCATTGCGTCGAGGCCATCATGCACGGTTTCCTGCCGCTGCAACGTTCCCGCCTTCAGCAGGGCGCCCATGTCCGTATAGAACTCCGCAGCCCGATCCATAAAATCGCTGACGATGAAGCCGCGGATCTGGATACGGTTACCGATCAGCCGTGCGAGATAGCGCAGTTCGGTTGCCGCGCCGCTGTTGTAGACGTCGATCATGCCGCAGATCGCGAACCGGGCGTGCATCTTGGCATGCGCCAATGCCGCATCCAGATGTTCGCCACCGACGTTGTCGAAATATACGTCAATCCCGCCTGACCCGACCGTGGCCACAGCCTCGCCAAGTCCCTTCACGACCGGTGTACCGGACTTGTAGTCGATCACGGCATCAGCGCCGAGCGATTTGACCCAGGCACATTTGTCCGCGCCGCCTGCCGAGCCGATCACCGTCATGCCCTTGGCCTTGGCGACCTGGACGACGGTCGAGCCCACCGCGCCCGCCGCGGCCGACACGAAGACGGTATCGCCGGACTTGGCGGCGGCAACTTCCAGCAGGCCGAAATAGGCAGTCATGCCCGGCATGCCGAGCTGCCCAAGAAACGCCTGCGGATCGACCGCCAGGTCCGGCAGCTTCTGGACCTGGTTTGCCGGCAGCGTCGCTTCGTCGCGCCATCCCGCCATATGCTGGACGAGATCGCCCGCCTTCAGACCCTCGGCCCGGCTTTCCACAATTTCACCGATCGCACCACCCTGCATCGGCTTACCCAGCTCGAACGGCGGCGTGTAACTTTTCACGTCGTTCATGCGACCGCGCATATATGGATCGACCGAGAGCCAGCGGTTGGCGATGCGCACCTCACCGTCGGCCAGCTCGGACTGTGAAACGTCGATCATCTCAAAGTCGGTATGCTTGGGCATGCCTTGTGGACGCGTTTTCAGGCTCCATGCACGGGACATTCTTCACTCCTGTCGTTGAGGTTTCATGGCTCGGGTATGGCGCAGAACGGATCCCCCGCCAAGCGGCAGAGGCACCGATTACGTGCACGTCTGCAGCGAGCCTGCCCGTCAATCGCCCGCGCCCTGATCGAAGTTCCGCCGGCCGTTGCCGAGTGCGCCCGTGCGAGCCACGTTCGGGATGAATGTCCCGTGTTCAAAACATGAGGGAGCGCGCGCGGCGGTGGATTGCATGCCGGCGGCGCGATCGCTAATATCGCAAGATCCGGCGTCGCCGGACCGCGCGGGGCCGTAGCTCAGATGGGAGAGCGCTGCAATCGCACTGCAGAGGTCAGGGGTTCGATTCCCCTCGGCTCCACCAGCGCGCGCAAGCTGTTCAAATGACGGCAAACCACTGAAAAACTTAGAGTTTTTGCAAGTGTCTAGTACAAACGTGCTAGGACGAAAGCCCATGTGTTCCCCCCTGCATCGCGCCCCCAACACCGTCTATTGTTTCCGCGTGGGGATACCTGCGGACCTAGGCCCCTTCATGTTCGCAAGGGGGAGATAGAGCATTCTTTAGGGCTAAAGGATTGGGAGTCCGCTAAGGTCGTCATACCGGACATGACGAAGGCTGCTCATGCCCTGCTGACCAAGCCAGGCGGGAGAGGGATACAACGGGAAAGCCCGCTCCCGCATCGGTCACGCAGATCTCGTCAAGGCGAGGTTGGCCACCTGGAAAGCCGAACCGGGTACTCAGGCATGGTTCGAAGCCCTGACCCAAGCCCGCAAACTTACCATGCCCGACACTATCCGCGTTCGCGAACGAGAAATTGCGGCTGCCACTCGAGCAGCGCCACTCATCGCCATCGAAGCAAAGGGTATCAGTGCCAGGGACTGCCTTGCGGCTGCACGGGAAGAAACCGCGTTACCACTGCTTGTGATGATGCGTAACTGAAGATCGACAGACCGACGCAGCACGATCAACTTGCGTCGCGTGGCGTTCGCAGAAGTCCAGCCGCGGTTCATGCTGATGTCCTGCGTTAGGGAACCTGGTGGTCGTGTCCCGCGTGGTGGTGTAGCTCAGCGGTAGTGAAGCTGACCGGCCGCGCGCTATCATCCAGCGCTGTAGCGGCCGGTCAGGTTCACGGG